>DATGIO010000047.1:0-35883 GCA_035295685.1 Candidatus Angelobacter sp.
CGTAGTCATTAACCTGATGCCGCTTACGCGCGATCATGCCATTCCAAGCCGCCTGGCAACTCACCAGCGGCAAACTCGAAATGCACAACCCGGCGCGTACCCGGGGCGATCGAGGAGGATGAAGCGTGCAGCAGGAGAGGCCGCATGAGGATTGCGCCGCCCTTAGGAACCGTACAAACAACGCTCGGCTGCATTCTCCAGGTGTCTATTGCTTCCGCCGAAAGATTCCCTGCTTTGTGCGAGCCCGGAATAACGCGCAGCGGACCATTGTTCTCATTGCTTTCGTCGAGGTGTAGGCGTATCGCGAGCATTCCGGCCATCACCGATGCACCCGGCTGCACATGTTGAACGCCTGCCTTCATCGACCATGGACCAAAATCCGCGACGTCTTTTCGCACTTTGACGGCAATCGTCTTATCTTGATGCCACACAATCTTCCAGTTGGAGGCGGGCGTCTTGTTGAAGAGCATGCCACGCACCGCAAAACATCCCGAACCGAGAACTGCTGTCATAAGTTGCCTAACGGGCTCTGAAGCGGCCAAATCACGCACAATCGCAAGGTCAAGGAGATTCCTTTGTGCGTGCCTGATCTGACCAAGATGCAAGCAGAGATCTTCTACAACTCGCCGGTCAAGGCAATTGGGAACAACCGCAAAACCATTTTGATCAACATCCGAAACAATGGAAGCCTAATTCATCGATTCATGTACTCGCTCTGAGGATAGCAAAAGCAAACATCTTTACCACAGAGGACACAGAGGAAATGCTTCGGAGGTCACAGAGGAAAGCAATCAGCAGTCAGTAGTCAGCGCTCCGTAAGGGCAAGAACAAAATCAAAAGCCTTAAACCAACATCTTTACCACAGAGGACACAGAGGAAAAGCTTCAGAGGTCACAGAGGAAAGCAATCAGCAGCCAGTAGTTCAGCGCTCCGTAATCAGCAAAGACACAATCAAAATCTTTACCACGAAGGATGCCGAGGAAAGCTTTGACGTCACAGAAGACACCAGTTCGAACGCGGACCGGTTTCTGTGGTAAGTTGGGATGTTCGCGATTCTTTTTCAAACGGGCTGTCCGCGAAATGCCATCTTCTTTATCTGAACATCTCTCCTCTTTTGCTCCACGACTTCAAAAACGTCTCTCCGAATCTGCAATGTTGGACCTTACGCAACGCTTGATTGCGATTCCTTCGGAGAATCCACCTGGAAATGAGTACGGCGAATGCATCGGAGTTCTCAGTGAAGAGTTAACCCGTCTGGGGTTCGATCATGTGAGACGCGAAGGCGAATGCCTACTCGCTTCCGTTGGGACCGGCACAGACACTCTTTATTTCAGCGGGCACTACGATGTGGTCCCGGCGCAAAGCAGAGACCAGTTTCACCCACGGGTCCAGGGCGGCAATCTGTTTGGCCGTGGATCTTCGGACATGAAGGGCGGATTGGCGGCCATGATTCACGCCGCGGCCGCCGTGCGGGATGAAGAGCTTCTAGGCAATGGACGTATCGGAATCGTGCTCGTACCAGATGAAGAGACTGCCGGTCCACGCGGGTCTCGCGATCTTGACGCCCGGGGGCTGCTTGGCAAGGATGCTGTCGGTATGCTGACGCCGGAGCCCACGGGCGGCGTTATTTGGAATGCCAACCGGGGGGCCATTTCGATGCGGGCCACCATGCGGGGGAAGTCCGCCCATGTTGGCAGACAGTTCGAAGGCATCAATGCATTCGAACGCTCTCTGCCTGGACTTGCGCGTCTTGCAGATCTGAAAAAGGAAGTCGAACAGCGCGAGACGCGGGAGAATATAGCTCCAGCCGCCGCTCGTAAATCGATTCTACTCATCGGCGGGCGGGTTGAGGCCGGCACGAACTTTAACGTGACCCCTGAATTTTGCTCTTTCACCCTCGATCGCCGACTGAATCCCGAAGAAAACTTTGCGGAGGAAAAACGGCGATTGCACGAGGCGCTTGAAGGGTTTGAAATCGAGATTCTGCAGGAAGAAGCGGCCGCAGCGACCGCTGCCGACAGTCGGCTTGGCGCAAGCCTCTCCCGGCATGTGGCGCATGTCGTCGGAAAAGCCACCAGTTTTGAGCTGTGTCCAGGATTGCTCGAAACCCGATTCTATGCGGCTCGCGGCATTCCCGCATTCTCCTATGGACCGGGTTTATTGACGGTATCGCATGGACCGAACGAGTTTGTCCCCATTCGCAACATCTCCCAATGCGCTCTTATTTACGCGATGACTGCGGCGGAGATGCTGGCCGAACAACCGTGAGCGACTGTTACCTTGAGAGGAATAGCAAATTCAAACAGCGCACGGCAGATCAAGAGCCGCGCGCCGGTTCTGATTCTGGATCACTCGATTCTGATTCCCGACCACAACAACGATGGCGGCAATTTCTAGGAGTCGCCGTAGACGGGTATGGCGGCACCGTGTACGAGTTTTGAGTCTTCGCTACATAGGAACAAGATGACGTGCGCGATGTCCTCGGGCTTGGGCCACTTGGAGAAATCCGCGCCGGGCATGGCTTTTCGGTTGACGTCGGTGTCGATGATACTTGGCAGAATAGAGTTCGCTCGAACCCCTGTACCTTTGAGATCGGCGGCCAGCGAATCCAGCATGGCAACCGCCGCGGCCTTGGATGCGGCATAGGCGGAAGCGCCCGCGCCATGATCGAACGCAGTTTTTGACGACACGTTTACGATGGCCCCGCTTTGCTGTTTCAGCATGACCGGCACAACGGCGCGGCACAGGAGATATCCAGAGCGGAGATTGAGATCCAGCATGCGGTCGAAGACTTTGGGTTCGGTTTGCCAGAGGGGAATACCACCGGCATAAGCGCCCACACAGTTGACCAACACATCGATCCGCCCGGTATCCGCCACAATTCCTTCGGCAAATCGATGAACGGAAGCATCATCGGTAACATCTACCTGATACCCCTTGAGGGACGCAGCGTCTCTACCGGCATCCTTAATTAAAGAGGTAAGTTCATCGGGATTCCGATAGCTGACACTCACGCGAGCGGCCTCTTTCAAAAACGAAAGACTTACGGCCTTCCCCAGGCCACCCGTGCCTCCCGCAATCAAGACGGATTTTCCACTCAATGTGCCAGCCATGCTTCGTGCCCTTTCTCTTCAATTCGTGATCTTCGATTCCTGAATTCCTTGCCTTCGATTCCGCTCTGTAGATTTATTCTTCAGATTTACTGACCAGATTTACTCTTCGTCGTCCAGATACTCGCCTGGGACATCATCCTCCGGAACTTCATGGGTGTGAACCGGCATCTCGTCCGAATCTTCAGCCTCTTCGACGCCCGCCACAACACCGGCCTCAAATGCATTGCCCTCTTCCATCAATTCATCGACACTTTCCGAATTGGCCGACTCCCGATGGGAAAGTCCCTGCATATCTCCCGATTGCTCACTCAGGCGCGGCTCCGGGCCTTCGGCGGAGTTTTCAAGAACGGCCCGACGGTTCACGGCTTTCTTAGCCTGTGGCTTCGTTTGTTTGTGGGTTTGTTTCTGGGCTTGTTTTTTTGCTTGCTTTTTTGCTGGAGCTTTCTTTCCCTTGGCCTTCTTTGCAACCGATTTTTTCGCTGCCGATTTTTTTGCCGCAACCGGCTTGCGCACTCCGGCTTTCTTTGCCGATTTTTTTGCGGCGGACTTCGTCTTTGATTTTGATTGAACCGGTTTTGCGATGGTCGTTGATTTCTTGGACTGCTTGCGGGAGGGTGGCTTGGAGGCGGCTACTTTCTTTCGGATGCTCTTCTTCGTTGCCATCTTCGGAGTCTAGCATTGGTACATCCACGCAGCAAATCCGATGCATCTCACGGAGCAACAACCTGGAGCGATGCAGCAGCATCCAAGAAGGATGTTCCTTCCCGTTCTGAAAGACCGAGGCAAGATTCTCGCTCGCGCAAGCCGGACCATCATTCTTTTTACGTTGCTTTTTACCCTGGTTGGCGTGGCTCAGACTCCCGCATCCAGCGGTCAAAATATTCTTTCCTACCTGAAACAGAACATCGACTGGCAGCGCCAGATCGTCTCCGAGCAACGCCTGGCAGCGGATACATCCGACACGTTATTTTTCGAGGACGACCGGCAAACAGCAATCCAGATTCTTAAATTAGCGTTTGAGTACGCACGCGCCCATACCCAAATCCTGGAAAGCGCAGCATCCCACAAAGCCCAGCCGGTTCCCGGCCAACAACAGGCAAAATATATCTCGTTGGCCCGAGAAGCAGCCGCCGCGGACGCGCAGGTGCACGATACAGAAGTCGAACTGCAATCCACGAAAGCAAAGCTAGAGAAGGCGAACGGCAGCGCGCGGCGCAAGCTCCAGTCCACCATCGATGAACTGCAAAGCGAGATCGATCTTGACAAGACTCGCAGCAAGACGCTGCACGACATTCTGCAGTTTGTGGGAGCGGCAGGAACTCGGGAGTCCGGAGGTCTCTCGACCGAGATCGACCAACTCCAACGCTCCGTGCCCGACCTGGAGTCAGGTTCGGGCAAAGTTCCACCGCAAGCGGCCAGTTCGGCACCGAGCGCAGAAGCAGCGAATCAAAGCTCTCAAATCGGCATCCTAGCGCTCGTCGAATCCCTTTTTGCGATGTCGAACAAGACGCAAAGCCTCGATCAAAGAATCAAATCGACTGACGCCCTGCTCCTTGCTTCGCAGGAACTTCGCGCTCCCCTGGTCGCCACCGTAACCACGGCGGCGGGGCAGGGAGAGCAGATCATGAAACAAGCGGACTCAAGCGATCCCGCCCAATTGGAAAATCTGAGATCGCAACTCGATGGCCTTACGGCCAACTTCAAGGCTGTATCGACCGCGGTGCTGCCGCTGGAAAAGCAAGCAGTCCTGCTGGATTCCTATAGGGGCAATCTCACTCGATGGCGAGAGGCGCTGAAGGCCGAATCAGCCGCGACCATGAGGAAGCTCTCTCTACGGCTGCTGGTATTTGGGCTGGTAACCGCTTTCATTTTTGCTCTTGCGGAAATCTGGCGGAGAGCGGTCTTCCGGTATGTACATGATGTGCGGCGGCGTTACCAGTTCCTGCTCCTGCGCCGCGTCGTCCTGTGGTGCGCCATTGGGATTACGGCTGCTTTCGCACTCGCCAGCGAGATTGGCTCGATTGCGACCTTTGCCGGCCTGATGACAGCCGGACTCGCGGTTGCATTGCAAAACGTGCTGCTGGCTATTGCCGGGTATTTTTTCCTGATCGGCAAATACGGCGTGCGGGTCGGAGACCGCGTACAAATTTCCGGAGTGACTGGAGACGTTTTCGACATCGGATTAATTCGGCTGCACCTAATGGAGGTAGGGGGAACAGGCACAGACCGGCAGCCCACCGGCCGCATCGTGGTATTTTCCAACGCCGTGGTTTTTCAGCCGACCGCCAGCTTCTTCAAGCAAATTCCAGGATCAAATTTTGTCTCCCATGAAGTTTCCTTGACTCTTTTCCCCGATACCGACTACGGCCTGGCGGAAAAACGAATCTTGAGCGTAGTCGAGCATGTTTACGCGGGCTATCGCGACCACATTGAGGCACAACATCGCTCCATGCTACGAAATCTCAACGTTCCAATAGAGCTGCCCAAACCGAGAAGCCAGCTTCGTCTTACACAGTCGGGGCTGGAGATTGTGGTTCGGTATCCGGTCGAACTTACGAATGCCTCTGAAATTGACGACCAAATCGCCCGCGAGCTATTGCATGCCCTTGAACAGCCGCCCAGGTTGCGTTTGGTGGGCACGGGCAGTCCAAATATTCAGCCAGTGCACGAAGAAAGCAAGACCGCCTGAAGAAAATAAATAGCTTGGCCAAACTCACTTCCACCCAAGTCCGTTTTGAGGGAAGCAAAAACCAAAATCTTTACCACGGAGGACACAGAGGAAGAACCCAGAGGTCGCAGAGGAAGATTGCCAACATCCTGCTTGTTGAACCCGGGCTATCTCCTTTCTTCTCTCTTCTCTAGGCTCTTGGCGGTAACGCCACAGGGTAGGTTTTGTCAGGGCAATCGCAGGAATTCGCCATAGGGTGGTTGCGCCTTCTTGAAATGCTCCTCGCTCGACGAAGCAATCACAAAAATCGATTCACGTTCAGATACGAGGCTTCCAAACCGCTGAAGGCAAGGGGAAACGTCACGTTTCCCCTTGACAGCTTAGGAGAGAAAGCCTATCTTTCGTAATTATCCTATGCCTAATCATCTTAGGCATGAGTTATAGGGAATCTATCTACTGCCTATGCCCGAGCACGCTCAAATTCTTCCTGGAACTCTCGATCTGCTTATCTTGAAGGCAGTCTCTCTCGGTCCGCTGCACGGCTACGGAATCCTTTTGCGCATTGAGCAGATCTCCAAGCAAGCTCTTCTGATCGAGCAAGGCGCACTCTATCCGGCTTTATTCCGGCTGGTCCGCCAAGGGCTTCTCAAGGCAAGCTGGGGAACTTCCGAGAACAACCGCAAAGCCAAGTTCTATCAGTTGACGCCGGCCGGACATCGGCGCCTGCGCGAAGAAACCGAAGGCTGGGACAGGCTGGTGGCCGCAATCACCGCCGCGCTACGCACGCAACCGGAGGAATTATGAAATCGCTGGCCTTTCTGCAAACGATCGCCAACGCTATTTTTCGACGGGCGCGCGTGGAAGCGGAGATGGAAGAAGAGCTTCGGTCCCATATCCGTGATCGGGCCGCCGATCTGGAGCGCTCGGGCATGGCCCACGAGGAGGCAGAAAGACGTGCTCGCATTGAGTTCGGCGGATACGAACATGTGAAAGAAGAGTGCCGCGGGAGCCTAGGCGCGCGCTTTTGGGAGGCACTTGTTCAGGATCTACGCTTTGGCGGACGACTGCTCCTCAAAGCTCCGGGCTTTGCCGCTGTGACCATTCTTACACTCGCCCTCGGCATTGGGGCCAACACCGCGATCTTCAGCGTGATCTATGCCGTCTTATTGCGGCCTCTACCGTACACGCATCCAGAAGAGCTGGTCGTTGGTTTTGAGGACAATTTGCAGCGAGGAATTCCTATCAGTGGATGTTCCTATCAGGATTTGACTGAGTTGCAAGAGAGCGGAATCTTTGCCAGCATCGGGGGAGTCAACCGCCATGATCTAACAATCACAGGATCGGGAAGCCCCGCTCTAGTCAAGACCGTGGTCGTAACCCCGGAAGTTTTTCCCGTGCTCAACGCAAAACCGCTCTTGGGCCGCTATTTTTTTTCGGGCGATGAAAAGAAAGGCTCTGCCCCGGTCGCGCTGGTGAGCGAAGGTTTGTGGCGCTCCCGGTTCGGCGGCGATTCCACGCTTGTGGGCAAATCCATCATGCTGGATCAGCGAGCTTTCACCGTGGTCGGAATCATGCCCGCAAGCTTCAAAGTGCCTGTGTTCAGCGATCATCAAGAAATCTGGATTCCCATTGTTCACGATCCTCTCTTTAGCGCCTGGATTCCCAACCGCAACCAGCATTGGCTGCGGGCCGTCGGCCGACTGAACCCTGGGGTAACGCTCGCTCGCGCCAAGGCAGAAGCGGGCGCCGTTGGACAAAGGATGGAAAAAGAATTTCCCGCGGAGAACGGCGGCTGGGCGCTGCGTATTGCTCCCATGCAGGCGGCGATTGTGGAAGACGTTCGAACTCCGCTGCTGATCTTGCTCGGGGCAGTCGGTCTTGTTTTACTGCTCGCCTGCGTCAACATCGCCAACCTACTCCTGGCGCGCACCTCGTCGCGCACCAAAGAAATGGCTCTGCGGCAGGCTTTAGGCGCCAGACGAGGACGCATGATCCGCCAACTGCTCACCGAAAGCGCACTGCTTGGCTTGCTTGGCGCAGCCCTCGGTTTGATGCTGGCATACTCGGGGGCCAATGCCCTTACCGCGCTCCTGCCCCGCGATCTGCCTTCGATGCACAATGTGCAGATCGATGCTCCGGTGCTGGGCTTCGCTTTGCTCATCTCCTTGATGGCCACCGCCTTGTTCGGGCTGATTCCCGCCTTCCTGACGACCGATTCCAACTTGCAGTTCAACTTGAAAGACAACGCGGCCCACTCGGGATCAGGCAGCGGACGCCTACGTTTGCGCCGGTTCCTGGCAGCCGCGGAAATAGGTGTGGCGACAATCCTGGTAGTCGGCGCAGGACTGCTGATGCGAAGCCTGCTGACGATGACATCGGTGAATCCCGGATTCACTCCCGCCAATATTCTCAAGGCCGAAGTTTCCCTGCCCCGATATCGATACTCTTCGCCTCAGCAATGGAAGACGTTTGCGGAAACGCTTTTGGAGCGCATTCAAGCCCAGCCGGGGTTGAAAGACTCGGCTTTTGCGGTTCCGGTACCTCTGGCCAACGGGCAGATTGCCCTAAACTTCACCATCGCCGATCATGCCGCTCCAGCAGCCGGCACTCCCACTACCGCCGATTACGTTTCCGTGACACCGGAATACTTTCAGGTCATGGGAATTCCTCTATTGCACGGAAGATATTTTGCCCGCGAGGATTCCGACCACGCGCACCCGATTGCAATCATCAGCGAGTCGTTTGCCCGAGTGTACTTTAAAGATGAGAATCCAATCGGCAAGCGGCTGATGTTTGGATTTCCACCCGACTCAAACGTGGTTCGCGAGATCGTCGGCGTTGTGGGCGGCGTGCGCAATACGGAGTTAACTCAAGAACCGGGACCGATGATGTATGTGCCCTTCGCTCAAGCGCCGTTCTGGGGCGGCAATCTGGTGGTCAAGAGCGCGTCGCCGCCGGCGACGACGGTTGCAGCGATTCGGGATATCGTCCGCGGCTTGGATAACGACCTTCCCGTTACTGACATTGTGACCATGCCGGAAGTTCTTGACGCATCCGTGGCTCAACCTAAGTTTCGGACATGGCTGGTGAGCGCTTTTGGAGCAATCGCGCTTCTGCTGGCCGCGATCGGAGTTTTCGGCGTGATGTCCTATTCAGTAGCAAGCCGGACACGAGAGTTGGGCGTGCGAGCCGCATTGGGGGCGTCGCAATCTTCTATCGTGCGAATGATTCTGCTGGAAGGCATGAAACTTGGCGGTGTCGGGCTCGGCTTCGGACTGGCCGGTGCGCTAGGATTTTCGTGGTTCCTCAAGAGCCAACTTTATGGCGTAACGGCGCACGACCCCATGACTCTGGCCCTCAGCGTAGGCGTCTTGTTGGCGGTGGCGGTTTTAGCCTGCTACTTGCCTGCTCGGCGGGCAATGCGGGTCGATCCTATGATCGCTTTGCGGTGCGAATAAAGCTCTCAGCCTTATGAACCGATGATGCACCAAGGTGCGATTCGCCGCTTACTAGAGGCGAACAACCTTTCTACTTTAATTTGTCAAGCCGCGCTGGCGCGGCGGCGTTCCACGTCTGCGGTGATGGTACGTGAGCCTGCCCACAGCACTACAGCGAGGCAGAGCGACAAAACCGGAATCACAAACATGGCCTGATGCAACCCGGTAGCCCTGGAGGCTTCCGTAATGACTTGCGATCCGGCAGCCACAGCAGCCTTGTGCGCCATGTGATCACTGAGCGTTCCAAGCAAGAGAGGACCAAACGATGCTCCGCCGAGATACTGCACCAGGAAATAAACGGCCATCGTAGTTCCACGCTGAGCCGGAGCTACCAGATCCTGGATGGAAGCATAGACCAATCCGTAGTACATATTGAGGAAGCCATAGGCCACCGTAAGCAGCGGCAGCGCGGTAGAGATTGCGCCGTGCGATTGCAGAATGCCGAAGTAAGCCAGCGGCGCCGCGAACAACGCGGCAAGGGCGGCGGAGAGCATCCGGCCATCGGCGCGCTTGCGGACGATTGAGTCGCCCCAAAAACCGGCGACAAGCCCGCCTAGAACTCCGCCGATTCCATAGACTATGCCGGTGGTGAGAGATGCTTCCGACACATTCATCTTATGAATGCGGGAGAAAAAGGCAGGAAGAAACGTGCCGATGGCGTAAAGGTTGAAGTTTACAAGAGCGCCGGAAGCAAAGATCCACCAGAATGTTCGAATCTGCAGAACCTGCCAGATGGAGCCGGCGTCTTCGTTATGCGCCTCAGAAGCTCCTCGAGCGGGTTCTTTCAGCATCATCACCAGCGGCACTAGAATCAGCGCGGGGATTGCGGCAAGTACGGTTGCCGCCCGCCAGCCATAAGCTTTGGCAACCGGGCCGCTGAAGAAGAAACTCAACGCTCCACCCACCGGGACGCCTAACATGAATAATGCTAGAGGCCGCGAACGGCGCTCCGCAGGAAATAGATCGCCAATCCAACTGGTGGCCGCTGGAGCGCATGTCGCCTCCCCTACACCCACACCGAGGCGCGAGAACAGCAGCATAGAGAAGTTCCTGGCTGCAGCGCCCAAGGCTGTAAGCCCGCCCCAAATAGCGATTCCCCAGGAGAGCATCTTCTTGCGGCTTCCACGATCCGCCAATCTTCCCAGAGGTAAACCCACGAGGGCGTAAACCACGGTGAACATGGTGCCAATCAGCCCAAGTTGCGTGTCGGAAAGGCCAAATTCCTTCCGTACCGGCTCCGCCAGAGCACCGGGCACTTGCCGGTCGTAGAAATTCAGGATGTTCACGGCCACCAATACAAATAAGGACCAAGCGGTGGCTCGCGCGGCCAGATTTCTCTCGGGGGCAATAGCGGGGGAGGTTACGGCTACAGACTGGTTGGAACTCATGGGCGGCAATAGTATCAAAACCCTGTGCCTGAGCAAGCTGGAAAACATCTAAGGAGATAACGGATTTACGGGGGGTTGGGGTGTGAGCCACCACCATGTAGCCCAGAAACGAATCATGCGATCTCCGGGGCCAACCCAATGTACTTCGGTAACTTCTCTACTCTTCAAGGGAATCATGAACGAGGTTATTCTTTTCCCATGGTGACGCAGGCTGGTATACGCGCCGGGCAGGAAAACGCCGTTCTCCGACGCTGGGAGCGGCTGAAGTTGAATTTGCCGATTCACCTTATCATGGCCAACGAAAAAAGCACCAAGATCATGACAGGGCGCGGCGGCGACATCAGCGAGGGCGGAATCCTGATCTTTGCCGGGGCGGAGCTACACACCGGCGACGAGATTTTTGTGGAGGTGACGCCTCCTTATGTGAGCGAGCCAATTCGCGTCCGGGGGGTCGTTCGCCACAGGCGGGGCTATAACTACGGCGTGGAGTTCGTGTGGCATACACCCGTGGAGCAGGAACAGACGGAGAGATTTCGAAGCCTCTTGCGCCTTTCGGCCACCAAAAAAGGCGCGGACTCAGAATAGTTTTCCAAGCTGGAAGAAGAACTTCTGGTGCCCGCTATCGCCAACACTTCCGCCCAGGAACACGGGTCCGAAAGCCGTCTCAAGAATCACTCCGGCAACTCCATCCATAGGCAGGCGTGAAGCTCCCGGAACGCCATAAGCCTTGCCAAGTTCATACGCTCCTGTGAAATATACGTTGCCTCCCAGCAGCGTTGGCAGGCCAAACATCCGCTGAAGATAACCCACGCGGCCCAGTAAATACTGGTTGGTGAGCAACTCATTTCTGCCGTAAGCCGCCAGCCGCTGCGGACCACCGAGCGAAAAGGTGGGTAGGCCAGTCTCCTGAAAGCCAAAAGTAGAGCCTCCTGATGCCCGCAGATACACGGAGCCCGGAACGCTCACCTTCTTAAATACGGTCAGAAGGGCTTCGGTGCTGGGAAAGGCTTCCAAAGCCGCCGGAGCCGAATCGTGCCATTCAAAGTTTGAGAGGATCTCCGTACCATCGCGCGGCACAATGGGTGAATCCAGCGTATCGAGGGAAAACTTGAGCGAGGTAATGCCATACCGGCCGGAAACCGAGGGCAAGACCGGCGAGCCGATTACAAGAGCTTCTTTCAGAGAGCCAAGTTCATATCCGGCACGCAATTGAGCTTTACGCTGGAAATTTACACCCAGATCAATCGCTCCCGAATATTTCGTAATCTGGTATTCCGAAAGATGGATGTCGCGTTGATCGATGTCAAAGGGCGCAGTATCGGCAGTAGCGCGAGGCGCAAAAAACCATCGGCTAAAGGGTTGGACGGGGTCGTAAAACTCCGAGGTAACGCCGTACTCCGATCCCAAAACAGCATCGATTCTCCACTCTGAACCGACGCGTCCCAGGTCAAATGCGGTGGCCCTGGCTCCGAGGGCAAAAAGAGGGTTGCGATAGTCGCTGCCGTCAATCGTAATCAGGGGATTGAGGATGGCGGTCGCGTAGTCTTTCTCTGTGGCCTTGATGGATAGTCCGACCTGACCGTTTTCTTGCGTGAGTTGATAACCGAGCCGCGCAAACCTGCCGGTGCCCACGATTCGGTCGAGCTCGGTTTCAAGCTTCTGCTCGTTAAATGGCTTACCCGCATAGCTTGAAAGCCGGTGGCGGATTTCCTCCGCCAGTTTGGGGTTTCCAGCGTTCACGGTTAGAAACTGCGGAACCGGCGGCGGGCCCGCCTTGCGCGTGTCCCTTGCGCTTGCATATTGGGCCCAGTCTTCCTGGCTGAGGCTATAAGCCTGTAGAACATTCGCCTTCTCCATGGCCGCCTTGAAGCCAGCCTCTATCAGAGGGTCGTATTTTTCATATTCGGAAGACGAGAACTCGGAGAGATCGACGGTGACAAGAATATCCGCTTTCTCCATGCTGCGAAGCTCGTTGGCGGCCACCACAACAGAAATAGACTGCGCCATCACTCCGAATAATGAGAGCGGCTTCTGGGGATCGAGAGGCTTTACCCGAAGGTGCACAGCGATCACGATATCTGCGCCCATGTCGCGGCCAACATTGACAGGCAAGTTGTTCAGCAAGCCGCCATCGACATAGATGTTATCTCGCTGGCGAACGGGACTGAAGATGCCAGGCAGGGACATCGTGGAGCGCAACGCATTTCCCAATGAGCCATCTTTAAATACGTGCTCCTTATCGCTGGCCATATCGACGCCCACACAGCGGAAGGGGATAGGAAGATCGTCGAAACTTTTGAGGTTTGAATACGGCAACGTAAGCCGATCTAGAAGGAGCCCCACTTGGTGCCCAGAATTGAATCCCTCAGGAAAGCGGATGCCGGTTCGAATGCCAAACTCAAGGTTATTGGGATAGGCTCGCCTGTCTTCCTTGCGACGGAATGCAAGATCGCTGTAATCGATGCGATCGGTGAGGATGGTATCCCAGTCAACCCCGGCAACGATCTTATGAATCTCTTCCGGGTTGTTGCCCATTGCATATAGCCCGCCGATCAATCCGCCCATGCTGGTGCCCGCAACATAGTCCACGGGAATACGATTCTTCTCGAACCAATCGATCACACCTACATGCGCAAGCCCCAAAGCGCCGCCACCTTCGAGCACGAGCGCTATCTTCTTCCGTGGCGCCGGGATATGGTCATCCTGGGAAAAGGCCGCTACCGCAAACAAAAGCATGATTGCCGCGCTAAAAGACCATCTCATTCAAAAATCCTTGCCTGGCGATTTGGTCACACACTCGTATCCTAAAGATGCCCCAAAAGCACCATGGCACATAGAGTGTTATCTGAATATTAAAGTCTTCCGGCAGGTAGTGAGCAGGGCAGGAAGCAGAAAGGCGGCCCGCGAAGGCCGCCAATGAAGATCAAAGTCTTTGGGGCTTACAAATTCTTAACGCACAAATCGTTAACGCACAAACCCTTAACGCGGGGCGCCGGCGGCTCCGCGCGGCTAACTGTCGAACTCCACCCCGAGGCTGGAAGGAAAGGGGCCGCTGTATGCCAATTGGCCGGCATCTCCTGGGGCGCGCCGGAGGTTCTTCCTAGCAAGCAAGGGTTGAAGAATTCCTGGTATCTGCACCTGATTCACATATTGACCAAAACAGGTATGCAGGCCGTAGCCCCAGTGCATGTAAATGTGCGCCGGACGATCGATTTTGAAGTCATTGGGAGCGTCCACGATACGCTCATCGAACATTGCCGATTGCGTCGCAGCCACCACCGTAGCACCTTTTGGAATTAGTTTTTCGTGGATGGATCCCTTGGCCAGGAGATAATCTTCGGCGGCAATGCGCAGCAATGCAGGATTGTTTGGGTTGAACCGCAAAGCTTCGAATACATACCGCGAAACTAACGCAGAGTCTCCCGCTTGTGCCGCGTCCTGCGCCTTCTTCAGTTGCTCGGGACGCTTGAGTAGTTCATCCAGAGCCTGGGCGCAGCACTTTGAAGTTGTGGGAATAGCGCCCACCAGAAGGCCAAGCAGGTTGTTGCGAATCGAAAGATCATCCATTCCGGAGACGCCGATATTTTGAAGCTTCAAGCAGCGTCCGAGAACATCGTCTTTCTGCCCAGGTTCCGCCTTGCGCTTCGTGATGGTTGCGTCGATCCATGCGCGAGTCTTGGCAGCCGCGTCCCGGGCGGCGCTTCCAACCGCTGGATCATTCGTGAGATCCGTAAACAGATATTGAAAAATCACCGTGCCCCAGGCGGCAAGTTCGGCATCGGAGGGCGGAACACACCCGAAATAAGAAGCTACCCACCGAGCAGGCACAATCGTACTCAGCTGCTTCACCACGTCAAGGCGTCCACCGGATGCGGAAACCAGATCGCCGGCAGTCTTGGCGACAAACGGAACGATCATGCCGTCCAGATCCTCACGCCGCATGACCGTGCGCATGTGGGCGGTATCGCGCTCGTAAGCCGGCGAATTTTGCATGCCGAGGAAGAAATCATTCCCGCCGGTGACGATCCTCATCTTCTCGCCATAAGTAACCTGAAACACCTGGTCTCGGGACAGCACCTCTTGAACATCTTCATAACGGGTGACCAAAGCGGTGTTCTTGACGAATAAGATCGGCTGTATGCGGCGCAGAATCGCGAAAATAGGTTCGGGGTATTGAATCGCGTGCTGCTTGACTTGCTCTAAAAATGCCATGGCCGAAGCCTCGGCTCCATGAAGCACGGCAATGCCTTCGGATTCCACACGGTCGAGCACGGACTTGAGGTTTTCCATCATTGCAGTCGCTGCAAATTCCACTGACGTTCCTTAACGCGGGTCGACGGCTCCCGCAGCTATGAGTCGCAAGGCTGTAATGCTCGGCACGAAGAAGTAATCTCCGCCGCGCAGTTCCACGAAGTTTGGCAGGCCACCACACATGAATGGCGGGTTCAAAGCATCGTCGGTCCCCTGGATCATGTATCGTCCCCGGCCGCCATGGTTCCCGATCAGCATGTCTTTGTCATTGCCTTGATGGGCATCGTTGCCGTATTCGATCCATTGCTGCTGGACGAATTCAAACTGGCGGAAGAGGCTGGCATTGAGAGCCATAAAGATGATGCCATGCTCGGCATCGTCAGTCACCGGCTCTCCCTCGGGAACATACGTTCCATAAGGGAGGCCGCGGCGGGTGATGCGGCGGCGATTGATAAGGCCGCCATTGAAGCCGAATGCATCGCGCGGATTTGTTCGACGGATGTGTGCGCCAACGGGGCAGCGTTTCCCATCAAGATCGCCGCCGTATGTAAATGCCACGTTCCTCTGCTTATCGCGCGCAAGGTTGTGGTCGTCACGGTCGGGCGAAAGCTCGATGGGCGTGCCATCGCGCCAGCGGCCAATGAACTTCGCAGCCAATTTTTCCTTTCCGCCGGGATAGATTTTGCTCTTTTCCTCCAAATAATCACGGAAGGTCTTCACATTCTGGTGAAGCTTTCGATAGACCATGAACGTGCCATTGTTCGCAAGAATATGCGGAACGGGCGCGACGGGAAGCTCACCGGCTTCGTCGGCATAGCCGAGAAGTAATTCCCCGGTAGCGAGGGGAGCCCATGTGCCATCGGGCATCAATTTGCCTTGCCCAGGCTGGGTGTCGCGATCTACTCCAAGAAAGTCGGGATTGCCGAAGCCATCGGTATAGCCAAAGTGCTCCTTCGACGATGGCTTGCCATTGAATACGATTGCTCCCGCGTCCTGCGCACCGATCACTCGGGCTCCGCCGCTGCTGTCGATCGCTTGCTGGAGGGTTGCACAGCGGGATAGCAGGATTTCGAAAGACTGCGCATAAACGCCAAGCCAAACATGGGCGCGCTCTTCGTGCCAGATTGGGTCCCAGTGCTCCGAGGCGTTCTTGCCCGTATCGCACAAAATCCCTGCCCGGGCTTTCATGCCTTGAAAAAACTCCACCGGGAAGCTCAGTAACGTAGCATCTGGCAGGTCCAGCTTGGTCAGGCCCTTATAGGTAAAGGCGATATTCAAGGTGGAATCGGGCTTCCCCTGGTCCCAATGCTCGCCGGTCGTTATCTGGTCAATCAGGGAGCCAATGAGCCTTTGCGCCTTGTCTGCATCGGTGATCTCGAGAAATAGGTAACGGGCGACCGGAAAGGTGTAGCCACGCAACACGAATCCTTGGATGTCGGTTTCGTCAAGCCGACTGAAGCTGCTTGCTGCCGTTTTGCTCATATCGTTCCTTCTAGTCGCCGCCTTCGCTGCCCGCCGCCCTTCCGGCGGCAAAGCATGGCAGTTCACCGACGCCTTTTGCTCCGGGAGCAAGAGGCGAGGCGGTTTCTACGGAGTTCCAGAATTCAGCGAAGGCCGATTGAATCTCTGATGGAGGCTTTCCCTGGTTCAGCTCGATAAACCGCGCCAAGCCGGATTGAATCTGCAACGCGCGCAAGGTCTGCTGGACGGTCTTGTTATTCACATCGGCAAAATAAAACGTGGTTGTAAGCTGGCAGCGCTTGATATAGGCAACGAAGGCGCGCACATTCTTCAAGCCCGGATATCCAACGCAATGGCTCCAGACCGATTCCACCGCGTCGGGAATCTCTTGCGCCATGCGTGTTAAATAGGTGTCGAGGTCGCCATCGAAGTTGCTCTCGAAAACCAGGTACTGCGATTTCAGGTGCTCTTCATGTGCAGGGTGACCGACAAAAACCACGTCCTCCATAACGACCAACCGAGCCATGTGCGTGCTGGAGACCTTTGAAAAGGGACTACTCTCATCTCGAGGTAAGGTGGAGAGGTATTTGCGGATGGCGACGTTGTGAGAGACCTCGGCCTCCGGATCGTCGAGAACCGGTGAAAGAACTGTGAGCCCGTAAACGCTGCCGCTCTGATTCGCCATTGTCTTTCCTCGTGATTCCTTTCGCCGAGCTGTTTTCTGAGCGTTCGTCCGGTATGGGTTGGCGAACTCCTGGTTCGCGCCTAGGTGCCGACCGGCGGTTCGCCGGTCTCGCCAAGATCGGCCTGCACTGCGACCAATAGCCGCTGATAGCCGCGCATGAACTCATCCGGCGGAAGGTTCTTGCTTTCGGCAGCAAACGCCGTTACGGCATCCTCTACCCGGTGCGCCGCCTTTACATCGTTGGTGGTGGCGTAGGGATAGGCCGTGTAGTAGTAATCGGTGTCAAACTGGCAGCGGGCAATGTACTGCTTGAAAGGAGTGACCGGAACTGAACCGGGAAATTTCTCGCTCCAGATCCAGATCAAATTCAGACCGCGGCTCAGGACCGCCGAGAATGCATCGATATATTGGTTCCAGGTTCCGTTGAAATTGCTGAAAAACAGCATGTAATCGTAGCGGAGATCCTCTTTAGGCTGGTTTTCGAGATTCGGAAATCTGTGCCGGGGGATAATTACCCATCGGGCAAAGTGGATAAACGAGAGATTGACCAGGTCCTTTTGAAGGGGCTTGATATGCCCAAGAATAAAAAAGAAGGCACGGACAATCCACGTCTTCCAAGGCTTCATCGGCGTAATTGCAGTCATGGCATACGCTTTGCCATTGATGTTCGTCATCATGCCATCCACCCGCCTGCAGAAAAGAAGAACACATTATGTGCCGAACAGCTTCTTAAACACAAGGAAGCACAGCATGCTCCCCGTAGCTTCCAAGATTCGTGTTACCGCCGTGAAAGGGCGATGTCCCTGAAGGAACTACTTAAGGAACTGGGAGAGCATGAACGTCCCATAGGGACGACGTCTGACGGCCCTCGTTCATGCTGAGACTTCCTTAATCATGCCCTAATCAAAGAAGCAATTGAAAACGAGGCGTGTCAGCATGGCAGCACGCGGGCAAGGTGTTTTCTGAATCCGAGGCATTCCCGACCGAGAAGAGGAAGAGATTGACGAAGGAGAATTGAGGAAGGCAGATTGAGGATGAAATCCGGCATACCTGTTAAAATAATGGAGAACCCACTCCGGAGAGATGGCCGAGTGGTTGAAGGCACCTGCCTCGAAAGCAGGCATACCCTCACGGGTATCGGGGGTTCGAATCCCTCTCTCTCCGCCAGAAAATATCTCATTTCAATTCAGTGCTTTTCCGACAACCCTTCGGACATCTATTGGGGAACCATTAGGGGTGCCAGCTATTTGTTTTCTGGTGCTTCGACTCGGTCCGAAAATCCGCCAGCTTGGTCATTCAGCACGCAGCTTCTTCAGCTGGACGGTCGCGTTTTCGTTCTTTGGATTAAGTTGAAGGGATTTCTCGTAGCTCTCAATCGCAAACTTCCGCTCACCAGCATCCATGTACGCCTCCGCGAGGCTGTCATAGGCATTGGCATCCTGTGGATACTCAGCAACGTTAAGCTGAAACACTCTAATGGCATCGGCAAACCTCTTTTCTCCAAGCAGGCTGTATCCGAAGTTATTGAGAGTATTCACGTCGTGGCGGAGACCAACGAAGGCGTTGGATTTCGCGCGCGCATAACTATCCAGCGCGGCCTGCACACCTCTAAGGGCCCGAATGATGGTCAAGTCTTCGCCAAGGTCGCGGGAATGCGATAGGATGTCCCACCCATTGAGCCGGGCGAGGAATTGAAGGACTGGGCGAACTACGGATTGAAAGTTGTCGGAGTTTCCCATTAGGGCGAAACCCCAACCGGCATCGGGGTCCATCATCAGGATCGATTGGAAGCCAATATTGCTACCGTTATGGAAAAAGATTTCGGGGTGATGCTGGTAGCCAAGAGCAAAGCCCAGTCCCGTGCCACCCTGTCCATCGGGGTCGTCATGGCACTGCACTGTAAGCATCTCCCGCACGGTGGGCGGGAAGAGGATGTGATTCGCGCCACCGTGTTTGGAGAGTGCAATCTCAATCGCGAATTTCGCGAGATCGGTGGGTGTGGACCACAGTCCGTCCGGAGCCAACTCCGGAAAGAGATGCCACTTATCCGGAAGCGGTTCACCGTTTCGCAGCGTGCCGGTGGCAACTCGTGCGGCAAGCTTTGGCGGAACATGCTGCTGGAAAGTGCTGTCCATCATACCAGCGGGCAGAAGAACGTGCTGGCGCATGAAATCTTCAAAGGACTGGCCGGAGATGTCTCTCGTCAGCAGGCCTGCGATGGTATAGCCTCCGCCGGAGTAGTTACACTCCGTGCCCGGAATGGCGGTGACGCGAATAGGCGGATTATTCGCAGGCGGGAGCCCGTCAAGCGTTTGCTCTGTGGTGGGTAACGGTAGGCCTTGCGCATAACCGTCAAAGCCGTGGACGTTAAGGCCGGCGTTGTGGCTCAACAGGCGGCGCAGCGTAACCTTCTGTGAAGAAGTGAACTGGTTGTCGGGCACCTTCCAGGACTTGAGCTTGAGGTTCACATCTTCATCGAGCGAGAGCTTACCGTGCTGGACAAGCCAGAGGAGACCGGCCGCGGTAACAGGCTTGCTGATCGAGGCCGCTTGAAAGAGCGTACCCGGGGTGACAGGAATGCTACCGCCAGCCGCGGTAACGCCAAAGCCTCTGGCCCAGGAGACTCGATTGTGATCGATGACAGCAATGCTGAAACCCGGTTCCTTGTAGATGGCCATCATCTGGGCAAGTGTTACCTTGAGCGGAGCTTCTCCGGGCGCAAGCGGTAGCGTAAGGACGACGCTGTCTGAAGTGAGGATGTGGGGCTTTTGTGCCAACAACGTTGCAGCGGCAAGCGTGAAGCAAAGTGCGAGCATCGATAGTCGAATGTTCGGCATGTTTGCTCTCCAGTTCGGACTTGCTTCTTGATAGACGGCCGCCTTGGCAGAAGGTTATTGTTTTTTCGGCTCCACGGCAAGGACTCGCTTGGAAGTTCTTATACTGTGGCCAGGTCCAAAATCAAGCTTCGGGATTTTCAGAAGGCATGCCATTCCCTTCTTTTCTTGGACAGAACTGCAACTGAGCCGTTTATTTTCTCCTGATTAGACCTCAGTTCGAAAGTCCGGCTGAAGCAAAATACTCTCCCGAGCAGGAAAGGAGTCAAGTGAAAATATATGCTCGTCAAAAGATCTTGCCACTTGTTGTGAGTCTTTCGCGTAACGCAGCGCCCTAAAGTCTCATATAGACGGCCATGTTGATGCTACGCGCATCGAAATAATTGCCGCCGGTGTTCTATGGCGATTCGATAGTCGTCCCGTACTCCCGCCATGTAATACTTTGCGACATTCCTTTCTATCGAGCGCGCGGTTCCTAGCTTTACAGCCGGTCGGTCTCGAAGAGGCTTAGCCTGCCGCTCTTGACAGTGGACACGGATGTGATCGTGTCCTTATCTTCTGATTGAGAAGCTGCAATACGCGGCGCGCATCTTGAAATCATGACTACAACGCAACTCGGCCTCTTCGTGGTTCCGTCGAAGAATACAAAAGTAAGGAGTAGCACTGGGGAACCTCAAAAAGGCTTGCCGATACCTGCGCCCAGAATCGATATCACGCAAGGCCAGCCGCTCGACACCTTGGTCGGCTTGGTGTCATGCATTCGCAGCGGGGCGAAAGGAAGCGCTCATCTGCACAACCAACGCAGAACGCCCTTCAGCGGAGACAACGTTGAGGAGATAAACTGTTTCTCCGTGACTTCTCCACCAGTGCCCGGATACTTACCTTTGAAGCTGCGGCTCACTACGCTAACGGTAGATCTGATCATCGATGAAATTTGTGCCGACCTGCGCAAATCCGATTTGCAAAACGGCACCAAGCCTCACGGGCAAATGTCTATCGGACAGAAGTTCGCAGTCACATGCTGCTCGCCCATCTGATCGGATTGAGGGCGAAAAAAGAACTCAAGAAGGAGCGCGGGGCCATGGTCGCAGGCTGTCTTACACTGAATTGCTAATCAAGGAATCGCAGATTGAGCATTTTAGGGCTTTCGAACAAACCACGCTCAGCGCAAATGGCACAGACTAGGGCAATCGCGTGAAAAGCTTTGATAGCCCCTTATGTGAGGGGAGTTGGAGCCAAGCCTGGGCGGAAAACGCCGAGTGAGATGCCTTGGAGCACAAATCAGAACAAAAGGTTCTCACATGTGCTCCAAGGCATAAAATTTAGTGCGCCCTTAACGGGCCTGAAGAGCCCCTCTTCCACAGTTGCACCAGCATCGTCGTCAAGCCTGATTATCGAGGAACCGAAGGACCACGCGAGCCGTGAGACCAATTCTCGACACGCCACAAATGGTCAACATTTCGTTCATTCGACTCCCCTGTGGAACAAGCGCTCCCGCGAAACGACGCGGGTGGTACCCACGCTGCCGCGCTGGTTCGCGCTCGGTCCAACTACTCCAAAACAGCCTGCCGAGGTTTGCTTTCCTACTGAAGAGAAGTACTCACCCAACCTGGAAATCACTCGCTAGGGCTGGACGACAATCTTGCCCGTCATCTTCGGATGAAGACGACAAAAGAAGGGATATTCTCCCGCTTCGGTGAAGCGAAATTCAAATTTTCCGTTTGTATCCAGCGCATCGGATTTGAATTTCTTTTCGGTACTGTCGACAGTATGGGGAATATCATCATGGTTGATCCACGCGACTGTCGTTCCCACTTTCACGGTGAGGGTGGTGGGATTGAACACAAAATTGTCGATCAATACCTGAGGCGGCGCAGCGGTCGCGGCTGTGGTCCCCACAAACTTGCCAGGGGCACTTTCATTCTTTGCTTGTTCATTCTGTGCTTGCGATTTTGCGCCCGCCAAGACCATAGCTGACACAATCGCCATTAGCACTAGAACACTCCATCTACGAATAGCAAACTCGCGTACTCTTAGCAGCATATTTTGCTCCCTTCGAGGGTCTCAGCGAAAGTACCGCCGATTTATGCCGGGCCGCTCCCAAAACAAGACGACGCCGATCTATCGAGAGGTGAATCGATGATTATGTTATTACCCTCGCGGTACATAACTGGTAAGCCGCCGCTTTATTCCATATTCCATTGATCTGCGAGCCACCATTAAGGAGGCCTGAGCAACGTGCCCTGTCAAACTAAGTATTATTGGCTTTCTACGATTTGCTCTTGTGTAGATTCCGGTGCTCTTCAGTGTCGCCCAAATCAAAACGCGGAGCGCCCACAGTTATGACACATAGAACGGGAACAACACGGTCCCAGGTGTCTTACCCGGGACCGCGGGTTTCTTAGAGTGAGCGTAGGAAATCCAGGACTGCCTGCTGATCATTTGAGTTCAACGCACGGAAGTTGCGAATCACTCCGTTCGCCTCAGAAGGCCCGAATTGACTGTAGCCACCGCTATCACCAGATTCGTGAAACAGAATGGCCTGCAGAAGGTCGCTCGTGCGGCCATCGTGAAGGAAGAAGATTCGCTGGCCAACGCCCCAGAGGGGTGTGCTGCGAAACTCGTCCGGCCCAGCAGCGCCCTGAACGATGTCATCTGCTAGCCCCGGGCCCATGTGATGGAGGAGCAAATCGGAGAACAGGTTAACCGGCCTGTCCACCAAAACCGGGCTGTTGAACGGACCACCGATTCCATTTGCGCCACCAGTTTGCATCGTCGCGGTATGGCATAAGACGCATCCAATCTGCGAAAACACTTGCCGGCCTCTCTGTGCGCTCTGGCTTGGATTGGCCGCGGGTTGAGGACCATCCGTGAACCGCATGGTGATCGCGAACTCCTGCCAATCGGGCAATTCGTGGAGTGGATTATTGAAAGCGTGGTTCTCTGCATCCGTCGGATCGACTCGATTGATGTCGTTCGGCGCCGGCTTACCTTTTGCGCAATTTGGGTTTTCGTCGCGAGCATTAGGGAATACATCGTTGCTCACGCCCATTTCTACGTTGTAGGCTTCTCCAGCAAAGATCGCCAGGGACTTGTTCTGTGCCTTCCATCCGAAGCGGTTAATGGTGCCGTCATTGTCGCTGCGGTTAGGGTGGCCTCCAATGCCCAGGGCCGCACGCTGCTGCGCGGTGGCAGCTTGATGCGCGAGGATTTCGCGGTCTTCAATTGATTCAATCAGTCCCAGGCCCAAGAGCTGCAAGGGAATACGGAAAGAGACATTGTTATTGGCCAACTCGTGCGCAAAATCCGGCTGAACCGCGTCGCAGTTCGGATTGGGTATATCCTCGATATCGCCGAGAATGGTCCAGAGCGCATGAACTCCGCCGTCGCGGGTGCCATCAGGGTTGAACTTGAAGCGAGCTTCGCGAATGGGGCCAAACTGTAGTTCGAAGGCAGGCACCACGTTCTTCCGCCCAAAGCGGTGGGGAACCAGATCAAATTGAGGGTTCTGGGCTACATCGCCTTTATGCGCTGCAATAAAGCCGCCCGACCCGCCCAATGTGGGCTGCGCGTGACACTCAAAGCAATTGTCCGCATTGTGCCGCGTGCCTAGACCGTTGGAATTGGTATGAGTCTGGGGGAAATCGGGATCGATTTCCGTGCCCGCCGGCACGAAAGGTGGACCAACAGGATTTCCGTCACCCACACCAAAGGGCGCCACGGAACAAGTATCGCAGGTCGATTCCAACTGGGCCATGCGCTTGACGCCTTCGAAGAACAAGGACGCCTCATTCTGACTGACGACCAAATCAGGGTGATTCGGGTTAGGGCTAATGAGTGGTGGATGTGGAATCGGAATGCCCTGCTCCTGCAAGCCTCCACCCACGTTCTTCAAACCACCTCGTACACCGGGGTCCCTTTGCGCAAAGGCACCAATGGATAAAGCCAAACAGAAGGCGATTCCAGCGGCAATCGGCCTTAGTCTGTGCATATTTAGAATTCTCAAAGGTTCGCTCCTTTTTCTCTCAGAAATTAAAACTTACTTCCTGAGCGCGCACCAGAATACAATGCCCGATCACTGCATCGCGCCCCCAAAAAGGCTAGGTTTTAAACAAAAACGGCCACTCATTTTCTAATCTATCCCAAAATGGAATTAGCAATAGACAGAAATTGAAGCTCGCTGGAATAAATGCACAATATGCCGAGTTGGCAAGTAACGAGGAATAGATCTTCTTCAGTAATAAATTATCGAAATATCCAAAGAGCATAATTGCCTTTTCAATCTATGACTATCTGTGGCACCATACCCTCGATACGATTTACGGGTTACTTTGCAGTAACGAGCCCATGAACGACGATTCCTTCACCAGTCGTCGAATTCGGCATTCAACACCTTACAAAAAGCTTACAAAAAGATGACGGCAAAGTTGTATGACTCCGGGAGGCCCTTGTTCGCTCATGAACGCCAATGAACATCCTATCTACATCGTCGAAGCCAACCATCTGGCTGCCCAGCTTATTCATGGATTGCTGAGTAACGGATCAGTCACAAATATCAAAATCATTGACAGCAGAACTCTTGACCGTAGTAAACCGATCGATCTAAATCAATGCTTATTAATTGTGGATCGCACTACTATTTCCTCCGCCTTGCTGACATCGGGGGTAAGGCTCAGGGCGATATTTCCAAATTCCGATATCATCGTCATAGCCGATCGCGAATTCGGAACTCGGGTCCATCAAATGTTTCGACGGTGGGTTGTCGGAGTCATCGACTATACCGATCTGCAACAACTTCCTTTTGTGGCGCTTCGAGCAATGACGGCTCTCTCCGAGAAGAGGGAAACAGGACTTCAGATATCACTCGGAAGCAGGTTTGATTTGCTGCAAAATACTCAGTTCTCCCGCCGAGAGATGGAGATACTCGAGTTACTGTGCCTGCGCCTTTCCAACAAGGAAATTGCCGGCATATTGAAGATCCAGGCTGGTACCGTCAAATTTCACGTTTCAAATATTTTTTCCAAACTGGGACTTCGGAGGCGAAGGGATTTATTTTCCCAAATTGAAGGATTAGTAAGCGATCCCGGCGATTTGTTTAGTACGGATTCGACGCTGAGAATCGCCGTAGGGTCGACGAAACAGACGCGCCGTTTCCTCATAAATTCAGGTCAAGCGTAGCACGCTGTCGCATCAAGGCTTGTAAATTGAAGTATGATCGCTTTGGGCATGATTGCTTCGGCCTGTCATTTCGCGCCAGGATCTTGATGAACCGAGCCTACCGGGCTTTATCAAGAAGTGTAGATTCGGCAAATATTTTCGAGGCTTGATTTTTTGGATTGGCCGTTCCCCGGCTCAGTCGAGACCGAGTTAGAGATTCTTTCGTCCTGCGGGATTTTGTGGAGCCAATACAACAAAAGCTCCGACACGGCCGGTGTTGATCAATCAGCCTGACAAGCGGGGATATCATTTCTATCCATGGCAATCTATCCAAATCGTCGCCGCACGTAGGATTCGCCATCATTACACTAACAGAATCGCTGCTAAGTGGCCTAGACTCTACAAAACAAGATTGACCACGTATTTTACATCGGAGACATCTCTACTGGAATTTCCTGCCGATGGTCACTCTCAGATTTGACGCGCTTCCGTTCTTTATGGCCCCATTGATCGATGAGCTTTACATCTTCGGCACTCAGCTTTGCGCCCGGGTGCATAAACAGATATCTGCGAAGCGGCATTTTTTGGTTTCGAATCATCGAGGACACCTCGGCAAGAATCTGCGTTCGCTGCTGCGGGGTATATTCATCCCAATGGGACATGTTGAAATAGCCACGAGCATCTCGCACATCCCTTTCGACTAGCCACTCCACTGGCGCCACATAGCTGTACCATGGCCAGACCGTTTCATCGGAGTGGCAGTTGCGGCATGAATTTTGCAGAATATTGAAAACTGGCGATTCAATCTGCGCTCCTTGCAAAAAGGGCTTCTGCGCCTTAGCCGCTTTAACATGCCCATAAGGGTGAATGAGGATAGAGGAGGCGACGAGTACGAATAGAAATATAGCAACCACTATGTAAGCCTTTTTCATGGCATTCTCCACCGATGACATACTTTCACGGCTGTCGCCGCTTAGAAACTGGACATTTTCATCAAAATTGGGCAGGACTCGCAAATGCGCGAGATATATGCCGATATCTCGAATACACTACCCGCGAATAGGTTCTGATAGGAAAAGCAGGCAATTATGGCCACGCACGCCGTTCAACGCAGACGGCTCATCGCCGCATACAGCATACTCTTCACCCTGGGAGCCATTTCGTTCTCGATCCAATGGGTCTATGCGAAATATATAATCAATTTCTATCGCACTCCTACAACTCGCGTAGCCGCGCCTTTCGAATACACCAGCGGCAAGATCATTCGCAGCGCCCGCAGCGAAGCCCTGAACGCCGATTTAGAAATCGGTGATGAACTGATTAGTATTGATGGCCATGAGTTTACGGGCGATGCGGTTATCCAGGAGTCACTCTCCAAAGCGCACCCCGGCGATCTGCTGCAAGTTGCAGCTTCGCGTCCGGATGGAACCACAGTCCACGCCAATGTGAAATTGGCAGCGTTCCGAACTTCGCCCTATCGACTTCAAGATTGGCTTTTTGCCATTGTGACCTTGCTTTTCGTTCCGGCAGTAGCGCTGCTGCTGGGGTTTGGCCTGGTAGCGGTACGCCCACGCGACCTCCGAGCATGGCTCGTCCTGGCATTAATGTTGAGTTTTTCTCAGATTTACTATTTGTCCGGCTGGAATGGCCCATGGCACGCCTTCGTTCAGGCATATCACACGTTCGCAGCGGTTACATTCAGTATTTGGCTCGTTCTACTTGGTGTGTATTTCCCGGAGCGGATGCACTGGGATCAAAAGCGGCCATGGATAAAATGGCTCTTTATTACGCCCGTATTGCTGATTGCCTGCGTGGCCTCCACCAACGATGTTCTTGCCCAGAACCATCTGGAGCTAGTAGCCGACTGGCAATCCGCGCTTCAATTCCTTCAAAAGTTTCAGACTATTCTAAGGCTTCTTTCAATCCTATTGTTTCTGTTCATACTCTCTATTAGAACGCGAGAACCTTTCGGACCAGACGTAGTTCGGCGTCTCAAGACACTGCGGCGCGGGGCTACCATCAGTCTCGCTCCCCTGTTCGTGTTGATCGCGCGTTCTCTAGTTCAGGGCAGCGGCATATCGGGCCTACCGACCGTCATCGCGATCCCTGCAATCCTGCTTGTGGATCTCCTCCCGTGCACACTCGCGTACGTTATTGTTGTGAGGCGCGCGATGGATACGCGAGCCCTGCTCCGGCAAAGCATAAAATATGCTTTTGCCCGACGTAGCGCCAGGATCTTGCGATTCTTCTTAATCACTCTGCTTTTTGTGACTGTAGCTTTGTCTGGAATTCCAATTGCACTAGTATTGGGATTTGCAAGCATCATTGTCGCGTTTGAAATCACAAGCACAGAGCAATTCAGAGAATGGATGGACCGCCGCTTATTTGGCGCAGCTTACCGCACCGAGCAAACCTTACTGAATTTCGTAAATGAGGTTTTACCAAACTCCAGTTTCAAAGAGGCAAGTTCCCTTTTCCAATCGATTTTGCCCCCCATTGAAGAGGCATTTCGTCCGTCTCATGTTCTGGTTCTGCTTGAAACAGAGCTGGGATTTCGAGTTTCCTATCCGGCAGAGACATTAGCCGGAAATTTCCCCGTTCTTCCGATAAGGAGTTCGGCAGTTGAGTACCTGGTTGAATGCAACCAACCACAACTTGTTTATTTCGATGATCTCAATTCTTGGGTACATCGCCTCTATAGGGAAGACCGCGAAGTCTTACGGACGCTGAAATCAGAGGTAGTCTTGCCGCTCGTACGCGACAACCGCCTGCTCGGCATCATCAGCCTGGGATCAAGAGCATATGATGAGCCTTACAGCCGAACAGAGCTGGAGCTGTTGCATGTCGCGGGAGTTCAAACGAGCCTAGCGCTCGAACACAGCTTTCTAGTAGGAAGCCTTGCCACGGAAATAACGGAGCGCGAACGCAAAAGCGCTGAGAAGGATGCGGCGGAGCAGGCCAACAAGACTAAAAGCGATTTTCTCGCACGCATGAGCCATGAACTGCGCACCCCGCTCAACGCAATTATCGGTTACAGCGAAATGCTGGTAGACCAAGCTGAGGACGAAGGCGATGAAGATCTCGGCGTGGACTTGAAGAAAATCCGTTCGGCCGGCAAGCATCTTCTTTCACTGATTAACTCGATTCTCGATATTTCGAAAATCGAAGCGGGAAAAATGGAGTTGTACCTGGAGACCTTCACTGTCGATAAGCTGATCAGCGATACGCTGACGATCGTCCAGCCCCTGGTTTCCCAGAATCAGAATGAGCTGGGTTATCACCATAATCATGTTGCCGGTCCAATGGTCGCCGATTTGGTCAAGATACGCCAGATCCTCTTTAATCTCATCAGCAACGCTTCGAAATTCACTAAGAACGGCACCATAACCCTCGATTTGCAAGGCGAGAAAAGACAGGATGTCGATTGGGTTCTCTTTAAGGTGAGTGATACGGGCATTGGGATGACCCCTGAACAATGCGGTAAGTTATTTCAGGCATTTGAGCAGGCCGATAGCTCGACCACCAGCAAATATGGGGGAACAGGGCTTGGCCTAGCGATCAGCCGCCATTTTGCCCGCATGATGGGTGGCGATATCACAGTAGAAAGCGAGTTTGGAAAAGGTACAACCTTCACGGTGGCAATTCCAAGAATGGTATCTTTGCCTAACCAGGTCCGAGCCCACGCCGAATCAAAAACCAAGGGCGCTAACGGCCAGCCTCTCGGCACAATTCTCGTGATCGACGATGACCCTGCTACGCGTGAAATCATGCAGCGCGAGTTAGCCGCCAAGGATGTCCGCGTTGTGTGTGCGTCAAGTGGCGAGGAGGGACTAAAGAAGGCCCGCGAGATCAAACCGGATTTGATTACTCTCGATATCCTCCTACAGGATATGGATGGGTGGCAAGTACTTTCCACGCTTAAGGAGGATCCAGTACTCGCAAATATTCCTGTGGTCATACTTTCTATGATGGACCAAAAGAGCAAAGAGACATCGATCGGTGTTTCTGAATATATGGTCAAGCCCGCCGACCGAGCGCAACTATCGGCTCTGGTGTCCAAATATTTGGATAAGCCTGGGGGCCATGGCTCAGATTCGCATGGACTCCTTGTTGTGGATGATGATGAGGTCAATCGTAGCCTCGTTGCACGGATCCTGGGCGAGCTAGGGTGGGAAGTGCATCAAGCGGGAAATGGCCTTGAAGCGTTAGCCTTGCTATCTACCGGGCGAATCCCTGAGTTGATCCTTCTCGATCTCATGATGCCTGAAATGGATGGAATTACATTTTTGCATGAGATACGTAAATCTCCGCAATGGCGAGACATTCCGGTGGTAGTTATCACATCCAAGGACCTAACGGAAACGGAGCGCCGGTTGCTGAATATGAATGTTGTTGGCTTACTTGAAAAGAAATCTTCGGATTTGGCAGATTTGATTCAGGACATAGTCGGGCAGTGCAATCAACAAGATCCAGGAAGAGGAGTCCATGCCTAAGATATTACTGGTTGAAGATAACGACATGAATAGCGACATGCTTTCACGAAGATTGACGCGTAAAGGCTACCAAGTTGTTCTCGCGACGGACGGTTTACAAGGAGTAACTATGGCTCAATCGGAGTCTCCCGATTTGATCCTGATGGACATGAGTCTGCCGGTGATGACTGGATGGGATGCAACCAAGAACCTGAAAGCGGATCCCAATACGAAAATGATTCCAGTCATCGCCCTCACCGCACATGCCATGTCTACTGACCGCGAAATCGCTCTACAGGCCGGATGCGACGATTTTGATACTAAGCCTATTGAACTCAACCGGCTGCTGGAGAAGATCGAAGGATTACTTCAGAATAAAGTATAGACTTGAAGCTCAGGCTCTTCGTATCTGGTTTAAACCCACCGTCTTTCAGGCTGTGGTATATCCAGCAGCCGCGCCGATTTTTGGCCAACAGAGGGATCGATACACGAGGGGTAATGGAGCATGCAGCCGTCTACCCCTTTTGATTCATGGATTGGTTCCGTATTCTTACTGGAAAGATCGAAATCGGCTCGAACAGAGCCGATTTTCACTTTGCGGCCCCCAAGCAAGCTGGCAGTGCCGCAAGCCAGCTACCTACGCCACAGGCTTCTAGGCTCCGACTCTTTGCCTTTGCACCGCTCCTTTGAGAGCCGCGGACAGCATCTGCTGAGTATCGGTCTTTGGGCTTTGCCGTCCAAATATGGCGCTTCCGGCTACCAGCACTTCCACTCCAGCGCTAACGACATCAGCGACGTTATCTGGACCGATTCCACCATCGATTTCAATACGAAAGCCTACCTGCAGGGAAGCCCTCATCGTCGCCAACTTGCGGACTTTGTCCAAAGTAGACGGAATGAATTTCTGGCCTCCAAATCCGGGATTCACCGACATAATAAGAACATGGTCCACTATGGGGAGCACTTCTTCCAGCGTACTGACCGGCGTGGCTGGATTAATGACTGCGCCCGCCTTCACGCCAAGCTCCCGTATTTGGTGCAAGGTCCGATCCAGATGAACACAAGCTTCCTGGTGCACCGAGATCCAATCGGCGCCGGAGTCGGCAAATGCAGAAATGTAACGATCAGGATTCTGGATCATCAAGTGAACATCCAGCGGTAAACGGGTCACCTTGCGCAACGCCGCGACGACCGGCATACCAATGGTGATATTTGGCACGAAATGGCCATCCATCACATCAACATGCAGGAGGGTCGCGCCGCCTGCCGCAACCGCTTGAACTTCATCTGCGAGACGTGCAAAATCCGCGGATAGAATCGAAGGGGCAAGCTCAATCACAGCGCCAAGGCCTCAACTTTCAACATAGGAAATTTATAATAAACAGAAGAAATGTGTCGTTCGGGCTTAGTTTTTCCCAAAGATTCTCGGCTGTCTCATGCGAGTGGTACAAGACATTCACTTGTCTGCCAATCCAGGATCATTGTCATGCCCCGCTAGTTCAGAGAGTGAATTTACCGGGCCGTCCCTCTCAAGACCGGACTGTTACAGGGCAGCGTACGGTACAGATTACGACCAGCCTGCGAAAACGGCGCTATTCCCAGCTGCCCCTCAGGCCTGGGATTGCGAAAAAATTTTGTCTCCCGACGCACCTCAGAATATATGAATGCAGGTTGCCGGAGTTCAAAAAAAACAGCCAGGTTTCGCAACAAAAAGGCTAAAAGCAAACTTAAAAATTCATTCATAGTTTTTGATAAACAACGACGGCTATCGAGAAGAGCTCATCACAATCTGAGAATAAGACGGTTTTCAGAGAGATTGTCTAGGAGTAAATTAGATTTCATTCATGAATCATTGCTTTTGGCTATAGGCATTCAAATGTATGAATAACTGGAAGTTTACCCATAAAATATTTTCTAAATTTAGGAAATAAAAAATGAATATCAAGGGTTGTTAACGTTGGTCATTCAACGGGGAGGCCTTGTTTTAAGAGCCGACGTCCACCTCCTCGCTGAAGTCTAAAAGGGATGCTATAAAAGCCCGCCAAAGAGGAAAGAAAAGCATCGTTTGTCCAGTCTGTGTTGTTCTTGCTGCTGTTTTTGCTCCTGTTTATTGCCAAATCCCATCGACTGGTGCGTCGGACCGGTCCATCGCTCAGGGGGTTGTTTGCGAATGAACACCAACGACTGCCGCATCTATATTGTTGAAAGCAACTATTTAGCTGCCCAATATATTCGTGGGCTTTTCAACAACGGACCAACAGTAACCGTCAAGACGATTGACACCAATTCGTTAAGCGGCGAGCGGCCAATTGACGCCAATCAATGCCTTCTCATTTTAGATCGCTCCACGATTGCATCCGCATTAATGTCGTGGGGCATTAAATTGAAGGCCAGCTTTCCCAATTCCAATCTAATTGTTATCTCGGATCGTGAATTCGGGGATCGGGTTCACCGAATGTTTCAACGCTGGGTCATGGGGATCGTCGAATATCATGACTTGCAACAACTCGCCTTCGTGGTAATGCGCGCTATCAAAACACTCTCTGCAAAAGAGGAGTCGATCTGTCGCGCGTCCTCTGAAGAAGATCTCAAGAAATTGCAAAATGTGCAGTTCTCAGCAAGACAAATAGAGATCCTTGAGCTAATGTGCTTGCGCCTCTCCAACAAAGAGATCGCTAATCTGCTCAATGTTCAGGCAGGCACAGTTAAGTTTCATGTCTCTAACATTTTTTCAAAAATGGGATTGCGGCGAAGACGGGATCTGTTTTCCCAGATAGAAGCGCTGGTTTGCGCACCTCGGCCAACGCTAACCTCCTCTCAACCAACAGAAAGCAACGTTGCCTAAGCCGGTTAATCTCCTATCTTTGGACCGGCCAAGCTTTCTGCGGCTGATCGCCACAGTAGAAGCTTAGAAGCTCCCCGAGATCGGGTATATCGTTGATCAATCTAATCCCGAGGGCCCGATAGCCACGCCTCCGGACACGGAGTTAAGCATCAAGCTTTACCGGTCCCTCGGGATGTCCAACACAAAGCAAGACAAAACCGCGTTCCTTGAGGCTCGGATCAAGCCCTTGCTCCGTATCCATGACCACCGTACCTTCGACTACCCTCGTCTTGCAGGTCCCGCACTGCCCTTGCCGGCATGAATAAGGAATGGCCACGCCGGATCCTTCGGCAGCTTCCAGCACCGATTGGCCCTGCCGCACGATGAGACTCTTTCCTGAGCGAACGAACTCCACACTATGCCCTTTTTCTTCGGTTGGCAGGCTTCGTTCGCTTGAGGGCGGTACCGCGGCGCCAAAGCTCTCCTGATTTATACGACGTGGTTCCACGCCCATGCCGATGAGGATGTTGCGTGTGGACTGCATAAATGGCGGCGGCCCGCATAAAAAGAAATCCTGCTCCTGCACATCCTGAAGGTTGCCCGCTATGAATTTCTGGCTGATATGTCCCGCCCATCCTGTCCAGTCAGGGCTAGGCTGTGACAGCGAGACATGATATTGAAAGCCGCCTATCTTTCCCCGCAGCTCTTCGAATTCCGCACGGAACATAATGTCATCAACCGTGCGAACGCAATAGAGCAACGTCACACGGGTTGACAACCCCATATCATCGATATAGCGCAGCATTGCAATGAGGGGGGTAATTCCACTTCCAGCCCCGATCAATACGATTTTTTTATGCACGTTCTCATCAAAGTAAAACTGCCCCAGAGGACCACTGGCTTCCACAGTTAATCCAATCGATGCAACATCATTGAGGAATACAGAAGCAGATCCGTCCTTCACACGTTTGGGGGTAATCTCTATATAGCCTGTTCTGGCAGGAGACGAGCAAATCGAATAACAACGCACCACTTTCTTTCCATTAAAAAGAAAGGAAAAAGTGAAGAACTGGCCCGCACGAGCAGTAAATTTCGCTCCATCGGCAACCGCAAAGCGCAATGTCTTCGAGTCTGGCGTTTGTTGAGTAATCCGGATTAAATGGAGTAAGAAGTTCCCCGCCTGCGGCGGCTTTGGAGAGGGGGAGGCGGAACCAGCTCGGGCCGGGGCGCCCCCATCACGCAATGCCGCAACGGTACGCGCTCCAGGCCGGCGCAGGATCAGCGCCAACGAACTCAAGCCGACAAGCGAGATGAAAATGATAGTTGGAGCATGATAACGGGGTGGTTTCGGGGAGTCCGGCGCCGGAGTAGGAGCGGGGGCCTTGGCAGCCACAAGACTCTTGCCGGATGAGGAGGCGGCTTCGACCTGAGCTTTTCTCTGGCTAACCGCCTCTGCCGTCTGGGTCGAAGAAAGAAAATTGATGATCTGCTCGTCCTCGCCTGGCTGAAATGATCCTGGACTTCCAGCAGCATAGCTCACCATGCGAGTGACAGTGGCGCGCCAGTCCTGTGGAGACTGCTCGGTCTTATAGACCCGGTCAAGGCTGTGGCAGCGGCTACAGCGCTGATCCACCAGGGCCCTGGCAACCTTCATGTGAGCATCTGGATCCGGACCGCTGGGTACCGCCTGAGATGTAAGGTAAGAAACAATTACAGCAGCATCATCATCCGAGATGCCCGATCCGGGAAGCGCTTGCATCCGCTTTACCGTCGTGAGCCATCCTGGGCTATCTTTCACCGCCGAAATGACTCGGTCCAGGTTGTGGCAGCGAGAGCATCGCTGTTGCATTGTGGCCGATGCCTGATTGAGATCGATTTGGACTGAAGGCTGATGGATGGCCTCAAGGGAGACATTTTGCACGTTTGTTCTTCTCACCAAAGACGGGCCGCCCATGACCGCAATCAACACGAACGAAACAACGAAAATCGTCAGCCCAAGGGGCAGCAAGAATCCATAGTGATTCTTATAGTAACGTGCCATCAAGACTTTGATGAACACCAACGGGACGAGCACCAACGCCAACACTAGATGGACCATGATCGAGGCGGACGCACCGCCCGCCGTTTCACTCAGCCGGCCGAACATGAAATAGACCATCACGCAAAACAGAGCCACAAAAAGATAGCCACCCACCCGATGGAGATACAAAAGCCGCGAGGCTGAGGTTTTCTTTTGTGATTGCGAAGAAGCCTGCAGCGCCAACCATATATTGGCGGCGGCAACTAAAATGAACAGCAACCCAAGGGTGAGGCTTACCGAATTAGACAACATAGCCTTCTCGTTACTCCGCTTTCCTGACGAATAGTAAAACCCGTTCCAATGAATTAGAACGGGAGGAGGGGATCTTTTATTCCCCTGAAACAAGCACTTTGAGTTCTATTTGTAGCCCACGAATGCTTCCATAGAAGAAAATCAATCAGCGGTTTTTACCAGATGGGCGGGAAAAGCGGATAGCTCTTTCTGGAAATATGATTTATATCGGCGAAGAAACGCGGGTGGCGGTAAAGTAGATTTATCGGCAAGAAGCGCGGGCGAGACGGCTTCAATAAAATACATGTCCATCTCTCTCCCTTCCTTGGTTTTTACACGTCCACGATGCTCACAGGAAAAAAAGTCTTTGACGCGGGAGTAGGTGCGCTCGGAGAGATTAATGCGCCCTGGGGAACCGCTGGATTCCATTCTGGAAGCCAGATTGACAGAATCACCCCATATATCAAATGCAATTTTGTGAATACCGACCACACCGGCTATGACAGGGCCCGTATGTAAACCCACGCGCACCCGCCATCCGGCACCCTTTCCAGAATCGGCCATGCGGTTTACATAGTCGATCATTTCACATGCCGCCATGACCGCATCGACCGGATGGGATGGAGTGCGAGTGGGCATGCCGCTAACGCACATATAGGAGTCGCCAACGGTCTTGAGCTTTTCAATACCATAAGAAGTCACAATATTGTCGAAAGCCGTGAAGTACTCATTCAGGAGCTGTACAAGATCTTCGGCGGGAAGTTTTTCGGTGGAGAGTGTGAAACCTACAAAATCCGTGAAGAGGATGGTTACATCTTCAAAGTACATCGGATCGACAGAACCTTTTTCGCGCAGCTCCTCAGCCACTTTCTTGGGCAGGATATTGCACAACAACCCCTCAGCGATGTGCTTTTGATTTTCAATCTCGCTAAGCGCCTTTTCCAGTTGCTCGGTCCGCTGTTTCTCCAGATCCCGCAATCGCTTTCGCTCCATGGATGAGCGGATGCGCGCCGTCAAGATAACGGAATTAAAAGGTTTCTGCAGATAATCGTCGGCCCCCATTTCGATGCATCTTGCCACCATGGAAATATCATCGACAGCAGAGATCATAATGACTGCCATACTAGCCAAGATCGGGTCGCGGCGGATTTCAGCCAAGATGCCAACACCATCTATCTCAGGCATGATCATGTCGAGCAGAACCACGTCAAAGGCCTGCTGG
>DATGIO010000048.1:0-11572 GCA_035295685.1 Candidatus Angelobacter sp.
ATCAAAACCGATGGCCTTCACCCTCAAACGGAAAGCTTTGGCACCTGGCCAGTGGTCAATCCGCTGGAGCGCCATCCACTGATCGGTTCAATTCCGGAGGAGATTCGAAGGCAATTTGATCGTGAGCCTTTGGACGACTCAGGATCCATGTTGCGCCTGGAGGTAACCGCCGGGCCGTATAACCGGGCTTTGGAAGTGATGAAAAGCTGGCAAAGACGCGCAGAAGAGAACCAGTTGCTTTACCCGAACATCCCATATCTCAACAATGCCGTCTATCTCAACCAACTTACGAGCAGCCTGAATGAGGCTGGTGTACTAACGTGGAGGGGAGGGAAGCTTTGCTCGGAAACCATTAAACTGCAGAAATTAACATGGCTTCTCGATGACGCGATCATGAGCAAACACAACTTACCCCAGACCCCCTATTTTCTCTTCAAGACGCTGAGGCAGCTCAATGGTTCGTTGCATCTCAGCGACAGCCAGTTCCAAGCCGCGGTGGCCGGCGGTCCCTCCGCCGCGATCGCAATGTCCGCGAGGTGAAAAATGCCGATCTTTGAATACGTATGTAAAAAGTGCGATCACCGTTTTGAACGCTTCATCCAGGGCAGGCAAAAACCCAAATGCCCACAGTGCGCAAGCAGTAGGCTTGAACGCCAGGTAGAGCTCTTTGTTCAAGGCCGCATCGGAATGCCTTCCCGCGGTCTCAATAGCTCGACCGGAATTGCACATCTCCGATCTTTAGTAGGAAACATACCTACGATCCCCAAGTCCCAGACCAAAGGCTACTCACGCAAGCGGACAGCTTCCGTTGTTTGAAATCGCAGGCATCGCGTAGGCCGACAGCCTGTCAGAGTTTAGTCCGTTGCGCAAGCGCGGCATTGATGGACGATCGTGCATTGCCGCGCAATCGCGCATTCACCAGAAGATCCTTCAGCGTGCGAAGAGGTAATTCTGAAGCATATTGCAAAACTCGAGCGAAAGGAGTGTGTGCATTGCACAGCAACGCGGCCTTGATCTCGATACGGCTTGCCCACCTGGCGTGATTGCACACGGCAGGTGCCAAAAGTTCGGTTCCCGCATCTGCCTTAAGCGCCCTTACCAGCAGCGGCTCCGTCATTCGCGGATTCGTGAGTGCGGCTTGCATGATGCGCTGCTCTTTATCCAGCAATAGCATGGCCGCGACTCGCCCCGAGCCTTGCTTAGCAAGTGTGAGGCGTTCGCCGGGAGAGACCGTTCCCAGTTTGCCGATCAGAGATTCTTCTGCGGCGCGCTTCACGTCCGCCGCCACGGCGGGAAACATTGCTACCTGCATCAGTTCGAAAGGATAAAGATGCCGGATCGTAGGGATCGAAACATGCCGGGGCGCGCGCGGATGCATCACAATCGCCAACCGGACCCTGCGGTGCCGGACGACGGCTCCATTCTTATTGAGCTCCTCTAGCGCCTGTCGCGGGAGGTCCCGGCGGTTCAGCAGGGCAAGAGCCAAGTCTTCATTAAGCCTGGAATCCGATGCAACCGCGATCAGGGTTTCAGGGGCCTGATCGTGAATGAGCTTTTCCAGTCCGGTGTCGGAGGAAATGGCTCGTTCTTTCGAGGATGCTCCGGAAGGCTCGCTCATCCCTATTCTCTAGCCTCTGCCGCAAACGATACAGCTCCGAGTGCGGGGCGCACAACATCGAGGCGAATCGCAGCCCGAGGAAAAATCTCGAGCAAAGACTTGCGGAAGGATTGCCGGACGGCAGAGGAGCCTCGAAACACACCCCCGGCGACGGCGAAGTGTGCCGCTTCCGCATCGAATCGTAGACGTTCGGCCGCCGTTATCCCCAGCCGCGCCAGGTCGGAGCCTGCTCTTTCGGTGATGGCTAGCGCGCATGCCTCTCCTTCTTCAGCAAGCTTTGTAACAAGGGCAGCCAACCCTGCAAAGTCAGGAGGCGCTGTCGAATGGATCAGCTGAACAATCTCTTTTGGGCAATGTACGTTCCACCGTTGTTCCAGCGTCGAAACAAGACCGTCGCGCCTTCCCGCATCGTAGCTTCGCACGGCTGCGGCCACGGCTTCCCGCCCGATCCAGTGAGCAGATCCTTCATCGGAAATTGCCGAGCCCCATCCGCCGACGCGCGCTGCCTCGCCTTGCGCATTGCGTCCGTATGCGATTGAGCCTGTGCCTGCCGCCACTATTACTCCAGGTCCTTTTCCAAAGGCTGCGCGTTGGGCAATCTCGTGATCGCCTTTGACGAGGATCCATGCCGGAGCAGCCTCGCAGCCGAAAAGAATCTTGCCAATGACTTCCTTGGCCCAAACAACAACGCCAGGAAGCGATGCGCCCGCGATGCCGATGCATGCGGCTCTTATCTCCTTCGGCGCAATCTTACTCGATGCGCAGGCTTCGAGAATCAGCGCCTCCAAAGTACGCCGCGCCTCTGTTTCTCCTACTTGGGAAACTTTGCTGCTCTTGCCCCGGGCTTCACCAGCAAGATCGATCGCATCGCGACCGACCTCGTTGCCGCTTGTCAAGCTACCAATGACGCAATCGGTTTTGGTGCCTCCCGCGTCGATTCCCAGATAGAAGGGCATGTCTTTGTAATCTTCCCATAACTTTTGTTTCCGCTTTAGTGCTTTTTTACCGATAATGTTGCCGTGAATCTCCCCGTCCGACTCGGCCCCATCGACATCTCAATCATCGCTGTTTATCTGGTCTGCATCACGCTTTTTGGTCTGCGTTTTCGTAAGGCGAACCGGTCGCTGCGCGACTACTTTCTGGCGGATCGAAAGATTCCCTGGTGGGCGATCATGCTTTCCATCGTAGCCGCCGAGACCAGTACGCTTACCATTATTGGGACTCCTTCCATCGCCTACGACGGCAACCTAGGCTTCCTTCAGGTGGTAATGGGCTTTACCCTGGGGCGGGTATTGATCTGTGTTCTCCTTATTCCGCAATATTTCCGTGGCGAGTTCTATACCGCGTATCAGCTTATCGAGAGGCGCTTCGGCAGTGTGCTGCATAAAGTCACGGCTTTCGTCTTCCTTTTGACGAGGGCCGTTGCCGAAGGAGTTCGCGTGTGGGCGGTCGCGATCGTGGTGGGCGTGGTTCTCGGCACCGGGGATATCGCTTCGGTCGCCATCATCACCCTGCTGACGCTCTTCTATACCTTTGAGGGCGGACTGGCGGCCGTGATTTGGACCGATGTTGTGCAGATTATGATTTACGTGACCGGCACCGTGATTGGTTTTGTCACGCTCCTCCACCTCGTTCCCGGAGGATGGCAGGCGGTTCACGCTGCTGCTTCTCAGGCGGGAAAGCTTCAGGTTTTCGATTTCTCCTGGAACTTTTTTAAGCCCTATACATTTTGGGCCGGCCTCATCGGTGGAATGTTCCTCAATACCGCCAGCCATGGCGTCGATCAGCTTCTGGTTCAGCGCCTTCTTGCGGCCCGCAATCAGAAAGAATCGACGGTTTCTCTGCTTGCCAGCGGAATCGTTGTTTTTGCTCAGTTCACGCTCTTTCTTCTGGTCGGAATAGGATTGTGGATGTTCTATCGCGTCAACCCGGCGGAGGCCCACTTTACCTCCACCGATACGGTTTTTCCGACTTTTATTGTGCGTCATATGCCAGTCGGAATCTCGGGTTTGCTGATCGCCGCGATTCTGGCTGCGGCGATGTCGAACCTGAGCGCCGCCTTGAATTCTCTATCGTCGACAACGGTCATCGATTTCTATCTAAGGTTAAAGCCCAAGACCTCCGATCGCAGCCGTATGCTGTTTTCCAGGGGTGCCACCTTGTTCTGGGGCGTAGTCTTGTTCGCCCTTGCATTGGCTTCCCGAAAAGGCGGCAAGGTGCTGGAGCTTGGCATCCGGGTAGCTTCGGTCGCTTACGGCGGCCTTTTGGGCGTGTTCTTGCTAGGTGTTCTTACCAAGAGGGCGAAACAGACCGGCGCGATGATTGGCATGATGTGCGGTCTTGCCCTGGACATCTATCTGTGGCAGTTTACGAAGGTTCCGTATACGTGGTGGGTAATTCTCGGTTCGGCTGTGACTTTTGTTGTAGGCTATTGCGCAAGTCTTCTGGAGGCGGATGCAAGCTACAGAAAAAGCAACTCCTCAGTTGGTCCGTGAACTGAACCTCGGCCACTCGGTAGCTATTGTGGTCGGAACGATTGTCGGCAGCGGCATATTCCTTGCGCCCTCGGTGATGATGCGCGCTACTGGATCGGCGGGCCGCGTCTATCTTGTATGGATCGTCGGCGGTCTGCTTTCGTTCTTTGGGGCGTTGACTTACGCGGAACTGGGCGCGATGCGGCCCTCTGCAGGCGGGGAGTATGTTTACGTCCGCGATGCCTACGGCCCGCTTGCCGGGTTCCTATATGCCTGGACATGGTTTCTTATCTCCAAGCCGGCATCTATCGCCACCATTACCGCCGGGCTTGTTCTGGTGCTTGAGAACTTCTCGTTTTTTGCCTTTCTTGGCGATCCGCTTGTGTCATGGCATTTGAGCGCCGGAACTGTGTTCAACGTAACATCGGGCGACCTTGTTGCCATCGGCGCGGTGATATTCATCACCTTTCTGAATTATCTCGGGGTGCGCAAAGCCGGGAACTTCCACCTGGCTCTGACCGTGATGAAGGTCGGCATGATTGCGGCGATTGTCTGGTTCTGTTTCTCTGCAGACGCCGGAAGTTGGAGTAACTTCAGCACCCGTTTCGAAGGCGCAAAAGGCGGAATGGCCGGATTCATGGCCGCTCTGGTAGCCGCTCTGTGGGCCTATGACGGCTGGAATGATCTGAATATGATCAGCGGTGAGATACGCAATCCCGAGCGCAACATTCCCTACGCGCTCATTTTTGGCGTTGCGCTGGTAGCTTTGCTGTTCATGGGGATGAACGCCGCAATTCAATACACTATGCCTGCTCCCATGATCGCTGGCGCCAAGGCTCCGGTCTCCGCAGCCATGCAGGTTGCCACCGGGCTCTATGGAGGGTTTCTCGTTTCTTTTGGCATGGCCCTGTCGATGCTGGTGACTCTCAACGGAACCATTATGAGCGGCGGACGCATCCCGTACGCCGTTGCGCGGGACGGGTATTTTTTCAAGGCATTGGCCGAGGTGCATCCCCGTTTTCATACGCCGGGGCTGGCGCTCCTGGTGCAAGCAGTCGTTGCAATCTTGTTGCTTCTTATAGGCGGAACCTTCCGGAGCCTGCTTTCCCTGGCCATCTATGCGGAATGGCTTTTCTACATGATCTCCGCCAGTTCCATCTTCTTGTTTCGCCGCAGGGAGCCTGACCGTCCCCGGCCCTATAAGGTTTGGGGATATCCCGTGGTTCCAGGCTTGTTTGTGGCGACAGCGGCGGTGCTTCTCTACTACACCTTCACCGATCCCGAGAACTTTTGGAACTCCATTGCGGGAACCTTCGTGATACTTCTCGGAATACCGGTGTTCTACTACTTCGCGAAAAAGAAAAAACTTGATCCCGGACTTGAATAATCTGCTTGCCCTGTTCGGCAGCGTACTTCCTCCATAACGATGCCATGGTTCGAATGATGCCATGGTTTTGAACGAGACCATGATTTGAACGAAACCACGACTCGAACGAAGACAAGACTTAGTTGCGGTTCTATGGTTTTTGAAGCCTAGCCTCCATCTGTAAGCACGCCCTTTCGATTTTTGCTGGATGTGGAATAATCGGTGGATCATGATTGGCTCTGCCGAAACCATACAAGCAGCCTTGCCTCGCGAAATAGCGCGACGCGCGCACATTCAGGAAGCTCTCGCCGATTTAGGCCGTCCTGGCTCGCGCTATCGCGTTGCAACTCCGGCGGCGATTGTCGACCTCGATATTCTGGAAAAGAACGTTGCCACCATGCGTAAGGCGCTGGAAGGCAAAGCGGTTGCCCTCCGGCCTCACGCCAAGTCCCATAAGTGCTCGCGCATTGCCAGGATTCAGGTTGAGGCCGGGGCGGCCGGAATCTGCTGCGCAAAGCTCGGAGAGGCCGAGGCGCTCGCGGAGAGCGGCGTGCAATCCGTTCTCGTAACTTCGCCGTTGATTGGAGCGGATATCGCCGCTCGCGCGGTCAAGCTGGCCGCGTCCATGCGCGATTTTGCCATCGTCGTCGATAACCCTGCGGCTGTCACGCTGTTCGGGGAAGCCGCCCGAAGAAGCTCCTTCGTTTTGCCGGTCTTGATCGATTCGGATGTGGGCCACCATCGTACTGGAGTTGTCGGCGCCAAGATGGCATTGGGCCTCGCAAAAGCCATCGCCTCAGAACCGTTCCTTAAGCTGCGTGGCGTCCAAGGATACGGCGGACATTGGCAGCACATTCCCGATGCCGCCACGCGCAGGGGCGCTGTAACGCAAGGGATTCAAGAACTCAGCTCCATCGTAGCCGCGTTGAAAGCAGAAGGCTTCCAGATTTCCACCATCACCGGTGGAGGTAGCGGTAGCTTGCATACCGATCTGGAGTTGGGAGTGCTCAACGAAATTCAGCCAGGGTCTTACATTTTTATGGATCGCGAATATCATGAGGCTTTGGATGGCGACATGACGCCGGACGGCAAAGGTCGCTTTGAAACCAGCCTGTTTGTGCAGGCGCGTGTGGTTTCCGCAAATCAGCCGGATCACGTTACCGTAGATGCGGGGTTGAAGGCGTTTGCCACCGATGGCCCTCTGCCACGAGTTGCCAGTGCTGGTTTCGAGAATCTGGAGTACAAGTTTTTTGGCGATGAGTTTGGACGCCTTTCCGGCTCAAGCAAAAATCCTTTCGCGGCCGGCGACCGGATTGAGTTTGAGACACCCCACTGCGACCCCACGATCGACAGGTACGACGTGCTCCATCTGGTGCGGGGCGATGTGCTTGTTGAAATCGCACAAGTTGAAGGCCGCGGGCGCTCCCAGTAGGACGGATCCAAGCGAAGGCAGCCCGGAGATCCTTACGGGCTGCCGATTCTCCGCGCTTCCTCTACGATTCTGGGCCTCTCCATTTCTCTATCACTTGCTCCACGGCGGCACGACGCCACTCATCCGCGCGTAAGCCACTAACTGTCCCATGTGCTCGTTGGCATGAACGATGATGCGGAGATACATTCCATCCACGGTGGCATCCCGGTCTTCGATGTGGACTTTGCGTTGTAGCGCTTTAGGCGAGATGGTGGCGTGAGCGGTTTTTACGGCTTCCAACGACCGTTTCAGCCATTGGATAACCTCGGTCTTGGAGGTCACCGTTTCTTCTGTATCTTCCTTCATATCGGACGGGATCTTCGGGCCGGTGACACTCAGCAGATAGAAATTCGCCGTGGCAATGTGCATATAAACTTCGCTGGTGGAACGAACCCCAGCCGCTGGCCGCCAAGAGAACTTCTCCGCCGGTGTGGCTTCCGCCAAAGCAATCAGCTGTTGGGAGACGTGCTTCCATTCGCCGTCATAGCCTTGCCAAAGTCCCTCAGGGGCTTGCGCTTGCAGGCTCGAAAAACTAAGAAGGCCGAAAAAGAACAGCAATAAAAAAGTCCTCATCACGCGTTTCCTCCAGTTTTTTGTAAACAATAACTTTGTGTTACCCGATTCACACTATCATCGGCCTGTAGCCGCTATAAAGAAATTTCCTTCCAGCTCTTCGTTGTCTGTTAGAATCTCGGACGCTATGAACCAAGCGGCACAAGCCCAGAGTAGTTATGGAACGCGATCGAGCGCGAATCGTCCGCTAAGAATAGGTTTTCTGTTGATACTGGTCGCCATTCTTAGCAATGGTCTATTCTTTTTCAGGCTTCCCGGTGACAAGGCTTTTCCATGGCTGGGCCTGCTTCTTACGATGGCTGGTCTGATTTATGTGATCCTGGGAATACGACAGACGTTGGTGCAACCGCACGCTAGGGCTGGCCGCTGGATTTTGACCGTCGTTTCTTTGCTCCTGTTCGCTTTCTCGTCCCTGGCTTTCTTCCACTCCCGTGCTCTTCCTGCATCGGCGAAGGCGCCGCACGTGGGCGATAAAGTTCCAGACTTTACTCTGCCCGATATCAACGGACAGGAAGTTTCTCTAGCGAAGATACTAGCTTCTTATGAGGATGGCTCCAGTGCCACCGGCCGCCCCAAGGCCGCTTTCCTCATTTTCTATCGCGGCTACTGGTGACCTTTCTGCATCCTCGAGTTGCGAGGGATTAATAAGAATCTGAAAGAGTTGGAAGCGGCAGGAGTTCGTCCCGTAGCAATTAGCGTCGATGCACCGCAGGTTTCCAAAGACCTGTACCAGAGGGGCGGTTATGCTTTTACGTTCTTATCCGACTCCAAAACTGAAGTGATTCGCCGCTATGATTTACTCCATACGGGCGGCGGGCCAGACGGGCACGATATCTCGCGTCCAGCCGAATTTCTTGTCGATTCAACCGGAACGGTTCGTTGGGTCAATTTTACGGAAGACTTCCGCGTGCGGGCGAGAGCCGATGAACTGCTTGCCGCGGCCAAAGCCATTCAATAGGTTTAGCCAGACGGAACTCCTGATGCCCCCCGAAGATTGAAAGTGAATTCCTTCGGGGAGCATACAATACCGGCATGAAGTGTGTGCTGGTTCTTTCCTGCCTCTTAGCTGCACCTATCGCATTTGCCCCAGAGCCTGCTCAAGTCGATACAGGAACTGGCATCTTGCACGGAACCCTCGAACTCCCGAAAGCCAAAGCTCCATTCCCACTTGTGCTCCTAGTCGCCGGTTCGGGGCCTACGGATCGGGATGGCAACCAGCGGCAGTTCAAGAACGACAGCCTGAAATTGTTGGCGGAAAATCTGGCAGACCGCGGCATCGCCTCGCTACGTTTCGACAAACGTGGAATTGGCGAGAGCAAGGTCGATACCAAGGAAGCGGATCTGCGCTTTGGCACCTACGTAGACGACGTCGTCGCTTGGGGCGCGCAGCTGCGAAAAGATAGCCGGTTCTGCGCGGTGGCTATTGTAGGCCACAGTGAAGGTGCGTTGATTGGCACGCTCGCGGCGCAAAGGTTTTCAGCCGATGGCGTTATCTCCATCGCAGGAGCGGGGCGAAAAGCAGGTCAGCTCATCCTGCAACAGATGAAAGAAAGGGCGGTTCCAACCGAGTTGATGCAACAGGTTGAGGATATTGTGAAAGCCCTTGAAGCCGGACACACGGTCGAGACCGTACCGCCCGCCCTCGCACCGCTGTTCCGTCCAAGCGTGCAGCCTTATCTGATCTCCTCATTTAAATACGATCCCGCACAGGAAATTGGCCGGATCAAATCGCCTGTGCTCATCCTGCAGGGAAGCACCGATATTCAGGTAAGCGTCGATGACGCCAAGCTTTTAGCCGGAGCGAACCGGTCGGCGAAGTTCTTGGTGATTGATGGAATGAATCACATTTTGAAAGACGTTCCGGCCGACCTGCAAAAACAATTCGGGTCTTATGCCGATCCTTCTCTACCGATCGATGGCCGACTCCTGGACGAAATGGCAGGTTGGATCGTCAAGCTGCCGTCGAAATGCCCGTCACCACCTGCGCCGCCTGCGTTTTCACCCAAGCTCGTCGGCGGTATGGCGCCGCAAGCGGAGAGAATCCATTCCACGATCGCCGCAGATACTAAGGCACGGTTCTTTTCAGCACCATGAGATTCAAAATCCGATTCGTCCTGAAGCCGAGTTTTTCGTAGACGCGGATTGCGCCGACGTTCTCGCTTGCCGCATGAAGAAATGGAGTCTCGCCACGGTCTTCAATTCTGCGAATGAGGGCCGAAATCAGGGATGCCGCATAGCCCTTCCCCCTATGTTCAGGATGCGTGCAGACGGCGCTTATCTCTGTAAATCCCGGCAATCGTAGCCGCTGCCCGGCCATTGCAACCAGCCGCCCTTCTCTGCGGATGCCGATATAGGAGCCAAACTCCGCCGTGCGTCTTCCAAACGGTCCTGGCCTGGTTAGCTCCACAAGAGTGAGCATTTCATCGATATCGTCGGCGCTCAGCTCTTCATACTCCATTTGTCCATTCAATTCCCCGCCGGTCCACACCATCTGCGTCAGCGGTCCTTTTCGTATAGCGGCCCATCCTTCAGGCGTCCCGTATTCCTCGTTAAGGAACATCCCCACGGTGTCGTCCGGTCGAACAATTTGTCGAAGGGAATGGAAGGCCGATTCGGAAAGCTCCGCGATGCCCGCTAGAGGCGTAACCGCCGGCGGATAGCGTTTGGCCCAATCGTCCCCTTCCGCGAAAGAGGTGTGCGTTGTCGACAGCGCGTGCCAGATGGGATTGTCCAGCAAGCTCAATGCGGATTGCGCGCCGAAGTGCGCGACCATGGAAGCCCTCCAGAATTGGTTTGTAAGTGTTTTCTAAAATTATGGCATGGCGGGCTGATCGCTGGCTTGGGTTGCGCCGGCACCCGGCAAAAGAAAACGCCGGGCACCATTGATCGCTACTCATTGCCGTATTCGGTTTCCATTCCGCTATTCATGACGGTATCCGTCAAGTGATTCATACTATTTCCATATTCCCGAAACGGATGCCACGCCCAAGAGCTTTACAGGGTTTCCCAACTTGAAACAAGCGGCGCATCCTATCCAGAATTCAACCGGTTAGCGAGGCCTGTTGCAAGAGCTCACTTTGGTGTTCCATTTTTGTAAATTTTCTCTAAGATTCTTCCTTCACCACGATGTAACGGTTATAAATGTCGCGCTTCGTAAGTTGTGCTTTTTTATACCGTTCGTCCATATCGATAGCGCATGTCCGAGACTGTAACCTCCAGAAAGGGAATTACCTGGCGCGAACCAGCCGTAATCGCCCTCGAAACCCTGCGTACCCATAAACTCAGGTCGTTTCTCACTTTGCTGGGAGTCATTCTTTCGGTGGCCACGCTCATCGTGGTGATCTCAATGATTCGAGGCACCGATCAATATATTTCCGACAAAGTCGCCAACTTCGGCGCCAATGTTTTTCTGGTAAGCCAGTTCCCCTACGTGGTGACGAGGGAGGAACTGGTAAGGCTTCAGCGTCGGAACAAACCGATTTTGTGGGACGACTACCAATATCTGCAACAAAACATGTCAACGGCCAAGGCCGTGAGCTATGAGATGGTCCGGGGTACGGCGGTCGCCCGGTATGCCAATCTCGATATAAAAGACGTGCTGCTCGATGGGGTGACGCCGAATCTTGCCGAGATGGGCAAGGTGGAGCCGGCTCTGGGGCGTTACATCAGCGATGCCGATAACGAGCATCGCGCCGAGGTCGCGCTGATCGGCGACGACGTGGCTAAACGATTCTTTCTGGGCGTGGATCCGCTGGGGAAGACCATCAGCGTGGATGGCAGGCCCTATCAGGTCATTGGGGTGGCCAAGCCTTTAGGCAGTTCGTTTGGGTTTTCGCAGGACAAGTTTGTCTACATTCCCGTGCTCACCTATAGAAAGATCTACGGGACGCAACAAAGCGGAACCATGAAGGTACAAGCGCGCGGTCCGCAATGGATGGCGATCGCCCAGGACGAAGCCCGCATGCTGATGCGCTCGTTGCGCCATGTAAAGCCCAATGAGGACGACAATTTTGAATTGATCGAGCCTTCATCCCTCATGGGCTTGTGGAGCGCCCTGACGGATACGATTG
>DATGIO010000049.1:0-3203 GCA_035295685.1 Candidatus Angelobacter sp.
CCGGGTCGACTCCGCAGCAAGCTCTGCGGTCGGCACTCAAGGCCAAGGTGGCTTTGCATGGCCCGGTAGATTCGCCCTTCGGGCCTGCTGCTGTCCTCGGTGATGATGCTGGTGCATATTGGCCAGCCAAGCGTCGCGGAGAGGGTGCACAATGCGTGGCTGCGAACCGTTGAGGACGGCCTGCATACGGCCGATATGTTCACGGAAGGAACCAGCACGCGGCGGGTGGGAACGCGGGGGTTCGCCCGTGCTGTAATCGAGCGTCTGGGGGAGCTGCCGAAGTTGTTCAAGCCAGTGCGCTACGCCGCGCGGCAGGCAGACCTACTTACCCGCGCCAACACTCCCTGGGAGCGAAAGCCTCCGCTCAAAAAAGATCTGGTTGGCGTCGATGTTTTCATGCATTGGCGCGAAGGATCTCCGGAAAATCTGGGAGCGATCCTGAAGGGTCTCGGCAACCATTCCCTGCAAGTGTTGATGGTCACTAATCGTGGCGTGAAGGTATGGCCGAACGGCCTGCCTGAAACCTTTTGCACCGATCACTGGCGGTGCCGCTTCATGCACCCCGAGAAGGCAAATATAAGCCATCGCGACATCATTGAACTGCTTGATCGCCTCGAAGGCGCCGGGCTCGATTTTATTAAAGCTGAGAACCTTTGCAACTTTGACGGAGTCCCAGGGTATGCGCTGGGGCAGGGGCAATGATTCACAATCTGGGGAAAAATATGCGCGATTTGTCAAATGACGTCACACGAAAGGGGCAACTCGAAAGCCTCTTCACAGAACAGACTGAGGGGACTGTGACGGACTCAAGAATGGCTGTCAGCATAGTTCTGGAATCTCACGAACAATTCGCATTCATGCAGTCCGCCAGCGATCTCCTCTGCGCCCTCGAAATATCCCACGAAGTCGTCATCATGTCGAACTATACCCAAGAACAGGTCGTCGAGTTCACCCGCATTGCTCAATTGCGCGGTCTGAAGGTCATCATTGCCGGTGCTACTCCTCAAAGCGACTTCTTCAGCTCGATTACCTCCAACACACTGCTTCCGGTTCTTGAAGTCGCGATCTCAACACCGCTGGTGGGGGAGCATCCTTCCGCATCAGACGCCGGAGAAGTAGCCACATCTACGAAAGACCTGGGATCGCAGGCCAAGTGCTCCGCTCACAAGGCCGCGCGGACAGCTGCCGCAATTGCCGCGCTCGACGACTGCCATATTTCTGACCGACTCAGAAGGTGGCAGGAGACGCACGCGAACAAAAGCGATGCGGAGTTGGCCGGAAAATAGCGCGGGTGACTAGTGTCTGCTTTTGTGAACTTTAAGCATGATCAAAGCGACATAAACGGCTTTCAGGAAGTCACGTGAGGGTGATGCGAGCTTCCAACCCTGCCCGAATGGCGATTGCTCGCAGCATTCCCGCAAAAATCCAGCGATGTACGGGATAGAGCGCGTACCAGTAGGCAAGACCACCCAGTCCCGCGGGGTCGAAAATGGCAGTCTGGGTAATATTTGATCCTTGGGAAGGTAGAAGGGGATCGATGGGCTCAACTTCGAATTGGAGCCAAGCGCGTCCCGGCACTTTCATTTCGGCGGCGAGTCTTAGACGACGATCGGGCTCGAACGCTTCAACTCGCCAGAAATCCAGTGCATCCCCTACCGCCAGAGTCTGAGCATTACGCCGCCCACGCCGCATTCCGACCCCACCTAGCAGCAGATCCAGAAAACCGCGCAACCACCACAGGAAATCGGCAAAGTACCAACCGTTCGCTCCTCCGATCTGCCGGATGGGAGCAAAGGCCGCTGCTGGCGGTAAGGAGACATCTAAAGTCCGAGAGTCTACCAACCGGGTTCCAAAGCGTACGCCACCCCACGACCGAGGCTTTCCTGAAGAGGAGAGGGCGTCCGACCAAGACGTCTCCGCGAACTCCAAGTTCTCATTGTGTAAGGCTCTTTCGATCGCATCCTTCAAACCTCTCGGCCTGATGGCGAAAACTTCAAGCGCTGACGGGTTCCGGACCAGTGTAGGGTTGCGCATGCTATCAACGAGCTTGCGTCCCACGCGAGCATAGATCGGCGTGACCAGACCTAACCACAAACTGGAGAGGCGGGGCGTTAGAACGGGGACCGGAATCATCCAGCGGCGGAGGCCGCACTGCCGCGCATACTCCTGCATGATTTCCCCATAGCTCACCTGGTCGGCGCCGCCAATCTCGAAAACCGCTTCTTTTCCGACCGGCAGATCAAGCGCCTCCACCAGGTATGCGATCACATCTTCGACTGCGATGGGCTGTGCCTTCACCCCAACCCATCGCGGGCAAATCATTACGGGCAAGCGCTGCACCAGAGCCCGAATCATCTCGAAGGAAAGGCTGCCCGAGCCGATTACTATCGAGGCACGAAACTCAATGGTGGGGACTTCAGAGGAGCGCAAAATGTCCGCTACTTCTTGACGGCTGCGCAAATGTGCAGATAGCGACTGTCCCTCCGCACCGAGCCCACCAAGATAAATGATGCGGCGGACACCGGCTTGGCGCGTGGATGCCGCGAAATTACGAGCTGCTTGACGGTCCTCGTCCTCGAATTTACCTGAGGATCCCATTGAGTGAACCAGATAATACGCAGTGTGCACTCCGGCCAGCGCCGGCTGTAGTGAGGCCACATCGAGGCAATCGCCCTTTACCACCTCGGTGTTGGGAGCGACACGCTGTTGCAGAAATTCAGGGTGTCGTGCAAGACAACGAATTGGACACCCGGTCTTCTCCAGAGCCTTGAGAAGACGCCCTCCGATGTAGCCGGTGGCTCCGGTTAGCAGGATGAGCGGGCGCGCAGCGGAACTACTTGTGGATTTCGATGTCAGAATTCACTCCGTGAATTATTTCTTTGGAACCCAAGGGAAAAATTCGTTTGTCCTTCGCTTGTACTCCATGAAATCAGGATTCTCGGCCATCTTCCTTTCGAGCATTGGAATCCCGGAAACCTTCAAGATCAGGAAAGTGATGGTGAGGGGCCCGACGATACCAACCCAGCCGTACGGAACTCCGAGCGCCAGCAGCCAAATACCCCACCATTGGACAATCTCTCCGAAATAATTGGGGTGTCGGGTGTATCGCCAAAGGCCTGTCTGCAGTATCCTGCCGCGATTGAGTGGATTTCTTGTGAACCGCGCAAGTTCCGCATCCCCGACCGACTCAAATAGAAATCCAA
>DATGIO010000050.1:0-2638 GCA_035295685.1 Candidatus Angelobacter sp.
AGGTTTCATCATCAGTATTTCCCTTTCGTCATGAATGAAAATGTGAGCCCACTAGTTGTATAGTGACGGCGAGAGAGAAAACGTTTCACAAAATGTGCGGATTTATGACTTTGGTGGCCCACACCACAGAAGGTTAAGGAAATTAAACTTTGCGGGTTAAGGCTTCTTCGTGATTCCAGTTCGGGACCAGGGGGTCGGAGGTTCGAATCCTCTCTCCCCGACCAATTCTTTCAATAACTTACAGTCAATCTCTGGTCTGCCGCCCTCAGCGGTGTAGATAGAAATGAGGCTGCCGAATCCTCAGCGAGCAACAAGTATGCTTGCTAAGAAGAAAAACCCACCTTAATAGGGAGGATCGGCATGAAGAGCAACCTGAAAGCAGAACAAGAGAGGATCGCGGCGCCGAGTGGCGACAGCACCATCGGTATGGACTTGGGGGACCGCTGGAGTCGTTATTGCATCGTGGATGCCGCAGGAACCATTGCCAAGGAAGATCGGGTGCGTACCACGCCAGAAGTCTTGGAGGAGTGTTTCGGGAAGATTCCATCGACGCGAATCGTGATCGAAACGGGAATGCATTCTCCCTGGGTGAGCCGGTTGCTGGAGAAGCTGGGACACCAGGTGATCGTGGCCAATGCGCGCAAGGTACGACTGATCTATGAAAGCAACCAGAAGAACGACCGGGTAGATGCGCGCATGTTGGCGAAACTGGGGCGTGTGGATGTGAGCTTGCTGGCGCCAGTCCAGCATCGCAGTGCCGAAGCACAAACCGACTTGGTGGTGGCCCAGGGCCGGGATGCCCTGGTTGCAGCCCGCACTCAACTCATCAATGCCGTACGTGGGGTGGTGAAGTCGAGCGGAGCACGACTGCCAGCCAGCACCACGGCTGCCTTCGCCAGCAAAGTGGCACCGCTGATTCCGGCGACGTTGAAGTTGGCCTTAGATCCTCTGTTGCAGAGCATTCAATCTCTCAGCGAGCAGATCCACCGCTGCGACAGACAGGTGGAGGAGTTGGCGGACAAGAAATACCCGGAGACCAAACTGCTGCGGCAAGTCAAAGGAGTAGGTCCCCTGATCTCCCTGGCCTATGTGCTGACCTTGGAGAACCCCGCGCGATTCCGTAGAAGCCGCTCGGTGGGGAGTTATTTGGGGTTGCAGCCCAAGCAGAGCCAATCGGGGGACAGTACGCCGCAACTGGGCATCACCAAAGCCGGCAACCAGTTCTTGCGACGGCTGCTGGTCCAGGCCGCACAGTATATTCTTGGGCCGCTGGCACCGGACAGTGGTCTACGGCGATGGGGACTGGAATTAGCCAAGCGCGGCGGGAAGAACAGCAAGAAACGGGCGGTCATTGCGGTAGCTAGAAAACTGGCAGTGTTGTTGCATAAGTTGTGGGTGACGGGCGAAGTCTATGACCCGCTGTATGGCACCAGGCCGTTGCCGGCGATCTAAGGACCAAGCACAAGTGTTGAGTTGAAGGAGGAAAAGATGTGAGCTGAAGCCGTGTTGCGGGTGACTGCGGAAAATCGCCAGATCCAGCCCGAACCACATAGCAGTAAGGTCGAGCCGAGATCGCGGTGTAGATAGCAGCACCCCCTGAACGTAGAACCCCTACATGCACCAGAGCCAAAACAGAAGGCTCAACCAAGAGTGCGGATAGAAGCGGGGCGCAGGACGGCAAACAGCAAGGGAGGCGCAAACATGAGTTTTCTTAGGCATGCCGATCTATCGCCCGATGGTCACTTCACCCCCATGCAGGGAAAAGCGGAAACAACAGCCAAACTGTCGCCTCCGCTTGTGACACATCGGTATGATGAGTCGGGCCGAGTATTCCTGGCGAGTTGCTCTCCAGCAGAGCTCGCTTCTGCTTCCTCGACAAGGTTCAGTATGTCAGAAACTCAGGATTGTTTTCCAGGAGCTTTGGAATGATGAAAAAAAGTATTTGACAGGGACACGCAGCCTCATAGAAGGCGATTTTGAGGCTGCGAGAACCTCAAGGATCAACAAGCGCGGAAACCCTGCTTCGAGCCCGGATTTCCAGTAATCGTCTTTGAGTGCGGAATCCGGTCGAAGGCGAACGCAATTCCGTTCTGAAGACGAACACCATTCCGTTGTGATTCCGAACAGCATTCCGTTCTGAAGGTGAACACCCATTCCGGTGGGAAGGCGAACACTTTTTGTCGTTCACCGGAATGGCGTTCGCCTTGGAACGGAATGTTTTCCACAGGTGAACTGCAGGGAGAGAACTGCGCTGGACAATTACCCGGCATTAATACTCCATCACGAAGGAGATCAGGGTGCCGGCCAGGAGATTGTCCATGAGAAAGATCAAAGAAGTCCTGCGGTTACGATTTGAGCTGGGGTTAGGCAAGCGTCCGATTGCGCGGAGTTGCGGGATTGGGCTGAGCACAGTTCACGAGTATCTGGCACGAGCGGCGGTGGCGGGAATCGGCTGGCCGCTGCCCGAGGGCTTGGGCGAAGAAGAACTGGAAGCCAAGCTGTTCGGTAACCAACCCGTTGCCATCAAGGCAGCGCGGCAGCGGCCGCAACCGGATTGGAAAGCGATTCACGAGCAACTGCAGCAACATCGTCATCTGACGCTGCAGTTGGTATGGGAAGAATATCGGCAAGCCCATCC
>DATGIO010000051.1:0-91117 GCA_035295685.1 Candidatus Angelobacter sp.
AGGTGCAAGATCGCCGCAGCGGGAACAACCGCGTGCTGTTCCTGCGTAAGGCCATGAAACGTGGCGGTGACAAACATACCAAGACGCAGGAAGCCGGGATTGGACAATTCCAGGCGCACCTTCGCGGTGCGAATGGTGGGATCGAGAATGGGCGCAATGTTGGTGATATGTCCCTTCAGAACTTTGTCGGGGTAGGCGTTCAGATGGATGTCCGCGTACTCGTTCAGATGGACCTGCGGCAGGTTGTTCTCATACACGTCGCAGATGATCCAAACATGCGTTAAGTCGGAGATGGTGAAGGGGTTCACCGGCGCTGAAAGTCCCTGGACTCCGGATGCGTTGGTTACCTGCTGATCGGTGATGACTCCGGAGGTCGGCGCGGGAATATCGACAATGCCGGTAGGCTGATCGAGGCTGGAACTGCCGAGAAGGCGGAGGTGCTCGGCGGTCGTTTCCACATCAACTTTGGCTTTGTGATCTACGTCCTCAGCCGTCTGAAAGTCGTTCAAAGACATGGCCCCTTTGTCATAGAGCAGCTTGGCGCGCTCATACTGGACGCTCGCCAGCTTTTCATCGGCCACGGCTTTGCGGTAGTCCGAATAGGCGGAGGCGATGTCCGCACTTTGCACGCGCATCAACACCTGGCCCTTGGTCACTTTGTCGCCCAGGCGAGCGCGAATCTCCACCACCCTGCCGGTTGCCATGGAGATGACGGGAACAGTCCGAGTAACATCGGGACTTACGACACCGGTCGCGTTCAACTCCGATGTGCCTTCGCGGGAAACTGCGGTGTACAGCGGGAACTGCTCCGGATGATCGATCTCAACCAGCCCAGAAGCGCCCTCCTTTTCAACCTGAACCGGCGGAGGAGCCTCGGCCTTGGGATCGGCTTTACTCTCGCTGCAGCCCCAGAGCAGAAGGCTCAAAGGAACGGCCAGGAGAGAAAGCAATAAAATTCTGTAATTTGGATATTTCATTGGATGACCTCGCGTCCTACCGCCTGATTCAGTTGGTTTGCCGCGCTGAGATAAGACGCAACCAGGTTGAGATAGGCGACCTGTACGCTGCGGTAGTCGGCTTGCGCGTTCAGAAAATCGAGAAGGGAGGCAGCCCCATGCTGGTAAGAGAATGAAATCGTGTCCCGTACCCTGGTGGCCTGCTCCAGATACTGATCTTTATAAGGCTGCAGAAGAGTGATGGTGCTCAACACGGTGGTGTAGGCGGAATCTACGTCGCTGAACACCTGGGCGCGTGTGACCTCCATGAGCCTTTGGTTGCGGTCGATATCGAGCTTAGTGCGCTCTTTCTCGCCCTGGTTGCGGTCGAAGATGCGCAGCGGGATGCTCACGCTGCCACCGATGGTCTGGTGGTCAAAGGGATTGTTGAATGACGGATTGTAGGTATACCAACCGGCAAAGGTCGGATCTGTGGAACCGTTGGAGACTGCCAGCCGATAGTCCGTCTTGGCCTTGTCGATCGACTCCACAGCGGCCCGAAGGTCGGGACGCGTATCAAGCGCCGCCTGCCGGATCTCTTCCAGACCGCCAATCTGCCGAGAAAAATCATAAGGACCTTGGACGTCGAACTGCTCCACCGGAGTCCGGTCGTTCAGCAGCATGAGCAGCTGAATTTTGGCGGTACGCAGGTTCACCTCCGAGGTCTGCAAATCGGACTCGTAGGTAACCCGCTGCAACTCGAGCCTGTCGAGATCGACCCGTGCAATGGCGCCGGCCTTGTAGCGTTCGCGATTCACGTCGAGCAGATGGTCGTAGTAACCCAGATTCTCTTTGGCCAGATCGCGGATGGCTTTTTGCTGCAAGGTTTGTACAAATGCTCCGCGCAGGTTGAACAGCAGTCCGCGCTCCAGGTCCGATTGGCCGGAGACGGCGATCTTGGTCGCATCCTGAGCGCTCTCCCGCCGTAGTTCACGCTTGTGCTGGCGTTCATGGAGATAGCTGACGTTGGGTGAAATCGTGGCTCCAGAAAGCGGCCTCCAGACGCCTTGAAAGGGCGCGGCCTGTACTCCATCTGTCGAGAGCGTGAGGGTTGGGTTGGGCCGAAGATAGGCGGTGACCTCTTGGGCACGCGACTCGTCGATTCCAAGCAGCCCGGCCCGCAAGGAAGGATTGACCTTCTCAAACCGGTCACGCACATCCTGCCAGGTCAGCGCGTTCTGGGCGTATCCGCTTTGTGCGACGACAGCCGTTAGAACGATTGCAAAACACCGCAAAGTTCGTCTCATGAAAGTCCCGATTGCCGGCGAGAAGCGGATCTTTGACGCCGCTCCTCCCTGCGCTTGCGCATCCTAGAAAACAGGTCGGTGTAGCCGGCATACGCAATGCCTGCCAGCAGCAACAACACACCAGCCAAAATCACGTATTGATTCAGATCGTCCACACCGCGTGCCTGCCGGCTCCTCTGTAAAAGGTTATTTCTGCAATCACCATTTTTCGTCCCAGGCGTATCCAAGGGATTTGAGTTGCGGCCAGGCTTTTCGGTTCCTGTTTTCTTTTCCTTTGTGTTTCGAACCAAAGAAATGCCGAACTGAAACATGCCTAGCCAGAGCTTGGCAGGCCTAAAAAACGGCAATTCACCCTCGCAGGCCACAAGCTGCGCCTGCATTTAGCGTTTCCATCGTTTCCATCGTTTGCAATGGCTCTCGTGGGTGTTTTTGCGCGGCTTCTGCTTTTGATGGAAAAGCCGCGATGGAAAGCCGTTGCAAATTGGCTCTCCGGAAACACCTACGCTGGAAGCGCTTGGGGTCGCACGGTCTAACCTTTTCAATATAAATATTTAGAATGTTCTCACCGCGTGTTAGGTCCGAAATCTTTCGGCAATGCCGATGTCTTTCGGTTCTCTGCAGCCTATCTTTTGGATATATTCCAAATTTTTCGGGAATAAAAGGACTGCGGCATGCCTAAGAAGCAAGACCTTGTGGGAGCGAAGATCAAATCACGCAGAAAAGATTGGGGAGAGGGATTGCGATCGTGCCCCATGCCTTCGGACCCGATCCTGCTGGAGAACTCACGAGATTCCAAGCAGCGAAGAAACGGCATTCGAGCCGTTTCTGAATGCTTAGAGCCATGATGGGCGTTCGCGGCGGAAAACCCCTGCGAATTTGCGCAGGCGTGTTTTCTTCGTTCAAGGTTCGGTTGAATTTCTTTTGAGCCTCGTTCAAGACTATCCTTTTGGCAGAATAGGCTATCTTTTGGGTAAGTGTAGGAAGGCCATTGCCGGCGGCGTCTATGATTCATTTAGACCACATTCTGAAGATCTGGCACTCATTCATGCTGGACATCGCCGTCATCTATTCACAACCGAACCGCAAAAAGAACCTTGTCATCGCCGCTCTGCTGATCGTTGGGATTGCGATCGTCGATTGGCGAATCAAGGCGTATATCTCGCTGGGCTTTTTGTATCTGTTTCCGATCATGCTGGTGGCGGGATTCTTGAGCCGCTGGCAGATCGTGGGAGTTTCACTCCTTTGTTCGGGCCTGCAGGAGATATTCAGCGGCTTGCCGGCGTCCGCGGCCCTGCCTCGCCTTGCCATGGTTGCCCTGGGGTATGTCGGCACCGGGTTCTTCATCTCAGAATTGGTGGCGAAGCGCCGTCTCGAAGCCAAGCATGTGGAGGACTTGGAGCAGCAAATCGATTTTCGCCGAGACGTGGAAGAGCAATTGGAAGCGCTGATCGAGAGCAGCCCGGCCGCCATTGTTACGATTGACTCCGAAGGCCGCATTGAGCGGGCAAACCAGGCAGCCCAAAAGCTGCTGTCCCTGGGAGGGCCGCCGCTGCGGGGCGAGCCCATCTCTACATGCTTGCCCGCATTGCAGACAATCGTGCAGACCTATCCATCAAAAGTCTTCCGAACCACGCTGCAATGCCAGGGAAGGCGGCGCAACGGCGAAGCCTTTCTTGCAGCGGTGTGGTTTTCTACCTATTCGACCATCGCAGGGCCAAGGCTAGCAGCGATTATTGTGGATCTTTCCGAGGAGGTGCGCGACCGCGAGCAGCTGAGCCTGGATCACCTGTTGAAGAACGCGCGCATTGTGATGGGAGCGGTTTCCCATGAGATACGGAACCTCTGCGGAGCAATCTCGGTAGTGCATAAGAACCTTTCCCGCATTCCCAACCTTGAGAAGAACCGCGACTTTCAGGCACTAGGAACGCTTGTGGATGGGCTTGAAAAGATCGCCGCATGGGAGTTAAAGCCCACCACGGAGCGGAACTTGGGCGTAGTCGAGGTCGGCTCGGTGCTGGACGAACTGCGGTTGCTCATTGAGTCGTCGCTACTTGAGTCGGGCATCGACCTGCGCTGGCAGGTAGACGATAGGCTGCCTCTGGTGTCCGCCGACCGCTACGGCCTGATGCAGGTATTTCTGAACCTGGTAAAGAATAGCGAGCGGGCCATGGAGTGCAGCAAGCAGCGCAGACTCACGATCTCGGCAGCCGCCGAAAATCAATGCGTGGTGATTCGCTTTGAAGATACCGGCCACGGTGTGGCCTTTCCCGACAAGTTATTCCAGCCTTTTCAGAGAGAGGCCGCCGCCACCGGCCTCGGCCTTTACGTCTCGCGCGCCATTTTGCGGACCTTTCGCGGTATTCTGCAATATGAGCCCAGGGAAGTAGGATGCTCTTTCGCCGTTTCCCTGGTGGTGGGCGGAGCCCGCGAATCTAATGCCTAAAAGCGCCGAGAAGGTTCGAGTCCTGATTATTGACGATCATGCGCTCTTCAGGGAAAGCGTCGCCCGCCTGCTGCAAGAAGAGCACGACCTGAATGTGCGGCATTGCGGATCGGTCCGCGAAGGCCTGGCGATGATTGCTGAGTGGCCGGCGGAGGTCATCCTCTTGGACTTTGACCTGGGCGATGAAAAGGGATCGTCGCTTCTGGCGAAGCTTCGCGATACCGGCTTTGCCGGTAAGATCCTCCTGCTGACTGCCGGAGTGAATGAACTGGAGGCTGCGGACCTTATCCGCCGAGGTATTTCCGGGATTGTCTTGAAGCACAGTTCGCCCTCCGAGCTTTCCGACAGCATTCGCGAGGTCTTGGCGGGCAAGGTCTGGTTCGACCAGGCATATCTAAAGAAGGTAATAGAGCGCGCCGCCGATGAAACTAAGCCGCCCTTCACCGGGACCTTTACCGAGAGGGAACGCCAGGTTCTCTCTTTCGTTTTTGAGGGACTAGCGAACAAGGAAATTGCCGACCGGCTACGCGTTTCCGAAAGCTCGGTGAAGTCTTCCTTGCAGCAACTCTTTGAGAAGACGGGCGTCAGGACCCGCAGCCAATTGGTCCGCGTAGTCCTGGAGCAGTATAAGGACCAGCTTTAGATTGACACATGCAGCGGGACGGCGCGATCTTCTTGGAGATGCTGGAGCCGGCGCAAGACAAGTATGATTTCGTGGTCTGCCGGCTATGAGGACGTTTGGCTACTCGATGATTGACTTGATAATAAGGGACTCAATCCAGCGCCCTGACCTATTCGCTTGGCGCGGCGGCCTTTCTCTCACAGAAATCCAAGAATGGGAACGTGTCCAATTGATTTCAGTTCCGGACGATTTGAAGGACCTCTGGAGTAATAAGGGCGGGGGAGAGCTGTTTGAATCTGAAACGATACTTCAACCTTCAGGGGCCGACGAGGATGATCTCGTCCTCCCCAGGTCGGAGTGGTTTTGGGGAAAAGGCATTGATTCCGATTTTTATGTTTTTCATGAAGGCCTATATGTTTCGGTTTTTCGGAAAGATGACGACTCACTATATTGCTTAAATTCGGACCTCAACCAAGTTGGCAAATTTAGAACACTGAATGACTGGTATTTATCGTTGAGAGTAGAGTATGCCAATAGGTACTACCTACCTCCAGCTTTCACCTCGGGCAAATAATCTTCGTGCTTCGTCGGGTGCACTATTCTTTTGCAGAGAGCGCGCCTTTGGTTCTGTGCGCTTGGAGCAAAGGCTGGTTCGATTGATGTCCATTGCTTCCGTTATTTGACTATCTAGAATACCCGCCCATACCCAAAGGCTTGTGACGATTCCGCCATATTGGCGACTGGGCATTTCGCCACCTGCAGTTGTTATCCCCGGCAGAAAGTTCTCGAATTCAGCGAGACGGAGCGATCTCTTCTCGGAGATGCTGGAGCAAGTGCGAGTCGAGTATTGATTTCGTGGTTGCCGGCTATGTCGTGATGCCAGAACATTTCTATCTGCTGATCAGAGAGCCATGTCTGGGGCAGACCCTCTTCGGCAAGACATGCGAATTACATCGATTTTTGCCGTTATCGCATCAAGTGGAGAGAATGCGTTGGGTCTCGAGAGAGAAGAATGGGCAGCTAGGCAACACCTAGCGCCGCAAGGTCATCGTGGTGCATGGCAGGAAGGGCTCTGAGTAAAGTCGCGATTCACGGAGTTTTGCAAGAACCCGGGGATAACGGTCCAAACCGCGATTCCTGGCGGCGGGACTCAGGCGCTGCAAGGGGCCGCAATCGTCAGACTATCGGCGCTACAGCCCGACGGATGCTGCGCTGTTTGTGTGTTATTTCCTTGCTAGCCACAACTTCTGTCTGTTGGGGTCAGGTCCACCTACCGGACGTTAATCTAGGAGACACGAACTTTGAGGACGGTTTTGGTTCGCCAGGCTGGTTCCTGCAGGAGTTTCCGGAAGGTTACGTTGCCGGTGATTTCAAGGATGTCCATGGCAACACGATTCCAGGTAGAAACCGTGCTGTTGCGTATAGCACCAGTTCATTCGTAGGTTACATGAGCGAGAAGCGCATCTTCGGCGGGTGGGTAGCCTGGGAGGCCCTGGAGCCGATAGCCGACCTTGAAATACAGGTTGCGAATCACGCGGACGCAAGAGTGAGCGGATTCGCCGACACGACCGTTGGCGCCGGGCTGCAATGGGCTCCTAAGAAGATATCGAAAGGAGAGTTTGGCCAGCGGGTGGTGTTGGATGTTACGGTCCCAACCGGAAAGTACAGCGATCGACGGCCAGTCAACATCGGCAATCATTTTGTCATGGTTGAACCCTACTACGCAGTTACTTATGAACTGAAGAAGATTGAGTTTAGCGCACGATTCCACTACTTTTGGAATTCAACCAATAACGACCCGTTTATCGGGTTCGGGATCCGGAACCTACAGCCGGGGCAAGCCACTCACCTTAACTATGCGACTTCCTATGAGCTGTGGAAGAACATTCGGCTTGGCTTCAATGGGTATTGGCTGCAGCAGGTGACCGATCACAAAATCAATGACGCCGGTATTCCCCATTCCAAGGAGCGTACCATCGGCCTTGGCCCCGGAATTCAGATCAGTAATCGAGATACCTGGTTTCGTCTGAATGGCTATATCGAAACGGACGTTCGCAATCGTCCGAGCGGAATCAAGGTTACCTTCCGTATCTCCAAAGCTATTCCAACCAAGGAACCGTAGCTAGGCCAGCGCGGGGGCGAGTCATCTGCGGTTAAGATGAGCTTTCGTATGTTGAGCGGCCAAATAGCTTCGTGAGGATAACAGAGCGGGCCTGCCATGAGGGCAGGCCCATCTCTTCGCTGTTACTTGGTTTGGCGCCGGATGCCACGGCGGCTTTCCAGAGGATGGATGAACAAGGCGTTATTTCTTGTCCATCTCCGCGTCGATGGTGATCTTCACATCGTCACTGATGACCATCGAGGGATATTTGCCGCCAATGTTGAAATCTGCACGCTTAATGGTAATCGTCGCTTCGATCCCGGTTACGAGACCTCCCTGCAGGCCCTTTTGGGGCGCGGCGGGCGCGGTCGAATCAAGGACGACCGGGCGCGTTACGCCGGCTATCGTAAGGGTGCCTGCAATCTTCAAGCCACTACCCGATGGGGTCACGGAGGTGGACTTGAAGACGATGGTCTTGAACTTGTCGGTGTTGAAGAATGCGTCCGTCTTGAGATCTTTATCGCGGTAGCTGTTTCCAGAATCGATCGTTGTCACGTCGAGAGTTGCGTTTACGCTGTCGTTTGCCGGATTTGCCGGATCCCAGACAACGGTTCCGGAAACGCCTCCAATCGACCCGCGCACGTTGCTCACGGACATGTGGCGGACTTCAAAATGCGCTTCGCTGTGAGCTGGATCGATCGTCCAGGTGCTGGATTGGGCAACTGCAGATCCTGCCAGCAAGGCAAAAGCGGCGAAAAGTAAAAAGGGCTTCTTCATCGTAAAATGCGGGGTAGTCATAAGATTCTCCGGTTCCTCATCATCGTATTTTTTGTTCATGTTGTCCCTGAACCGAAGGCCTCTCGGACTCAGGCAATAGGTAAAAGGTTAACGCAAGCACGACTTGCGTGGAAACTCGACGTCGGCCGTTCGTTTATCACGAAATCGAAGGTCGCATCGCGCCGTCTCTCGCCTCTTCGCTGCTTCGCCACAGGATGTCCGCGAGAGCGTCTTGCTCAGGGAAGCTTGTCGAAAAAGAGATAGACGGAAGCAATTTGTCCACCTCGGGAAATAATGAAATCGGTCCCAGCGTAGGCTGGCGCGTCACCGGGGCGGCCCGCTACCCAGCGAATCCGCCCGGCATTGCCCAATTCCTCCGGTTCGGCGAGCGGTTGATACCGATAGTCAGGGTGAGTCGCCCTTAAGACGCCCGCGATGCGGTCAATCTCAGCGTGGCCATAGTAGGCGGTCTTGCTCGGATCGTAAAACACGCAATCTTCGGCGAAGATCTCATTGATGGCCGCGCGCCGACGTTCGGGGTCGTTTTCACCGAATACGTCGTGAAGGTTGCGGATTAACAATGTCGAAATGCTGTAAGGCATGGTTTTTGTCTCCTCTTGGGCCAAACGCTTGGAACGAGGCGTGTCAGGCTTTTACGAATTGAGCCTCGAGACCGATCGTGACCTCTTCGCCTACGAGAATGCCGCCGGCTTCAAGCGCCGCGTTCCAGGTCAAACCGAAATCCTTTCGATTGATCTTTGTGACGGCTGAAATTGCAACGCGAGTGTTGCCCCAGGGATCTTTGGCCGGCGAAGTTGGACCCTCGACCGCAAAGACGGCCTTACGCGTGACGCCGTGAATGGTGAGATCTCCTTCAACCGATAATTCTCCCTTGCCCAGGGCGCGGACATTCGTCGATTTGAATTGCAGGGTGGGGAACTTTTCAACGTCGAAGAAATCGGCGCTCTTGAGGTGAGCATCGCGCTGCTCGTTTTGGGTTTGGATGGACGCGGCTACGATGGAGGCCTCGACACGAGAGCCGGCGGGATTGGATTCATCGAGATTCAGCACTCCCGATACCTGGGAAAATTGACCCTTCACGTTAGCGATCATCATGTGCTTCACCTTAAATTCAGCGACGGTGTGGGCTGGATCGAGGTTCCATGTAGAGGTTGAAGTTGAGGTTTGCGATTCGACGAGCGTTGCGGTGTGTACCATGGTGGTCATCTCCTTGTTATGTTTTCTTTCTTTTCTTTTTGAGTTGCGTTCCAGTTCTCTTCAGTCTTAAGTCTTAAGTTCTTGTTCCGCTTTCCTTAGATGTGTTCAGACAGTATTCGTTTCAACAAATAAATGGCGAAATTTTTTTACGCGACCTTTGCCCGGGTTTCCGCCAGAAGTTCGGCAAGAACCTGGAGCCGTTCTTTCCCTATATGACCTAGCAGCTTGCGGTGGACTGCCTGAACCGGCTCGTCCAGGCGGTTCACGAGTTTGAGGCCCTCGGCAGTAATACACGCCCGCACCATGCGGCGGTCTTGCGATTCCCGGGTGCGGAAAATCAGACGGCGCTTTTCCATGCGGTCCAGGAGCCGGGTGACATCGGGATCGTGAGTGATCATGAGGCGGGCAATCTCCCCGCAAGGCAGCCCTTGAGGCGCACCCCGCAGGATGCGTAAGACGTTGTATTGAGCCTGGGAGAGATCCTCAAGTTTGAGTACTCCAAGCGCCCTTCGGGCCAGCATGTCGGCGGTGCGGAGCAAATCCAGGAATGCCGTTTCTTCCGGGCTGACTTCTCGCTGAGCCTTACTTGCTTTTGTCATGCAGCAACAGTAACCGTTATAACGACTACTGTCAAGACGTATTTTAAAATGAATTACGGAAATGGGGTGCTTTGGCTTGGAGAGTGGGCGAGCAGCGCTATTCCTGGCGCAGGACGTGCAAGGGATCAACCCGGCTGGCGCGGCGAGCCGGCACGAAACTGGCCAGCAGTGCGGCGGCAATCAGCACCGAGATCATCAAAGCCGAAGTGGCAAGCTCGATCGTCTGCGCCCCCGTAACCAGGCGCTGCAAGAGATGTCCTGTGGCCAGCGAAGCCGCGATCCCTAAACCGGCGCCAACAAGAATCATGCCTAAGCTCTCCCGTACCACCAGCCAGATGACATTGTGCGAAGTAGCGCCGAGCGCCATGCGCACCCCGATCTCGGGAACACGCTGGCTGGTCAGGTAAGCGAGCACGCCATAGATGCCGATGCACGCCAGCAGCAGGGCCAACGCCGCGAATACGGCGAACAACTGCAAAAGGAAGCGCTGCCGGGCAAGCGAAGCTCGGGCAAGCTGCTCCATCGTGCGTACCTCGTAAAGATCGCTTCCTTGACGGCGCGCTTCTCCGCGCAGCGCCTCTGCCACGCTCCAAGATGAGATATTGGTTCTGACTGCAACCTTCATAACGGAAGAGAAAAAATGCAGGAGCCGATCGGGCACCTGGGCAAAGGGATAGTAAATCTGGTCGCCTTCCCTGGAGAGGCTGCTGCCCGCGGCCCCCGACGGAAGAACGTGCCCTACAACCCCAACCACGCGTAGCGGCCCCGAACCCATGGCGGGCACCCATAGAGATCTGCCGATCACATCTTTTCCTCCGAAAGCATGCTGCGCCAGCATTTCATCGATTACGACGACGGGTTCGCTTCCCAGTTGATCGTGGTCATCCAAGAAGCGTCCCTGGCGCAGGGGAATACCCATTACCTGGAGGTAATCCGGCGTTGCAGCCGACGCTAGCGCCGAGGGTGTTTGGTTAGGCGGCGGCAGGGCTGCCGTGATGGAATATCCCAGCCAGTTCTCCCCTTCGCGCATCGGCACGATATCTGCTAAGGCGGCAGATTGCACACCGGGCACACGCCGCGTGCGAAGCAGGAAGTCCTGCCAGGCGGCGCGGGCTTTGGCGGGCTCGGCTGTGGTCCAGGGTGAGAGGGCCACTTGAGCCGTCACGAGATTGTGGACGTCCACTCCTGGATTGACAGCGGCCAGGCGCAGCATAGCGCGGCCAAGAATTCCGGCGGAGACCAACAGCACCGCGGCCAGCGCGATCTCGGTGACGACGAAGGTGCTGTGCAGCCGTCGGGAGCTTCCTACAACCGTTCGCGATCCAGCGCGAAGCGCGTGTCCCATCTCTTGGGCGGGCGCGCGCAGGGCGGGAGCCAGTCCAAAAAGAAGTCCGCAGAGCAGGGATGCGGCCAGCGCAAAGAGCATCACACGCCAATCGAGATGAACTTCCTCTGCGCGGGGGAGATTGCCGGGCCAGAGCAGTACGAACGGGCGCACGCCAAAGGCTGCGAATACGATCCCGAGAAATCCTCCGATCAGCGAGAGCAATGCACTTTCCGTCAGACATTGACGCACCAGCCGCCCGCGGCTTGCCCCGAGCGCCACGCGCATGGCGAGCTCACGGCCGCGCGAAACCGCACGGGCCAACAGCAAGCTGGCAACGTTCACGCACGCAATCAGCAGCAGCAAGCTTACGGCTCCCAAAAGGAGCCACAAGGTGGAGCGGACGTCTCCAACCAGATCCTGTTGCAGCGGCACGGCGACAATACCCTCGCCCTGGTAAGCTTGCGGGTAGGCCTCGGCGCGATGGCGCGCCAGCAGGGCCGCCTCCGCCCGCGCATCCTTAAGAGTCACGCCCGGTCGAAGGCGTCCGAGGACGTGAATGAAATTGGCAGAGGGATTCGCCATCTGTGGTTCGGTGTTTTGCCCGAGCGGAGTGAGAACATCGGCTTCTCCCTCCGCGAAAATCTGAAAACCGGCGGGCGTTACTCCAATCACTGTGTAGGGCTTGCCCTCAAATACGAGGGACTCACCAATGACTGTGCGGCTTCCTCCGTAGCGGCGCTGCCAAAAGTTGTAGCTGATGATCGCTACCGGCGGGGCGCCAGAGCGGTCCTCATCGGCGTGGAAAACGCGCCCGAGAGGAAGCGTGATGCCCAGCACGGGCAACAGCTCAGAGGATATCTGGCGGCTGACGATGTATTCAGGCTCGCCCGGAGCACTCACCGTGCCGCCGCCATAGGTCCAGGCGGCCAGATCGAGAGAATGACTCTCGTTCTGACAATCGCGAAAAATACGATAAGAGAAACCCCAAGGTTCGCCGAAATCTTCTGTGTGCTCGCGCAGCGTGACGAGGCGCTCGGACTCGGGGTAGGAGAGCGGCTTCAGCAGAACGCTGTTGATCACCGTAAACATAACCGAGGTAGCTCCGACGCCGAGAGCAAGGGTCAGCAGGGCCATTGCGGAGAATCCGGGCCGTTCACGCAACGCTCGAAGCGCATAACGGAAATCCTGCCACAAGTCTTCCAGCCAGCGGGCGCCGCGAGCATCGCGACAGTTCTCCCGTACCTGCTGTGGACCGCCAAGCTCAAGATGGGCGAGCCGCTGGGCTTCATTCTGAGAATGGCCCTGCACGATCAACTCGGCGACGTGTTCCTCGAGATGGAATCGCAGTTCCTTTTCAAGCTCCACGTCCATTCGCTTTCTTGTCCAGAGGCGCCGCCACCAGCTCATGAGGTACTCCCCTCGGCCATGCGCAGGATGAGGCCGACAGCCTCCGCCAATCGCTCCCAACTTGCGGTTTCCGTTTCCAACTGCTCCCGGCCCTTCCGCGTCAGGCGATAGAACTTTGCTTCGCGTCCGGTCTCGGTTTCCTTCCACTCCGCCGCCAACAGGCCACGGTATTCAAGCCGGTGCAAGGCGGGATAAAGCGAGCCCTGTGGGACCTGGACGACGTCGCGTGACGCATGTTGCAATCGCTGCGTGATTGCGTATCCATGCACCGGGCCGAGCGCCACAACTTTCAAGATCAGCAAGTCCAGCGTGCCTTGCGGGAGATCCGACTTGGCGGACATGCGAATACCTCCAACTTCTACATATCAATAGCACACGATATGTAGAAGCACAAGATATTATTCCAGGCGGTTAGGAAGCCCGTGTTACATCAGCAGTGGCTGCTTCAATTGGGCTTGTCCTTGAGACGTTGACGAATGATTTCCGTGGAGCCGTCGGGTCGAACGCATTTTCCGATATTTGACCGGGGTTGAACGAACCCACCCTTTGCTTCAAGCGCAAGAGCCAAATGCGCGCTTTCTGCAAAGGATGGGGCACCCTCACCCTCGTTCACAATAGGACATAAGCAGCGGGACGGTGGGGTCACCCGTCCGACAGGCGAAAAGAGCGCGATTAACCTGGGCCGGGTTGCGGGTCTACTGATGGGCGTGAAACGTGGTTGGGTCGCCCTCGCCAATGCGATCCCCAAGCAATGGGAAGCCCTGCGAGTCCAGCTTCATGCTGACGGCACGATTGTTCTGCACAGTGAACGAAATGTGCGTTTGTGGAGACGAGCGCAGCGCAAAGCTGCCGTCTTCCTGCTTGAGAAGGCGTTCCGGGGGGGCTCCCAAAGGCTCGATCATGAGCCGTCCATTTTCGTCGAACACGCGATAGGTCCGGCGATATTGTGCAAACGAATCATGCAGGTTCGGCCCAACGCGATCGAGTTTCAGAAGAAAAGTTCCGCTTACCTGCTTGCGCTCCGAATCAGATGTGGGATTATCGGCGATGGTCCGCTGTGGAGGCGTGGGATTTTCCGGAAGCTGCGGTAAGCCTAACGCCACCCGCGCAAGCGCCCTGGTAATGGCGTAAGCATTTTGCCCTTCCGTATTCGTCAGGACAACAATCGTCAGTTGGTCTTCGGGAAAGTCATAAAGGCTTCCGCTGTATCCCAGGAGGGAGCCATGCTGGCCAATGCGGCGATGATCCTCTTCATGGTTGATCGTAATGGCGAATCCATATTGTGCCTTGGGATCTTGAGGGCTCATTTGCATGGCAGCGCCTTCGGCCGTGCTCATTTGCTTGAAAGTTTCCGGGCGAACCAGATTCTTTTCCCGAATGGCGCGCCATAGCCTGTAGATATCTCCCACGGTGCTGCAAAAACGGAGATCGGAGTTATAAGCCATGTCGCTTTCGTTGGCAGGCACGTAACTTGCGCCGAACTTTCTGTAGGAATGGGAGAGCCCGCGCACGAGGCTAAAGTCATCGCAATAGGCGGTCGATTTCACCTCTGCGGGAACCAAAATGTTCTGCTTTACATAGTCGGCAAAGCTTTGTCCGGAAGTGCGCTCCACAATCGTCACCAGGAGCTGAAATCCCGAGATGGACCAATCCCATTTCTTGCCCGGCTCGTTCACCCAGTTCTTGCCGGCATAGAGAGCCATCACTTCGTCTAATGCTTTGGGCTCCCTGCTGGTGGCCTCAATCGGGTCGCCGAGGTAGTGGTAATCGACAATTCCGGAGGTGTGATTCAGCAGTTGGCGGACGCTGACACGATGGCCTTGCATTGGAAATTCGGGAATGAATTTGGAAATGTCGTCATCCAGGGAAAGCTTGCCACGCTCCACCTGCTGCATTACGGCAATGCCGGTGAAGGGAAGCATGGGCCCTACCACGTGGTAAACCGTCTCTTCTTTAGAAGGCGCTTCCAACCCAAGATCGGCGAAACCATATCCTTTGTGAAGGATCACGCGACCGGCGCGCGCGACCAGGACTGACGCGCCGGCAACACGCTCCTGGGCGATGACCTTCTTGGCAGCCTCATCTAAAGCTGCCGCAGAGTTGGGCTCCTGGATGGCAAGGGCCACGATTGGATGGGCCGCTGCTGTGGCGAGAAGAAAGAGGGCAAGAGAGGCAAAGGCGTTCGTCCACATAGGGACGGAATTATACCCCCCGTCATTCGATCTGCCATATCCTGGTGGCCGAGATTCAATTCCGAGATAACACCCGGGTCAAAAAACGGGCAAGCAAGAATGGCGGAAAAAATTTGCAGAAGTCATTTACCGAAACCCATTTGTCGAAAAACATGGAAGTAAAAAAAATGGAAATAAAAAGAAGAAATTGGCTGAAGCAAAGCATCCAAGGTGAAAAAGCGGCTCTCCCTCAGAATTTTTGACAAATCGTTCTAGAATGCGTTTACAATAACCTCGATGGCAAGACCTAAAGAATTCGACACGCAGGCCGTCCTCGATCAAGCCATGGACCTTTTCTGGTCGAAAGGGTTTGAAGCCACTTCGATGAGCGACCTGGTGGAGCATCTGGGGCTTGCCAGGCAGAGCGTTTACGATACTTTTGGCGATAAGCGAGCCGTCTATACGGCCGCTCTTCGCAGCTATTGTCAGCAGCGGGTCGCGAACGCGCGGGCGCTTTTCCGTAGCGACAGTCCGGTCCGGGCGGTGCTGCATGAATATCTTTCCCACACGATCGACAAGGCTCTGGGTGAAGAAGATCCGCGCGGGTGCATGTTGATCAATGCGGCGGTTGAACTGGCCTCGGCCGACGAAGCCACAAGAGAACTTGTTACCAATACGCTCAAGGCCATTGGCCGAGAGCTCACCATCAGGCTTCGCCGGGCGCAGGAAAACGGCGAGATCGGAAAGCATCAGGATCCGGTGGCGCTGGCCCGGTTTTTCGGCAGCGTCATGGCAGGGTTGCTGGTCCTGGTAAAAACAACGCGTGAACGGCGGGCGCTAGAAGACGTGGTGGACGTGGCGCTCAAAACTCTGGGCTGACTTTTTAGCGGTCATATTAGACCGTTCATTCCGGAATGTATGCAGTACCTATTTGTTCTGTTGTTGATGTTCTCAGTTGTGGCGCGGGCCGAGGAAGTACCCCTGGACAATTGCAAACGGCTGCCACTCGCGAAGGTGACTGTAGGCAAGAAGCAATATCAGTTCCTTCTGGACACAGGGGCAACCAGCACCTTGCTGAATCTGAAGTCTTTTTCATCGTTCGATTCCACCGAAGTGACCATGGAAACGTGGAACGGCTCCTTTGCAGCCGCCGGACGTGAAGTTGTTCTCCATGACCTGACAATGGGAGACCATCCGCTTTACAACCTCAAACTCCTGGCGGTGGACCTGACGCCGCTGGAGCGATCCTGCCAAAAACGTGTCGATGGAGTGCTTGGCGCCGACCTGATCGAGAAATTGGGCATGAAGATCGACCTTAAAAACCACGTAGCTTCGCTTGCCGCAAAAGAGAAGATGGCTGAAGCGCAATTTGCAGAGCTGAATCGCCAGCAAGAGCTTTGCGGAGCGGCTTTTAACAATTCCGATGCAAAGACGTTTTCGGAATGCCTCGATCCCGAGATTGTGCTCATGACGTTCAAGGGAGATTATCGAGGGCGGCCGTCGGTCATGAAATATCTAGAAAAATATTTTCACCAAAGCCCTCCTACAGTGCTTTCTCTCCGGCCGCGCGAGTATCACGCAGTTGGAGACGTGATTTGGGAGGAATATGACCTGGAAATCATGACGCCGGAAAGAACGATTCAAGCAAAAGGCACGTCGTTGTTTCATAAGACCGGCGAGAAATGGCTCATCATGAATATGAACCATTCCATGAACGACCCAAAGAACGAATCGATCAGCAGCGCTGGGCCCGATCAGCGTTGAAAGAAAAAATAAAGTTATTCATCCCGATAGATTCATGGGTGCGGAGTTCTTTGTTCCTTGTTCGCTGCCGCACCCTTTTTACGCAGTTCTCCAGAAGGGATGACGCAGGAACTTCTCTTCGTATCATCGCTGAAATGGTTGGATGGTGATAACTCGAACTGATCAAATGCTTGAACCGCTCAGTCGATACTCACATCCAACAGACGATGCAATGACGGGAGCAGTGGCCAAATATCAGCAAGTGCCAGTGCCTCAACCCGATCAGCAACAGATTGCAAACACTCAAAGCGCATGGCAAAACTGACTATCAAGCCTAGCTGCCATATGAGGCGATTCAAATGCGACCACTGTGGCGAGGAATTAATCACGGTATGGGGACTTGTCAACAAAGATGGTGGCGCTCATGCTGTCTACTATGCGTCTATGGTTCGAGCGCATCCTGAACCGGAAGCTGATTTGACGATAAGTGCCGGTGATTGGAGCAAATGCAAACCCAAAAGATTGGCGTGGACCCTCATGCATGTACGTCCACAGAATGACAGTTGGACCGTGCGCGTTGGTGATGCCGCACAAGCTTCACACGTTCGCAAAGACATTTTGGGCAAGCCACTCGACCGCAAACAGGCACTGAAGAACCCTCTGTTATCAGAATTCCTTGAAATTGCGGATTCGATCATAATCAACGATCCCGCAGTCAGCTCGTTTCTCCAGGGAAAGAGAATAGATATTCAAGGCAGATTTGAAGAGCTACTTTAGAGGGTGACAATCAGAAAACTATCGGATTCCTTGTGGCTAGGCTGGCGTCGGCGAGTTCGATCAGATCCTTCATGAATTGAAAGATAAGCAGATCCTTCGTGCTCCCTTGCACCTTCCGAGCTTCGTCCAATAGCTTTGGGACATCTTGAACGGCGATCCAGTCGCCGGCATGCACACCGTTATAAACGACACGTGTGCACAGCATCGGGAAATTAGTCGGCGAATTCCTTTCAAGGTAATTGCGAACGTGGGCCACGTGGGAGATGTTCCCGAGCCGCTTCCTTGCCAGACAACCAGCGTGCGCACAAGAGTTGTCATACCATTTATCGTGTTCAAGCCACTGGTCCAAATTTATTTCAGCCTCGTTCTTGAGGCTGGGCTCTCCAGTCTCATCGAATATCAAAAGGTGGGGGAATGGATGCGGCGATGCGAGCCCCTCCTTAACACAATTGCAGCACACGTGTGCATCTAAACCCATGCGCTAAATTATTGTGCAAAATACCGCAACGGAGCAACGGACCGCGAAAAAACAGATTCACAGCCTGAAAAAAGGGGATTACTTCAGCGTGGTTTTCTCACCGACGCCGTGTGCCGCTCAGCTTCAATTTCAACCACGGCGGCCCATTCGGCATTTTTCCGTGCGAGAAAGACAATTCTGCCGCCGAGCAGATCGGCTGCGACGTCTGGCGGGATGTCCGTGTGATCGTCGAAATAGCGCTGGGTAAGGTGCTGCCATATCTTGGATTGAAACAAGGTGGGTTGGTTGTACTTGGTTGAAAACAGGTAAGCAACCTGGAATTGGCCGGTCATCTGCCGGGCGCGGAAGATTTCTTCGGCAGTGAAATCTTTTACAGAAACAATCGGAAGGGGACGGCTCACGTATCCAAGGTAGGGCTTGGATAGTTCGTCGGTCGCCGGCCAGGCAGTCAATACCGAGAGGCCCGGTTCATGCTCCTTAATAAATTGCGCAGCCTGAACGTGGAGATCGACGAAGTTCTTGTATCTCAGGTTATCTTCGGGCGCGATTTTATAGGGGGGGGCGACAAACAGGGCCACGCCGAAGAAAAGAACTACAGCCGAAGCGGCCAGCTCCCAATGACGTATTCTCCGCCGTAACGTGGACATTCCTATGATGATGACCAGGGGATAGGCTGTGAGCATATAGCGGGTGAGGAGAGCGCCTCCCACTATCGACAGCACAACCACATGGGCGAGCATCACCAGGGCAAACTGCAACTGGATGGGGATGGCGATTCGGCCGCGTTCCGTACCGTTATCCCGGATGGGCGGAAACTTCATCGCGACGAGCGTCGCCGCCGTCAAAACAATCATGTTCATGAAGCCCAGAAGGTGCCAGATCCTTATGCCGAAGGCCAGCACCATTCTTAAAGGATTCATGGCATACGTTACGTTGTATGCATAGAAATCGGCATTTCCAAGGTAGCGGCCCGTGAGTGCATGGTGATACAGAAGCCAGCCAGCGAGGGGCACAGCCGGGATCAGGCGAATGGCCGTTTGCCGGATCTTTTGCCTTATGCCGGTATTCTCCGGTGAAACGAAAAGCTCCCACGCGGCAAGAGCCAAGGGTGTGATGATGGCTGTCTCTTTACAGAGAACGGACAGGGAAAGAATGAGTTGACTCAGCCAGATTCGCCGCTCGATCCCCAAACGGATTCCCCAGAGCGACAGGGCCGTGGCAGTAAGATCGGCATGAGTCAACGAGCTTTGAACGAAGAAGATTGGAAAAGCTGCGGTGGCAATGGTGGAGGCTACCGCTACTCCGGAGTTGGCAATGCGCTTGGCCAGTAGAAAGACATTGGTGAGCGCCAAGGCCGCCATCAACAACATAGCGATCCGAGCGACAAGCGGCTTCCATCCCAGGAGGCTGAACCACAGGGCCAGATATGCCGCAGAGAGGGGAGGATGGCCTGCGTCGATCGTCGTCTTGGGAATGGCCAGGTGAAGAAACGCGATGTCGTGCGCCGCCGGAACGTAGTAGCCGGCTTCATCCCAAAAGAACGGCAGGCGCAGCAAGGGAGCGTGGAATGCGAGAATTGCCGCAAAACAGACTGCAAAAATCAGACAAGGAAAGGCCCGCGGCGAGCTCCGACGAAGTTTTGAGGTGGTTGTGCCCGTCGCCAAAAAATCCTCTTAACGCATTTTATTTAGATTTCAGCGGTTTCTGAACGCTCGGTTGCAGAGCCATTTAGTGAACTGGGCCGTGGGCCGCCATGCCGGGGTCCAGCTTAATTTCACCGAAGGTCTTTTCATACTGTGTCACATTCTGTTCCAAAATTGTCATGAGCGCCTTGGCTTGTTGCGGGCTCAGGTAGATGCCCTGAAAATTATGGACTTCCACTTCAGCGGCAGTCTGCTGCTGCAAGCGGCCAAAAACCAAAAGGAAATCCCACACGCTGACCCGGACCTGCACTGAGTTGGCGTAACCTTCACGGTAATCTGGAGTATTAATAAGGCGAATATTGGTCTGGGACGGAATGGACATGAACTCTCCTAAACGTGAGACATTGAACATAACAGATGACCAGCGCGGCGCGAAGTCATCGGGTCTGTCTTTTTCGTGCGATGTGTAATTTTATCGTTTCATTCGCGGCTTCGAAGGGCCCGTTTCAACCACAAAGCCCACAGCAATCACGTCAAGGGCGGGGGGGGGCCAGACAGGATTCCTGAAGCAGAATACCGACAGAATGCAGGATGTAAGATATGCCGGCAACGCCACGGGATGTCTCAACAGATCGTTCTATGTGTTCTCTCTCGTAAGGGATGAAGCCCAGGCGCAGCAATGGCAACATTCTTTGTTTGTGAGTTCTGGGCGTTTTGTGAGTTCTGGGCCGTGAATGATTGATGCTAATAGATGGGTAAGGACATCAGAACCGCTCGGACCCGGCAATCGAGATCTTTTCGATGGATGATTCAGGCGTGCTTTCAGCTTTCATCTTTACATCGTTCATCTTTACATCTTTGGGCGCAAGCCAGAAAGCCAATTCCGCTCCTGCGCAGATACATATCAACGGGATGAATGGCGCCCGATAGCGGCCCACCGCCGCCGGGAATCCGGCAATCACTACAAAGTAGAGAGATATTGCCAACAGTATAAGACTCGTTTCAGCAGGGAGCCGGCGCAGGGCTAGACCTCCCAAGAGGTAGTACGTCAACAATTGAATCATCAGTAAGGGGAGCATCAATGCGGTAACCGGATAGTTTTGCATGAGCCAGAGGAGCGAGCGAATTATCCCTTCCTCTTGCAAACGATTCAGCAATCCGCCCACCTGAGGGTAAAGCTTGGCGGATCGCAAGATTTCCGTGACATAGGGATCAAACATCACCGTGGCACAGCCTCGAGCATGTATCGGCAAGTATGTTAGCCAATGTGCCGCGACGATCTTGTGGGCCTCGCTGCCGTACCAACGGGCTACCCTGCCAGGAGACCACGAAATTTGTTCGGGGTGAACATGAAAATAGGCATAGGCATCGAGGTGGCCGAGAGCCTTTTGGGTTTCCACGAAGCTTCGATGCTCCAATTTAGATTCAATCGCAGCGACACTAAAAAAATAAAGACCCCAGTCACCTGCACACGAAAAACCCTTGTACTCGGCCTTGATGGAATTACGAACAATCCAGGGGGCAATCAAGAATGAAAAAACAAGTAAGAACGTCAGGCTTAGCGAGATGCGCCGATGCCAAACGAGCCTTCTTAGAGAGACCAAAAGTACAACCGCAAAACAAAGGCCAAGGTAGAGAGAAACAGGCCGGATATACGTGGAGATTGCCAAGGCGATGGCGCATGCAGCCGCCCTCCCATAGGTTGGACTGCTACAGAACCGCAGCATCAACCACACGAAAAGAAGGATGCCAAGTGTAAATGCCGTCTCTGAGAGGAGCTTTTCAGAGGACATGAATCCTATTGGCTCAAAACAATAAAAAACAACCGCCCACACGGGTGCATTCGATCCAGGGAATAGAGTCTTGGCTATTTTCCAAACGAGAGTGCCGGCGGCCAAGCTCATCAGCAGATTTTCAATCAGCGCAGCCATCAAGAAGTGACCGGACGCCACCGCCGGAATCAGCAGGAGCGGATAACCCGGAGTGCGAAAGATCTCCGGAACGCCCGATATCGAAAATGATCCGTGAAGCAAACTCTTGGCAAGATCGACATAGCCAAGCGAGTCCGGGCTAAGAAAAGCAGAGGGTCCGCCAGTTTTCCAGAACAGAAGGGCGGCCAGAACTCTTGTAACGAACACTAGCGCCAGGAGCCACCCTAATATTTGTGGTGATGTCTTGATGGAGGATTTTTCAGAACCGGCAGGATTCATTCTTGCGCCAGTATAATATTTGATTCATTCAGCTTTCATCTTTGTGTCTTTCACCTTTGTATCTTGCATTTTTCATTTTTACCTCTATGCAAGATGGGTTTTATCCGTTCTACGAGACGGCGCGGAAGCCGTTTTTCCGTCATTTATAATTTTTCTTTTTTCACACCTGCTGGGAGTGCAATGAACAACAGAATTATTCAAATTCGCGCAAGAGAAGTACTGGACTCGAGAGGAAACCCCACGGTCGAAGCCGATGTCATTTTGGATGACGGCACATTGGGACGCGCCGCTGTTCCCAGCGGGGCCTCTACGGGCGAGCATGAAGCTGTGGAACTTCGAGACGGGAACCCAGGCCGCTATTCGGGCAAGGGCGTTCTCAAGGCCGTGGAAAACGTCAATGAGCGCATTGCAGACGCTCTTATGAATATGGATTGCTCACGCCAGCGCGAGATCGACGAAGCCATGCTTCGCCTGGATGGAACTCCCAACAAGGGAGAGCTCGGAGCCAACGCAATTCTGGCGGTGTCGATGGCAAGCGCCCGGGCCGCCGCAAATTCACTTAAGCTGCCGTTGTATCAGTACATCGGCGGCATGAGTTCCTGCGTGCTGCCGGTTCCCATGATGAACATTGTGAACGGCGGCGCCCACGCGGACAGCAACGTGGACTTTCAGGAGTTCATGGTGATGCCCGTCGGGGCCGAATCGTTCTCTGAGGCTCTGCAATGGGGCGCAGAGGTTTTCCATATTCTGAAAGGCGTGCTGAAGAGACGAGGCTACAACACGGCGGTGGGAGACGAAGGCGGATTTGCTCCTTCGTTAAAAGCCAACGTGGAAGCCATTGAGCTGATTCTTGAGGCGGTGCAGCAGGCAGGATTTACCGCCGGCGAAGACGTTGCCATCGCTCTCGATCCCGCCAGCAGCGAGTTCTACGACAAGGAAAAAGGGAAGTACGTTTTCAAGAAGTCCGATAAGTCGGTGAAAACGTCCCAGGAGATGGTTGCTTTCTGGGCCGACTGGGCCCGCCAATATCCGATCGTTTCGATTGAGGACGGGTTGGCTGAGGACGATTGGAAGGGCTGGCAACTTCTCACGGAAGAATTGGGCGATAAGATTCAACTCGTGGGCGACGACCTGTTCGTAACCAACACCTCAAGACTGACGCGCGGAATTCAGGAGCAGGCGGGCAATTCCATTCTGATTAAGGTCAACCAAATAGGGACCATCAGCGAAACGCTGGATGCCATCGATTTAGCCCGGCGCAACGGGTATACCGCCGTGATGTCGCATCGATCAGGAGAGACTGAGGACACCTTCATCGCGGACTTGGCGGTGGCCACGGGCGTTGGCCAGATAAAAACCGGCTCGGCATCCCGCACCGATCGCGTGGCGAAGTACAACCAACTGCTTCGGATTGAAGAGGAACTTGGCTTGGCAGGCCGATTCCTTGGCCTGGGGGCGTTGAATTACGACGGGGAGATCGGTCGAAAGGAATAAATAAAGGAATAGGGGAATCGCCGGCGTTTCGTGCGGTTGGCCGATTGAGGCAGCAAGAATGGCCGCTCTTTCGCCGATGGATTTATCTCCCCTTTACTCCTACAATTGCGCCCCGAAGCATCGTGAGGTCCCCTTTTATGAGCAGCCCGCAAAGCAGCCCTGCTGTAGCTGTGCCGCAATTGTCGGCGGCGGATCGCGCCAGTCAGCGCAATGCGGTTCTTGCCGGTTTTCTCGGCTGGACGTTCGACGCGTTCGATTTTTTCCTGCTGGTTATGGTGCTGGAAGGCGTCGCAAAGGACTTTCACAAGCCGGTGCAGGCGATTGCTCTCACGTTGACGGCAACCCTCGCGATGCGTCCGGTGGGCGCGTTTCTTTTTGGGGTGGTGGCGGACCGGTATGGCCGACGGCTGCCGTTGATGCTCGACATCGTTTTTTACTCGGTGATCGAGGTTCTTACCGGCTTTGCGCCCAATTACACAACATTTTTTATCCTGCGCATGTTGTACGGCATTGGCATGGGCGGGGAATGGGGCGTGGGAGCCTCACTCGCACTGGAGTCGGTGCCCGCTAAATGGCGTGGAGTTCTCTCCGGATTATTGCAGGAAGGCTATGCCACCGGTTATCTTCTGGCCGCCGCGGTGACGTATTACGTCTACCCTCGCTGGGGATGGCGGCCTATGTTCTTTATCGGCGGCCTTCCCGCGCTGCTCACGCTTTTCATTCGCGCGAAGGTAAAAGAACCGGAAGCTTGGCAACAGTCGCGCACCACGTTCAAGGAATATAGCAGCCAGGTTCTCCGCAACTGGCCGCGTTTTCTCTATCTCGTGCTGCTGATGATGTGCATGAACGGCATTTCGCACGGCACCCAAGACCTGTATCCAACGTTTCTCAAGAAGCAACTGCATTTCAGCGTGCAAACCGCTTCGATGGTCACAGTCATCTCGATGGTCGGCGCAATTCTTGGCGGATTGTTAGTAGGCTTCCTATCCGACCGTATGGGACGCCGCAAAGCCATGGTGATGGCGATCTGCTTTGCTCTGGCTTTTATCCCGCTATGGGTATTGGTGCGCAGCCTCCCTGCGATTATCTTTGGAGCGTTCCTGATGCAGTTCATGATTCAGGGAGCTTGGGGAGTGATTCCAGCTCACATCAATGAGCTTTCTCCTGGTGCAGCACGCGGATTTTTCCCAGGCTTTGCCTATCAGGTGGGTGTTTTTTGTGCGTCAGGAATTTCTTACCTGGAGTCGGTGGTGGGCGAACACATGAGCTATTCGCAGTCGCTCACATACTCGATGTTGGTGGTCATGATTGTTGGAGCGCTGGTGGTGTTCTTCGGGCCGGAAGACAAAGGCGTGCATTTTGTGAAGCAGGACGGCTAGGCTTCGGAGTCCCGTACGCCTGAGTTTCAGTTGCTCAAAGCTTGCGTTCGTCTTTACTTAGTACTTCAGATTTTGTAACTTCGGCATTTGTAATTTCAGCACTTTGTAATTGCAGCCGCTTTTGCTATTTCAACAGGTACATGACTGTGGTTTCCGTATCTGCAGGGTCCGGTGTAGGATCGCCATATATTTCCCACGACTGCCCTGCACCTTGTTTCGAGTTCGCCGCCATCCAATCCTCGATTGCCTGGTGTGCCTCCCGTAGGCGTTGATACGGGCCGCGATGTACGGCGACGGCCGCCTGGCCCGCAGGTGTTTCGGTCGCGTACACCTCTCCCTCTGTTTCAAAATGGCGCGTAACCTCCACACCAAAGTCGCACCGCACCGGCGCTCCAGAACGGGTTGGATGATGATAGAGAAAGATATTGTGACCGTCGGTCCTCAATCCGGGCCGGCTTCGAATGAGCTCCCAGACTTTGTCCAAAGCAGGTTTCCACGCAGCGCCGATCGCTTCCGGTGCGACCTCTCGCCTTACCGCGGCTAACTTGCGCGGGTGGACATTTTGAATGCTGACGGAGACAGACATTTCCGATCTTCAGTCTTCTGGCCTTTTGGTTTTTCGATCTTCTGACCCTCCGGTCTTTCGATCTTCCGGTCATAAGCCAACAAGGGCATTGCTGCTGGATATGCGAGCGAGTAAAAGACAAGATTCCGCTTCGACTGCAGCTATTGGGGAGGGCCGCGGGATAGGGGCGCGCTCCGTTTTCAAGCTTGAGCGCACCCGGTTCGTCAGTCGAGCCTTTGAATGCCTTGGTGGGTTGAACCCCGATACTCGTTGCCAGCTATCGTGAAAGTGTAGGCCGAACCCGATTGCGATAGGCGACGGCTTGATCGAGCACACGACGAAATTCTTCGATTTCGACATCCCGTTCACAGCAGGCCATCATCAGTGCGCCATCGTCTTTAAAATCGCCGCACCACTCGATGACCTGCTCATCCGTCCAACTTGACGAATACTCGCGAACTTTTTCGTCGGCAAGGCGATCCATATAGGCGCGCAGGTTGTAGCTGGTTTCGTCGGGACGCTCATCGACAAAAGGCTCTTGCTCAAAATTCCAAAGGGGTTTTTCCGTGTAGCTGAAGACAGGTAGCTGCATAGCGGCACATATCCTATCAATCTCCCTAGCAAGATGCCAAGATTCTTTTTGCCCCAGTGGGCTTTTTTTATGAACTTGGCGCTTGATTGAGGTTGTGTACAATGGCGCGCATGTTGAAAGCAGCCTTGAGAAGCGTTGCTGTCTTGAGCTTAAGCGTGGCATGTTTTTGTCAAGACCAAGAGGCTCCGAAGCCCCTGGCGCATTTCCATCATGTCCACCTGAACGCCACGGATCCGGCCTCGGCAATCGATTTTTATACCGCCAAGTTCGATTGTGAGAAGGCGAAGTTTGCCGGACTCTCGGATGCGGTGTTCGCTCAAAAATCATGGCTGCTGTTCAACAAGGTTACGTCTGCGCCCAAATCCGAGATTACCTCGGCGATCTGGCACATTGGCTGGGGCGCGGAAAATATGAAAGAGACCTACCAAAAGCAGCTCGACCTAGGAACGAAGTTCGAGACCCCTATCACCGACATCAGCGATATCGGTGGCGGAAACGCCCAGGGTGTCTTTTTCTTCGCCTACGTGGATGGGCCCGATCACCAGCTCATCGAGCTGAATACGGCCAATCATCATCATTTCGGTCACATCCACATGCTTAGCAAAGATCCGGTCGCGGCAGGCGAATGGTATATGAAGGAGTTTGGGATGACGCGGCGCGGCAGTGGAGTTCCGTTGCGTGAGCCGCGTTTTTACAAGGGTTTCCAGATTGGCCCGGGCATGTCTCTCATGATGGACAACGTCAATTTCATTATTTTTCCGATGGAGTATGCCAGGAAGCAGTGGCCGGAGTTATGGAAAGACCGAAACGATTTTGAATCAACCAAAGGACACGTTACCGACCATATCGGCTTCAGCGTAGAGAATCTTCAACAAACCCTGGAACGCCTCAAAAAAGATGGAGTCAAGATTACCGACGAGCCCCGCTCCATTAAGGATGGCAAGATCAAATTTGCGTTCATCGAAGGGCCCGATCATGTACGCATCGAGCTGGTTGAGGATCACGAGAGCAAAGAAGCCGCAGGCGTCCTTCAGCCACAGCTCCAGTCCGCAACTCCGAAGCAGGAATAGGTCCCAGAGCCCACGTCCCGCTTACAGTGCTGGTGCCGCGCCTTACTGTACAGGCGGCGGAGAAATCCCGCATAATTTGAAGAGTTGAACGGCCCAATTCCAATGTTTCGTTACCTGCGTACCCTATGCTTGGTCCTGCTGGCGGGGCTGCTGCCGGCGGCAGAAGTGGCGGCACAGTCTGCGGCACAATCTCCCTCCGGAGCTGAAAGCACAAACCCGGCAGAGGCCCCGGTGGAATTTGTTTGCCCCATGCATCCGGATGTGCGCTCATCGCAGCCTGGGCATTGCCATCGCTGCGGAATGGAGCTGGTTGCGAATCTCGCCGATCGAATTGAATACCCCCTGGCGTTGCGGGTAGAGCCATCGCATCCCAAAGCCGGGGACAAAGTGCAGCTTACGTTTTCCGTGAGCGATCCGAAAACGGGGAAGCCGATAGAAGATTTCCTGACCGTTCACGAAAAGCTGTATCACATCTTCATTGTCAGCCAGGACATGAAATACTTCCGGCACGACCATCCGGAGCGCGGCGCCGATGGTGTGTTCCGGTTGAGTACGGTCCTCCCCAAGCCGGGCATGTATCGGATTCTTAGCGATTTTTATCCGAAGGGCGGTGCGCCGCAACTGGTGGTCAAAACGTTGATCCTTCCGGGCGCTCCCATCACGGCGGGAGCCTCGCTAAGCGAAGAGATTTCCCCGAAACAATCCACCAACATGAAGATCTCTTTGACCATGCAGCCGCCTGAGCCGGTTGCCGGCATGAAGACGCTTCTATTTTTTCATTTAGATCCGGCCGATGGCATAGAACCTTATTTGGGAGCCTGGAGCCATATGCTGGCGGCGAGCGACGATCTGGTTGACATGATTCACGACCATCCGTTCCTGGCGGACGGCGGGCCAAAAATGCAGTTCAATATGATTTTTCCACGCCCCAGGGTTTATCGCGTATGGGTTCAGTTCCAGCGATTAGGCCAGGTGAATACCGCTGTCTTCGATATTCCGGTGCGGGACTTGGGTAAGTAGCCGCTGGAAGGCGGTCAATCAGGAGGGCGCGATGAAGCGCCCTCCTTCTCGACGAATATCCGTGCTGCAGACTAAAACGAGAATCGTGCTCCTAGCTGGATCTCCCGTTTGGCGAAAGCGGAGGTATAGCCGAGAGGCTGGCTCGGCGAGGCGGTAGGATCGGCTTGAGCATGGAAAGATTGCCCGAAGATTCCGCCATAATTTGCCCCCACAATGTTGTTCACACCGGAGAAGTTCGTGTGATTCAGAAGATTGAAGGCCTCCGCTACAAATTGGATGTGAGTCCGCTCGGTAATCTTGAACTGGCGCGAGAGGCGCAAATCCAGGTCGGTATAGTTTGGCCCTAATCCGGTATTGCGTCCGGCGCCCGCCGGGCGGTCATTGGTTCCATGGCGGTCTCCGTTTTGATCGGTTCCCACCAGCAGGTTGAATGGATGGCCGCTGTTATAGCGAACGATGGGAGAGAACTGAAAGCCGTTCAACGCGATGTTTTTCCATGGACTTTCGAGCACGCCATAGACTGTAACTTTATGCCGCTGGTCAAAGGAAGAGAGACCGCGCTCTCCGGCGAGGTTTGCCTGATTCGACGGGAAGTAGCTGAAGTCCGTGGTGTCGTCATACGCTTTGCTGTAGGTGTAGTTCGCAACAACGGTGTAATGCTCGCTAAACCGCTTCTTGAACTCAAAAATGCCACCTTGATAAAGAGCGGCGGTGTTCGACTCATACTCATTGTTTTGCAGTACGAGCGGATTTACAAAACATACTCCGGGAATGCCGCATTGGGGTGCACCCCAGTTCTGGAACTGGTTGCCATTGATGGCAGTGGTCAAGGGGGCGGTGGGAAGAAGATTGGTGTCTCGCGTTTGAGGCAGCCGCAGGGTGTGAACGTAAATGTAGTTTGCCGAGACCGACATGTCCTTGGAAACTTCACGCTCTATTCCGAACGATGCCTGTTCAGCATAGGGATTGTGGAATGTAGAGGGCACGTGGTACACGTCGGCGAATGGCGGCAGCGGTCCACTATTGGAGGCGTTGATTCCAAATTGAGCGAGATCGGCTGCGGTAACGCAAGCGCCGCTTCCCGCTCCGCCAGGCCCGCCGGCGAGCCCACAGCCACCCAACTTACCTTGTGCGAATAAGGTCTGGAAAATTGAAGCGGCGTTGACAGGACCAGGATTGGTAATGGGAATCAGGAAATTGGAAATTTGCCGGGAGCCGTTGATATTACCCAGCTCTTGCGTGGCGAAATCGATTTGCACATACGTAGGGGAATAGAAGATACCCGCGCCGCCGCGAATGACTGTCTTGTGATCGTTGAGCGGGTCCCACGCGAAAGAGACTCTGGGGGCGAAGTTCTTGTGATCGGTCGGCATGACCCAGCGCGTGTCGAGTTCATACCGAAGGCCATAGTTTAGAGTGAAGTTCGGGGTAATGGCCCATGCATCCTGCCAGTAAAGAGCCGTTAGCGGCAGATTGGCTACCGTGGTTGGATTGCCAAAGCCTTGCTGATAAAACGATGGCAATCCCAGGCTGAATGCTTGCATGGAGTTGATGAACGCCGGTGCGACCCCGGTGAGTCCGCATGCAGCGGGCACCTGCAGGCAGGGGCTGAGAATGCCTCCCGGCAACGAGCCAAAGCTAAAGTCACCGCCAAGAAACGTGGCAGAAGAGGTGCGGTTACCGCGAATGACCTCGGAAAAACCGGTCTTCATGGTGTGATGGCCACGAATCAACGTGAGGTTATCGGCAAACTCATACTGACGCAATGTAGAGAAGTTGGGTAGAGTTATATCGCGTCCCAAGGCTGCGAAGCCGGCAATATCGAAGCCAGGACCGCCAGGATCGTTGCTGAACACGTCAAACGCCGTCAGGTTCCACTGCGCGCGAAACTCATTCTGAGTCCTGGCGCTGATCTGGTGATACCAGCTTCCTTGCAGAGAACTGGTCCAGTTCTTGACCGTACTTCCCCTGGAGACGCCTACCAGTGAACCTATATCCGGATCGCCCTGATTGCTGTGGGAGTACAGATAACGCAAAGATGCCTGATCATGCCCATTGAAGGTGTGATCCAGCCTACCGGACCAGTAGTTCGTAATGGTCGAGTTCGGGAAGAGGCCGCCGTTTGTTTCGAATTTGTTGACCAAGAATTGATTCAAAGGACTGGCGGCGGGGTTGATGGTAAGTACATTCTGCAGAATACCGGCGCAGACCGCCGAGGGTAGAGCCGGTTGTCCCGTGAGGCAGGGGACGGGAGTACCGCCTCCGGCTGCAAGAGCTGCGAGAATCTGCTGTTGATCATTGGCGGGCCCCGATTGAGGGGCGAAGATATTGCTATTGAGCAGCAATGGAACTGTCGTTTGAGCTTTTTGCCTCAGCCCCTCGTAAGACAGAAATACAAAAGTCTTGTCCTTTGCAATTGGAAAGCCGACGGTTGCGCCAAATTGCTGACGGCTGAGCGTGTCCTTCGCGGGCTGCCCTGTTGCAGTTGTCGAGAAGCCGGTGGCTGCCGAGAGTTGCCCAGGCTGCAGCGCGCTGGTAAACGCGAAGGGATTCCTCGCATCCATGGCATCGTTGCGAAAAAAGCCGTAGACCGTGCCGTGAAGTTCATTGGTTCCCGACTTGCTGACAATGTTGATGGAAGCTCCGCTGGCGGCTCCAAGATCGGCTGAGTAGTTGCTGCGGTTAATCTGGAACTCTTGCACGGCGTCCTGGCTAAGGTTGACTTCCACTGCGCCCGAATCGCCATTGAATTGCCCGCCATCGACAGTCACGTTGTTGCCTCGTCCGTTGCTGCCGTAGAACGAAAGGCCGGTTTGCGGGGTCTGGCGCACGCGATAGTCCGCTCCCACCACAGTTTGTGAGTCGCTGGTGCCACCCATTAGCTGCGTGTAAGTGAGATAGTCGCGCCGGTCAATGGGCAGATTCTCGATGTATTGCTCGGTCACGGTGTCTGCCTGGTGTCCCCTATCGACTTCAACCACTGGCGCCAGCGAAGTGACCTCCACTTGCTCGGAAGAGGTAGACACTTTCAAATGGAAATCGAGCACCAATACCTGCCCCACGGTCACTGCCGCCATTCGGAGGATCTCTTTTTGGAACCCTGGCGCCTCAGCGGTTACCTGGTAGGTAGCCGGGGGCAGCCCTGGTACCACGTATTGGCCCGTGTGGTCGCTCTGTGCAGTGCGTTGGATACCTTTCTCGGAGTTCGTTACAGTCACAATAACGCCAGGTATTACCGCTCCCGTAGGGTCTGAGACGATCCCTTTCATATCGCCCGACGCGCCTACACCCTGGGCATAAGCCAGGCCGGCGGCAAGCATGGAAACAATCGCGAGACGCCAGAGTGAATTGAACAACCTCATGAACATCCTCCTCAGTCAGTATGTGAGGGCATAGCCAGAACAGGGTGTTTGAGGCATCCTGCCTGGGCCCTTCATTTTTGATTGGTTTTCTTTTTTCTCGAACTCAACGAACAGCGAGCAGGCGAGGGCATGGCCAAGATACGCGATGGCTCAAAACTGCGGCCTTCGCGCCCCGATGCGGGGACCCTGATTGATAGCGTTTTCAGCGTTGATGAATTCCGTTTGCATGCTCTCCGCACGGCTTTTCTTTTGAACGTAATCTGGACGAAAAGCCGCGCAGCGAGCTTGATTTGTAGCCACGCTTACGCTGAAAACGCTGGGGGGCGTTCTTTTCAGTCGAACCTTAACGAACAGGCGAGGACATAGCCAAAATGCGCAAATGCGATGAAGTACAGCGTTCGCGCCCCAGAACGGGGTCCTTGAATTGCGCGTGCTGCTTTCTTCCTTGGTCGAACCTTCTTTGCTCGAATCTAGCGAGCTGCCGACGACATGGCCAAAACGCGGGATTTCTTGCCGCGCTTGCCTTGGCTCTTACTTCCCGCCTTCGTGCTTAGGGAGTTCTCCGAACTATCGGTCTCCTGCGAGCGCCATAGCCCGCGGGAGAATAAATCGATCATGCCCTCGATCGCTTCATCATCGGAAACGCCAAGGTGTTGGTTGCCCTGGAAGAGCTTCTCGATGATGAAATAGTTGATGAGGGCGAAATAGATCGTGGCAAATACAAAGTTGGGCGATTGCCCGCCCCAACGAGGCTCTTCTTTGGCTTTTTCCAGAACATCTCCGAGGCGATTCTGGAATAGTTTGGGGATGGCGCGGAAAATTTCCTCGAAGTGGCGATTCTTAAACTCGATCACGTCGATATACATGAGCAGCCAATATTCCGGGTTGCCATACACCAAAGTGCGCAATTCAGAGGCGAAGGTCTTTAGATCCCGTTTGGAAAAAGGATTTCCGATTCCACTGAAGAGCTTGTCAAGCAAATCCTGAATGCGTGCGCGGTATTTCTCCAACACGCTCAGGTACAGAGATTCCTTGGTGGGATAGTAGGTGTAGATGGCCCCGGTGGAAACCTCGGCGCGTTCCGCGATCTCACGGATATTGGTTCCGTGAAAGCCCTGCCTGGTAAATAGCTCTAGGGCCGCAGTCTCAATGCGGCGCTGGTTCTCTTCGATTCGGCCTTGGGCAATCCTGGGCACCGGGCGGTTGATACAAGAACAAACGTTCGGTTTTTATTATGGATAGAGAAGATTGTCAAGCAGTTTTTCCCCTGAGCGAGTCGGTGGAAGACGATGGGTGTGCGGCGATGTGGATTGGCTTTCCGGAATGTTTCTCTGGTGTCCCGGCGGTCTTTCTATATAATCACGTGCGCAAATGAATGGCGATTCATTTCGCTGTTGTCGAGATATTGCCTGATCGCACGGAAGCACGGCGCAGTATGAGCAAAATACGACTGGATGAGGACCTGGAAGCATGGGAATACTGAAGGATAAAGTTGCAATCGTTACGGGGGCCAGCCGCGGCATCGGAAGATCGATTGCGGAAGTTTTTGTTCGCGAGGGTGCAAAGGTTGTTATCTGCGGACGCAAGCAAGAGACGCTCGATCAGGTAGCTCGCGAAATTGGTCCATCGGTGAAGCCGATTGCCTGCCACATTGGCAAAACAGACCAGATCCAGAAGCTTGTCGACCAAACAACCAGCGAATTTGGGCGGATCGATATTCTGGTCAATAATGCGGCCACCAATATCGCTCAGGTGCCATGCCTGGAAGTGGATGAAGGGCAGTTTGACAAGATGGTTGAGATTAACCTGAAGAGCACATTCCTGCTGGTTAAACTGGTGGCAGCCGGTATGGTGCAGCGCGGCTCAGGGTCAATCATCAATATTTCGTCCATTGCAGGACTGCGCCCCTCCCCGGACGGCATGCTCTATAGCATGACCAAAGCGGCCCTGAACATGATGACGGAATGCTACGCACTCGAGCTTGGGCCCAAAGGTGTCCGCGTGAATGCGATTGCTCCAGGATTGATTCAAACGGCATTAAGCGAGTATTACTGGAAAGACGAGAGCCGGCGTTCGGAGATCATCGGCAGACAGCCAATTCGGCATTTAGGCCAGCCTGACGAAATTGCCGAAATGGCCTTGCTGCTGGCCGGAGAACGTGGATCGTATATTACCGGTCAGACCTTGGTGATTGATGGAGGAGCAACGCTTCGCTAAGGCATAGGGCGTCTTCAGACTGAAGATGGAACGATGATCTTGCTGATCATCATTTGCACATCATCAATTTCGCACATCGTGATTTTGCACACCATGATCTTGCATACCATGAATTTCAGAACTTTGGACGAGTCATGACGCATTCCTCCGATACCGCGGCTGTTCGCCAGGGCGAAGAGCTGAACACGGGAGCACTAAGCGACTATCTGCGCGGCAAGGTAGAAGGCGCGGAAAACGGTGTCGCTGTGGAGCAGTTTCCGGGCGGTCACTCAAATCTTACCTATCACTTGCGCATGGGTGGGCAGGAGTACGTTTTGAGGCGTGCGCCGCTAGGGCCGGTGGCGCCGAAGGCCCATGACATGGCCCGCGAATTCCGGTTGCTGAAAGCCGTGCATCCATACTTCCCGGAAGCGCCCCAGGTCTACCATCTTTGCGAAGATGCATCGGTGATTGGCGCCGTTTTCTTTGTGATGGAGCGCAGGCGCGGTGTTGTGCTTCGCGATAGCATCCCGTCCGAATTGTCTTCCATCCCGGACTACCAGCGGCATGTGAGTGAGGCCGTGATCGATTGCATGATCCGGCTGCACGCCATTGACGTCTCGCGAGGCGAGTTATCTGCGCTGGGCAAGCCGGAAGGCTTTGTGGAGCGCCAGGTGCAAGGCTGGGCAGAGCGATGGAAGCGTGCCAAGACGGAAGAGATGCCGATCATGGACCAGGTGATGGGCTGGCTGAAGGATCGTTTGCCACCTTCACTTCCGCCTACGCTAGTTCACAACGACTATAAACTCGACAACATCATGCTACGTGTGGGAAGCGCGGATGTGGGCATCTCCGCGGTCCTCGATTGGGAAATGACAACACTGGGCGATCCGTTGTCAGACCTTGGGCTTACTCTTTGTTACTGGACGTGGGCGACAGCTCCGGAAATGCGTTCAGGCGGGATACCGGCGATTACCGGTGAGCCAGGCTGGTACACTCGCGAACAGTTTGTTCGCCGGTATGCCGATAAAACAGGACGCGACCTTACCCACCTCGGTTATCACGAGGTGATGGGCGTTTTTAAGCTGGCGGTTATTCTCCAACAAATCTATTTTCGGTTTCATCGCGGTCAGACTCAGGATCAGCGATTTAAAGGATTTGGAGAGCGAGTGCGCTGGCTCTCCGGACTCGCGGGCAAACTGATGGAAGAAAACAGCAAATAGCTAGCCGCAATCTGTAACTAAGTTGCGAAGTTTGAAAATCTCTAGATACGCAAACTGGCGAGGTAAGAAGCGATGCAATTTGAAATGTCGAAAAAAGCGATCGAACTCCAGACGCGAGTTGCTGCTTTTATGAACGAGCATATCTACCCAAATGAGCAGCGCTTCCATGACGAAATTGCGCGAGACCGCTGGTCTCCAACCCGCGTTATCGAAGAACTCAAGCCAAAGGCTCGCGCCGCCGGTTTGTGGAATTTGTTCCTGCCCGAAAGCGAACTGGGAGCGGGTCTCACCAACCTGGAGTATGCACCCCTGTGCGAAATCATGGGGCGCAGCCCAATGGGTCCCGAAGTCTTCAATTGCTCTGCCCCGGACACGGGAAATATGGAAGTGCTCGCTCGCTATGGCACGCAAGAGCACAAAGACAGGTGGCTCAAACCGCTGCTGGCCGGCGAGATACGCTCCTGCTTCGCGATGACCGAGCCGGCGGTGGCATCCTCGGACGCAACCAACATTGAGTCGAGCATTGCGAGGCAGGGAGACGAATATGTGATCAATGGCCGCAAGTGGTGGTCGTCGGGCGCGGGCGATCCTCGCTGCAAAATCGCCATCTTCATGGGCAAGACCTCTCCTTCGGCGCCTAAGCACAAACAGCAATCGATGATCCTTGTGCCGATGGACACGCCCGGCGTGAAGATCGAGCGCCTGCTCACGGTGTTTGGATACGATCACGCGCCCCATGGCCACGGCGAAGTTACTTACACGAATGTGCGGGTTCCCGCTTCCAATATTCTTTTGGGCGAGGGCCGCGGGTTTGAGATTGCCCAGGGCCGCCTGGGGCCGGGCCGCATTCATCACTGCATGAGGTGCATCGGCGTGGCGGAAAGGGCCCTGGAATCCATGTGCAAGCGCGTCCAGAAGCGAGTTGCCTTCGGCAAACCTTTGGCCGAGCAGGGAACGCTTCGCGCCGACATTGCGCTTTCGCGTATGGAAATCGAGCAGGCAAGACTTCTGGTACTGAAAGCCGCCCACATGATGGATACCGTTGGCAATAAGGTGGCTCGGGCAGAAATTGCCATGATCAAAGTCGTGGTGCCTAATATGACGTTGCGTGTGCTGGATCGGGCGATTCAGGCCCATGGCGCCGCGGGCGTATCTCAGGACACATTTTTGGCAGGCGCGTGGGCCAGCGTCCGTACCCTGCGGCTAGCGGATGGTCCTGACGAGGTACACACCGAAGCGGTCGCCAAACTGGAACTTGCAAAATGGGAGCAGCCACGGATGCAGTCGGCAGCGGACTAATCCTTGGGGCTCGCTAGGGAAATTGGCAACGCGCTTAGGGATAGCAATGTTTTCTTGCAGAGACGGTTCCAATGCCAGCTGATCGGATGAAGACGAGGTGAAGATGAAGCGATCTTTCGTGAAACCATCCTTAGTAAAACGATCTTTGGTTTGTTTAACAGTGTCCTGTGGCATGGCCGCGATTACCGCGTGCACTTCCCAGCCGCCTGTAAGCTTTCAAAAGCACTTGCAGGAACAATTGATCGGGGCCAAGCCGGGTGATGTGATTGAACTTCCCGAAGGCAAATTCTCGTTGGATCGAACGCTCTCCCTTACCGCCGATAAGGTAACCATACGGGGGAAGGGAATGGATAAGACGATTCTTTCCTTTGCCGGCCAGAAAGAGGGGGCGTCTGGGCTCTTGGTGAAAGCCAACGATTTTACGGCGGAAGATCTTGCGATCGAGGATACGGCTGGCGACGGGTTGACGGTTCAAGGCGGGAACAACATCACCATCCGGAGGGTGCGGGTCGAGTGGACAAGGGGAGCCAATGCCGCAAACGGTCCCTATGCGATTTATCCCACAGAGTGCAAGAACGTTCTAGTGGAGGATTCCGTCGCCAAAGGGGCCTCCGACTCCGGTTTCTATATCGGCCAGTCCGACAATGTAGTCATGCGGCGCAACCGCGCGGAGCTGAACGTAGATGGCTACGAGGTTGAGAACGCGCAGCATGTGGACGTATACGACAACATTGCCACGAACAACACCGGCGGCATCGGAGTATTCAATCTGCCGGACCTGCCGAAACAGGGTGGAAAGTTTGTGCGTGTTTTCCATAATCGGATCTATGAGAACAACACGCCAAATTTTGCACCAAAGAGCTTAGGGGCGATTTATTACCTGCCAACCGGCACTGGCATGTACGTGATGGCAATCAACAATGTAGAGGTTTTTGACAACGAGGTTCGCGACAACAACACCTCGAATATTTCCGTGATCCGTTATGGCTTGGGTACGGTCAAGGATACGAGATACCGTCCTTATACCGAAGAGGTATTTGTCCATGACAACAAGATCTCCGGAGGCGGCAAGGCTCCCGATGTGCGTCTCGACAATGTAAAGGCCCTGGTCGCTGCTTCCGGCAAGGCCGCGCTCACGGATATTCTGTACGATGGTTCTATCGCCCCGGAAATCAGAAAGGCCAAAAAGGGGGCAAACCCGGCGAATATCTGCCTTGCGAACAATGGCCCGATCACTTTTCTGAATTTCGACTTGGACAATCAGTCTAAACATCCCACGAGCGATGTCGGCGTTTATGAATGTTCACTGCCAAAACTGGAGGCGGTAACCATCCCGCAGATTCCCAACGTTCCAGCAAGCGCCAAGGCCGGAGTCCAGTAGGATGGATGTTTCGCGGTCTGGCGGAAGGGCCAGATTGAGGGCTACGCTGGTCTTGCTCCTTGGCCTTGCATTCACGGGTGGATGCAAAAAGCCGGCGGTCACGTCGTTTGTCGACCAACCTTTTCCGGAAAACCTCTCGTCCTGGCATCTCTTTACCGGCGTGAAGCCGAAGCTTCAGGCCAATCAGGGAGTATTGCCGTACGATCTGAATACGCCTCTTTTCTCGGACTATGCCAGCAAATACCGGTTTGTCTGGATGCCGCCCGGAAAATCCGCCCAATACCGTGAAGACGGCGTTTTTGACTTTCCCATAGGGACCATTCTGGCGAAAACTTTTGCTTTTCCAACCACTGGTTCGGGCAACGAAAGGCTGGTCGAAACCCGGCTTCTGGTACGTGGAAAGGCCGGATGGGTCGGGCTGCCCTATGTCTGGAACCGCGAACAGACCGATGCCAAACTGGATCTGGCGGCCGATCCAGTTCCAATCAGTTTTGTGGACGCTTCAGGAAAGAAGAACGAATTTACCTACTTCATTCCCAATGCCAATGAGTGCAAGCAGTGCCATGACAATTCGCGGGTTATGCTTCCTATTGGCCCCAAAGCCCGCAACTTGAATAAAGATTATCCGTACACAGGCGGTCCATCCAATCAGCTCGTGATGTGGGCAAAAATGGGGTACTTACAAGGAGCACCGGGCCCTGGCCTTGCTCCAAAAGCGGCGGTCTGGAATGAGACAGGCCATAGCTCGCTTGCCGCTCGCGCTCAAGCCTATCTTGATAATAACTGTGGCCATTGCCATCAACCTGGGGGCACAGCCGGTTACACGGGCGTCGACCTGCGGAGCACCGCGAGTGGATTGAGAGCGCTCGGCCTCTGCAAGAGCCCCAATTCAGCTGGAAGAGTTGGAGGGCTGACTTATGATCTCGTCCCCGGGAAGCCGGACGAATCGATTCTGGTGGCTCGCATGGAGTCGACCCGTCCCAAGGAGATGATGCCGCAGATCGGCCGCAGCACGGTCCATCAGGAAGGCGTCGCCCTCATCCGGGAGTGGGTTGGCTCCCTGCCGGCCGATGGCGCCGAGTGTGCAGATGAAAAAACTCACCCCTAGCCCCTTTTTCAAGCTGGGTTGTTCCAAGAGTTGCACCGAAGTTTTTCCGGGGGATCAATCCGGATGGAATAGTTTCCTTGCGGCCTCCGCAATCTTCAGAAAAATTGACTTTTGCTAATTCAAGCCATCCGATCATAGTCGCCATCCGCTGACGTTATCCAAATGGCATGAGGGGACAGTGAAACTACGTGAGTCATTCTTCTTCGAACTATTTCCATGGATAGATAACGACAACCTCCACTAGCCTTTCCCCCTCCAAGCACCAGGAATGTACTTGGAGGTCCATCCATGCAGTTTCGGAAAGTCTCTACAGTAGCTGGCGTTGTCCTGGGGCTCATGCTACTGTCAACAGCTAGTTTTTCACAAACGAACACCTTCAGTGGGCAAGCCACCGCGGTGAACGCAGATGTTCTGGGTGTTGTAACAACGATTGGCGATACGGGGCCGCTGCCTCCGGCCGGTGGCACCCTGAGCGATTCGCTGGCCACCATTTCCGTCCCCGGTCTGCTAACGGCCGGCACCGCATTTTCGTCGGCAATCGGCGCAGCAAATCAATCGCAAAGTACCAGCAGCATCGCCGCTCTTGACCTGAGCGTAACCACCCTTCTCCATATCATCACCGCTGGGGCCATTCAAACGACGGCTACGGCTCTCTGCACCAACGGCACGCCATCTGTCAGCGGCAACACCTCGATCGCCGCACTGACTCTGCTTGGCGCCCCTGTCATCGTGACCGGCGCTCCTAACCAGACCATCACCCTCCCCTTGGGTCTCGGCTCATTGGTTATCAACGAACAGATTTCAACCGCCAATAGCATTACCGTGAACGCCCTCCACTTGACGATCACTGCGATTGCGGACATCATCATTTCGCACTCCGAGGCAGACATCAATTGTGGTGGCACTCCGCCTCCTCCTGGCTGCACTGGCGACGCGATGACCGGTACCGGCGGAATCCCTGGAACCGTGTCAGGCAAGAAGTCTGACTACGGATTCTTTGCCGGAATCCTGAACGGCAACCCCTTTGGCAATTTTGCCTACGACGACCTTGGAACCGGGCTCAAAGTGCGCTCCAGCGCGATCACGGCATATACCGTTGATAGCATTTCAAACCGCACGTTCAGCGGACCGGCAACCGTGAACGGGGTAACCGGCTTTACCTTTGTTGTAATCGCGGGCGATGTTGACCCGACTACGAATCCTCATTTAGTCGATACTCTCGATCTAACTGTAAAGAATGGAGCGGGAGCCACCGTTTATCACAACTCCGGGCACCCTGCTCAGGTGGACGGCAAGAATGAGCTGTTCAATCCCTGTCCGTTGCAGTCAGGTGCATCTAAACCAAAGTCCCATAAATAACAAAGTTTGGTCAGCCAAAGCCTCCTTTGCCGCGTTGAGCAGAGGAGGCTTTTTCTTTGAGCGCGGTATCATCGAAAATCTTCGGGGAACTGCTCCAATGCTGAAAGGGCTAGTGTGATAGAAGTAAATAATGGTAGTGACTGAGGGTTGTAGCTCGCAGTACTAATGCGGCATAGCGCAGAAATAAGGTCGATATCATGAAGTTTAAATCTATAGATATTGCGTGAATATACGGCAAAAATACTTTACTAGATTCAGTTCGCGACAACCTCCAATCGAATTTCATATTCCAAGCACCAGGAATGTATTTTGGAGGTCCATCCATGCAGTTTCGGAAAGTCTCGACAGTCGTGAGCGTCATTGCGGGGCTCGCGCTGTTGTCAACCACCAGCTTCTCCCAAACCAATACCTTTAGCGGACGGGGCACAGCCGCCAGTGCCGACATCCTGGGTATTGTGACCAATATCGGCGACACCGGCGCGCTGCCTCCTGTGGGAGGAAGTCTTAGCTCCTCGCTAGTAACCATCAATGTGCCCGGTCTGCTGACCGCCTCGGCGGCTTCCGCAACCGCAACTGGCGCCGGAAATCAATCGCAATCTACAGCCAGCATTGCCAATCTGAATCTCAGCGTTGCGACATTGATCAGCATTTTGACTGCCGGCGTCATCGAGACGACCGCTACCGCTACCTGCTCGAACGGAACGCCCTCCGTGAGCGGCAATTCCACCATCGCGGGACTTACGGTCCTTGGGGTTCCCATCACTGTGACCGGCGGGGTCAATCAAACCATTACGTTGCCTTTGGGCCTCGGCTCATTAGTCATTAATGAGCAGATCGCCACCGCTAACAGCATTACGGTTAACGCTCTGCACCTTACTATTACAGCCATTGCCGATGTGGTACTGGCCCACTCCGAGGCCGACATTAACTGCGGTCCTGTTACTCCTCCTCCGCCTCCTGGATGCACCGGCGACGTACTGACGGGCACCGGCGGGATCCCCGGAACGATCAAAGGCAAGAAGTCGAACTACGGGTTCTATGCCGGCATCTTGAACGGCGCTCCGTTTGGCAACTTTGCCTATGATGATCTTGGCACTGGACTTAAAGTGCGTTCCAGCGCTATCAATGCGTACACCGTAGATAACGCTACGGATCGCTCATTTAGCGGTACCGCCACTGTGAACGGTGTAACTGGATTCACGTTCTTTGTGATAGCCGGCGATCCTGACCCGACGACAAACCCCCATTTTGTGGATACTCTCGATCTGACGGTGAGGAATGCCAGCGACGTCATCGTGTATCACAATTCCGGACATCCTGCCCAAGTGGACGGCAAAAACGAAATGTTCAATCCCTGTGTGCTTCCGGCGCCAGGTGGAGCAAAAACCCACAAATAACCCGATCTTGAGCTTCTCACGATCGTGATGAATGCCTTCTCCCGAAGATTCTTCTAGAGAAGGCATTCTCTATTCCAGAGACTCTGAAGCATCGGCGCGGCTGTTCCGCCGGCAATAGGATGAATCGTTAGAGTATTTCCGATAAGCGTCGAATGCCTTCCCGGATTTCGTGCTCCTTCAATCGCGAATACCCAAGCAGCAGACCTACTCGTTTGGGAGGCTTGATGAAGAACCGGGAGACGCCATAGATGCCCACGCCCATGGCGGCGGCTCTTGCGAGGATGGTTTCTTCGGAGAGCATTGTCTTTGAGGGCCAAATGGAGATATGAGCGCCAGATCGGTCGCCCACGACCTGTACGCGCTGCCCCAAGCATTCTTGAATCGCGTCCAGAAGCGTTCTCCGCCGGATGGCATTTTCACGCCGAAGCCGCCTCAAGTGTCTTCCATAAGCTCCTATAGCGATAAATTCTGCAAGAGTTTCCTGTTCGATTGTGGCTGTGTGGCGGTCACAAAGCCGTTTTGCAGAGGTGAATGCGGGCACAATCGATTTTGGGACGATCAAATAACCGAGGCGGAGCGCCGGAAAAATGGTGCGCGAAAAACTTCCAACGTAGATGACCCTTCCATCTGTATCGAGCGCCTGGAGTGATTCCAACGGCAGCCCTTCATAGTGAAATTCGCCGTCGTAATCATCCTCGATCACAATCGCGTCGGCGCGCTTCGCCCACTCCAGTAACGCCAGCCGCCGGGCGAGGGGAAGGAGAGCTCCGGTAGGAAATTGGTGGGTGGGCGTAACGGATGCAATCCTTGCCCTTCTTGGTAGTTTGGCGGGGTTGAGGCCATCGAAATCAACCGGCAGGCGATGCAGCTTTGCTCCCGCCGCCTGAAATGCTTGCCTGGCTCCCTGATATTGAGGATCTTCAATCGCCACGCAGTCGCCGCGTTCAAGAAGAACGCGAGAGGCGAGATCCAATGCCTGTTGCGAGCCATTCACAATGATGATTTGCGAAGCGTCGCACGCCATTGCCCGCGAGCGGCGCAAGTGTTCGGCAATGGCTTCGCGCAAAGCCACGCTTCCGGCAGCGGGGCCGTAATCGAACTCTCGTAAGGAGCCCCGCTGAAGGCGCCGCATCATGATGCGCCGCCACGTTTCAAACGGGAATCTTTGAATATCGCTGCCGCCGTGAGAAAAGTCGTAGGGTATCGTTTTCTTGCGCTGTATGGCGTGAGCCTTCGATCCAAGGGCTTCTACCGTTGTCCCAAAGCGGGAAAGCCGCAGTCTGGCTGAGCCTTGCGAAGGTTTGGGGCGCGCTTTTTCGAGGGCGCTAGCGGCATAGGTGCCGGACCCTGCACGGCCTTCTACGAAACCTTCGGCGAGTAGCTGATCGAACGCCACCAGAATTACGGTGCGTGAGACGCCAAGCTGCGCCGCAAGTTCGCGCGTGGAAGGAAGGCGTTCTCCAGGCCGCAAGGTGCCCTGCAGAATTGCCTGTCTTAATCCAAGATAGATCTGGCGAAAGAGCGGGCCGCCGTCTTTTGAAAGTGGTATCACAAAAAATCGAAAAAGTGGCGCTTTTAAAATACCACGCTCTCCTTCATCCTGAATAAGGATCACGGACACATGACAACTCTCAAGCGCGATTTCGATTTTCTTCATGGATCGTGGAGCGTGCATAACCGCTACCTTGCGGAGCGGTTGAAGGGGTCGGGCCAATGGATTGAATTCAGCGCCCGGTCGGAAGTTCAGCCCCTGCTGCAGGGCGCGGGCAATATCGACCGCTATGCGGCCAGCCGGAATGGGGAATCCTTTGAAGGGATCACTTTGCGGTTGTTCAATCCTGCGACCGGAGAGTGGTCGATTTATTGGGCCGATACGGTCCGCCCTGGAATCCTATTGCCTCCTATGGCCGGCAGGTTCCATGGCGACCTGGGCGAATTTTTCGGCGAGGAAGAGGTCGCGGGTAGAAAAGTATCTTGCCGCTTTCATTGGTTGCGGGCAAATCCGGATGCGCCGCGTTGGGAGCAGGCATTCTCCTCCGATGGCGGTAAAACCTGGGAGACCAATTGGATCATGACATTTACGAGGGAGAAGGGCTTTGAATCACACTGACAGAACAAAAGTACGCCGAGTTCCGAAGCGCGGGTCTCAAGAGCCCCGCGACGTCTTCGAAATCCTTGACGCAGGGTTTCTCGCTCACGTTGGATTCAACGTCGATGGCCAGCCCTTTGTCGTCCCAACGCTCTACGGACGGAAGGACGATGTGCTCTATCTTCACGGTTCGTCTGCCAGCCGCATGATGTTGAAACTTGAGGCGGGTATCCCAGCATGCGTAACAGTGACCCTGGTCGATGGCTTGGTGCTTGCCCGCTCAGCATTTCATCATTCGATGAACTATCGGTCGGTGATGGCATTTGGCATTGCCCGGAAAATCGACGATCAAGAGGAGAAGTTGCTCGGCCTGCAAGCGATCTCCGACCATCTCATCGCAGGGCGCTGGGACGATGTGCGGTATCCAACCGAAAAAGAATTGAAAGCCACGGCTTTGCTCGCGTTCCAGATCGAGGAAGCCTCCGCGAAGGTGCGCCGTGGAGAACCGATCGACGACGAGGAAGATTATGGCCTGAATGTATGGGCGGGAGTTCTGCCATTGGAGTTGACGCCGAAGGCACCGGTGCCTGATTCCAGGCTGCTTGAGGGCATTGACGCCCCGGAATATGTAGTGCGCTATTCAGTCCGATGAACACGCAGGAGCAAGCTGGGCAACCGACGCAATTCAACGCGTGCGGCTTCTTCGAAGTCGTCAAGCGACATCTGTTTCAAAGCCATCCAGGCGCCGCGTGAGCCCTCAAGGAGTTGGGTTCGCGCGGCGTGATTGTCAGGAAGCCTCAATGTGCACCGTTTCCGCGTTTTGACGCATTTCCGCATTTCGTGGGATGCGTGATCGGCCTTTCTGAATTTTCCTCCACTGCATTGTGAGTGCCATGCTTCCGTGGTGGGTGATTTTCCTTCTCTTTCCACCCTCCGTGATATACTGCGCCCATTTCCGGCCTGAAGTATGAAAAGCTGCCCCAGTTGCAACAACTCTTATCCGGTTGACTATAGCCATTGTCCTCGCGACCTGACGCCTTTGGTCGAAGCAAGCCTGTGGTCTGCCGGGCAGGTGGTGCGGGGGAAATACCGCATCTTGGATAGCCTTGGAACCGGCGGGATGGCGGTCGTCTATAAAGCCGAGCATATCCACTTTCACGAATTAAGGGCACTCAAGGTCATCAATCAACAGTTGGCCGGCGATCCGAGCTTTGTGCAGCGGTTCATGCAGGAAGCCGTGATTACGCGCAGCTTGCAGCATCCCCACGCCGTACGCATCGATGACATTGATCTTGCCGAAGATGGCCGTCCTTTTATCGTGATGGAGTGCATTCAGGGCCGCTCCTTAAGCGATGTAATTCGGGAGCAGGGGCCGATGGAGCCCGCCAGGGTATGCTCCTTGATTCATCAGGCGGCGAGTGCGCTGGATGCCGCTCACAAGCTGGGAATCGTTCATCGCGACATCAAGCCGAGCAACATGATCCTGGTTGAATCGCAACAGGGCGAGGAAGTGAAAGTCCTCGATTTCGGTATTGCCAAGCTAAAAGAGGCGCCTTCGGACAAAACGAGGCCCGGGCAGGCAAGCCTTACGGCAACCGGATTGCTCATCGGTACGCCGGCTTATATGTCGCCTGAACAAGCGATCGGTAAGAAAGGCGAGGAGCTTGACGGACGCTCCGACCTTTATTCTCTCGGCGTCGTGATGTATCAAATGTTGTCGGGCGATCTTCCCTTGAAGGCTGATTCAGATGTGGCTCTGCTCATGGCTCACATCAGCACTCCGCCCACGCCGATTCGTTCCATTCATCCTCAAATTCCAGAGCCTATTGCCGAAGTAGTGATGCAGTGCCTGGAGAAGCAGCGAGATGCGCGTCCTGCAAGTGGCGCGGTGCTTATGGAAGAGATTGAGGCGGCCCAAGCGGGAATTGCGCCGCCAACCAGCGGTCAGGTTCGCGCTGCAACCGCCACGACCCTTCGGAGTGGTTCGAATGCCGATTGCGAAGCTGCCACCGAGATGCTGACGCCGGTCCGTAGGGCTGGGAACCTCTCTACCCAGCGAACGGTTGCGCTTTCGCCCGCTTCTGCTCACGCGCCGGTCAAGGGACGGACCTCAATGCCGAAGCCCGCGCATGCCTCGAAGCAGAGCGTGTACCTGCTGGTGGGGGGACTCTTGCTGGCAGGCGTAATAGGGGGATACGTTTTTTACAGGCATCAGCAGAGTATACCGCAGCAGGTTGCAACTCCGACAGAACCAGTTCCTTCAGCGGCTGCGTCCCCGAGTTCAACGCCGGTTATTGTTCCTCCGACTCCCTCGCCCGAGACAGCGGCGCCTTCTACTGTTAACCATTCAAAGCCCCTGGCATCCAAAAAACAGAGTCTCGTTGCAGCGAACAATACAGCTCATGGCGCTCCCGCAAAAGCAGACCTAGCGGCGACGCCGGCGCCCACACCTACCCCCACCCCGGTAGCGATTGCCTCTCCGGCGGCACCGCAGCCACGGCCCAGTCCATCTTTGATCGCACAGGCGCAGCAGGCAGGGCAGCAGGGAAATTGGGACGAAGCGGCCCGAATTTACAAGAGGGCTGCTGATGGGGGAAATCCTCAAGCAATGTTCCAGCTTGGCAAGATGTATGAAAACGGTCTGGGTGTGCCGCAGGATTTCCAGCAGGCTCGCCAGTTCTATCAGGGTGCAATCAACTCCGGAAACACCGATGCGATGATTAGCTTGGGTGGAATGTATGAGTGGGCGCATGAGAAATCCAAGGAGTATCCGAAGGATTATCCCAAGGCTCGCCAGCTCTACGAGCAGGCCCACCTGTCAGGCAGCTCCAAGGCAGCATGGCGGATCGGATATATGTATGAGTTGGCACATGGTTTTCCCCGTCCGGATTACCAGCAAGCCGCCGATTGGTATGAGAAGGGGGTCGCTGCTAGAGATGGCGATGCGATGTTCCGGCTCGGCTATTTGTATGAAAAGGGCCGCGGTGTAAAGAAGGACGATGAGCAAGCCCGCCAGTGGTATACGAAAGCAGCCGATGCGGGATCGGAGTCAGCGAAAGACTGGCTGAAAAAAATCTCGAAGGGCGCTAAAGCGCAGTAGGCGTTAGGCCGCCCAACATACACGGCTCACGTGTTATGCCCGCTCTCTCTACTCTCTGAACAAGAAAGCCCCGGTCCTGACGACCGGGGCTTTTCTCTAAGTGAAATTAGAAATCAAATCGTGCGCCAAGTTGGATTTGGCGCGGATCGTGGGCGGAGAGAACTCTGCCAAATGCCGGATTAAACGTAAATCCATCGGTGCTAAGCGTGCTTACCGGGTTATAGAAGTTTGTCAGGTTAAGCAGATTGAAGAACTCAGCTCGCAGCGAGACGCTCTTGTCGTCGCCGCGCAACATGAACTTCTTTTGAATCGCGAGATCCGTGGTCGAATATATTGGCCCACGGAACTGGTTTCGCTGACTATTTCCCACGCACGCCCCTCCTGGCTGTCCGTTGAAAAGAGCGCCTGGGCTTGCATAGACGCCGGAACACGTGGCTTGGTCGGCGCCTGGCAGGGACAGTCCACCCGTGCCGAAGAATGCATTGGGATTGCCGGTAAGGCTCGGTTGCACATTTGCCCTTTGCGTGATTTCACCAAATGCCGCCCCGGAGAACACAGTGAAGGGCTGCCCGCTTTCTGCGACGGTAATGCCGCTCACCTGCCATCCTCCGGCGAGCTTGGATTTCTGAGAAAAGGGAAGATCGTAGGTGAAGTCGAGCACCAGGCGATGTGGCGCATCAAAATCGGAGCGCCCATAATCATTCTTCAAAAAATTCACGGGATCCTGAGGAATCAGATACTGGCTGGTGATAACGGTTCGGGCGCCGGTAGTCACAAGAGCCGAGTTGACACCTTGATTGTCGGGAACCGTGAAACTGGATGCCGATCCTTTCAAGCTTCCACCGTTGATAGCATTAATCACAACGCCGTTGCCGCTCAATACGAAAGCGAAGGGACTGCCAACACCATTCAATTGCAGGCCGAAAAGCTGGTTCCACAACGTTGAAGCGACTTGGGGGAACTGGCTGCTGGATGCATTGTCGTAAGAGTGGGAATAAGTATAGGTTCCGTTTACGCGCAGACCGCGCCACGACTGGCCTTGAATCTTAACCACGAACGAGTGATAGGAAGAGCCGCCTACATTGGAAAGCGTGAAGATCGGGAAATAGCTGAGGTTATCGCAGTTCCCCGAAGCGCCGCGGGAGCTGTTTGTGCAGAAGAATTCATCCTGAAAGTTTGCATTGTGCAGCACCGGCAGCTTGTATCCAAGCGCTCCCACATATCCCACTTGTGCGGTAAAGTGTCCCAGTTGCTGTTGAACGCTGCCGTTGAACTGCAAGGTGAAGGGAGTTGAGTTGTTACTCAGGTCCAAGGCTGAGATAGAGGGTGGACCGCTCGCGGCTTGAAAATTGGCGAAGGCCGTGGGATTCGTATTTGCCGGATTGAGAGAGATGTTGCCTAGTCCACACTGGCTTTGATTGCATTGATTGGAAGAGAAGTTCTGCCCGTAGATCGCGCTGGGGTTGGCAACGTTGAGGGGGCTGGGGCGATTCTGAAGAAGCTGGCCAATAGAACTTGCGGGTTGCTGATCGTAAAAAACTCCTACGCCGCCGCGAATCACGGTTTTTTGATCGAAGGGAGCGTAAGCGAAACCTATACGCGGTGCGATGTTGGTGTACTTTTGACCTGGCAGGCTGGCTCCTTTCGGTGAGCAGGTCCAAGGATTGGTGAGAGCGGCGGCGCTAAATACGGAGTTGAGCTTTGGCTGCTCTCCGGCGCCACAAATAAAGCCAAACGGGTCGACGACCTGCGATCCGTTTTCCTGCACCAGCCCGTTTGCCGCAGGATTGAAGTTCCAAAGCAAGTTGTGGGTTTCCCATGGTTGCGCAAAGAAATCGTAGCGCACACCGGCATTCACCGTGAGATTTCGACGCAGATTGAAAGTGTCCTCGATAAAGCCGGAGATAGTCCACGACCGCAAATCGCCGGAATAGCGATTGGGCTGGCGAATCGCATAGTCGAACGATGGGTTGGTGAAGGCAGAGCCACAACTGATGCAGGTTTCGCTATCGTGGGTAAACTCACCGATGTTATTCGAGACTACGAGTCCGCGCGCGATCCCTCCATCGGAAAGGATGTTCTGGAAGTAATGGGCCTCAGCGCCGATCTTGATCTGATGCCGACCGCTGTGGAATCCCAGATTGTCGGCAACCAGGAACTGGCCGTCGCGCCGTTCTTCCGGAGAGCTAAGAGGAGATCCAATGCGGGCGAAAGGAAACAGTCCATCCAGCGAGGGTGTTATGGGGGAGGGAGCTGTGGCGCCTGAAGCATTCCAGAATGAGTCAAACCATCCACCAGCAGCACCAGGCGTCGTCGGAGTTGCGCCCAGCGCTCGCGGATCGATTCCGCTGAGGACGAACGACGGCATCAACTGAGTGGGCAGCCCGATCGAGGTGGCGTCGAAGTGACGGTCTTGCGGAGTTTCGTCCAGGCGGAACTGGGTGAAGCTGATGCGCCCATCATTGACCCATCCATGGGGTGAGTTATAGACCTGGTTGACGGTAAAGCTCTGGTTTTGCGCGTTGCGAAGAGAGCCATTCCCGGCATAAAGCGAATTGGCCGGCAAGGAATCGTCGTGCAACTGGTTCAGGAGCTGGCCGCTGTAGCGAAGCAGCCAGGTCGTATGCTCGGTAGCCACATAGTCCGCTCGAAACAGGAGATTGTGCACATGGGTGAAGTTGGGCGCCTGGCCTTTGAAAAACTCCAGAACTCCCGGCACAGCCACAACGTTAGATTGCGGATACAGCCGTAATATGTTCTGCGCCAACTGAGCGCTCTGATTGTCGATCAGGCCGGGGGAATCGCTGAAGCTCTTGTCGAAGGTGGTGGGAACGCGCTCAAAGATCGGATTCGGATTATTAATGATCGTGCCTTCGTAACTGCTAAAGAGCAGGAGCTTGCTCCCGATGGGACCTCCCGTGCTGAAACCGAATTGCTCCTGTTGCAGTCGCTGCGTATGACTATCGTTGGCGGCCAGAAGCCCATTGACATCGAACGGCTTTCCACACGCCATGCATCCTGTAGCCCCGAGATTGCCCAGGACGCCAACGAGGGCGTTGTACGATTTTGGCGCAAAGGAACTCAGTTTCTGCCCAGTTTTGGCGTTTGTTGTGACCGTGAACGCTCCGGTTGGGTTTGCATCGAAATTGCTAGGGTTGGCCCTGAGAAGCGCTTGCTCAAAGGTCGTGTTGGTATAGACGGAGAGAGGGCTATCGCTGTTCAAGGCATCGTTTGAGAGAAAGCCGAAGGCGCTTCCGTGCCAGCGTCCGTTCCCTCCAAAGTTCGCGCGGCGTGTTACAACATCCACGACTCCGCCTTGCCCGCGTCCATATTCGGCGCTCGGCGTGGAGTAAATTACCCGGAACTCCTGGATTGAGTCGTTTACCTGGAAAGGGATTGCCTGATTGGTGCTGGATGCGACGTTATCGGTGCCATCCAAAAGGAAGTTGTTGCTCGTGGGACGCGCCCCGGCGATGCTGAAGGTGGCTCCCGCCAACGGCGATCCGGCGGGCGTATCGTGCGAACCCGGAGAAAGAAGTCCGAGAGCCAGGAATGTACGGTTGAATAACGGCAGCGATTGAAGCTGTTCGCGCGTGATATTTTCGCTGCTCGTCGGGCTGAAGTTCAACTCTGCGCCCTTGGGTGTTTCTGCCTTCACTGTCTCGATCTGATCCTGAATCAGGGAGGGAAGCACAACCTTGGCCTGGCCGACGAGAACTGTAATTGCCAATCTGCGGGAAAGAACTTTGTCGTTGAGCGATGCTTCTACGTCGTATCCGGAAGCCGGAGGCACTTGTTGAAAGGTATATTCGCCGTCTTCATCTGTTGTTTCTTTGCGCAATAGCCCGATGGAGGGGTTTTTCAGCGTGACGATGGCTCCGGGAATTTCGGTCTTGCCGTCGGCCTGATAAACGTGGCCCGTTACGAGAGTTTGCGCCGCACCCAAGCGGGCAATGGTTACGACACCCAATAGTAGAGCTGCGAGCCGAACGATGCGGCCGCTGCGAGGATTGCTCTTCATGCTCATGAAATCACCGTACCTAGAACCTAAGATTTAGATTTTTCTACCAGCTTGCTTCCGCGGGCCGAGGCGGCAACGGGGCCAATGAGCCAACGAGGCCATGCTACCGGGTTGGGATTGAGCGCTGCTGGAAGACGATCAGGGTCACAGCGCCGGATTTCTCCAACAAAAATGCTGAAGACATCCAAAATGTCTTTCAAACGCAAAGTATCGTACTACGAGTTGGACGATTGCTGCTTCCCGCGTGTAGATCGAACCTGCTTCCGATATCGTGGGTGCCGCTAACTCCCACGCTTGGCTTACGTCGGGCTATTCATCCGGCCTTGCGGTATTCATCCAGAATTTTGGGAGTCACATACTGTTCCGGCGGAACAAAACCTTCCACGCGCCGGGCCTTCTTAAAATTTTCCAGGGCTTGCCGCTGGAGATCCACTCTTTTATCCGTGGCCTTGGGATCCAGCAGATAGTAATGAGCCATGTTGCTGGCGCCGAGAAAGAAGTAAGCGAGGCCCTGCTTCGGGCCGCTGGCCTTCAAATAGTCTTGCAGGAGCGATTCGGCTTGACGAATGGATTCAACGTCGCCTTTATAAAAATTCCCAATACCGTCGCTTAAGAAAGCATCCAGATTGCCGGGCGCGGGAGTTGTTGTGGGGCGTGCGGCCAGCTGCTGCTCGGTGGGCCTTCTCGTTGTTGCGGCTGAAACCGGCCCCGGTGCGGTACGTTCGGTCGATGGAGAGGGAACCGGTCGTTTGGTCGCTTCGATGAGATCGTTCATCTCGTTGGCACGGGTAATGGCCTGGGCAGCGGCGCCGCCGGAGCCGACTCGGGAAGCTTCCAGATAACTTCTCTTGGCGTTGTCGTAAGATTTTTGGGAGGCGTATTGGTCCGCTTCCTTCATTTTGCCGTTATAGTCCGCAATGATTCTGAGCTCTTCCACGGCCTTTGCCTTGTCGGGAGAGTCGGCTGGAACTTTGGAAAGAAGGCTGGAGGCAGCCCCATAATTTCCGTTGCCGAATGCAGTCGAACCGTCCCGGAACGAGGTGTCCTCTTGTTTGGGAGCGGCGGGTTGGGGCGGAGCGCTCGCTTGCGCTTGATATTCCTTGCGTTTCGCTTCGATTCCCACACCGAGAAGTTGCTGCGCCTCCTGGAAGTGCGGGCCGAAATGAATCTTCTCGAACTTTGCCCTGGCCTCATCGAAGCGATGGTTGTCCAGCAGGCTCATGCCCGACTTGTAGTAGTTGTTAAACCGCTCGAAGTCGGCGTTTAGCTCGTTGCGCGCCTGTTGGCAGTCTTCTTTATATTTCTTGTCATTGGGCTTGAGGTCGCTCGCCTGGCAGAGCAGATTGACTGCATCTTCGTTCCCCACGGTTTTTGCTTTTTTGCGAAGGTCCTCCGCCTGGTCTGCGCGGGCGGCGATAGCCGTGCCAAGGCCGAACAAGGCCAACGCGAGCAGAACTCGTCCACCTGCTCGAATCGGGAAGATCTTATGATCGGTTGCTGCAAAGTTCATTTTGAATTCCTGATGATGTCTTCAATGGGCGGAGGGGTGAATAAGATCGTGCAACTGTGGGACTCTTCCGAAACCTGGCACGTCTGCAGCTTTTCCGCTCCATCGGGCCCCTTGATTTTGATCGTTATTGCGCCGCTCGGAACGTTGACGCGCACGGGCGTTTTTTCATCCACAACGATGGGATTCCCTTTTTGAGGAATCACTTGCCCTACGGCGCCCCAAGGAGAGGCATTGATTTCGACGTAGGTTGGCGTCGCGGCAGGAGAGGAGGACAATCTCAGCCATAGCGCCAACGCAACTACCGCCAGAATTCCGGCCGCAGCCAAGACAATCCATAACCTTGTCTTTGGCACCTTTGTCTGTGCGGCGAGGGGGGCTCGGGCCGGGCCCACAGCGAGGGCCGCGTCGCCGCTCACCGGCTGTTGAGGAGTGGAGGGCAGATTTGCCGCAGCTTCGTTTCCCAGACGCTGCCATTCGGCCTGGATATCGGCGGGTGCGTGCTGGACGAACGTCGTGACCACACGAAGGGCATCGACCGCCTGCTGATACCGCTGCTTGAGCAGCAATTCTCGGGCTTGTTGGATTGCATTCCGCAGGCGGTTCCGAGCGATGGTTTGCCGCTGGGCGTTCAGGTCGTTGGCGGCTTGCTTTAAGAACTCCGAATCGCCAAAAGCCTGATACGCGGATTGCAGGATCTGCCAACCTTGGTTGATGTCCTCAATTTGGAATGCCGCGCGCGCCTTTTGAATCTCAACCCCAATTGCTTCGTCTCGTGAGATCCTCTCCCGCAGCTTCTCTGCGCCTTCGCGAAATGCGGCAATTTGGAGGAAGCTTGCAGGCTGAGATTTCAACAACTCTAAAGCTTCGGCGTTTTTGCCCAAGCCCAGGGCCTCGTTCGCCTGCTTCAGAACGATAGCGGTTTTGCGTCCCAGTTCCTCGAACTGGTTTCGAGCTTGCTGCAGCAAGACGGTCAAGCCTTGGTCCGGCCAGCGATTCAAGGTCGACTCTAATAGTTCAATCGCCTTCGCAAAGTCGCCTTGGGCCAGAAATTGCCCTCCTTGCGCCGAAGCGGCATCCACTTGCTGCTTTCGTTCCCGGCTGGCCCCTTCTCGACGGGCAAACTCCAGCAAATCTCTAACTTCTGTGGACGCGGCAGATTGGCTCTGCAGCATCTCGAGCAGCCGTACCGCCTTCGTGAATTCCTTGGCGGCCACCGCTTCCTTGGCCTTCTGGAGAGTTTCCGTCCGGTCCGCGGCGTCCCTCGAGATAGCCGCGTAGATGGCCTTCGCGTGGGTATCGTTGGAATCGACTTTGATTGCGCGCGAAGCCACTTCCAAAGCGGAATGCAGGTCGCCGGCATAGCGGGCGGCCTCGGCTTCCTTAATTAAAGTCTCCAGTTGCTCTTTTCGCTGCAGGGTCTCGGTGACCGTCTGTAAGAGGGAAATCAGCTCATTGTTTTCGGGATCGAGTTTGATTGCCTGCTGAAGAGCGTAAATCGCCTCGGGGTACATCTTCTGTTCGACGGCGGTATCGGCGCGAAGGCGGAGTTGGCGAAGCTGGTCGGTCCGTTGCAGCTTGGACAGGTTCTGCTGCACGTCTTTCAGCAGAGACTTGGCCGCCGTATGCTGTGCATCCAGCTTAACGACCTGCAGAAGGGCATCGCGGGCGCGGTCGAGTTCCGAATTTGCGGCCAGGGTTTGGGCCTGGGTGAACAACTCCACAATCCTGTGGCCCTTCAAGCTGTCTTTGAGCGCAAACAAATCTGCTGCCATCTCCGCCGCGGTGGCATAACGGTCGTCGGGGGTCTTCGCCAGCGAACGATCCAGGATCCGGTCCAAATCTGCTGGATATTGCGGAAGATGTTTGGCTAGTGGCGCGTAGGGCGCGTTCACGATCTGGTGCGCAACCGCGTAATCGTCGGCGCCCTCAAAAGGCAAAACACCGCCCGAAAGGAACTGATACAGCACGACTCCCGTAGAAAAGATATCCGAGGGGCCGCCGGCAGGAAGATTCTTGAATCGCTCGGGAGCAATATAACTAAGGGAGCCGATCACATTTCCCATGCGGGTCAGCGTAGACTGCCGGTCGGCGCCGGATTTCTCCTGGCGGGCTATCCCAAAGTCAACCAACTTAACGACGCCGTCCGTTTGAACCATCACATTTGCGGGCTTGATATCGCGGTGAACAATGCCTTTTTGATGGGCATAGTTCAGGGCGTTGCAAACCTGGCCAATGATGTCGAGCTTATCCAAGAGTGCGAGCTGCGGCCGGTTGGTAATGATCTTTTCCAGGGAGTCGCCCCGGATGAACTCCATCACAATGTAGGGAACGCCGTCCTGATCGCCCACGTCATAGACAATGACAATATTCTGATGTTGTAAAGCGCCGGCCTGGGCTTCGCGGTAGAAGCGCTCCAGCATTTCGGGGTTGCCGGCATAGCCTTCTGTCAGCGTCTTGATTGCTACTTCGCGGCCGATCCGTTTATCTTCGGCATGGTAGACCACACCCATGCCTCCCCGGCCAAGGATGCCGGTAATTTCATACTTTCCGATCCGGGAAACAGTACCAGGGGCCATTTCTTTTTGTTGTCGCGCTGGAATTGTCCGGCAACGACCTGAGTTGCCATTGTTTAAATTCTTAATGTCTGGTTCTTAACATGTAATCCGAGCGACTCAAGATTCGAGAGAATCGCAACGTCTTTTCCGGCGGATACTCAACTCTGTATCCGCCGAATTTTAATCTTCTTTACGATCCAGCTCTATCTGACGACTGTAAGGGTAAAGGTGTAAGTTTTGGTGATTGCCGTCCCATCGCCGGGATCGAACACCACATTATTGTTGCTGCTTGTCACTAAGATCTTGTAAACGCCGGCGGGGGTGCCGCTGGTTTGACTTTGTGGCGATCCGGAACCGATGTGCCCGCCACCGCAACCAAGCTGCAAAGCCGCCAGCACCAGGAGACCGGTAACGGCTAACGTCAAGCCACGCCATTTCAGGCCCGGTTTTTTGCGATTCAGACCGCTTAACAGTAACACAGCCGCGAAGGGTGCGGCGGCAAAACCGTAAAAGGGAAGCGACGGGTTCCGAGACGGAGGCTGGGGCGTCAACCGGGCGAATGTAGGGCCGGTGGTAATTAGGGACAGCGGAAGAATTGCCTGGCCATCTAGCGTATTGTTCGGGGCTGTTGCCGGGAGGCTGCAGCTGATTTGCGAAGCGGCCAGATCGGGAGTTCCGGGCGCCGCTGCGCACGTTAGGGATGGCGCGGTCGATCCATCGGTAGGCGCGCCGAACAGGACAATGCTGGTCGTTGCGCTCTGGCCGGCTGAAACCGTTGCGCTATTGCTGGTGGAACCGGAACCCGAGACCACATTTCCAGGGACGTCAACCGGGCAGATCTCTACATTGAGTCCATCGGGAGCCTGTGTGTTAGCCACGCAACCGTTCGCTCCATTGAACGATTGGGTAAGGAATCCGCAGACGGCGGGTACATCCGTCTGGTTCAGATTAAAGGTCTGATCGGCGGTCGCGATGCAAAGCGGCTGGCGTCCTGAAGGCATGTTCACCGATACCGTGGGGTCCGACTTGCTGGTGATTTCAATAACAGAGCATCCATTGGGGGAATTGCAGTTACCGGAACCTGCCAGGAAGCGGGCCGCAAAGAATAGGAAGGTTCTGACTTGAGGCCGGTCATTGCATGTTGCTTGCGTCTGGCCGGGTCCTAGCAGGCAGGCGTTGCTATCGGCATCCGCTTCTTTCTGCAAGGTAATGTTCAGTGAATCGGAGGTGGTTCCTTTGCCTGAAACCGGGGTAACCGAAATTGTCGGTTTGTTATTGGTATTTGCGGCATCGCTGCCATAGATCGGCGCATGGTTCGCTGGCTCAAACACGCCAAATGAGAAAACAGCATTCGTCGTAAAGGCGGGAACCACGCCGCATACCTGAGCGAGGAGGAATGGTTTTGAGGCCTCCGTCACACTGTCGAATGCAACCGGGAGCTGCTCCGTCGCACCAGGCGCCGGAAGTATCGATGAAGTTATGTCGATGGGCCCAGAGGCAGAGTTGAGCAAGAACAGCCTCGCCCGGTTGGGTTTGATGAAGCCCAGCGTATCGGGAACATTGACGCAGACCGTCGCGCTGGGCGGCGCGTTTGTATTGGCGGCAGAGGTGGTTACATCGAAGTGCAGCTCTTTTCCGCTCTGGCCGGCTCGGTATCCCGCAGGAGCCGCTGAAATCGGGCCCGTGGTCATGCTCGTGACTCCGATGGAATTGATGCTGCTGAAGGTCACCGATAGCGGGGCTTGATTGTTGGGAAGCAGGGGCGCATCCGGGGTCACTTGAATATTCGAGCCTTGGTGAGTATTCACTACATTCACCGTAGATGCGGCTGCAGTATCCGGCGTCGTCGGATCTACGATTCCGGTGCCGCTCACGGATACCGCTGAAATCGCGTGGCTTTCGAAGTTCGAAACATTGCCTGTAGCCTTGTCGAGGCCGAGAGCAAAGGTGCCGTTAAGAGTGTAGGTAAATGGGGCTCCAGGAACGATCACGGGAATGCTGGTGCAGCCGCCTCCATTGGGGTCGCAGGTCGCGGGCTGGCTGGCCACCGCAGCCCCGGATAGAACCAGGCCGGTGGGAGCTTGCATGGATAAGGCGACATTCGTCGCTATGTTTGGACCTTGATTGGTAATGGTCGCAACGTAGGTCACTTTATCGCCCGCCCCCACTTGGCTGATTTGTGGCGAAAATGCGATGCCGATATCGGCCGAGCGCTGCACATTGACCGCCGGGCTCGTAACGGCTGGGTCTCCACCTGGGAAGATATGCCCAGTGGGAGTGAGCGCGTGGCTGACGCCGGTTGCCGTTATGCTCAGGCTCGGCGCAAGCACGTCGGCTGCGGCGCCGTTGTCGGCAAATTTTCCTGTAAACGCGACAGTGATCGTGGAGCCCGCCTTGGCTGCCAGGACAAAAGTGGACGGGAACTGGCAGGTGAAGGTCGGATTCGCGATTGAAGGCGGCACCGTGGGTGCGCCAGTACAAGTCGCGTTGAGCCCGCTATTGCGCGCGTCGGTGCTGGTGATGATTGGAGATTGCAGGACGAAGAAGAAGGGAGGCAGTACATCGCTCAAGGACAGTCCTACCGCGTCATTCACTCCGTTGTTTGTAAAGGTCACGCTGTAGGAGACTGTGTCATTGACGTTGGCGCTATTGCCAAGGTTCACCGTCGGCGTGGCGCCTGTTGCCGGAGGATTTGGAACTGAAGTCGAATTTGCGCTTGCGGTAAGAGCTGCGCGTCTAACCACGGTGATACCGGCAGAATCCAACTTCGTATTGCTCGTTGCATTGGCCACGGTAGGATCGACGGAATCCGGAGCCGTAATAGAAAGGTTTGTGGTCTCCACTTGTTGCCCTGGTGTTGGTCCTGATGCTCCCAGATCGTTGAACGGGACACCATTTTGTCCGCCTCCCGCGAATTTGCCGGAGAAGGTAATCGTGATAGGCACGGGCGCCTGTGCTCCTGTGGCCACACTCGTGGAAGATAAAGTGCCGATCGTGCACGTAAATTGATTGCCGGTCTTTGACGGCTGATTGTTGTTGCTGATCGGGTTGCTGCAGCTATTGCCTGCTCCGGAAATTACCGGTGCGCCGTTAACGACGAAGAACGGCGGCAGCGTCTCTGTGATCGACACATTGCTAGCGTCGTTCAATCCCTGATTCGACAGAGTTGCCGAATAGTTTGCGACGTCGTTCCCGGTCGTGCTGGAGGCTCCCTCATCCAGATTTACGGTTGTGAGGCCGGGCTGAAGCGTGGTATTGGCAGGCTTAAAGGTCTCGCTCGCCGAAAGCTGCACTTGACGCTGGATCGTGAGCGACTCTGACTTGCCGCCCGATAGAACAAGAATTGCTGGAGCACTGGCGCTCGGACCGATAACGACCGGAGGAGCCACACTAATATTCACAGAGCTCGTCTCCGTTTTTGTGCCATTCGACAGGGCAGCTTGTGGAGAAAATGTTCCGGCGTAGGTCAGCGCTGTTGGATTCGGAGTTGGATTTTGACTTGTCGGCGCAAATATCGTTCCAACGCTGCATTGGATATGACCGTTCACGAGGCCGCACGTGTTCTGGGCCGGCGAATTGGCGCCGCAGGATCCTGCCGCAGCGGGGGGCGCCGAGGGGGAGAGTTGCGGTGCCGTCGTTAGATTCTGAGTGGAGAAATCGGGGGGAGGGGTGACGTCGATGCAAACTCCATTTGCATCCGATGGGCCGCTGTTGGCTAGCGTAACCTGGTACTGGACTGTGTCGCCAACGTGTTGTGCATTGGAGAGAGCAATTGGCCCCTTGATAGCATTGCCTCCAGGCAGAAGATTTTGTCCCAGAGTGACCAGAATACTCGAGCTCCGCTGAACGAATGAGACCACCGGCGGCACTGGCGGTGCTGGCGGTGGTGGCGTCAGGGTGCTGCCTGCAGGAGTGTTTGGCCCGCTCCAGGTCGCAAATGCAGTGATCGTTCCGGGGGCGCTGCCGGCGATTGCGCCAGTGCCAACGGTCCCAGTCACCGTGATCGAGTTGATTGATTTAGCCACAGTCACACTGTCGATAACGCAATGAACGACAGTTTCAGTGGTTGATGACGCGCCAGGCACGCAAATCACATCCGAATTAGGAGAATTATCAGAAAATTTCAGGAAGTTGAAATTTGGGTCGGCATGAATGTCAATCGCTACATTCTCAGGGCTGATACCTTGCGCGCTGCTGATGGCGCTCAACGTGTACGTCAGCATTTGATTGGCATTGGGCGACGAGCAGGGTGCAGCGCATACTTTTACTGGAGAGGCTGCATTGGAAGCACTGCTCTGGATCGTCACTGTGATGGGACGCACGGGCAGCACAGCTGCGCTTGCGGGCGTGCTCTGGGTTGTTTCCTGTTCGGCGTTGTCTACGGTTGCGTTTACCGTTAGGGTGCACTGGTGGGCGTTGGGATCATCGCGCACGTGACAGACATTGCCATTTGCATCAATGATGTTATTGACAGCAGGCAATACAGTGGCGGATACAGTCACTTTGACTGGAGAGTCAAGGTCAATTTTGGGAATCAGGCAGGTCACGCCACCCTGGTTAAAAGTGCAGGTCCCGGCATCTGGAGGCGATAACAACGTTACATAGGTGTTGAAATTGAGGTCGGGCCCGCCATTATTAGGCAATGGGTTGTTGAATACTACCGAGGTTGCGGATGCGGAATTCGTTGAACTTGGGTTGTCGATGGTCCAACTGTTGGTCATGACCGTGGCAAAGTCCTGACATGTAGTCAGAGGAGAGCAAGCAACGGCCGTTGTCTTGTCGAGGGTCAATTTTAATTGCACTGCGCTTGTCGGGATTGAAGCGAACTTGGCCACAAATGCTGCGCCCAGGTTTCCCGCGACCAAGGAAGGTGTCACCGATTGAAATGAGCTAGCGGTGGCGGGGCCGTCGGTGGAATTGAATGTGCCGATCACCACTGCATTTCCTGAAGGATCAAGGGCAAGGCCCTGGAGTTGATCGTTGCCTGTGCTGCCGTCGAGAAATGTGAAATAGTCAACTGTACTTAGGTTGCGCGCGATCCGCGATATGAATCCGTTGTTGCTACCATTGCCGTTATTCGGAGGAAAGCCGGTGGTAGTAGAGACAGTCGTGTTATTTGATGTCTGCGGAATATCGGTCGAAGTTGTTTCGCCGGCAACTACGATTCTTTGAGAGTTGTCTGTAGCTAGCGCATTGATTTTGTCTACATTGCCGCCACCAAAATAAGTTGCCGCAGTAATCATTCCGGCTGAGTTGAGGGTGGCAATGAAGCCGTGATTGATGGCGTTATTCGAGGGGCGATTAACCTCGAGTACCGTTCCAACAGAAAGGCTGGTCTTGGAAGTCGTGGTGCCGCCGATCACAATTCCCGAGCTATCAACGACAATGCTGGTACCGCGATCATCGTGATTACCTGTGGTGAGGGTTGCAAAGATTAAGTCGTTATTGCCCCCGTTGGCTGGGTTGATCTGCACTACGAAGGCATTTGCTGTATCTCCCACCGCGGGTTGAAAGGAAGGTTGTGAAGAAACCTGGTTGGTTACTGATGGGAAATCGGCCTTGTTCTGCGCAATGTTGGTCGGATTCAGTGTGGTTAATACATTGCCAGTCAAAAAGATTTGCGCAGGGGCGTTTTGGGAAGTTACAGAAAGAGCCAATGCAGCAACCGAAACAACATCATTTTGTTTGTTCCCGTGTAGATAGGTGCCATACTGCAAAGGCTGAGAACTCGGAGTGGTTGGGTTTGGGTTAATGATCAAAGCGAAGCCGGACCTCTCGCCCGGCGCGCTCGAGAAAGTCGGTTGAAAAGATAGAGGAGCAGGTGTGGTGGGGATGATATCTCCTGTATCCGTATCTCCCGCAACATAGAGCAATCCGCCGCTAAATCCTAAGCCACGGGCAGATTGATTTCCGGTGCCGCCCAGAAAAGTTGAATAGTCTAAGGCTCCTTTGTCGGAGCTGAAACGCGCTACAAAAGCTGTGCAATTGACAGGAGGGGTAGCAACGCACCCGCCCAGCTTTGAACCGTTCGCGCTCTTAGGCTGATAAGCATTCGTAGTCGTTGGAAATGTTTTGTCCGGTGTGTCCGTTGTGCCGGATATGTATACCTCGGCCGGAGTGGGACCATCCAAGACAAGGGCTTGCGCCGTTTCATTGCCGCTACCACCGAAGAACGTCAACCATGCCAGCTTGGTACCATCATCGGCAGGAACGCTGTCCCCGTTCAGTTTCGCAATAAATATGTCACTATTTCCCTGATTGGGAGGCGTGGGAGTCAAGGCAGGTGGGTTGCCAAAGTTCAGGCTGGATGTTGTACCCGTTACATAGGTGATGTTATTGTGATCGACGGCCACCGCTGTACCCATGGAACCATTAGCGCCTGTCAAGTACGTGGCGAAAATGAGCACCGGATCGATAGTGAGAGGGTACCGATGATCGTACTCGCCAAGAGAGAAGCCTGCGACACCATGTCTTTTTAAAACGAACGCTGCCTCCACGGAGCGATTCAGGCCGTTCACTTTTTGATAAGCGTAGGGCTTGCGGAACCGAAATTCACCCGCTGGCGTGGCGATCAGAAGATCGCCATTCTCGGCTATGCTCAACTTATCCGCGCCGCTAACTTGCAAGCCGATCCTGGATGGATCGGCAAAAGGCGCGACCACAAAGTCGTGCTCCATCTGTCCACCCTTGCCATAAAACACGAGATTTGTGCCAGGATAGATTTCATCGAGAGCCAGTCTCGAGAAGTTAGCCACGCCTGTGCGCCAAAGAGACGGATCGCTCCCTATAAAATAGTTGGTTCGCGTGGCAAGCGGTTCGGCGGCTGCGAATTTCGCCTGATGGTTGCTGCCTGGAAATCCTACCTGCAAAGTGCGGGTCTTGTTGGCATCCCGCACGATCAGATTGAAATGCTCGCCTTCGAACTGCATGTCATAGCCCGGGCCGTGCGAGACATATTGCCCGCTTTGCGACTGTCCCACGTTCTCCTCAAACATAAGAGGGAATTGGAACTGGCTGGAGCGCAGGGCGGGCTTTGCCTTGATTGAGGCTTCCCCATCTGTTTTTGCATGAATGGCGAATGACAAGGAGAGGATTAGCAGCGAAACTACCCAGAGTCTTCTGACGAACATGGCAACTCCTGTAGAGACAAACTTTCTGCCCCACGCGTGAAAAGGCCTTTACACGACAGTACGAGCCTTAAAAAAAGTGCGCTTGTGGAAAGAGGGGGCTTTCGTTTTTTTGGTGACCAAAGTAGCTGGAACTACAGGTCACCAAAAATATCAAAGCAGCTCTGGAGTGTCAAGATGGGGCTGTTGCCCTGCGGAGACATGAATGCTTGCACCCAACAGCCAAAAACAACCTTTTTACGCTTGTTTGGAATGAGTCCTAATTCAATCTCAAAAAAGAAAGGCAAGCCGTTTTACATTAGATATTTCTAATATAAAACGGCTTGCAGATTGTTCTTTGGGCAGGAAGGAACCTGATTTCAGTGGGTTCCGACCGAAGTGCAGCGCAGTCCTTCCAGGCTGCGGAAGAACTGCGCCCCGGAGCCCTCAATTTCATATCGAACCACAATGGGTGTGGTGCCATCCGGAAGTGTGATCTGCTTGTTGTTGTATTCAAGCGGCCACTCAAGTTCGTAGGCACTCCCTTTCGGGGTCCAGCGGCGCGCATCCTGGAAGAAATGGAACGTTCCCCACAATCCTGGGTAAGGAGGAAAAAGGAACTGGCTGCCGCCGGAGTGGCTTACCGTAAGCCGTGCGCCATGGGTGGCATCGCCGGGCCAGACGAATTGCTGGGAATTGCCTCCTGAGCCGGAAAGAGTCTTGCCATCGAGATCCAGGGTCAGCTTGTCGATGCCTTTGTTAGCCGGCTGGCGTAGCGTGAAGGAGAGATGCGGCGCCGCGTTTTGCGTTCCCGGCGGGAAAAGCGCATCGGTGATCACGGCGGCGCGGTGCAGGAAGACCAGAAAATCGTGAGAAATGCGAACCTGCGAGTTGGGAACAAACTCCGTTCCTTGGCGTAGAAGAATGTTCTTGAGGCTTGCATCGTAAAACGCCCACAAGGCCCCAGAGCCGGGTTGGAAAAACTTCAAGTCTTCCAGTGTGGCTTCCTCGGTTGACTTGGGGCTAAAAGGATATTTTCTCGCGATTCCTTGAAAGAGGGAGCACACGCCTTTGCCGTTGGGAGCTACGCCCCGCATCAGAGCCTCGGTCGATAGAATCGGGGCCTCCATCAGGCTGCGAACCAGCTTATCGACCTGGGCGTCGTTCTCCACGTGGTGGAAGGTTTGCGAGATCTGCAAGACCGTACCCTTGGCCGTGGTCGCTGCTTGAAGCACGGGCTGTGTGGCGGCCGGATCGGTAGGGTTGTTTTGCGATGCCAGCCCAGCGGTATTGGTCTGCAGCGCCACCAGGTTGGCCATGTAGGGCTGGTTTGCGCCGCCCACAAGTTGATCTGGACTAGGGGCCATCAATTGCAAGGGTTGAAACTCGGCGGCGATGGCGGGTGAGTCGACATTGGTATTTCTGGCTGCCAGAGAAAAGAGCTGTAATAGGGGCGACGCATTGCCGGAGAGAATCGTCAGCTTATTGGCGGCATCGGGGATATTGGAATAGTCCACGACTTTCGATGCCTTCATGTAGGCGCGCCAATGTTTGGCGAAGTCCGCAATATACAGGGCCTGCAACTGCTCTCTCAGCTTGTCTTTGTCCGGTGGGGGCGCCGGGCCGCCCTGATTGCCTAGCACCCACTCTTCGCCGCCAAAGAATTTTTCCGGATTCTTCAGGGCTTCCTGCGCGGCTTTGAACCCGTCCTTTGTGAAGGCGGCGGGAACCTCGTAGCTGTTGACCACCACGGTGTTCGGATACATTTTGCTGAAAACAACGGATTGGTTGTTTCTTCCTGCCTCTGCTAATAAGCGTTGATAGATGCTCTGAATCCCGCCCAGCTTGAGATATTGTCTTGCGTGATCGATCGCGTCGCCATCGATTCTTGGGGAAACGGGAACGCTGCGCTGCAGCTCACCGCTGTAAAAATCGAACTGATTTCTCGCCAATTCCAGACGGGTGGGATCGATTCCTTGGCCGTTCGACCAGCGATCCAACAGAATCGGGCTCAGAAAGTTTTTATCGGCCCGGTCGGGATTGCGAGTTGTCATCAGGTACGCTTTCAGGGACTTATAGTTATCGCCAAAATCGTCGGCGGAGGCGGCGGGGCTTTCCGGAAGCCCTTTCAGCCGTGTAGCGATGCGGGTCTGGGTGGAGGCCAGCAGCAAGCGGTAAAAGTGGGAGAAATAGATATTGCGTGTAACGCGATAGAGGCTCTCGCCCGCGTAAAGACCGAAGCGATAACGAAAAGGAGCGCCATCCTGATAGTCGGTGAGAGCAGCGAGGGTATTGCGAAGTTGATCCAACTGCTTGAGTTGGTCCATATCCGGAAGATCCACCGGGCCGGTGGATGCAGCGAGCCGCGAAGCGCTCTTTTGGACATCAAGCTCCAGCGCGCGGTTATTGAAAAAAGAAATTAGAAAGGCAATGGAAAAAAACAGGCACAGCGCCGCGGCCACCGAGAGGAAGATACGGCGGAGCAAATCGACCTTGGTGCTGCGGTGGCCGCTGGAAAAAGCGGCGCGGTCGCGCAAGACGATCTCGGAAAAAAGATTAGGGAGGAAGGCCCATTCCGGAACCTTGCGCGACTGCATCGAGCGCGCCGGAGCGCTGGGCGCGGGTTCGGAGAACTCCCCAAAGTTGAGGATACGGGTCGCGCCGGATCCGGCGGCGGCGGTTCGGGCCGCGGCCGGTGGAAGCACCGCCTCATTGACAATGATGGCCCGAACCCCGGAAAAGTAGAAGCCGCGCAGAAAAGGGTTAGTGCTCAACTGCGTGGGGCGCGTGAGATTGACCAGGAATTGAATGACGGAATTTCGTATCTTCCGCAATTCGCGTGGAAATTCATAGATTCCCGGCAGCTTCTCCGCCACCGACTCGCGGCGAAGGTAGTCCAGTCTCTTTTCCGAGAGCGAATAGATGATCTGGTCCAGCATCCGGCTGAGACGATTGCTTTCTTCCTGCTCAAAAACGCCGTCGCTCTTCATGCGCGGCAGCGTGGCGCCCAGGATTTGCGCCGTCTCATGCGAGGAGAGATTGCTTACAAATTCGGCAAAATACGGCACACGATCGAGTTTGGTGAAAAGGACATAAACAGGGAAGGTTGCCGCGAGGGACTGCGCCATTTCCTTCAGGCGAGCCGCGAGTTGCTGCGCCGAATTCTGGGCGTTGGCTGACGTCAGACGTTCGCAATCCATACAGACGAGAGCGGCTCGGGCCGCTTGCCCGCCCTTCCCCATGGCTGCCGAAAGGCGCGCAGGCCGGGTATGCCTGAGGAGGAGGCTCCACATCCCGGCATCGGATGCAAGCTTGCCGCCGGCTTCGATGAAGAGCGTGTTGCGCGCGAACCATATATTGATAGCGCCGGTGGGGACAATATCAGACTCGTGAAAAACATGGCCGGCGAGAAGTTCGGGGTCCACCCCCGTGTGCAGGATCGTAGAGGTCTTCGCAGACCCCGTTTCACCAAGAACAAAAACGATTGGATAGGAGCCAAGATTCCCCGGACGATTGGAAGCTCGCAGTTTCTGTTCGGCCTGGCGCACAAGGACTGTGATGGCGTCGGTATTTCCCGCTGATTCCGCAGGTGCGCCGAATTGTTGCTGCCTTTTCAATCTTTGCTGAAACCAAAGGAACCAACCGGCCGCGGCCACCCCAATGAGAGCGAGACCGCACCGCAAGATCCAAAGGCTCGCTCCATGCAATTGCAGCAGGGAGCCGGTCACCCAGGCCATAATGAGAAAGAAAACCAGGATGATTGCAGCGATAAAGTAGGTCATAGGGGATTGTTTCTACCTCTCTCGATGGACGGAAAAAAACATTGCCTGCCTGAGTGATTTCCTGAGGGACGTGAAGACCGCTTGAAAGACAGATTAGAAGACTGATTAAAAAACCGATTCAATGACCGATCAAAAAACGGATTGCAATAGTGGCCGAAGTAGCCTTGCTCTTGTTCACGTTCGCGGGGGCCGCCGACGAGAGCCCGGAAAGGAGCCGTTTGGCCCTCCCTAGGTCTTTTGCACACTGCCCAAGGATTTCCTTGACCGGCATTCACGAGTGGCCTACCAGCGAATGGAGATCGGAAATGCCACCGGCCAAAAGGAACTTGCACAGAGCGAAGATGACGATGCCGAGCACAGCTGAAGAGATCGCGGCAATCGCGAGCCGTCTAAACCAAGGATCGACGGTACTCGGCAGCGGTGGATCGAGCGGTAACATGGCATAGGGCGAAAGCGGGCCGCCCCCGCCGCGAATTCTCGTAATTTTGTCCTGGATGGCGGCCATCATTCCGTGCAGTTCGCCGCCCCCTCCTAGCCCATAGCGCCCGCGATAACCAAGCAACAGGCAGAGATGGAAGACTTCGAGTAGATCGGCTACCTCGGGAGAATCCCTGCGGTCGAGCAGGCGCTGCACATATTCGAAAAACTCTTCTCCGGCGAGATGCTTGCCCGATAGCTCTTCTTGAAGGGATTGTCCCGACCATTTGGCAAAGACCGGATTTCTTGAATTCAAGATCGACTCATCGAGAAACGCCACTACGGCGAAGGCCGCGATCTTCACGTCCTCTGGAGCATAACCGCGGCTGATGGCCTCCTGGATGGCGGCGCGCAAGCCCTCGCGGACCTGCACCTTGAAAGCGTCGGCGCTAGGCACGGTTTGGCGGTTGAAGCGTAGCCGTACGATGGCGGTAAAAAGTTCCTGCAGGGCGATGGAAACATTGGCTCTGCGTTCGGGTATTTGAGTCTGAATTCCTGCCATGGGAGCCTACTCAACTTTCCAGGATGACTTGCAGTTCTATTGTTGCATTCGGCAATTCGTCCGGCACATAGATCCCGATCTGCCGCGTTTCGGAGATGTGATTCCAGCAGGGTCCGGACTGGCTGATTGAGAAATACTGGAGGTCGACTTTCGCCGGAAGCGCCGACGGGAGAACCTGCAAATGAGTCAAGCTAAGGCCGGGCATGGCCCGCCTCACCAATTCCCCAACAAAAACGCGCGAGCACATTTTTATCAGGTAGGGGGCCTTGTTTAGAACTTGAGCTTCGCCCGCCGCCGACTTAATGCCCAGGATCCACCGCGTTCGCCCGAAACAGCGCGGGTCGGTCACGTCTCCGGTGTAGAGGTTTGCGTGAGACTGCTGGATCGGAATCTCGATTGCATTGCTGGGAACCAATATTTCCAAGTGCCTGCGTATGTGCTCGTCCAGAGCGGAAAAGCACTCGCTGAGGCGCCGGTGATCGTAAACGGGCAGCGTGGAAGGATCGGATTCTATGTTGAAGGTGCAAAGAGCCCCCGCGATGCGGGACAGCTCGCGAAAAAGCTCTTCCGGATGGCCGCGCTTGGAGAAGCACAGATGCCGTAAAAGCGATAGGCCGTCATTAATCGTATGCAGAAACCAGAAGTTCGATATCTCCATCTGGCTAGCCCCAGCCTGGAATTTTCCGGGCTTGCCCCTGGGCTGAATCAGCACTTTTCGCTTCTCTTCGAACAGGTCGGTGAGGCGGCGAAGCAGAGCTAAAAGCCAATCGCTGGCGGTCAATTTCGTGCACGGAGGAACGAATTGTGGATCGTAGACGAGATGTCCGGCTCCATCGCGCTTGACCTGCGCCAGCGGTATGGTCAGCAGGTCGTCGCTCATTTCTTGCTCGGTGATGATCCGGATATTCTTTTGGCAAAGGCTCACGCCTTTTTCATCGATGCCGTTGTTCACGTCGCGAATGTTGTGCTCGACTGCGCGATAGCGGGTGCTAGTGGAAGCGCCCTGCAGATCCGTGTTCTGCTGCGCGTGCCTGCGCTTCGGCACGGCCAGCAGAATTGTCAGCGATTCGGCCAGAGGCGAAAACTGGTCGCGAATGTTGCGCTCGGATGGCAATGCATCGGCCCCGGGCATTTCGAATATCAAACCGTCTTCAAAAATGCCATGTGCATCGAGAACCGCCACCCGGCCGTTCTCGATGGCGGACTCGTCGAGTTTGAAGCTAAGAATTCCCCAAGGCTCGAACCATGAGTGCTCAACCGCAAAGCGGATGGAGTCTTCAAAATAACGGCTCTGGGTTTGAAAGTGATGGGGCCCGAGATACATGCCTTCCCACCAGACGACGCGGCACAACGATTTCATAAGAACTTGTTCCCGGCGCCGGACGGCGGCAAAAGCTTCCACCGCAGCCAGCGCCCAAAGGGCTTGCTTGATCGTGAAATATCGAGACCCAAAAAAGTCAGGTTGCAGCCAAACGGAAGTTTGTTCACCCTGCCATCTTGAGAAAGGCGTTCGGCCCGGCTGCTTTGCCTTCGATGAAGATTTGCATCAATCATGCAATGATGGAGTTGGTGCGCTCAGGAAACTTCGGTCCTCGGTAGATCCGGTCGCCATTGATGACGCGATGCCCGAACCCCTTTTATTCGCTACATTGCTAACAAGTTATATGTTCGATATCGGTGGGACCGACGGAGGAAGCTACCGCGTGAATCGTAAGCGTCAGGTAACTTTACTGTCAAGGCCAAAAGGAGTAAGCTCACGTCTGTATTTTGTCTGCGCGCGGAAGGTGTGCGGGCCGATTTATGTTGAGCGGTTCTTAAAAATCCTGGGGCGGAGCGCAAAGGTGCCTGCGAACGATCAAAACCACGATGCAGTGGATAGGCTCTTGCGCCAATCCGAGACAGCTCCTGAAAAAACGGCTCCTGAAAAGAAGGAGCCAGGAGAGTTCACGCGTACTTTTTTTGCAGGCGCGGACTCCAGTTCATCCGGTGCACCTGCTCCGTTCATGGCAACTTCGCATCAGCAGGTCTCTCATTCACAGATTCCCGATCCGCAAATTCCCGAATCACAGAGAGCAACCAAAATTAGTCAGCCGCAGAGCCCTGGGCAGGGAGCAGTTTCCAGCGGCCCCGGCGATTTTACAAAGCTTTTCGGTGGGTTCGACGGAGCAACTCCGGAACCTCCGAGTGTTGCTGCCAGAGAATCGCAGCCACTGTTTGCAACAAACGATCTAAAGCCGACTCCCTCGGCGCGGACTGAAGTACCTCCGGTTGCGAGTCCGCAGCCAGGGCTGCCGGGAGAGTTCACGCAGACGTTTGGCATGATGGGCACCGTGCCCGAGGATGCTGGAACTCAAGATTCAGGGCGATTCACACGGGTTTTCGAGATTGAGAATCTCGCAAATCCCCAGATCCCGATGGCGAGTGAGCCTCCATCCGAGGCTTTTTCATCGGCACCAGCTTTTGGGCAGCCCGCCTCCCCGCCCATCCAGCAATTTCCGCCGGCTCCAGCCTACGACGCAGGGGCACGTGTTCAGAGTTCTGGCCCAGATTCACTCAGCAAGCTCTTTGGCAATCCACTCACACCGCCGGCCTCGAATTTGGCCAATTCCGCAGAGTTGGCCAGGACCGCCGAGTCAGGGCAGTTCACGCAACTATTCAATGCTTCGTCGCTGCGGGCAGAGCCCGTCGTGGAAAAAACGGCCGCGCCGAGTGGCTTCACGCAACTGTTCAGTACCGTTGAACCTTCGGCTCCTTCAGTACATCCAGGGCTTCATTCATCGAGTGGTGACTCAACCAAAATTTTCGATGGTGGAGCACCGGCCAAATCCGATCTATGGATGGAGCGGCCCAAGCAGGAGACTATCGGCGGACTGGGAGCAAATCCGCCTTTTGGATCGGCCATGACTTTTCCGTCGTCTCCTTCCGGAACTAGTTCTTCGGAACAAGCGACGAACATATTCGCGTTTGGAAGTCAGGGCTCGGGAAGTCTCGGTGTGGCAGACGGAAAAAGCGAATTTACGCGAGTGATTAGTGGGTCGGCTTTTCAATCCTCTCCACATGGGACCGAGCCACCAGCTCAAGGAGGCGCTCTCGGCTCGCCGGCTGCAAATCAGCAGCCGTCGGCGATGCCACCGCAATTCCAGCCTCCGGCGATGCAGATGCCTTCATGGTCTATGCCGTCGGTTCCTGTCCCGGCGCCGGCCTCAATGAGCTACCCGCCCGCACACCCTCAACCGCCCCAGCATGCAGCGAATTTACCCGCTTGGGCCGTGCCTCCCGCTCCGCAAATTCCAGGGGTTTCAATGCCTTCTTTGCAGCCGCCGGCATTGTCGGCTTCACCGCCGCCTCAGCCCCAACCGGCCAACAAATGGGCGGCGTACTTGCCGCTGATTATTGGGCTCAATGTGCTAGTCGTCCTGGCAATCGTTCTGATCTTGATCTTCGCGATGGGTCCGAAACACTAAAAGGCCTGAAATACTAAGAAATAGAAGTGGGGCTGGCTTGCTCGTAGAGCGGGGAATCTTGATGAGCACGGGAATTTGAGTCCCATGTACACCGGTTTTTAATCTATCAGTCTGTATAAGTTTTAAGATCAGGCATTCTGCGAACCGGCGACTTCCTGTTTGTAAGGAAGCAGAATGATAAGTTCGAGTTTCACCTCAGGAAAATCCGCTGGAGCGTAGACGCCGAAGTTGCGCGCGCGCTGCACACCCTCCCAAACCTTTCCCGAAAGCTCCAGGCTGAAGTATTTGTATTTTGACTTAACCGGTATTTCAGGAGGCGTGCTGGGAACGTGAGTCATCCTGATGCCGGGAAGGGCCTGGCGGATCATGTCGTCTACATATCCGGCGGCTCCAGCCTTCATCACGGCCGGTGTTCTGCTGATCAGTTCGCCATCGGGAACGTCGGCGCTCACAGCCAGATACAGCTTCGAATTGCGCAAATAGCTGTCGTTCTCAATGGCTGTGGCATAGATCGATGGCTTGACGAGCTTGAGCGGTAGCGCGACAAAGTTGGTGGGGATCACCGTCTCCAGTAGGAAGCGGATCTTCTGCTCAAGGTTCGAAAAACATCCACCTAGCCTTTCATGATCGTACTCGGGCAAATCGTGTGGGGCCACGGAAGTCGAAAAAGTCGTGAGCGCTCCCGCAAGAGACAACATGGCGCTGAATAGCTGTTCAGGATGCACGACACGCCGGTGGAACAGGTGCCGAAACAAAGGCAGGTGATAGTTAACGGTATAGAGGAGCCAGAAGTTTGCGATGTCCGCAGTCGTAAACTCCGCAAGGTTCTGGTTCTTTTGGCGGCGTCCGGCGGCCAGGGAAAAGCTGCGCGCTCCCAGGGTCTCAACGAGTCCATGGGCCATCCCGGCGAGACGATCGTTCCCATGAATATCGATCATCGGAGGAATAAAGGCCGGTAGCAGTCGATATGTTCCCGCGCGGGTCTTTTCAATCTGCGCAATCTGCATCACCGTATTGCCTTCCAGTGTTTCCCCTTCAATCAGCAGCTTAAGATTCTTGCGGGCTATCTGTACGGGCTTTTCAGCAAGTCCGGAATTTTCGTCGCGAATCATGCGGTCTTCCCGCACAAACCGCGTTTTTGTTTCCTGCGTCTGGCCTACATTGATGCCGTTATCCCGTTGTTCGGGCACACTCAAGTAGACTGCGACCTGGGTTTGTTCCTCACTGAAAAAATCGTTTACCGTTCTGGATGGCGGGGTTGGGTCCGCGGCCGGGATGTCGAAGAGAAGGCCATCGGGCAAGATACCGCTCGCTCTGTCCACAGCAAGATGGCCCTCCAGGAGCTTGTTCTGGTCGATTTGCAGGGAAGCGAATCCCCACAAGCGAAAAGCACAGGCTTCAAGTTGAAATTGAAGCAGGTTCTCCATGTAGCGGTCCTGGACCTGTAGGTGTTGCGGAGTGAGGAAAATGCCTTTCGACCACAATACATGTTGAAGCTGTTTCATAGATTCCCGGCTTGGTTTGAATCGCTCCCGAAGCTCAAACGCAGAGTATAAACATTGGGAGGAGCATCCTTCCATGAAACCATCGAAGAGGCGACGATAATTGGCTTAATGTTTTAAGAACTTAGGCTGAATAGTCGGCGGAACACTAAGACTATATGGCGGAGCCCCAGTATCCATGGTGACATCTCATGGCATTCCGGCTTGCATATTGACTCAGGCAACACCTTGATGTTACCGTCAAACGGTTTCCAGAGTCTTGTCTCCATCGAAGGCTCCCAAGTTTAGAACTCTTTAAACATTTTAATTTTCCGCAGTTACCGGGAAATCCTGCCCTGGAACTGACTCAAATCGTGCGGAGATAACTCATCATGGCAAAAGAGAGTGTTCAGCAGAAACTCGCAAGAGTTCGTGCTCCACGAGTGCACATCACTTATGACGTTGAAATTGGCGACGCCATTGAATTGAAGGAATTGCCCTTCGTTATGGGTGTACTTGGAGACTTCACGGGCCAGCCGAAAGAGCAGCTTCCCAGGTTGGGAGATAGAAAATTTGTGGAAGTCACTCCCGACAACTTCGATCAGGTTCTGGAGAAGATGACTCCCCATGTTGCGTTCTCTGTGCCAAACCGGCTGACGGATTCACCCGACGCCGGCGATATCAAAGTGGATTTGAGTTTCAGGGAGCTTGCGGATTTCGATCCGGAGCAGGTGGCGCGGCAAGTAAAGCCTTTGCGTGAGTTATTGGATCTGCGGACGAAGCTTGCCGATCTGAGGGGCAGCCTGCAAGGAAACGATCGATTGGATGAGATGCTGCACGAGATCGTCAACAATACTGAGAAGCGGCAGAAATTGAGCGGCGAACTGGGTCTGAACCAAGGAACGGGAGGTAAGGACAATGGCTGAAACGAGCGGAGCGGCGGCAGCGGGCGGAGCAGCGGCAGCGGGCGGAGCAGCGGCGCAAGAGCAATCGTCGGGAGGGCTGCTCGACCAGATTGTTGAAGAAGGGCGGTTTACGCGGGATACGGCGGCGCGGGAGCGCGGCCGCGATTTGATCAAGGAATTTGTCGCCCAGGTTGTACAGGGCTCCATGACTCCTTCCAGGGATGCGGAGACCACGATCAATGCCCGCATCGCGCAGATCGACAAATTGCTCTCCGCACAGCTCAACGAAATCCTGCACCATCCCAAGTTCCAGAAGCTCGAGGGGAGCTGGCGCGGTCTTAAGTATCTGCTGGACCAGAGCGAAACCAATGAGATGTTGAAGATCAAGATTCTCAACGTCACCCAGCGGGAACTGCTCCGCGATCTGCAACTGGCAGCGGAATTTGACCAGAGCGCGCTTTTCAAGAAAGTTTACGAAGAAGAGTTCGGTGTGTTCGGCGGCGCGCCTTTCGGCGCCTTGATTGGGGATTTTGAATTTGGACGCAGCCCCCAGGACATGGAACTTCTGGAGAAAGTAGCGCAAGTCGCTGCCTCTGCCCACGCGCCGTTTCTTTCGGCCGCCTCTCCCGATCTCTTGAATTTGCCAAGCTTTACAGCGATTGGTGGAGTGCGGGATATAGGCAAGATCTTCGATTCCACGGAATATGCCAAATGGAAATCGTTTCGCCAATCTGACGATTCGCGGTACGTCGGCCTTGCGGCACCCCATGTTTTGATGCGCTTGCCCTACGGAGCCGACACAAAACAGGTGGATGCTTTCAATTACGAAGAAGCGGTGGACGGCACCGACCACAGCAAGTATCTCTGGGGCAATGCGGCGTATGCCTTGGGCGCGCGGCTTACCAGTGCTTTCTCGAAATATGGGTGGTGCGCCGCAATTCGCGGAGTTGAGGGTGGAGGGCTTGTCGAAGGGCTGCCGGCGCATACGTTCCGCACCGACGATGGTGATGTTGCCTTGAAATGCCCAACCGAGGTTGCAATCACGGACCGCAGGGAAAAAGAGCTTGCCGATCAGGGTCTGATTCCTCTTGTGCATTGCAAGAACACGGACTACGCCGCATTTTTCAGCGTGCAGTCCTGCAATAAACCCAAGCTCTATAACAAGGAAGAAGCGAACGCAAATTCACGCATCTCCGCCCAGTTGCCGTATATTCTCGCTATGTCGCGGTTTGCGCACTATCTGAAGGCGATGATGCGCGACAAGATCGGAAGCTTTATGTCGCGGTCCGATTGTCAGAGATTCCTCAATAATTGGATTTCCAACTACGTGTGTGCTGACGACAATGCAACGCAGTCGGTGAAAGCGCAATTACCGTTGCGGGAAGCCCAGGTTGAAGTTGCAGAGATTCCGGGGAAGCCGGGCGCATATCGGGCAACGGCTTTCTTGCGTCCGCATTTTCAACTCGATGAACTTTCTGTGTCTCTTCGGCTCGTAGCCGATCTTCCTGCTTCCTTAAAGAAGTAAGGGTGGCCGCGGCGCGGGCTACGACATTAACAATAACGTTTATCAGGCAATCCGGCAGTATCGAAAAAACAAACGCAAGGAGAAAACATCATTATGGCTGCAAACGGCGGGATGGTTGATTACTTTTTGAAGCTGGACGGAATCGAAGGTGAGAGCCTGGATTCCAAGCACAAGAACACCATCGAACTGATGTCTTGGTCTTTTGGCGCGAATCAGAGCGGCAGTGCGCACAGCGGCGGCGGCGCCGGCGTGGGCAAAGTTCATCTGCAAGATTTTCATGTTGTGAAGTCTGTGGACAAAGCCTCTCCGAAACTCCTGTTGGCCTGCGCCAACGGCGAACATATCAAGCAGGCGACCTTGATCGCCCGCAAAGCCGGTAAGGAGCAACAGGAATATTTGAAGATTGTTCTTTCCGACGTGCTGGTTTCCAGCTACAACAACTCCGGAAATGGAACGATTCTTCCCACCGAGGAAGTCTCGCTGCACTACGGCAAAATCGAAGTCGAATACAAGGAACAGAAGACCGATGGCAGCCTGGGCGGCGTGATCAAAGCCGGCTGGAATGCAAAAGAGAACAAAGCCGTCTAACTACTATGACGGGCATGGAGCTTTTCCAATCCGGAAAGCTGCAGGAAGCAATTCAGGCGCTTGGTGACGAGGTGCGAAAGAACCCCGTCGATACCAGGCGCCGTACCTTTCTTTTTGAATTGCTTTGCTTTGCAGGCGAGTATGAACGTGCGGAAAAACACCTGGATGTTCTTTCGGATGCGAATCAGGGAACGAGAGTCGGAACCTTGCTTTATCGTTCCGCGATCCATGCTGAAAAGACGCGCCAGAAAATGTTTATTGAGCGCAGCTACCCCTTGCCGAAGGCGGTTGCCGTCACCGGCGGCAAACACGACGATCGGCCGATTTCAAGTTTTGCCGATGCGGATGAGCGAATTGGCGGATGTCTAGAAGTATTCGTTGCCGGCAGCTACAGCTGGATTTCGCTCGAACATATCGCTTCGATTGAGGTTCCGAAACCAAAGAAGTTGCGCGATCTTCTTTGGAGTCCCGCTATCGTGAAGACAACTCCCGCTTACCGCGAGATGGAGCTAGGGGAAGTGCTGCTTCCCGTGCTCTCTCCTTTGTCTAGCCGTCACGCCGACGATCTGGTGCGTTTGGGGCGGACGACAGTGTGGGAAGAAGAAACTCCCGGTTCTGGAGATGTCCCGTTCGGCCAAAAGATGTTCCTGATCGACGAAGAGGAAGTTCCAATTCTGGAGCTAGGAAAAGTTGAGCTTGTCTCTGCCGCAGGAGAGAGCCGTGTCGCTTCTGCGTGAAGATCTACTAACCCCTCTTCCGGGCGATCCCAAGGGCGAAAATCTTCGCTACGCTCCCGTTTACGACAAGATCAAAGAGGCACGTCAGGAGGATGAGGACGATTCTCCTCAAGGCGACTGGCAGCGTCCTCTGAAAAGAGCGGACTTTGCCGCCGTGCTGAAGCTGGCGGGTGAAGCGCTGGCCACCAAGAGCAAGGACCTTCAACTTGCCGCTTGGCTCTCAGAGGCTGCGATTCGCCGTGAAGGATTTGGGGCTCTTCCGGAGTGCATCAAGCTCATGCACGAATTGCAGGTGCGCTTCTGGGATGTGCTCTATCCGGAATTGGAAGATGGAAATCCGGAGTTTCGAGCCACTCCCCAGGAGTGGTTTTCCAGCCGGTGCGACTACTTGCTCCGCCGGGTTCCCCTCACCAAAAAGGGCCCGGACTGGCTCCGCTACAAAGAATCGCGGAGCGTAGGTTACGAAGAAGCGGCGAACGACGACGATAAGAAACAGCGTAGGGAAGAAGCGATTGCCGATGGAAAGCTGACAGCGGAAGATTTTGACGAAGCCTTTACGTCTACTCCCAAAGCTTTCTATGTTGCGACGTCCGCTCACCTTGAAGGGGCGGAAGAGGCGTTGGCTGCACTCGAGTCTTTTTGCGACGAGAAGTATGGCAATGTTGCGCCCAGTTTTGCCAAGCTCCGCAGTGTGCTGGTAGAGGTCAAGCAGACTGCCGATATCCTTCTCCATAAGAAGAGGGAATTGGAACCGGATCCGGTGGCGGAAGAGGAAACAATCGCCGCGGAGGAAGAGCCGGTGATAGAGCAGGAGCTGGAGCCGTCTGCGCCTGTTGTGGCCGCGCCGCGGCGACCGTCCGCATCGCTTCCGCAGAACGCGCCGACAAGCGCGGAAGAGGCAGGCGCGGTAATAGCGCAGGCGGCGGAGTGCTTGCGCAAGCTCGATCCATCGGCGGTTGCTCCTTACTTGTTAAGCCGTTCTTTGCGTTGGGGCGAGCTGCGGTCGGCGGGGGACAGCCCCGACCCTATGTTCCTGGTGGCGCCTGCAACGGACGTTCGCCAAACCTTGAAACGTCTTTCCTTGGATAGCAATTGGGACGAGTTGCTGAATGCGGCGGAAGCCGCAGTTGCGTCGCCCTGTGGGCGCGCCTGGCTGGATTTACATCGCTACACCTGGCGCGCTTCGAGCGAGCTGGGGTATTCGGCTGTGGCGAAAGCGATCTGCTCCGAGGTTCGATCCCTGCTCCACGATTTTCCCGACCTTCCATCGTGGGTGCTTGCGGACGACACGCCTACCGCCAATCCGGAAACAAATTCTTGGCTCCAGGAATACGTAATCGTGTCTCCGAAGGTCGAAGAGAGCGCTCCCATTGTGCAAATCGCGCCTTCTACGGATTCCGTTCAAAACGGCTCCCCGGATCAATTTGAAGCTGCCGCCGAACTTGCCAGGAATGGACGGCTGGGCGAAGCGATGGAGATTCTTTCCCGTCCGGGCTCCCATGAAAACTCCGGCCGGGAGAAATTCTTGAGACAGCTCCGTGTGTCGCAACTCTGCTTGAGCACGGGTAACTCGGCCATTGCCTATCCGATTTTGCAGAGTCTTTTCGCAGAGATTCAGCGCCGGGGCCTGCTGGAGTGGGAAAGCACGAGTTTCAATGTACAGCCGCTTGCGTTGCTGGTGCAGTGCATCGACAAGACCGGACAGGATGCACAGCAGCGTTCGCAAATCTACGACCTGCTCTGCCGGCTAGAGCCGACAGTTGCCTTGCAATTACAACACACCTAAAGAGGAGCGAGCGTGGCGCGGCCGGAACTCCAAGGATTGCCGACAATGTCTCTCATCGACAGGCTCAGCCTGGACGATGGAGACAACGCGGGCCAAGGCAACATTACCAGGATGGGAATCAAGATCAACTATCGCGACGCAATCAAGCGGTACAAGGATTCCGTGAAGCGCGATATTGAGTGGCTCTTCAATACACGGACGACCTTTGACGAGCGAATCGCAGACTATGCCGAGCTCTCAACGAGCGTTTATGCATTCGGGCTTCCCGATATTTCTTCGGTGAATGTCGGATCAGTCAAAGATCAGAATAGGCTCCTGCTAGTAATGAAAAAATGCCTGGAGACTTTCGACCGGAGGCTGAAGGATATTGAAATCTCCTTTGAGCAGCAGGAGGGTGGAACCCGCGCATTGAAGTTCAGAATTGACGGCATTGTGGTAATGGATCCCCAGCCGGAGGATATCTCGCTCGATACGGTCCTGGATTCAATTCATGGCAGATACGAGGTGAAATAGTCCTTGCCCAGCGTTCGGGAAGAGTTGTTGACGTACTACGAACGGGAACTGGCCTATATCCGCCAGATGGGTGCGGAGTTCGCCCAAAAATATCCTCGGCTTGCTGGAAGCCTTCTGCTGGAACCGGATCGCTGCGAAGACCCGCATGTGGAAAGACTGATGGAAGGTTTCGCGCTGCTGGCTGCCCGCGTTCATTTGAAGTTGAGCGACGATTTTTCGGAGATCAGCACCGCGTTATTGGAGATCCTGTATCCGCACTATACCCGGCCGATTCCTTCGATGTCGGTGGTCGAATTTCAGCTCGATCCCGAGCAAGGTAAGCTCACGACCGGCTTGAAAATTCCCAGGGGATCGGTGCTGCAATCGAATCGCATCAATGGCATTCAATGCAAGTTCCGAACCGCGTATGAAACGACCGTCTGGCCGCTCAAAGTGAGTGAGGCCATCTGGCGATCTTCGGAGGAATTGGGGCATCATGGCGGATCGAGCGGGGCCATGGCAACGTTGCGAGTCACGTTGGAGTGCTTCGCGGACGTATTTTTCAAAGCCCTGGAATTGAAGTCGCTGCGCTTTTACCTGTCGGGCGAGAGCACGCTCGTTAACACGCTCTACGAATTGCTGTTCAACAACTGCATCGCCATTACAGTGCGCGATCCGGACCAACGCCCGCCAGGGCCGGGAATCCCGCTTTCACCTTCCTTACTGCGCCCGATGGGATTTGCGGAAGACGAAGCGATTATTCCGTATGACCGAAGATCGTTCAGTGGGTATCGGCTTTTGCAGGAATACTTCACGTTTCCGGAGAAATTCTTTTTCGCGGAGTTAAGCGGACTGGAGGAGTTGGCGAAGGCCGGTTTTGGTTCACGCGTTGAAATCTCCTTCATGATGAAGCGCTTCGAGCGGCCCGAGCGGCATCAGATCCTGGAACTGGGTGTCTCTGCAAAAACGCTGCGGCTGGGATGTTCGCCTGCGGTAAATCTGTTTCATCAGGCAGCGGAGCCCATCACCGTGGATCACACAAAATTCGAGTATCCGGTGATTCCGGATGTTCGCCGCCAGACGACCACCGAAGTCTTCAGTGTCGACGATGTTACGGCTCAGAAGGCGCAGACTCGCGAATTTATTAATTTCCAGCCTTTCTATTCTTTTCGTCATGCTTCCGCTCCAGTTCAAAATCCGGCGTTTTGGCATGTTGTAAGGAAAAGCTCGGAGATCAGGGACGATCTTCCAACGCAGCTCTCGCTTTCGTTTGTGGATCTTACTGGAGCGCATGTCGATCCGGACGCCGATGTTATTTCAGTGCGGTGTACCTGCACAAACGGCGATTTACCTTCAAAACTGCCGATTGGCCAGGAGGAGGGCGATTTTCAAATTGAAGGACTGACTGCGATTGAAAAGGTGGTTGCTCTCAGAAGGCCGACGCCTACATTGCGTCCGCCTTTGGGCAAAGCCACTCTCTGGAACCTCATCTCGCATCTTTCCCTCAACTATCTTTCGCTGGCGGAAGAGGGCAAGGAATCGTTGCAGGAAATTTTGCGGCTGTATAACTTTTCCGATCAACCCTATCTTCGCAACCAGATCGTTGGAATCGCCAGCCTCACCAGCGAACGACATTGGGGCCTGGTAAGCTCCGAGCAAGGCGTGTCTCTTGCGCGAGGCACGCTGGTAAAGATCAAGCTCGATGAGGAACAGTTTGCGGGAGGAGGGGTATTTCTCTTCTCCAGCGTGATCGAGCGGTTTCTAGGACTCTACGCATCGTTAAATAGTTTTTCCCAGCTAGCTGTATCGACTGCCCAAAGAACGGAGATGTTGCGCGAATGGCCGCCCCGAGCCGGCAATACGATTCTGCTATAGAGGAACTACTGCTTGAGCTACTCAAAGAGGAGCCCCACAGAGTGGGCTTCTTTCAGGCAGTACGTCTCCTGCGCCGCCTTTTGCCTGATCGCAAGCCAGTAGGGCAGTTTGTGCCACCCTCGACGGAAGCGGTTCGTTTTGTCGCCAATCCGTCTTTGATTTTCCCGGCCAGTGAGATTCAGTCGATGCAATGGCCGGAAAATCCAGAAGAGCCGGTCAAAATGATGGTCAATTTCATGGGGCTGGCGTCGCCGCTTGGTGTCCTTCCGGCTCCATACGTTGAACTGATTATCGAGCGGCAGCAGAAGAAGAATAACGGCTTCCGCGATTTTCTCGACCTGTTCAACCATCGGATGATTTCGCTGTTTTACCGCGCATGGGAGAAGCATCGATTCTTCGTTGGTTATGAGCGCCGGGAAACCGATCATTTGACGCCGTTGCTTTTGAGCGTCATTGGGTTGAACACAAAGGCGCTAACCAATCGGCAATATGTGCCGGATGAGGCACTGATTTACTACTCCGGCATCCTGGGGCAGCATCCCCGGTCGGCCCAGGGCTTGAAACAGATTCTTTCCGACTATTTTCGCGTTCTCGTTGAAGTCGAGCAATTTGTTGGACGATGGGTGAAACTTTCTCATCACGATCAGACATGTTTTGGCGACAGCGATTCGCAAAAGACCAGGTTAGGCAGCGGTGCGGTGGTAGGCGATGAGATTTGGGACCAGCAATCCCTGGTGCGGATCAGACTCGGCCCCCTTACGCGGAAGCAGTATTTGGATTTTTTGCCGATGCCAGCTTCAAGGGCCTATCCGGCGCTTAAGTCTCTGTTAAAGTTTTACTCCAACGATGAGGTCGATTTTGAGGTTCAACTGATCCTGAAGCGGCAGGAAACGCCAGCTTTCCATATGACGGGGCAAGAGGAAGAAGACAATCTCCTTCTGGGCTGGGTCACATGGATGAAGAACGCACCTCTTGGACGAGATCCCGGGGAAACCGTATTGCAAATGTGAAGGATTTTTGAATATGAGTGTGAATCTTAAGTCGTTGGTGGAGAAGCTGAATGGGAGCGTTCGCGGAGCTCTCGAGGCGGCGGCCGGGCTTTGCTTGTCGCGCACCCACTACGATATTGAAATCGAGCACCTGCTGCTGAAACTTCTGGATACTTCCAACACGGATTTCCCAATCCTGTTGAAGCATTTTGGCCTCGATAAGTCGAGGGTGACAGGCGATTTGAATCGGAGCCTTGACAAACTGAAGTCGGGCAATGCCCGGACACCGGCGATCAGTCCTACTTTATTGCGTGCTCTCACAGAAGCATGGACATTGGGATCGTTGAACTACGCTGCGGGCGAGGTCCGATCGGGTTTTGTTCTACTCGCTCTCCTGACTGCGGAAGATCTCTCGCGGATGATGCGCGAGATAGGGCGCGAATGGGAAAAGATTCCGGTCGAAAGCCTGAGAAAAGATTTTTTTGCCTTGACGCAGATGTCGGCGGAAACGACTTCTCCATTGGCGGCTGCGGGAGATGCGGGTGCACAGGCGGGCGCGGGTACAGCGGGGCCTGGGAAGACGGCGCACCTCGATCAGTACACAACCGATCTTACCGAAAACGCACGGAAAGGGAAGATCGATCCGGTGCTTGGCCGGGACCACGAGATTCGGCAAATCGTCGATATCTTGATGAGGCGCCGCCAGAATAATCCGATCCTTACCGGTGAGGCTGGAGTCGGCAAGACGGCGGTTGTTGAAGGATTCGCCGCGCGGGTAGCGGCCGGCGATGTACCGCCGCCCCTGCAGAAGGTGCATGTGCGTACTCTTGATTTGGCGCTGCTCCAGGCGGGAGCGGGAGTCAAAGGAGAGTTTGAAAACCGGCTGAAGGGATTGATTGAGGAAGTCAAATCCTCCCCTACTCCCATCATCCTCTTTATCGACGAAGCGCACACGATGATTGGCGCGGGAGGGCAAGCGGGTCAGAATGACGCTGCCAATCTGCTCAAACCGGCTCTAGCGCGCGGAGAATTGCGAACGATCGCTGCGACGACCTGGTCGGAATACAAGAAATATTTTGAGAAGGATGCCGCCCTGGCGCGTCGTTTTCAGGTAGTCAAGGTGGAGGAGCCGAGCGAAGAGCAGTGCGGCACGATGCTTCGAGGAATCGTGGCATCCCTGGAAAAACACCACAACCTGAGGATCCTGGATGAAGCGGTTGCCTCTACGGTGAAGCTGTCCCATCGTTATATTGCGGGAAGGCAGCTTCCGGATAAAGCTGTAAGCGTTCTCGATACGGCGTGTGCCCGTCTCGCTCTGGGACAAAGCTCGACTCCGCCGGCCATAGAAGACGCTGTTCGCAGGCTTGATGATCTTTCCGTCCAGCAGCGGATACTCGAGAGGGAAGCCGCCGTTGGCGTCAATCATCAGGAGCGGTTGGCGATGATTGCCGAGGAAAAGATCTCTGTGGGTGGCGACTTGGATCGGCTTCGTGGCCGATGGGAGAAAGAGAAAGGGCTGGTTGAAAAGATACGGAATGTTCGGGCGGAGCTGGAAGCAGCCGCTGAGAACGCAGCTACGGGATTGCCGGCCGGTCAGAACGGCAGTTCTGCCGCAAAACCGGCGGTTGCTGTAGGTGTCACGACCGAGATCCTCGCGGCGCTTCAATCGGAGCTGGAAGCTCTACAGGGCGAAGAGCCTCTAGTTCGTGTCTGCGTGGACAGCCAAACGGTTGGCGAAGTGATCTCCGCGTGGACCGGTATTCCTGTTGGAAAGATGGTCAAGGATGAGGTTGCATCGGTTCTTGAGCTGGATAGTCAGCTCGGGCAAAGGATCATTGGACAGAATCATGCGTTGGAGGCCGTAGCGCAGCGCATCATTACCAGCCGCGCCAACCTTGATGATCCGGGAAAGCCTGTCGGCGTATTTCTCTTTGTGGGGCCGAGCGGTGTGGGAAAAACTGAAACCGCTCTGGCGCTTTCCGATTTGCTCTACGGCGGCGAGCGCAATCTGATTACGATCAATATGTCGGAGTTTCAGGAGCCGCACACGGTCTCAACCCTCAAGGGCTCGCCTCCCGGTTATGTAGGGTATGGCGAAGGAGGCGTGTTGACCGAGGCTGTACGGCGGCGGCCTTATTCGGTGGTGCTGCTCGATGAGGTTGAGAAAGCACATTCGGATGTGCTGGAGCTTTTCTATCAGGTTTTCGATAAAGGCATGATGGAGGATGGCGAAGGACGGGAGATTGATTTCAAGAATACAATCATCCTGCTGACGACGAATGCCTGTACCGATGCGCTCATGAAGTTGTGCGCCGATCCGGAGACCATGCCCGAACCCGAGGGCCTCGTGGGGGCATTGCGGCCGGAGTTGAATAAGATTTTCAAACCGGCATTCCTGGGCCGTTTACTCATTATTCCTTACCTTCCGGTGCGGGATGAAGCGCTGAAACGCATCGTTCATTTGAAACTGGGGAAGATCAAGAAGCGTCTTGGCGAAAATCATCGGATGGAATTCAACTATGATGAGACGCTTGTGGAAGAAATTGCGCGGCGCTGTACCGAGGTGGAGAGCGGCGCGCGAAACATCGACAACATACTGACGAACACCTTGTTGCCGGAAATCTCCAGAGAAATCCTGGGGAGAATTGCGGAGGGCCAGGACCTGCGGGCCGTCCGTGTGGGAATAGGGTCTGAAGGAAAATTCGCTTACGCATGGTAGAAAACGAGCAAGGAAAAAGTTATGGCCGGAGCGGCGGTACTACAAGATCTGAGGCTTTTGGAAGTAACCACACCTTTGGGCGCCAATGCGCTTCTCATTGAGGGCCTGACGGGGAACGAGGCGGTTTCCGATACCTTCGAGTTTAGGCTCGATCTGCTTGCGGAGGCCGCCAAACCCATCAACATTAAAGACCTTTTGGGAAAAGCTGTATCCGTGAGCCTGGTTGCGGATGTCAACGAGACGAAACGGTACTTCCACGGCATCGTGAGCCGTATTTCCCAGGGAGCGAAGGAAGAGCGGTTCATTCACTATGAAGCCGTCGTCGTTCCGTGGTTGTGGCTTCTGGGCCTGAAGAGCGAATCTCGTATTTTTCAAGACAAGACCGTGGTGGACATCATCAAGGCGGTATTTGATGAATTGAAGGGCGCATTTCCCGACGTTAACTATAGAGACGCTACCACCGGAAATCACCTTGCTCTCGATTATTGCGTGCAGTATCGCGAAAGTAATTTCAACTTTGTCTCGCGCCTGATGGAACAGGAAGGGATTTTCTACTTTTTCGAGCATAGCCAGGACAAGCACACCCTGGTCTTTGCCGATTCCAACAGCGCGATTGTGGACTGCCAGGGAAAGAGCCAGGTAATGTACGCCGACGGCGGAATCGGCGAGCGTGAGGGCATCATTACGAAGTGGCAACGGCAGATTGAAATGCGCTCCGGCAAATATTCCATGCGCGACCATCATTTTCAGCTTCCCGATGACAAACTGGAAGTCAGCGAACCTGCAAAAGAGAGCTTTCCAGGGAGCAGTTCGCTTGAATTCTACGACTATCCTGGCGAATATGGGCTGCGCTTCAAGAACCCGGATCAACGTTTGGGGCAGGTTGCCGATGAAGGCCGGAAGATGGTGCGCATCCGTATGGAAGAGGACGAAATCCTAGGGCAGGTCGTCCAAGCTTCGTCCACGCGCAGAAATCTGGCGAATATGCATAAGTTCTCGCTTACGAAGCATTTCAGCGACAACGGCGCGTACATCATTACCGAACTGAAACATAAGATGGATCAGCTGCCGTCGTATTTTTCCGGGAAACCAGCGCCGGAAATTCCTTATTCAAACACCTTCAAGTGTGTTTCAGCGAAGGCCACCATTCGGCCGCGCCGTACAACGCCCAAGCCCTTGGTAGGCGGCCCCCAGACGGCCACGGTGGCGGTGAAAGCCGGAGAAGAAAGCTGGCTCGATAAGTTTGGACGCGTTCGCGTCCAGTTCCATTGGGAGCGCAAAGGAAAGAATAATGAGACCAGCGCCTGCTGGGTGCGCGTAGCCCAGCCATGGGCCGGAGGATCTTGGGGAGCGCACTTCTGGCCGCGCGTGGGACAAGAGGTCGTCGTGGAATTTCTGGAAGGCGATCCCGATCGCCCCATCGTTACCGGGTCGGTCTATAACAAGGCCAACATGCCTCCATATACCCTTCCCGACAATTACACGCGCAGCGGAATCATCTCCCGAAGCTCGAAAGGCGGAGCAACCGCGAACTTCAATGAGCTGCGTTTTGAAGACAAGAAGGGCCAGGAGCAGATTTTCCTGAACGCAGAGAAAGATATGGACCATCGCGTGGAACATGACCATCGCGAGTGGGTTGGCAACAACCAGCATTTGGTTGTGAAGGCTGCACAGATCCAGTTGATTGAAGGCGACAAGCACGAGCATATCAAGGCTGCTCACGTTGAGAAAATTGAAGGCAACGCCTCCCGCGACCTCACGGGAGATCATAAGGAAAGCGTTGGAGGTAAGATTTCCCTGAAGGTTGGCGGGGCGCAGCACCATACCGTGGGAAGCGTTTACACGCTTAAGGCCGGCGATGAGGTTCACCTTTCGGCCGGTACTAAGATCATCATTGAAGGCGGCTCACAGGTCTCGATAAAAGGCGCAGGCGGGTTTGTCGACATCGGGCCTGCGGGAGTCACCATTCAGGGCACGATGGTCAAAATCAATAGCGGTGGCGCCGCCGGATCGGGAACTTCTCCATCGTTGGATGCTCCGGAAGCGCCAAAAGAGCCCGAAGTTGCCGACGATGGAACCAAGGGCACAAAGCTTTCCTGAGTGAGAGGTGTGCGGAGAAAGTACGATGGCAAACTCTCGAATTCCTGGGCCGCAGTGTACGCTCAGAAACCCTGTCGACATTCATGACGGAACCTTGTGCCGTCAGGCCTCGCCGCGCCCGGGAATTTTAGGGGCGTGGGACTCCTTTGAATCCGCGGTTGGCTACACGGCTAACTCAGTCTACGACAGCGCCTCCCAGATGCTTGAAGCCGGAAAAACCTTCGCCGGCAGCGAGTACGCAATCGCCGGACACTACGCGCAATCCATTCTGGCAAAATCGGAAGCTCTGCTCGAAGAACTCATCCGTGAGATCAAGCATGCCGCCGATTGGCGCACCCTCAACCGGATTGCCGAGCCGATCCTGGGCCAGGCCAGCTTTGACGCGGGCGTTTTCTACGGGCTAGGAGAGGGGCTGGTCAATGATGTCGCCCAGTTGCTGGGATTGGTCAAGATGGTGTTCCTGGCGGGTCTTTACGAACGGCTGCAACATCAGCAACTGAGCCTGATGGCCGATCCCATGGGCCTTCCCATGCTGGGCTTGGCCAAGGCAATGCAGATGATTCCCAGCCTCGAAGCGGAGATGAAGAAGGCCGATGAGCTGCTGCGGCACATGGTCAAGGAAGTAGTCGAAATTGCTAAAAATCCCGGGGAGTTCATCCATACTTTTGGTGGGAACATCAAGAAGGGAGTCTTGGACGACCTGGCGAAGCTGAAAGACTATAGCGAGCACCGTAGCGTCACGAACGATTTTGAGGCGGGGAAGATCTGTGGCCGGGCGATCTATCAGATCGTGATGCTGATCCTGATGGTAATCAGCGTGGCTGGCGCGGCGGCGAAACTTGCGGCGCGAATCCCGTGGTTGATGCGATTAGCGCGGGTAGTAAAGACCGGCGGAGCACTTGAGGACATTGAGGCCATCGATAAGGCTTCGCAAGTTGGTAGGACGGGCGAAGCAGGAGAAGCGGCGGATGCGAGTAGTGCCAGAACGAGAAGGGGAACCACTTCAGGAAAGAGCACTGAAACTACGTCACGCGCTGCCTCCGAGCCCAAAGAAACGAGTCCTAAGAAATCATCAGAAGCGGTGCCAGAGGAATTAATTGCTCAGCGGCGTGCTACTGCCGAGAATTTTTATCGTCAGCAAGGTTTTGACGACAATGCCACTAAAGATCACTTGAAAGGAATTGATTTCACAAAGCCTGTTGAAGTTACGACTTTACAACCTGGAACAGAAGTGAGCCAGTGGCAGGTACCAGGTAGGCCGCAAGGAAATTACTATGCGCCGCCTGGAACAGACCCCAATACTCTTGGAATCCGAGCTGATGGCAGAATAGAGAAGCTATATGTGGTAGAGGAACCGGTTCAAGTCTTAAAATCTACTGCGGCGGACATACCAGCCTGGGACGGCTCTGGCGCAACTTATACGGGAGGCAGTACTCAGTATTTTACAGCCAGTCGCGGGTCATTTGGTCCAAAATAATTAGTCTATGAACAACGAAGGCATTAATTCGATGCTAAATGAAGCGCTCAAAGTTGGGACGGAGCTAGCTCAACGAGATCCGAGTGATATAGCTCTATCGGATATTTTGAAGCAACTCGCCTATTTGATAAAAACTTATGAGCAGAGCCATAGTTTCCAGTCTATCCCCAAAGGGAAAATGACCTTTGGAGTTATTGCTGCGAAAGAAGAATATGATGTGGTTTACCCCGAGTTTGCCCGTCTGCTTCATTCTATTAGCGGCTCAATTGAAGAAAGATAGCGATCCATTGATAAGTGGTGGGGAGTGGCGTGGACAGCGAAGTTATAGGGCGCATGGTTGGCAACGCTATAACACCAGGATGTGGTGTTGTGATTGAGAACAAGTCGTAAACAGCTTAAATCTGAAACGTCGGCTGATCACGATCATGGTGAGTTATTGTCTTGTGGTTCTGCACTCTCCTTAGTGCAAGATCAACAGTGATGGTTTCGGCGGAATCGGGAATTTCTTCGTCTTTGGACGCTCCGGATGCGCTGGGACGACACTCCTACTGGCAGGGCAATAAGTAGGAGATTTATTAGACAATAGCTGTCTTTTGTTGCCAACCGGCGATTATGGAATTGAGTGAACTTTAACTTAAAGATTGACCGGCTCTTACGCGCAGTGGATGAATTATCCGCAATTTTAACTGAGATGAAGCGCGAGCAGGCTGGATTGTCGCGGCAGGTTTTCGCGGGTTGGATTGACGATGGTCTTCGCGAAATCAAGCGATACCGGAGTGATTGGTCGGCGCCATATCCAAGAGGGATGCGTATAGCGTCTCCTTTCCCGCTGGGCAATTCGTTTCCATGAACCGATTCTTCGCCGATGTGTCGAAGGATTGGTCAAAATACGCGTCGTCTTTTGATGACGCTTTTGCCGAAGTGTTTGACTCGGCGCGAGAGATCGCGTTCGGGATTAGGCGTTTTGATCCGCAAAACCTTGCTGCCGCCAAGCGCGAGCTCCATCTGCGAAGCTAAGATCCTCTTTGTCAATGGACCATGCTCCGGTAGCCTGAATTTTCTCCGAGCAATCAAATATCAATTCGGATACCTATTTGATCAATATCAATTCCAGCCAGAAATATCGACTGATCGTAAGCATGGGGAATATTGCCTTACTGTCCTTCAATCCCCTGAGTGCAAAATTAAGTTTCATCTAGAGCAAGGAACGTCAGAGTGCTATTTTGGCACCCTTGAGTCTCCTTCCAACTGGTGCATAGAAGAGAACGGTCTCAATGGATGGTATTTGATTAATCCAATTCTAGGCTTCTTGGGGAGAAGGACTCCAGAACGAGCTGTTCCTTGGCCTGCCGCGAAAGGGATACGTATCACCGACGATATTTTGCATGGTTATTCGGCCCGCTTGCGCCCGTTTATCGAAGACGTGATCTCAGTCTTTGCAGGCGGGCTAACTGCCGATTGGTGGACTGCCTATCGAGCGGATTTCGAGGAGCGCGTACGGGCGCGCAAGAGTCAAAGGCCTGCAGGGGAGCTCATTTGAGCAATGGACAGCATTCACTATTCGCAGGAGTTTCTGAACGCCATCAAAGCACGTTTTGAATTTCTTTTTGAACGTTATCACTTTGCGCCCAAGGTTTGTGAAGAAGCCAGAGATGGAGAGTATTGCTTGGTCATACTCCAATCGGATCGCTGCCAAGTTAAATTCCGCCTCGAAAAGGGCGCACCGGAATATTTCTTTGGAACCCTTGGGGCCTCCGTTGATACTCAGAAAGACAACGATTGGTACGATGGCGATGCGATCTGCGCCTATATTTTCACGCAGAGTCCCAAACAGGCCGTGTCTTGGCCCCGCGAAAAGCGGGATTGGAGAACAGAGGATATTTTGAATATGTTTGCCCTCCGCCTGGAGCCCGTTGTAGATCAGATTATCTCTGCCTTCGCGTCCAACCTGGCAGCCGGGTGGTGGCGTGAGTTTCAGATGGATCGGGAAGAACGCATCAAGAAAATGAGGGCGCGAATCGCTATTGGCCAGAAGATTCAACTGTAGCGTCTCGCATCTGTTCATGCGATTGCCCCATCTTTCCACCTCCTCTTGCAGTTATGGTCATTTGTAGTATCTTAATTGTCGTTGTTTCCCCCCATTTTTTTCTTAATCGCTGTTCACGTCGAATCCAATAGTCCAATAAACCCAGGCTCCATTCAATAGAACAGGAAGATTGATGATCGAACACCTTAAGACCTCTGACGCATCTCGCAGAACCGTCAACTGTGGAACCGATCCGATTGGATCGCTGACTGAAATGTTTGTGGGCATGGTGCAGGCGGGCCGCATTGCCAAAGGGCAATGCCCAGCCTTGCGCCCAGTGTTTCTTAAGCCGCATGGCATAGCCCACGGAGTTTTCCGGGTCTTACCGAACCTGCCCCAAAACCTGAAGGTCGGGCTCTTTGCCGGTACCGAGTATCCCGCTTGGGTCCGATTTTCTTCGGATACATTACCGACTATCTCCGATTACAAGACAACTTGCGGTATCGGGATCAAGCTCTTTCATACGCCCACACCGAAAATCTTCGGGCTTCCCGATGAAACCACTTTCGATTTTATTCTGCAGAATTTCGATGTTTTCTTTGTAAACAACGCCGAAGAGATGTGCGAGTTCACCAAGGCGGGGGTAGTGGACGGTAATTATGATCTTTATCTTGATAAACACCCCGAAACCGCAAAGATCCTCGATGAAATGGCCAAACCGGTGGCGAGTGTCTTGGGCATCGACTATTGGAGCTGCCTCCCATTCTCTTTCGGGTCTGAGCGGTACGTGAAATACAAATTGGTTCCTCAGGTACATACGGAGCCGATTCCTGGCCCGCCGGCCGACCCCACCTACCTGGGCGCCGATCTCGATAAAAGACTCAAAGCAGGAGAGGCGCGTTTTCGGTTCATGGTGCAGTTCCGCACCGATCCGGCCACCATGCCCCTCAACGAGGCCATGGTCCCGTGGAGCGAGACCGCAAGCCCGCCGATTCACGTCGCCGATCTGATCCTGGCGCAGCAAGATATCACTGCGCGCGGGCAGGAAGCTTATGGCGAAAATCTCTCCTGGAATATCTGGAGGGTCACGGAAGATCACCGGCCGCAGGGTTCCATCGCCGACGCCAGGAGGATGGTTTATGCGGCCTCAGCGAAACTCCGGCGCGATGTGAATGGCGTCCCGGCAGGTGAGCCTGTGGAGCCGAAGCCGACTCCTGCTCCAGTGCCTTGTGTGGATCAATTCATCGTCCGCGCTTCTATTTATCCCGGCATCGGCATTGCCCGTATCGGCGATAGCCTGAAGGAATACTATGTTGGCCCGGAAGTCGACAATCCGCCGCCGCAGCCTCCGAACTACTATCGCGATCCGGCGGGGGCGCTGAAACGTGAAGCCGCCAGATTTCACATCTACGGATATAACGCAGCCGGGGAAATCGTGCGTGAGCTGACCTCCCAAAATGCGGACATTCAATGGACCGCGCATCTGGCCAATCGAAAAGCGCAGTGGTATCAGTTTCAGGCGGCCCTCGACATCCCTGAAGCCGTAACTATGTCGGTTCCGCTTCGCAATCCTAATGTGCCTACCAGCGCCCGTGGCACGCTGGTGATCGATCCGGGGCCGCGCAGCATCACTGGGGCCGATGTCTCCGGAGGCTCCGAGCACGCCTTCGATACCGGGAAGTTCAAAGATGTGGTTGTGCCGTTGGGAGAGATCCGAACCGACGATGCGGGACGTTTGCTGGTCCTTGGAGGGCACGGCAAATCGGCGTCGCCATCCAATGCCCCGGTGTATATTCCCTCCGATCCGAACAGCTTCAACAATGCGAATGACTGGTACGACGATACTTCTGATGGTCCGGTGACCGCAACCGTTTCGATCAATGGTCGTTCGATTCCAGTAGAGTCCGCCTGGGTCGTGGTTGGTCCCCCAAACTACGCGCCCAACGTTATTGGCTGGCGCACGCTGTATGAATTACTCGTTGACGTCTATGTTCAAACTGGCTGGATACAGATGCCCGAGCAGGTATCCTTTGCCGAAGATATACTTCCGGTCCTGAGCCGCCTTTCCAACCTGCAGTGGGTCAATAAAGGCTTTGCCGCGATGTTCGGCAAGAGCTGTCCCATGGATTTCGAAAGCGACGATTTCATTGCGAGATTGGCGCAAACCCCCGATCCGGCGACTAAGGCCGATCCGTATGCGGAGTTGCGTCAAGTCATCTTTAACTGCTTCCGTCCGGCGGAAAACCCAGTGAATGAGCCGCGCACCTGGCCGTGGATCTATGGCGACGCATTTGGATCCTTCTCCGATGCTGCGCCCGACAATAATTTGCCTTTGCCTTCCGTCCAGCAAACTCTGCTTAGGCGGTGGGTAGACGGCGATTTTATCAACGACTGGAACCCCGAGGTGAAGCCGCCCAAGTCCATCAGCGACGTGCCGCTTGCCGACCAACCCGCGACGTTGACGAAAGCGGCACTGCACTTCTGCCTCGCGGATGCGTTTCATCCAGGTTGCGAAATGACGTGGCCGATGCGGCATTCCACCATGTATGAGGCGCCTTTTCGCATCCGGCTTCGCCCACCAAATCAACAGGAGCCAAACTATGGTCCC
>DATGIO010000052.1:0-15071 GCA_035295685.1 Candidatus Angelobacter sp.
ACGCGCAATGCGCATTGCCGATTGGAGTTGAATACAAAAGCATCGAAATGAGTGTGATTCCCGGGCAGATAATAAGAAACGAAATCATCGCCCTGCAGCGTGTCACGGTCCTGTGGATGTGCCTGGAGGCTGCGGTCGCCATTGTCGCTGCCATTCAGTCAAGGAGCGTGGCGCTTCTTGGTTTTGGCGGGGATAGCGTGATTGAGTTGGCATCCGCAGTCGTCGTGCTCCTGCGATTTAAAGACAGCGTGCGTCTTAGCGAGGCGCTGGCATCGCGGATCGCCGGCATTTTGCTGCTATTGCTCGGGGTATTTATCTTCACAACCTCCGTCCTGGCGCTTACGCGAGAGTCGTTCCGTTCGGGAGTAAGCTATCTGGGAATCGGGCTGCTTGTTGCAACTTCGATGGTCATGCCCTGGCTCTCCGCGCGGAAAAGAGCTCTTGCGGCAAAGACGGGTAGTGGCTCTCTCCGGGCAGATGCTGTCCAAAGTTCAATGTGTGGATATCTGGCATGGATCGCACTGGCAGGGCTACTCTTAAATGCCCTGTTCAAGTTGTCATGGGCCGATCCCGCTGCTGCTTTGCTGCTTCTGCCGATTGTCATTCGCGAAGGTTGGGAGGCGATACAAGGGAAGTCATGCGGTGGCTGCGCGTGCTGAGAGAAAATCGAGTCCATGATCGGACTGCCTCAGGATTTCTTGGTAGGGTTGATTGTTCCGCTGTTCCAGCCCGCCTGGAAATCTATAACAAATCACGCCGCATTGTCGCAGGTTATCGAAGTGACTTGTTGAAATGAAACTGAATTCGTATCTTCGGGCATGACTCTTTTCCTTTGAAGGTTAGAGTCTCTGTAGGCCTATACTTCGAGTCTAGACGATTTCATAACTTCAATGTGTCATGAGGGCTGTAGATGCACCCGCCCAGCGATTATCGGCGTCGATGAATTCCGGTTGGCTATCTCTTGGCGGGTTGGTTTTCACCAGAGCCCGCCTTCGGCAATTAAGCTAAGGAACGTTACCGGCTCGGATTTCCTGTGAAAGCGGCTGCCGCGGCGATCCCAAGGCTGTATACCACCGTACCGCCCGGAGGGGCTGGGTTAAACGTAAAGTTCCAGGTGTTGGGTGGTAACTGTCCGGAAGGCTGAGGATTTGCCTCCGTAGAGGCCGGATTATAAAAACCAGCCGACGAGTTGGGGTTAACTTGGTCATGACTTTCTTGATAGAACAGCTGAATTTTGACTGTGTTACCACCTGCTACAGGCGTAGCGTCAAAATAGAGCCAGCCCCAGTGGTTTGTCTCACTTTTTCCCGGGTCTCCGATCGTAGCAACCTGCAGGTTGGGGCTGTTGGCAGGTATAGGAGTACCCACCGCAAGGGTATTTGCAAAATCAGTACCGCTGAAAACTGGGCTTGCCACAATTAGATTGTAAGCAGGACCTACATTAACCTGTATCGATGTTCTACTCATAGCTTGCATCTCCTTCAAAATATTTTCTGAAATGCCTTTACATGAACATGCCCTAACTAGGATCCGATGTTGTGCTTCAAGCTCTAAGTAGAGCCGCTCATGAATCTACTCTCGGAGAAGACAATGCACCCTCTTGATGAGTGATGTAAATTGGGCAGAGGTCGCAAGCCTAGGTCTTAGGACCGTCTTAGGACTTGTTCCAAAAATGGAGAATCGTAGACAATGGATCCTCCACGATTGCACAAGAAGGGAAAGTATCATGAAGCTCCTTGTGGTGGATGATCATCCTTCATTACGAGCCGGTTTGAAGTTGTTGCTCAGTCAAGCCGAGGCAGGAACGGTAGTACTCGAGGCCGCCGGCGGCCCCGAAGGCTTGCGGCTGGCGCAAGAGCATCCGGATCTGGATGCGGCGTTTGTCGATCTTGTTATGCCGGGCATGCACGGGATGATGGCCTTGCAGGAATTTGTTCGCGAGCACCCGCGGTTGCCGGTCGTTGTTCTGTCATCATCGGAAGATCCGCACGATGTGCGGCGGGCAATGGCTCTTGGAGCGTTTGGCTATTTGCCCAAATCGGCAAGCCCCGAGACGATTCTTTCAGCCTTGCGGTTAGTGCTCTCCGGCAACATTTACGTTCCTCCATTGCTGCTGCAAAGCATGCCTGTTTCCGGTGCAGCTGGAACGGCAAACGCAGGCTTGCGAACCAGCTATGACTTCCATTTAACGGAACGCCAACTCGTGGTGTTGAAACTGTTATGCGTTGGATTGTCGAATAAAGAGATTTGCTGCCGGCTAGGTCTTTCGGAAAAAACCGTCAAGGCGCACGTCTCTGGTATTTTCAAAGCCATGAACGTGGTCAATCGCACGCAGGCCGCTCTTGCTGCGCGCCAGGCCGGTCTTGTCAGCGTCGAGTCCGATCGCCCTGAATGAAGAAGGAGAAGCACCCAGCTCGTAAGGGCGCCGGATCGGGGTTAATTGTTCTATGCCGATGCCGTCTCTCTCGCTTGAATCAAGCTTGTGATGGTGGCTCTCAATTTGCCATTGGGAACTGGCTTATGCAGCAAGATAAGTCCACTGTCTTGCGCTTCTTTTAAGCGATCCGGCGCCGTGTCTCCGCTCACCAGCACGCTTGGGATCTCCTCGTTGAATTCGCTTCTTAGGCGCTGAATAACGTCGATGCCGCGTTCGGCATCGCGCAAGCGATAGTCGCATAGGATCAGGCTTGGGCGAGTATCACAACCAGCAACCGCCTCCAGGATTTCACGGCCCGATCCGGCCACAATTACGGAAAATCCCCAGCTTATCAGCAAACTTCTCATGGCTTGCTGAATGGCGATCTCGTCATCCACCACCAGAACCAAGCCTTGCATCGGCCCAGCCGATTTTGATTCCTGCTCGACCGTCGGTATGTAAGATGCCGCACTGGCCAGCGCCACCTCCACGGCAAACATGGATCCCTTCCCAAGCTGGGAGCTGAAGTGCAGCGGCGTTTGCAGCAGTGTGGTAAGGCGCTTGACGATGGCAAGACCTAAGCCCATTCCTTTGCTACGATCCCGTTCATCATTCCCGATTTGATAAAACTCTTGGAATATAAGTTCCTGATGCTCCAACGCGATGCCCCGCCCCATGTCCCATATCTGAACGGACAGCCCGCCGCCGCGGCGTCTGCAGCCCATAGCGATGCGTCCTGAATCGCTGTATTGCACTGCGTTGGCGACGATGTTGCGAAGGATGCGTTCCAGCAGGACCGGATCGCTGCAAACAAAGAGCGAGCATGGATGGAGCGTCAGGCACAATCCCTTCCGTCTCCCTGGTTCAAGGAATTGATGGTAGATGCGCTCCAGCAAAGTTTGCACGCAGAACGTTTGCAAGCAGGGCTGAACGACTCCTGCGTCGAGGCGTGAAACATCTAACAGCCCGGTGAACAATTCACTCATCGCATGGATGGAATCGTCGATATGATCCACAATCTTGCGCCCTTCGCTATCGAGCGGCCGTGCGCGCAACGCGCCGACGAACATGCCAAGCGCATGCACGGGTTGACGAAGATCGTGACTTGCTGCCGCCAGAAATCGTGACTTGGCCAGATTAGATTCCTCCGCCATCAGTTTCGCGTTACGCAATGCTATGACCAGCCGCTCCCGTTCCTGGATTTCCGCCGAGAGTTTGACGTTGGCGGTTTGCTCTTCCATCAAATGGGCATATTCGAGGCGGCGCAGGCGCTCGATCTGAAATATTGTCGACATGCCGACCAGATTGGTGAGTATCAGGGCGCCAACAACGGAGCCTAACTCCCCTGTCACGATAGACCTGATTGCCAGGATTACTGCCAGATAGAGGATCGTGGCGCCAATACCGCAAATGAGGCGGTGGAAATAACGTAACGGTGTGAATAAGTAGCTTGCCAGGACGATGAGTTGCCACGAGAGCGCATCTAAAGCGAAACCTCGCGGGCGCAACCCGGCAACCACTGCACTTTGCAAAATAAATGCAACGAGCCAAGCGAACATCCACCAATCCAAGGCTACCGGTCGCTGAAGATGCTTGACCAAAAAGATCATTCCCAACGTCAAGCCAACGACTACGACTGCTCGCAGGGCGAGCAGGACGTAGAACTTCGTGTTTAGGCTCCAAAAGAGATAATCATTGAGGATCGAAGGCAGTGCTGTAATACATCCCACGGTCAGAACAACCCTTGCATAGCGAATGGATTCTTGATAATGTCGCGCCCTGAAGAGCTGTTCTCTACCATGATCGGCAAACTCTGGAATCCATTGCCGTAGAGTGTGTGCGGACATGAGCGTACCCCCCCAACGAACAGGCGGCCACTATTTTAGGTCAACGGCATCCCTCTCGAGTTTCGATCTTTCCCCGGTTTGTTGAGTTTTCGGGCTCCTACGGCGTGCGTAAGTCCCTGATGAATCGAAAGCACCCGCCAGGTTTCCTATCGCGGGTGGATGCGATAGGAGTTGGCAGGTTGCTGGCGGATCGCCCGCAGGGGCTGTACTCGCTGCGCCGAGTATTTTCAATTCATCCTCTGCGAGGCCGCATGGATTCACGATTAAGTGTTCGTCGCTAGACTATCCAGAGCGCTTTTCATTGCATTCTTGCCGTGCTCCATCATTCCGTCGATGGCGCTGGCAGCTTCGTTGGGGAGAATGTCGGCGATCCACACGACCCTGCTCCCACGATCAATGGTTCCGCCGTTCTCGCCGCTAAACACCTGCACGGAGGCATTGTGGTGCGTAAGGCGGTCGCTGATGGCCGACCAGACCAGCCGTTTTTCCTCTTCCTCCAGGCTCACGATCAACTCCCGCACCACCATGCCATTGGCGAAGGTCACAATCCGCTCGCCGGGCGCCAGTTTGGTATCGACGACAAAGCCGGGAACAAGCCGGGTATGCAGCGCGCCGATGTCACGAATTGCCTCCCAGACTGCATTCGGGTCGGAGGCGGTCAGAATCTCTTTTCGTATGGTAGCCATGTCTCTGTTTTCTCCAATCGCAAAAATATCGCGTTATCGTAAGTTCACTTTTTCACGCTGGCATATCTCTTATCTATTTGTCGGAGCCTTGATATTCAGAGCTAGCGATGCAGTTGGCACAACTGTGGAAGAGGGGCTCCTTCAGGGCCCCGTCCAAGCGTACAAACAAATCTGGGGCTTTAGCCCCTGGCTCTTCGTGATAAATGAATGACTTGCTTTACGCCATCTCGCAAAAAATCTAAGTTCCGGTTCCGAAAGGCCGTTTAGCCCTTCGATGTTGGCGGAACGATGCCGTTGAGCCGCGCATACACCACCAGTTGCCCGTAATGCTCGCACGTGTGCTCGAGAAACATCACCACCATCTCAGCCAGTTCTGGGGAAAGGCTCGGTTTGGGGTTCTGAAGTGCGGCCGTTGCATTCGCGGTGCTTTGCCTTAGTGCATCCACGATCTTCTTCTTTGTGGTGAACTGCTCCTTCGGAAGCTCGTTCGCGCTATCGTCCGCCTTTTCACCTCGCGCCGAATTGGCAACGTAAAGGTTCCAGAACGCCACATGCCGTAGCACCTCGGCAACGCTTCGCGCCTCTTCAACAGGCCGGTAGCTGAACTTGGTTTCTGGAAATTCTTCCGCAAGGGCCGCGATCTTCTTTCCGGTCTCTTCCCAGCGTGCGATCAGCTTGGCCGATATTGTCTCTGGTTGAATTGCTTTGCTTGCCATCGTTTCTATCCTCCTGAACAGGTTCTTTATCCTGTGATTTGGTGGCCGCTCGCGCCCCCGGATCGATTGCCCGTGTCCGGTGCGCTAGGAGTGTTATAGGCTGGGGATGCAACTGCGTTCTTTGCGAAAATTGCGGTTGCTTTCGTGAGGGGTGTGGGACAGACCGTATTATTCCCGGAGCCTCCCCCGTGTAGTGCTCCAGGTTTGAGGCTCCAAAGTGTGAGGCTCCGGGACGCACACCGCGCGCAGTACACGGTGTGCAAAGGCTGCTCCCTACAGCGCAGCCCTTATTTGTTGATGTCGACTTTATTTTCGAGTTGGCGGATGAGATCGTTGTGCTGCGTTTTCAATGGTCCTGGAGACGCATCGGCGGCCAGCTTCATTTCCTTGATCGCGGTTGCAAAATCGCTTTTCGAGACCGCAATGCGCGCAGCCTCGTTGTGCGCCATCCACGTATTCGGGTCTTTCTTGATGTTGCCGGTAAAGAGATCGAAGGCGTCGGCTTGCCGCCCTTCGCGTTGCAGTCTGCGGCCAAAGTCGTGGATCTGCGACTGGCTGCCGATGGCAATGGCCTTGTTTTTCGCAGTTTGAGCTTCGTCCCCGCGTCCCAAAGCGGTCAAGGCCCGCACCTTGGTCATTTCGTTCTCAAAGCGATCTTCCAATTCGACAGACCGTTCGGCGTCTTGCTCCGCCTCTTGGGCGCTTAGCTTATTGTCCAACAGATAGTTGGCCGCTTCTTCCCAGGGCTGCCATTCGAACTGGATGCGTCCCTGTAGCTGCGAGCGCAGGCTCTTCTCGACGATTTCTGCCGTCTTCACCTCTACTTTGAACCGCACCGCAACCTTCTCCCATAGCATCGATAGAATCGCGGAGTTGGCGTCGAGATCGTCAAAATCGTATTTGAGGGCTTCTTGGTTCGCAATCGTCTCCGGTTTCACGGTGATCCGCAGCGCATCCTCGGCGGGATTGTAGGTAAAACTCCCCCAAGCGGCGGAGTTCTTCGAGAAGATAACTACCCATGAGGTCTCGCCCGGAATCATGTGCAGCCCGTATTTGCCCTGTGCTAGGGCTTGGCCGTTGATAATCACTGGATCGCTGAAAGAAATGGTCGTATTGACATTGGCTCCGGCACGCCACACCTTGCCATATGGTTCCAGGCCGCCAAAGATTTTCCTGCCCCGAACCAATGGCCGATGATAGTCGATGGTGATGTCCGTAATGCCGATGCGCTGCGCCACGCGCGCCGCCTGGCTGGAGTCGGGTAGATTGAGCATTGCCGATTGGGCTTCCATTCTCATAGTGCCGAATAGCATGGAAATGGCAGTTGCAGTGAACAAGAGTAGGGCGTGTTTAAGCATAGTTCTGGTCCTCGGGTGCAATGGAATGATGCGAGCGCGACGGATCTCGCGTAATAGATAAGGAGCTCGCGCGTGATGAATATCGCCGTAAGGAATAAGGAGCGGCGGATAACGAACAATGGAGGTAGCTCCTGGAGACAAACCAAGACATTTCACTCCTTGATGCGCGTCAGGTTCGCGCTGAATGCCGTGAGCCAGGTTTTACCCACGTCATCGGAATATGCTTCTTCGTATCGGTGGGTGTTGGGCGTAATGTCGGACCACATGCCTCGAACCAGAATGGATTTGCCTTGATACGTATCCGTTGACACCATCTCTGCCCGGCCATCTTTGAAGGAGCCGATCAGCGGCGTGGCAAGAACCCCACGTTTGCTGTTGATGAAGTTTTGGCTCCACTGGTGGGACTGAGGGTTATAGAGGAAGAGGGTAAGCGCCTCCCAGTGGCCGTTGGGCCCGTCTGTTTCAATTTCCTCAAGTTTGGCGCGCCCACCCCACACGTTCCGTACGCTCACGGTTCCGGCAAGGGCGATTGATTTGGACGGATTGGACGGATTGGCAAAGGGATCGATGGTGCGGCTGATCTGGGTATGAAAGGTTCCGACTTTGAAGCCGAAATCTTGAGCTCCTGCCGCATTCAAAACGGAAGACGGCTGGCTCCAATCGATTTCCGTCTGGTTGCTGATACGGGTGTAGTGATTGATCCAGTTTGTCTCCCATGTCTTTCCGCCATCCGCCGAAAATGCCTGCTCTGACTGTGCCTTGTCGGCGCTGATGCCCCAGATGGAGAAGCGCACCATGATCGATCTTCCATTCATCTCTTCTTGATCGTAGAAGTCGCCGCGGCCATTCTTAAACTCGCCGACATTGGGAATTCCCAGCGTGCCGGCGTTCGGCGTGGCAAAATCCAGAGACCATTGATGGGAGTCGGGGTTGTACCAGCGTAGCGACAGGAGTTCCACATGTCCCGCGGGACCGTCGCCTTTGTATTCGGCGATGTTGGCGCGCCCGTCCCAGATCTTTTTGACCACGGTAGTGCCGTCCATGTCGGCCCACGTGGTCGATCCTGTCAAAGGATGCAGAAGCCGCCGTGAGTGTGTCTTCCATGTGCCGAAGTCGAAATCGAAATCGTGCTGTCCATCCCTTGCGGCCGTATCGCCACCTTTTGCGCTTTGGCCGGACTGGGGCATCTCCTTGGCTGTCATCGGAGTGCGCCCCATTGAAGCGGCGGGAAATACATAGGAGGATGCGTAAAAGGCGAATGCAAGAAAGTACGAGAGCAAGGAACGGAACGGCATGAGCTTGGTTTCCTTTTGGTCGAAAAGCTTGCGGCATGCAAAGGCCGGCCCGAACTTCTTCTCCGTTTGGCTGGGCCTGTTGGACAGCGCTGATCTGGTATATAAACTGGGAAATGGCTATTTTGAATAGCCACTTTTGTCTGATTTGACATGACCACTTCAAAGTCGCCTTCAAAGTCTCTTTCAAAGTCTCCGAAGATGCCGCTTCGCAGGCTCCCTTCTCTGATTGCCGTTGACCGCAAGTCTCCGAAGCCGCTCTATCAGCAGGTTTACGATGCTTATAGGGCCAAGATCGTTCGCGGAGAGTTAAGGAGCGGTCAGCCGGTGCCCTCCACGCGTGAGCTGGCCCGTGAACTCAATGTTTCGCGGCTTCCGGTGTTGACCGCGTATTCACAACTGCTTGCCGAGGGGCACTTCGAAAGCCGCACCGGCTCCGGCACCTTTGTGGCTGCCACCATTCCTGCTAGGCCGCGATTTGAAGCTCCGTCCCCATTTGTGCCATCCAAAGCCCCGCAGTCCAAAACCCCCGAGTCCAAAACCGCTGCCCGAGGGACGACCGTTGCCGAGGGAGCCCGGCCCCTCTCCGCGCGTGCCCGAGCGCTGCCAGGATTCGAGCGGCCCTCCTGGGCGGAAAGTCTCGGGGCCTTTCAGGTGGGGCAGCCTGAACTGCGAAGCTTCCCCATGCACCTGTGGTCGAAGCTCTTGATGCGTTACTCCCGCGAGCTAAAGGTGAACGCGCTTCAGTACGGAGACCCGTTGGGCCTCGAAGAGCTCCGGCAGGCGGTCGCCACCTATCTCCGTACCTCGCGTGGCGTGCGTTGTGAACCGGCGCAGATCATGATTGTCAGCGGCTCGCAGCAGGCGCTGGATATTTCCACCCGCGTATTGCTCGATCCCGGAGCGCGTGTGTGGGTTGAGGAGCCGGGATACTGGCTCGTGCACCATGTGCTCACTGCCGCCGGTTGCGCCATTGTGCCCGTGCCCGTTGATTCGGATGGATTGGATGTGAGCGCCGGAATCAAGCTATGCCGCGGTGCGCGCGCCGCGTTCGTTGCGCCCTCTCATCAATATCCTCTCGGCGTTACCATGAGCGCCACCCGGAGGTTCCAGCTCCTTGAATGGGCGCGTCAGGCCGGAGCCTGGATTATTGAGGATGACTATGACAGTGAATACCGCTACGGTTCATTGCCGATTGCCTCCCTGCAAGGGCTCGATAACCACGCGAGAGTCATCTATACCGGCACGTTCAGCAAAGTGTTGTTTCCCTCTCTGCGATTGGGATACATCGTGGCGCCCTTCGATCTCATCGGGCCCTTCGCCGCGGTTCGGCAATCGATGGACATCTGCCCCAGCCACGCCAGTCAGTCGGTGCTGGCAAGGTTCATTCAAGAGGGCCATTTCACCCGCCACATCCGCAAAATGCGCAGAGTTTATGAAGAACGTAGAGGCGTGCTCGTTGAAGAAATCGAGCGGCAGCTTGGCTCCTCCTGTGAAATAGTGGGCTCAGCCGCCGGAATGCACCTTACCATTCTGTTTCGCGAAAGGTTTCGCGACGTTGACATTGCCGCGAAAGCCGCGCAGCGGCAACTCTGGCTCTCGGCGCTGTCTTTGTCGTACGTTGGCTCTGCTCCTCGACAGGGTTTCGTTCTTGGCTTTGGCAATGCCTCGGTCACGCAAATACCCGGCGCGGTCCGCCTTCTGAAACAGCTCCTGAAAGGATGAACGGAAGGAAAGATGAACGGAAGGAATGACCCATTCCTGATTGTTCATAGAAAAGATTGCGCGCAAAAAAAGCTTTTGCATAGGAAAGAGTGCGTACGAAAAAGATTGTCTATGAGAAAAGCCCGCGCAAGAGAGAAGCATTGCCCTCGCGACATTCTCATTTTGGGAAAAGTGTCCCGTCCAGGCAACGAAAAAGTGCCGATGCTGCGCCGCGTAAAACCATCCGCAAAGCGCTCATTCCACTTCATTAATTCGCATATTTCAAAACGGCCCTAAAACTCGATCAAAATGAAGATTTCAGTTCGTGCGCCATAGGTGTTAGCTGCCTCCAAGCCGCATCCAGAGCCTAGCTGAGCTTGAATGGACGAGTAAAAACGGGCCCGTAATATACGTCAAATTTTACCGAATATTAAAATACGAAATCGCAAAATGTCTTTCTTTTGTTAAGTGGCTGAACTCTCAGGAAAAATGGGGAAAATAAGCAAAAGTCATCCCCGCAGACACTGGCACGGAACGGCCGACAACCTGCGCGGAGATCTGTTTCTTGCAGAGCCGTCGCCCGAACCTGCTCGCCTCTGGCATACTTGGTAGCTGCCCCTTTTTGGTTGGCAGCAGGGCTTCGAGAGTGTGCGTGACGTCGGAAATAGGGCCACCTTGAGCAATCTTTGGACCAGTAGCTTTTGAGAAGGAGAGCAAATGGAGTTTACCCACGTTGGGGTCGTTGGTGCTGGCGTCATGGGAATTGGCTTGGCCCAAAGCCTCGCCGAGACCGGTCATCAGGTGGTCCTCATGGACAACGACGAGAAGCAACTTGAAAAGGCGCGAGAGGCCATCCGCTCCAACCTTCGCATGAGCGCATTCTTCAGCAAGAAGAAGCCCGGTGCGGAAAAGGCGGATGTCGTCATAGAACGGATTCTCTTTACCACCGATCCCAATCGCCTGGAGGTTTCGCAATTCCTGATCGAGAACGTAGTTGAGAAGCCGCAGGTCAAGGAGGAAGTTTATCGGCGCATCGATCCTTTGTGCCGGAAAGACTGTATCTTTGCCGCCAATACCTCGGCTATCTCCATTACACGAATTGCCTCATGGACGCAGCGCCCAGCGCAGATCTTGGGAATGCATTTCATGAACCCCGTGCCGCTCAAGCCGGTGGTGGAGGTGATTCGCGGCTTCCATACCTCCGAGGCCACCTTGGATAAGGCCAAGACACTGCTTGCCGAGATGGGCAAAGAGGGCATCGTCGTGAACGATATGCCGGGGTTTGTTTCCAATCGTGTGCTCATGCTCACGATCAATGAGGCCATTTATCTTGTGCAGGACCAGGTTGCTTCTGCCGAAGATGTCGATCGCTTGTTCAAGACCTGCTTCGGTCACAAGATGGGGCCTCTGGAGACCGGAGACCTGATAGGTTTGGATACCATCCTCTACTCGCTCGATGTCCTCTATGAAAGTTATAACGACGATAAGTTTCGTCCCTGCCCGTTGCTGAAGAAGATGGTGTATGCGGGCCTTCATGGGCGCAAGAGCGGTCGCGGGTTTTACAACTACGAAGGGGAATTCGCTGCGGCTGCGAACTAAGCGCGCTACCGGCCCGGCCAGGGCACATATTTGGCGGGCGTATATTTCACACGCACTTATTTGTAAACATTCGGGATCGAGATTGTGGCGCGGCTCTTCTATCAAGAAAAGCCGCGCGTAACGCATAAAGAGGAAACATCTATGGAAGAAAGAAAGACAAAAATCCGCGCTTTCCTTTCCAAATCTTTTCGCAATCGTGAGCTTCAGGATGACGACGACATCTTCTCTTTGGGTTTTGTGAATTCGCTGTTAGCCCTGCAGCTTGTGAACTTCCTGCAAAAGGAATTTAGCATTACGGTTGAAGATGAAGATCTGGATTTCGAGAACTTCAAGAGCATCAATAACATGAACGCGTTGCTGGAGCGTAAGCTGGGATCGGCGGCGGTGCAGGGCTAATCTTTTCTGGCCCTCGTTCTTGAATCGGAGGCGAATTGGCGGAAATGGGACAACTGGAGAGCGCTGCCCCGAAGGCAGATGCCGCGACGGCAGGCATGAAGATGGAGCTCTCAGACGCTCAAAAGGAATCGCGTCTGCGCTTTCGTGATTTTGTGCAGCAGCATATCTCTCCCTTCGCCGGGCAATGGGATAGGGAGCAGCGGGTTCCTCTCGAGATAGTGGACGCTCTACGGGCGCGCGGATATCTCGGCGCCGTTCACCCCACGCGCAACGATCATGGTGGCCCCATGGATCTTATTACCTATGGGCTGCTCACCGAAGAGCTTGCTCGCGGTTGTTCCTCGGTCCGGTCGTTGCTCACCGTGCATGACATGGTGTCTCTCGGCATCTGGCGCTGGGGAAGCCGCGACCTGAAGGCGCAGTACGGGACGGCAACAGCGTCCGCGCAACTTCTATGCGCTCTGGCCTTGTCCGAGCCTGAGGCTGGAAGCGATGCCGCCTCCGTTTCGACGATGGCCACTCTGAGCGGAGATGAGTACCTGCTGACCGGAACCAAAAAATGGATTACCTTTGGCCAGATTGCGGACCTGTTTCTTGTCTTGGCGCGCTGCCAAAATCAGGTGGATCAAACAGGTCAGTTGGCCGCGTTTCTGGTTCCGGCCACATCTTCCGGGCTCACGCGCACGGCCTTGACCGGCATTGTCGGCACGCGGGCGTCTCTTCTGGCGCAACTCGATCTCCATGAATGCCGTATTCCGAAGAGCCACCTGGTGGGAAGAATTGGTTTTGGTCTCACCCACGTCGTCGCGACGGTTCTCGATCACGGGCGTTACAGCGTTGCCTGGGGATCGGTGGGCATAGCCCAGGCTTGCCTTGATGCTTGCCTCGATTACACCTCCCAACGTAAGCAATTCGGTCGTGAACTGCGCGACCATCAACTGGTGCAGCAAAAGCTTACCGATATGATTGCCTCGACCCGTGCCGCCCGCCTCCTGTGCTATCGCGCCGGATACCTGCGCGAGACGCAAGACCCCGGTGCCACCGCCGAAACGCTTCTGGCGAAATACTTTGCTTCCCGGGCGGCGGTGAATGCGGCCAATGATGCGGTGCATCTTCACGGCGCAAACGGGCTGACCGAAGAGTACGAGGTGGCTCGCTATCTGCGCGACGCCAAGGTAATGGAAATCATCGAGGGCAGCACCGAAATTCAGCAGATCACCATCCCAAAATTTTCCTTTTCCGAACTCTAAGGGAACGGCGTCGCCCGCGCCCCAGCAAAGCGCTTAGACGGGAGGTTCGGTGCCGCCTCGTATAATCGGGAACATGTTGTTGACCCTTACGACTACGCACCGTCCTGCTACGGACCTGGGTTTCCTGCTCCACAAAAATCCAGCGCGGGTGCATACCTTCGAACTATCGTTCGGCAAGGCCCATGTCTTCTATCCCGAAGCGAGCGATGAGAAATGCACGGCCGCCTTGTTGCTCGATGTCGATCCCGTTGGACTCGTCCGTGGAAGGCGGGAGCGCGGCGCTGGCCTGTCACTGGAGCAATATGTAAACGACCGTGCCTATGTGCTCTCATCATTCATGAGTGTCGCCATGGGCAGGGCCTTCGCCACCGCGATGTCGGGCCGCAGCAAAGAGCGTCAGGAGGTTGCGGAGAGTAAGATTCCCTTGAAGGCAGTCCTAGCGGTGTTGCCTTGCAGAGGCGGCGATGGCCTGTTGCGCGAACTGTTTGAGCCGCTCGGCTATGCTGTCCAGGCGACGCATCATCCGCTCGATGAAAAATTCGCGGAGTGGGGCGAAGGGCCATACTATACGGTGACGCTTGAGGCCAATGTTCGCCTTCAAGATTTACTGCGCCATCTTTACGTGCTCATTCCTGTGCTCGATGCCGAGAAACATTATTGGGTCGGCAAGGACGAAGTGGAGAAATTGCTGCGCGAAGGAGAAGGCTGGCTGGCGAGCCATCCGCAGAAAGAATCCATCGTCAGGCGCTACCTGCCCCGGCAAAGGCAACTGGCGCGAGAGGCCCTCAAGCGTCTTTCCGAAGAAGATGACGCCGATCCGGACGAGACCCAGCAGGTTCGCACCGAAGAAGAAGAGAAGATGGAAGCTCCACTCCAGCTTTGGCGGCAGCGCATTGCTGCGGTCATGGCCACTCTGCGTTCCGTGAGCGCGCAGCGCGTGCTGGATCTTGGCTGCGGGGAAGGCAAGTTATTGCGCTCGCTGCTCGAAGAGAGGGCGTTGACAGAGATTGTCGGCATGGACGTTTCGCACCGGTCTCTCGAAGTCGCCGCGCAGAGGCTTCACCTCGATCGCCTTCCCACGATCCAGCGAGAGCGCCTCAAGCTGATTCACGGCTCTCTCATGTATCGCGATAAGCGATTGGCGGGCTATGACGCGGCAACGGTTGTGGAGGTCATCGAGCATCTTGATCCACCCCGGTTGGCCGCTTTTGAAAAGGTGCTCTTTCAGGAGGCACGGCCCAAAGCCGTGATTGTTACCACGCCCAACGCCGAATACAACGTAAAGTTTGAGACCCTGCCCGCCGGGCAGTTTCGCCACAAGGATCACCGCTTTGAGTGGACGCGGCAGCAGTTTCAGCAGTGGTCGGGACAAATCTCGGAGCGTTTTGGATATAACGTTCGCTTTCTTCCTATAGGCGCCGAAGACCCGGCCGTGGGCTCGCCGACTCAGATGGGGGTGTTTGAGCTTTGAACATCTCGATTCCTGAGTTGTCCCTGGTTGTCCTCATCGGTCCTTCAGGTTGCGGAAAATCAAGCTTCGCTCGCAAACATTTCAAGCCTACGGAAGTTCTTTCATCGGACTTCTGCCGCGGTTTGGTGTCCGACGATGAGAACGATCAGTCCGCCACCAACGACGCATTCGATGTGTTTCACTACATCGCGCGGAAGCGGCTTGCATCCGGTCGCTTGACCGTCTTGGACGCTACCAATGTGCAACCGGAGTCGCGCAAGCCTCTGGTGGCTTTGGCCCGCGAGTTTCATGTGCTGCCGGTGGCCATAGTTCTGAACATGCCGGAAAAGCTCTGCC
>DATGIO010000053.1:0-70674 GCA_035295685.1 Candidatus Angelobacter sp.
TGAAGCCGCCGTAAGTGTTGTAGAAGCCGTTAAAGTGGCTGATGGTTTCGGGTAAATCCGTCAGATCTTTCTTGGTCAACTGCAGAACGTGTTCTTGGGGATGATACTGCGATCCCCAGTCATACGTGTTACCTGCCTGATTGATCTCAATGTGGCCGCCAAGTACGTGGCTTACCGGGCGGGCCTCGATAAAGGATGCAACCCGCTTGGCGCTGGAGAGTCCGGCGCTGAAGTCTTCAATAAACAGGCGGCCCGGCAGGAAGAAATCGCCGGAGAAAAAGAGGGCTGTGTTCCTGTCGTAGAAAGCAACGTGGGTCGCATTGTGGCCGGGGGTAGGAAGCACGTCGACAATGCGGTTGCCTAGATCGAGTTGAGCAATTCCATTGGGCCAATCGGTGAATCCATAGTATTTCCGGACGCTGTCGATGTCCCAGCCAACAAGCTGCACATTGGGGAGATTTTGAAACTGGCCATCACCGGCGCGGTGATCGAGGTGCCGGTGAGAGTGCACTACGATCAGCCCGATCTTCGACGCTCCATTGACCGGAAACACCGGGAGCAAGCGCATTACGGTTTCTGCCAGAGGCATGTGTTCGGGCTCCGGAACGTCCCCGGTGTCGATCAGAAGCGCCTTGGAAGAACCGATGAGCAGGTAGATAAACGGCGCTTCCGAAGTGGCGCAGAGGTTTTCACGAAGGATATACGTCGTGTCGTTATAAGGATGAACCTCAAGCGGAGCCGGAGGGTTGGTCTTGCAATCCTTGGCGCCCTCGTTCCAGTGAAAATCGATCGAGCCTGGGGCAATTTGTGCGTGTACGCACAGACTCGAAAACAGCACTCCAATTACGTAGCAGAAGCAAGACCAGCGTTTCACGATGATGAATAACCCTTCGTCGTGCGTAACGAAACGTTCACTGATCTGTTATACAGGGTTTTGCGCCCAAGAAGTTTTGCGGCTTACAAGCGCGGCTCACAATCCGCAGCTCAAAGTCTACGATCTACGATGGAGGAGGAATGCTCAGTTCCGCCTCAGGCTCTACGATGCCTTCCGGCAGGCGCCCACCGTTATATTCTGCCAGACGGTTCTTCCATTTAAGAAAGTCGGTGATCGTTTGAGGTTCGATGCGAATCTCTACCCGGCGCAGGCTGGCCAGTAGAAGGCTCATCTCTCGCATGAGTCCGATCTCCGTTCTTTGGCTCTTGCGGCTCGGCCGGACGGACATATTGATCTCGCGCGCCTTGCATTCCAGAAGTCCCCAGCCTTTCGGCAACTCTTGTTCGCCGATCAAGCCTTTGGGCGCTAGATAAAATCGCTCACTCCCCATGCCGGTTTCGGGATTCTTCCGAAAGGGCTTTTCCTTGTCGGATAAGAAATCAGCCCTGGAAATTTTGCATTCAACCAGCACCGAGCGGCAGGTTTCTTTCCACGCGATTACATCGGGTGTTTCGCCGTTGTCCACAAATTGTTCGGAAAGGACGATAGGGCAGCGGTACCTGCGGCGGAGCCATTGTTCTGCGAGCCGGACGAGCTGCGCATGGGTCATAGTCCTCTGTTTTAAAGCAGAGGCGAGAACCAGGACAAGTGCTTAGCGCGTTACTTCGAAGAAAAACCCGCTACTTAGAAAAAAGCAATGAACCGAAAAACAATGAACAATGAAGAATGAAGGACGAATAAATAAACGACGAACAAATAAACAACGCACTAGGCACAACTATGGAGCGCCGCCGAAAAATGAGACACCACTAAGAAAATGAAATATAGAGCGCCCAAGCTTTAAAAACCGCTGGCATCCCGGAGTTTTCCGGGATGCCAGGGTTGTGGGGAGGCAAACTGCTTCTATCGTTCTTGAAGCGGGTTCCCTAAGGTAGCGAGTTGATGCCAGCCTTGACGGCATTCGAGAATGCAAAGCCGTTGGAGGCATCCCAGTTGATGGACCACGTCATAGCGCCACGGATCGTGGGCCACTTGGTTGTCGGCGTAAATGTTCCGCAATTGGAACCTTTTGCCAGGCAGTTGAGGGCGTTGACCACGACTGAGCCATCCACTACGCCACTGCCGGCCGCATTGGCAGAGGCCGGAGCGCCCAGGCCGATCTGATCGGGACGCAGATTGCTCTGCAATTGCGTGCAGGCGAGCGCCGTGAAGAAGTTCTCCGTCGCTTCCGCGTACACATTGCCGTCGCAGCCATTCATCGTTCCCGAGTTGTAGTACTGGGTGTTCATCACGGTGAGGATGTTCTGAATGTTCAGCGCCAGGGCGAAGTAATCGTTTCCGGGGCCCTGAACATCAACAGTCTGGGGAGCCATCGTAATGATGAGTCCAGGTTTCATCGAGGCCAGTTGTTCCAAGGCGCTCGCCATCACCGTTGGGTTGACTCCGTTCTCCAAGTCGATATCCACGCCATCGAAGCCAAAGGTGGTCATAATCGAGGCCACGCTGTTGGCAAAGTTGGACGCGCTGGTCGAATCGGAAACGCTGATCGTGCCGTTTTGTCCACCCACGGAGACGATTACTCTTTGTCCTCGTGCATGAACGGTGGTGATGTCGGCGATGAACTGAGCCTGCGTATAGCCGCCCAGGCAAGTCGACAAGCCGGAATCGACGCTGAAGTCGACTGCGCCCGGAGTAGTGGTTGCGTTGGCGAAGGCCACAGCAATAATGTCGAACGTAGTTGGCACCTGTGCGATGGTCAGGCACTTTGCGCCATTATTGAAATCTTGCCAATATCCGGTCAGCAGATGCTTGGGCAGTCCGCCGGTCGGTGTTGGTCCAGGCGTAGCCGTGGGCGTCGCACTGGGTGTCGGCGTCGCATTGGGGGTAGGAGTTGTGTTAGGAGTCGGGGTTGGACTCGGCGTTCCACCTCCGCCGCCGGAGCACGCGCCCACCAACGACCATAGGGCCGGTACATTTGGCGGTTGCCAGTTGGGGGCGGCCGATGCTTCCGCTTGAAGGGCCTTCCAGTTGCTCCCGCCGAACGAAACAATTTCACCCTGAGTGACGACCATTCCGGCAGTCCACGGCTGCGCGCACGTTCCGCTTGGAACGGGAGTTGGAGTAGGCGTAGCTACGGGTGTGGGAGTAGCCGTCGGAGTTGGTGTGGCAACAGGTGTCGGCGTGGGGGTGGCTTTTGGGGTTGGAGTAGGAGTTGCTTGAGGCGTTGGTGTCGGTGTAGCCGCCGGCGTGGGGGTCGGAGACGGTGTTACGCCGGTTACCGGTTTCCATAGTGCCGGTACGTTGGGCGGCTCCCATCCAACCAATGAGGTGTGGGCCTGAATACACTGAAATTCCGAGCCATTGAACATCACCAGGTCGCCGATGGCGTAGGCGGTATTGGGCTGCCAATTGGGGATCGTCTGGGCAGCGGCTGTTAGGGAAAACAGGCACAGCGCGAGGACCATGCCCAGAACAACCAGATACTTCTGCTTCATCATTCCTCCAGATTCGGGAAAAAGAGTGAAACTAATTTCTGTTCTCCCATAGGTAATGCGGGAGAAAGGCCGTCCTGGTCGCGGCGGCGCGGCTGCAAAGCCTTGGGACAAAGGGAAGAATCGAAGTTCTTATTTACGCGGCTTCCCTTGCGCGCAGGACCGAGGGAGACCAAGGGTAGTCCTTTTTGAGAAGCCTTTCAATAGCCTGTTTGAATCGATTTAATAAATTTTTTACGGCCATCGCGGATGGGTTGACCGGCTCCCTCGGCGGCTTCTTTTTTTACCCAACCCATTTCTTTGCGATTCGAGTACGTCAGTACCCGCGATCACTGCGCCGAGGGTGCTCTGTTGGCGGTGATTTGACTGCTTCCGCATGGGTAAGCTAGCCTCATTAGCTGGCCAAGCGGGCGCTGGACATGGGCCGATGGCACTTGCCTTTTCTTTTGTCTTATTGGCTTAGGGGGCATCCAATGAGCCTCAATGAAAGAACCCGAAGTCACATGAGAATTCTTCGTAAATCCCTGATTTTTAAGCTTCTTGCGCTAGCGGCGCTGGGCGTATCGATCCCGTCCTCATGGGCTGGTGGTTTGCGGCCTGTGCACGCCAAACACGCCATTGTGGTGAGCGTGCATGAAGAAGCATCGAAGGCGGGAGCGGCGATCATGCAAAAAGGCGGAAACGCCGTAGATGCCGCCGTCGCCACTGGATTCACCTTGGCCGTGGTGCATCCCGCAGCCGGAAACATCGGTGGGGGTGGCTTCATGCTGCTGCGGATGGCCAACGGGGAGACGCATTTTCTTGACTATCGGGAAAAAGCGCCCAAAGCTGCCAGCCACGATATGTACCTGGATGCTCAGGGCAATGTGATTCCCAACGCCAGCTTGGTGGGATACAAAGCGGCAGGAGTTCCAGGTTCGGTAGCGGGAATGGTCTATGCCCAGAAACATTGGGGCAAGCTACCACTCAAGGTGGTTATGGAGCCCGCCATACGTCTGGCCCGCGACGGTGTGACGCTAACCTACGAGGAAGCTCAGTCGATGCACGATTCACACCTCGCCGAATTTGCCGATTCCAGGCGCATTTTCCAGCGCGACGGAAAATACTATGAGGCCGGCGAGACCTTTCGCCAGCCCGAACTGGCGCGCACCCTCGAACGCATCGCCGCCGATCCCGCCGATTTTTACACGGGCGCTATGGCTCGCGAGCTTGCCGCCGACATGCAGAGCGGAGGCGGCTTGATCACCGCACAGGACATGGCGGAATACGAGGTAAAAGAGCGCCATCCCGTGCGCGGGACCTACCGCGGCTACGAGATTTTCAGCGCACCGCCGCCCAGCTCCGGAGGCATCACGCTCCTCGAGACGCTCAATATTCTTGAAGGATACGATCTTGCGGCCCTCGGGAATCGCTCCGCGGATTCGATGCACCTCACGTCCGAGGCGTTTCGGCGGGCATTTTACGATCGCGCAGAATTCTTGGGCGACCCCGACTTCAGCGAGATTCCCGTCCCGCAGCTCATCGACAAAAAATATGCGCAGGCGTGGCGAGCTTCGGTTGATGTAGCGCACTCAAGCGCCAGCAAAGAGCTCCATCGTCCAACCGGCTTTGGAGAACTGGACCGGCAGGCTTCTCTGCACATGCCCTATATAGGCCCTGAGTCCGAGAATACGACTCACTATTCCGTGGTGGACGAGGCAGGGAACGCAGTATCTGTAACCACCACGCTCAACGACGGCTTTGGTTCACGGGTAACGTCTGGCAAGTTGGGTTTCATCCTGAACGATGAGATGGATGACTTCACCTCCAAGCCAGGAGTTCCAAACGGTTATGGGCTCATTCAGGGCGAAGCGAACTCCATTGCTCCGGGCAAACGTCCCTTGAGCGCGATGGCGCCCACGATTGTGCTCAAAGACGGCAAGCTTCTCTTGGTGTTGGGATCTCCTGGCGGCCCGCGCATCATCAGTACGGTTGGCAATATCCTGATGGGTGTTTTGGACTACGGGCTCGATATTCAACAGGCCGTCAATGCGCCCCGGTTTCATCATCAATGGGAGCCGGACGAGATTTTCGTTGAACGGGTTGGGCTCTCGCCTGACACGATCAAGCTGCTGGAAACAAGAGGACATAAGGTAAAGACCGAGGGATATTGGAGTGACGGCGAGTGCATTGCGATCGACCTCCGGACGGGCGAGCGGCTCGGCGCACCCGATGGACGCGGCGGTGGAAGGGCGGTTGGATACTGAATGCTGCAAGCGATTTCAAGTTACGTTCTGATTAAGCAGCGCCTCCATCCGGGCAGGCTCGATGAGTTTGCCCGCGGCGGTGCACAGGCTGTCGAAATCTTCGCTGCGCGAGGCCACTTCGACTACACCGACAAGGCTCAGGTGCGGGAGATCGGCAATTGGTTCCGTTCGGGCGGTGTCCAGTTCCACTCCATGCATTCGCCTATATTTACCACCAACGACTTTGCGCGAGCCACGGAGCCGCCTTTAAACATCATCGACTCGGAAAAGCGCCGCCGTGTGGAAGCCATGGACGAAATCAAACGCGCTCTGGAAGTCGCGGAAATCGCGCCGTTCCGGTACCTGGTTCAACACATCGGAAATAGCAACGAGTCCTACGATTCCCGCAAATTTGAAGACGCCTTGAGTTCCATTGAGCACCTGCGCGCGTTTGCGCGCCCCCTGGGCGTGAGCGTGCTGGTGGAGAACATCCCCAACGAGGTCTCCGAGCCGGAGCGGCTGATGGAACTCATTAAGACTTTGCGCTACGAAGATCTGGGCGTTTGCTTCGATGCCGGCCACGCGCACTTCATGACCTCGGTGGGCGAGGCGTTTGAAACCTTGAAAGGACGCATCCGCTCGACCCACATTCACGACAATAAGAAGGATAAAGACTCGCATCTCTGGCCCGGAGACGGCACCATCGATTGGAACGAAACCATGCGCATGCTTCGTTCCGCTCCCCATGAGCCTGCGCTACTGATGGAGCTCGAAGGGGAAGAGGGCATCGATCTTCCGGGCAAAATGGCAGGAGCCTTCAAGAAGCTGGAAACCGCGGTAGTAGAAGCACGTTAGAGTTTGGAAAGCCAGGAATCTCAAACCTTCAAAGGGCAAACGAACAACATGGAAACCACAGCGACGCCGGCCACCACCATCGCCGATATTGGCCGGCACGATGGCCAGGCCGTAACGATTCATGGCTGGCTCTACAACAAGCGCGAGAGCGGTAAGCTGCTCTTTCCTATTTTCCGCGATGGAACCGGCGTGATCCAGGGGATTGTGCCCAAGAGCCAGGTTTCGCCAGAAGTCTTCGATGCGGTAAAGAACCTTACCGACGAATCCAGTGTTGTTGTGACCGGCAAAGTGCGCGCCGACAAACGGGCCCCCGGAGGCTACGAGTTGGACGTGAGCGATGTTCAGGTGGTTCAGCGCGTTCCTGAAGACGAGCCTTTCCCGATATCCCGCAAGGAGCATGGAATCGACTTTTTGATGGAGCATCGGCATCTGTGGGTTCGCAGCCCTCGCCAGTGCGCCATCCTCCGAATCCGCGCCGAGATTGTGCGCGCAGTGCGCAACTATTTCGATGACCACGGCTTCACCCTGACCGATCCGCCGATTCTGACTCCTGCTGCGTGCGAGGGTACGTCGACTCTTTTTCCGGTCGACTACTTCGACGAAGAGGCTTTTCTCACTCAGTCCGGCCAGCTTTATATCGAAGCGACGGCAATGGCGCTTGGCAAGGTCTATTCCTTTGGTCCCACATTCCGAGCGGAAAAATCCAAAACGCGGCGCCATCTGACCGAATTTTGGATGGTCGAGCCTGAAGTTGCCTACGCCAAACTGGACGACATCATGGAACTGGCGGAGGGCATGTTGAGCCACACGGTCCAGACCGTGCTTGCTACGCGCCGCGAAGATCTTAAGATTCTGGAGCGGGATATCTCCAAGCTCGAAAACATCAAACCTCCATTCCCGAGGATCAGCTACGACGATGCGGTGGCGATGCTTCAGGAAGGCCACGGCAAGGGCCAGATCGAGGCGAAGTTCGAGTGGGGCGGAGATTTTGGATCGCCCGATGAAACTTACCTCTCGGCGCAATTCGACAAGCCGGTCATGGTCCATCGCTATCCTGCCAAGGTCAAGGCGTTTTATATGGAGCCCGACCCGCAAAAGCCTGACTTGGCGCTATGTGTGGATGTTCTTGCACCCGAAGGCTATGGCGAGATCATTGGCGGCTCACAGCGCATTGGCGACTATCAGTTGTTGCTGCAGCGGATTCGAGAGCACGAATTGCCGGAGGCTTCTTTTAAGTGGTATCTGGACCTCCGCAAATTTGGAGGCGTGCCCCACAGCGGTTTCGGCATGGGTATTGAGCGGGCCGTGGCGTGGATCTGTGGCCTGGAACATGTGCGCGAAACCATTCCCTTTGCCCGCACGTTGACACGCATATATCCATAAGACAAAAAGGCTAAAGACAAAGAGTTTATGACAACGGAAACGACGAACGTACCGTCCACGCAAGCGAGCGCAAGCTCCGCGACTGCGAATCCTGCGACTACAAAGACCGACACCGGAAGCAAGGCCGTACCCGGAAACAACATTGTCCCTAAGAAGATCAAGATCTTGGGCGTGCCCCTCGATCTTGGCCAGTCGCGGCGAGGCGTTGATATGGGACCCTCCGCCGTGCGCGTGGCTGGGCTTGAAGCGCGTCTGGAATCCCTGGGCCACGTGGTGGAAGACGGCGGCAATGTATCCGTCGCCATTGCCGAACAAAAAAAAGAAGGCGATCCGCACGCAAAATATCTTAAGGAGATTGCGGTTACTTGCTCAAAGCATGCGGAGTCGGTGCTCAAGATCCTGGAGTCCGGAACCTTCCCACTGGTTCTCGGCGGCGATCATTCGGTTGCGGCCGGCACTGTTTCGGGTGTGGCCGAGTATTTTCGGCGGCAAAACCAGAAGCTGGGCCTCATCTGGATCGACGCTCATTCCGATATGAATACGCCCGAGACCTCGCCGAGCGGCAACGTGCACGGCATGCCTCTGGCCGCCATTCTCGGTCTGGGACCGGGGGAGTTGAGCAATATCTTCAACTTCTCACCTAAGGTACAGCCGGAAAACTGCGTGTTGGTGGGAGTGCGCGACATCGATGCGCAGGAGCGGGAAAACATTCGTGAGACGGGCATCGAGGTCTATACCATGCGCGATATCGATGAGCGCGGGATGAGGCCTGTGATGGAAGAAGCGCTGCGCATTGCCGGACGCGGAACGGCCGGATATCACATCTCCATGGATATGGATTGGATCGATCCGGAGGATGCTCCCGGAGTTGGAACGCCGGTGCGAGGCGGAGCTAGTTATCGCGAGGCTCATTTGGCGATGGAGATCATTGCCGATCATGAACGCATGACCAGCTTCGAGATCGTAGAAGTCAACCCGGTGATCGACGAGCATAACCGCACCGCCGACCTGGCGGTCGAATTGGCGCTCTCGGCCTTTGGAAAGAAGATTCTTTAGCACTCGGCCTTCGGTGCTGCCAAAATGAAGGTTGTCTCATATTTCGCTTGCCAACGGAAAACCATGCGTCCATACTCGCGCTCAAACAGAGTAGCGGTCCGAGCGAGATCGGTTCTTGCAGGCCGGAACGGAAAAATCCTTCCGGGCCTGCGGGAATGCTGTCGCGCGGAAAGGGTCCTAGTTCCGTATGGTTGCCGAATCAGATCCGCTTCAGAGACTTTTCAAAGAGCTGGTCGATAGAAACTACGATGAAGTTGGCGTGCGTAGTTTTGAAGTCAAGTCTTACGTTGCCAACATGCTCTCCGAGTTTTGCGAGTGCGCCAACCTCTACAAAATCAAGAATGCCGAAGGTCGTCCCCTGCGCGACCTGGGCGAGATGCTTATGGTGGCCGATCCCGTATTTGGGCCCGCGCCCTCATTCGACCGTGAGCGCCAGGTCCGAAAGCACATTGGTGACTACGCATTGTTTTTCAGCGGGATGTTCCCCGAGAGCATCAATCACGCGCGCTTGCGCAAGGCCCGTCTGGAAAGCCTGTTTGATTTCGTCAAGACAGGTAAAGAGAGCTACTACATCGTTTCTAAGTTCGAGCACTTTGAGTATGCGAAGGTTGCGCCTCTGTTCCGCATGATGTCGCAGGAGTTTGAGCATCTTGTGTATGGCTTGAATCAGGTGAAAAACGACCTGGAAGAGATGCAGCATCCTATCGCCTCATCTGCAAAGCAATTTCTTATGTGACTTTATAACGCAGCTCAAATCCACGGGCTTCCAGCGCCTCCTCGGGGCCCGTGGCTGCGTTCTCGCCTCTTTAATCACCCCTGTCTCACTCGAGGTTCTGGCGTCATTGCCGCCCTCGGTATTAGAATTTTCCATATCAACCTGGCGGGGAAACAGAAGATCATCATGGGAAACACCCTTCGTTTCGTAACACTTTCCGGCGTACCAATGGATGTCGTTGAATTGAAGTGGCCATTTCATCCTTCAACATCCGGAGCGGACTGGTTTGTCATGCATGGCCGCGTAGACTTGATCGATGGCGCTCCGGAGCCGCTTCACGCGGAAGTGGCTGTGAACATGACGCAAACCATCAAAGAGGCGCTTGGTTCTGCCGAGAGCACTTTAACCGAGGGGTTGGTGGTCAACGCCATCCGCAAGACCATCGACAACGGCCAGGTTGCTTTCCTTAAATCGGGAAAGCTCCAACCCGTTCACATGAACAGCAGGTATTACAGCTTTGTCACCCAAAGAATCCAGTTTCCTACGCAATCGGAGCAAGCCGCCCTTGATCTCATCAAGCGCCGCGTTTTTTGGCTAGGCCGCACGGATCCAACTGAAATTGCTCATCCTCTCGATGTTCAGTATTTGAACGTGCCGGAAGAAAAGATGCTTGCGTTGGCCGCGGGTCTTGCGTCGCAGGGCTTCATTAAGCTGGACGGGAAGTTTGCGAGCGCCGCCGAACCATTGTTGCGTGAAGAAGCTGCGATCCGCGCCGCAGCGCATGCAGGCGTGCAAGCCGGCATTGCCGCAACCCGCGTCAGTGCATAAAAGTCAGTGCATGGGAAGGATCGGGAGAGTATGAGCCGGCTCGAATCCACCAGCGAAGAGGGAACCGGCAGCCCCATTGCAGGGATTGACCATGTGCAGATTGCCGCTCCGGCGGGTTGCGAAGCCGCTGCCCGTACCTTCTATGGAGAGCTTCTGGGAATGCAAGAGATCGAGAAGCCTCCCATATTGCGGGCGCGCGGTGGGTGCTGGTTTCAATGTGGTTCCCAGCAACTGCACATTGGCGTAGAAGCTGATTTTCGTGCAGCCAAGAAAGCGCATCCGGCCTTTGCGGTATCGAGGTTTGAGAAATTGCGGGGCTTCCTCCTTGCATCCGGCATCTCGGTGACCGATGACGACAGCCTCCCTGGTGTTCGTCGGTTTTATGCGGACGATCCGTGGGGCAACCGCCTGGAATTTATGGAATCACCCATCTGTACCTGATTCCCTCAGCAGGCCCCTATCCGGCTTTCCTTTCTTGGATTTGTATCTCCACCACTCCATGGTTCTGCATTGCAAATGGGCCGCGCCGGTCCAATCGTTAAAAAACGATAATAAATCGTTTTAATGTGTGAAAATTCGAGAGTAGAATGGCGGGCGCTGCAGAGAGGGTTATGTTTCGAAAGGCCCGCTGCAAGCATTCCGAAAGGACTTTCCCATGACAAAGAGATCTTTCGCCCGACTGTCACGGGCTGTATGCTTCGCGCTCTGTGCGAGCCTGTTGGCGCTCGCTCCGCAAGGTACGCTCGCGTTTGCGCAAGACCATGATCGCGACCGCGACCACGGCCGTGACAACGATCGGGACTCCCGAGTCATCGCGACCTATTACCAGAATTTCCACGTCTTCAGCGGTACGTTTCCCCGGCGGCTGGCAGACAACGGTGTGGCCTCGAAACTCAACCTGCTGATCTACGCTTTCATCGATATCCGTGCCGACCAGAATGGCAACCCGCATTGCGCGGCGTTTGACGAGTTTGCCGATTATCAGTTCTTTTTCGACCAGACGCGTAGCGTCGATGGCTCTGTGGATTCATTTGCTCCCGGCGCTCTTCGTGGGCAGGTTCATCAACTTCAGGAACTGAAAAAGCAGTTCCCCAACATGAAGATCCTGGCTTCCATCGGAGGTTTCTCTGCCGGAGTCAACGGGTTTGAAGCTGCGTCCGCAACCCCCGCGAGCAGGAAGGCATTCGTTGCCGACTGCATCAACTCCTACATCAATGGCAACTTCAGCAATACAACCGGCCTGGCTCCGATCTTCGATACCGGGTTCTCCGAGCAGCCGCTGATCTCCCCTCCCATTACCCCCACGCCGGGAATTTTCGATGGCTTCGACATCGATTGGGAATTTCCGACACAGCCCCAAGACCGTGCCAATTTCGTGGCATTGTTGAAAGAATTCCGCCAGCAGCTTGACGCCGGTGGGTCAGGACACCTTCTTACGGCCGCATTACCGGCCGGAGAGCAGAATTTCTCGTTCATCGATCTGCCGGGTGCGGCGCGGCAGTTGGATTTTGTGAATCTGGAAACATTTGATTACGCCGGGGCTTTCAGCAATCACACTGGGTTCTCCGCTCCCTTGTTCCAGACCCAGTTCGACCCGAATCCGAACCTCAATGCGAACTTCACCGTGCAGAGTTATCTCGAAGCGGGCGTACCCTCCCACAAGATCCTGATGGGCATTCCTTTCTTCGATACCGGATGGGCGATTACAGGTCCGTCGGCGGCCGGTCAAAACGGACAGTTCGTCGCTGCGATCAATCCCAACGCGCCTGATTCGGGAAACCCGCCGAATTTATCAGGGACTCTCGGGCCATTGCTCGATCCGGCCCTGGCAAGCGTAGTTGCAACGGAGCCGCATAGCTTCGTCCAGCTTCATGTGCTCCAGTTCGCACAAATATTCCACGATCCGCCGGCCCAGACTCCTTTTGCTTTCGACGGGCTGAACTTCTGGACGTTCGAAGACACCCAGTCTTTGAAGGCCAAGACCAAATTTATTCGCGAGAACCGGCTTGGCGGCGCGTTTATCTTCGAGGAGCCGGACGAGCTTCCCGATGGCGCGCTCTTCAAGACCATCCTTCACGGACTGCGTTAAATTGCCAAAGAGGCATCGGACGTGAGACAAACTAAGGCGAGGCAGCCAGAACTGTCTCGCCTTTTTTCTGTGACAAATTCGTTATTGCAAGTAGCGAACCTGAATGTGACCTTTCCCACGCAAACGGGCGAGGTGGCTGCTGTGCGCGATTTAAGTTTCAATCTCGGCGAGTCGGAAGCCCTGGGGCTCGTGGGAGAGTCGGGGTCGGGTAAGTCGGCTACGTCGCTGGCCATTATGCGGCTTCTACCTCCTCAAGCACGGGTCGCGGGTGAGATTCGGTTTGGACAACACAACCTCCTGAGTCTGCCCGAACCGGAGATGCGCGGGATACGCGGTGAGCGTATTGCAATGATTTTTCAGGAGCCGATGACTGCGTTGAATCCCGTGATGCGCGTCGGCCAGCAGGTGGCTGAAGCCGTCCGCGCCCATCATGCGGTCGGAAAACGTGAGGCATGGGAGCGTGCGGTGGAGTCGCTTCGCGATGTTGCCATCCCCGATCCGGAACAAAGGGCGCGCGACTATCCGTATCAGCTTTCGGGTGGTCAGCGCCAGAGGGTGATGATTGCCATGGCGATCGTCAATCGCCCGCAACTGTTAATTGCAGATGAGCCAACGACCGCGTTGGATGTAACCATTCAGGCCCAGATTCTTGAACTGTTGCGCACGATGCGCGAAAAATACAAGCTTGCGATGCTGTTCGTCTCCCACGACCTGACGGTTGTTTCCAGGGTGGTGGATCGCGTGGCGGTAATGTATGGCGGGTTGGTAGTGGAGATGGGGCCGGTGAAAGAGATTTTTGCATCACCCGCTCATCCATACACGCGCGGCCTCATTGGTGCGATTCCAACACTGGCAACCGAGCGCTCAAGGCCGTTGGCCACCGTAGAGAAGCAAGTTCTTCCACCGTCGGTTGCGGCGTTGCAAGAGGTTTCTCCCGGCCATTGGGTGCGCACCGGTGCCGGGGACCGTTCATGATTTAAACTTGATGGCGCTTCGTAGGGCGAACGTACTAAACCCTTTCGCGGAGTCCTCTCCCGCAATCCGGGAGACGGATCATATCTTTGATCGACTGGATCGGGCGTAGAGCGGTTTCAGCCGGAATACAGAAACGCTGAAAACGCAAGCGTGCCCGTTAAATGGGTCCCGTGCAAATCCTTATTGTCTCTGACATTCATGCGAACTTGGAAGCGTTGCAGTCTTGTCTTGATGCGGCTCCCAGGTTCGACCGCATTTTTAATCTCGGCGATCTTGTTGGCTACGGAGCCAATCCCAATGAGGTCATCGAAAGGGTACGCGCTCTAGGGAACGTTTTTGTGCGCGGCAATCATGACAAGGCTTGCGCGGGCGTGGCTGCGCCTGAGGGTTTTAACCCCGTCGCTTCGATGGCCGTTCTCTGGACCAAGAAATTTCTTTCGCCTGACAGCAGCGAGTTCCTGCGCACGCTTCCCAAAGGGCCCATCGCACCTATGGATGGAGTCGAGTGCGTTCATGGATCGGCGCGCGATGAAGATGAATATATCCTGGTGGCGCGCGACGCTTATCCCCTGCTTGCCGAAACCAGGACGCCGGTGACTTTCTTCGGACACACGCATATTCAAGGGGCCTTTGCCATGGATGAGGAAAAGGAGCACTGGAACGTGATGGTTCCCCACTATGACTCGGCCGTGGGGCTTCAGCGCTTCACCCTGCACATGAAGGAGAAGACCCGATATCTGATCAATCCTGGCTCGGTTGGGCAGCCGCGAGATAACGATGCGCGCGCCGCGTTTGTGCTCTACGATACAGCGGAAGGCTCTATCACTTTCTATCGCGTTCCCTACGATATACGGACAGCGCAGAAAAAAATTCTTCACGCGGGCCTTCCGGACAAGCTTGCGGAAAGGCTGGCGGAGGGGCGTTAATGCAGGACGACTTGTTTTCAGATTCCGGTTCGGCCGAATCGGCCTCGTCATCCGGCGTGACCACGGCGCACATCGATGGCGGTTCACGTGGCAATCCGGGGCCGGCGGCCTACGGAGTGATCATTCGTAATCCCCAGGGAAAGATTGTCGAGAAATTCGGAGACTACTTGGGCATCCGCACCAACAATTTTGCCGAATATTCAGGTTTGTTGGCCGCATTGGAGTACGCCGAACGCAACCAGATCTCAACCTTCAAGGTCTTTAGCGATTCTGAATTGCTGGTGAAGCAAATGAAAGGCCAGTATAGGGTTGGCAACGCGGATCTGAAAGAGTTCTATGATCGCGCGCAGAAGCTGGTGCGCAAGCTCAAAAGCTTTTCGATTGTGCATGTGCTGCGCGAATACAACCGCGATGCCGACCAGATGGTGAACCAGGTACTGGATGAGAAAAAGCAGGGGGGTGTTGGTACCACCAAGCTGAAGACGCCCGTCGCTGTGGAAACCTCAAGAGAACGCCCCCAAGATCCCACGATCTCCAACTCTAACGACGCCAACGATTCAAACGATTCAAGAGAGGCAGGGAGGGCGCCAAAGATGACAGCTCGGTTGAATTTTTCCAGCGGAACCAAATGGGAGCCGGTTGTGGGCTACTCGCGCGCAGTGAAGGTTGGAAACATCGTTCATGTCTCCGGAACCACGGCCACCGACGCCAACGGCAACCTTGTGGGGATTGGTGATGCCCATGCTCAGGCCACACAAACATTGCGCAATATCGAGTCCGTACTGAAGCGCGCGGGAGCAAGCTTGAAGGATGTGGTTCGTACCCGGATCTACGTAACCGATATCGCCGCGGATTGGGAAAAGGTAGGCAAGGCTCACGGCGAGTTTTTCCGGGATATTCGCCCGGTCACTTCCATGGTGCAGGTGGCAAAACTCATAGACCCGGAGATGCTGGTCGAGATTGAAGCCGAGGCGATTATCGCTCAGTGACAGGTTTTGGCCCGGAGCGTTTTTCAGTGTCGTATTCAGAAGTCCCTTGCCTGTTGTGGACAGGCATCGTAACTCGATAGCGAGGTTGGGCTTGCATGATGCTTCTCAAAAGCGTATTCATATTTGCTTCGCACCACAGGAGGAACTCACGTGTCTCGTCGCATCGCCGGTTTACTCTTGCTCCTAACCCTCTCGCTGCCTGTCTTTGCGCAAAAACAGCCTGCCGCTCCGGAAAAACCCGTGGCTATTCTCGCCTCAACCCTGATTGATGGTGTTTCCGCGCAGCCCCGGCACAACGTGCTCATCGTGGTTCGTGGCAATCGAATTGAAAGCGTAACCGAGCAGGGTACCGCTCCTGCCGGGGTTCACGTCATTCACCTTCCGGCAACCGCAACCGTACTGCCCGGAATGATCGACACGCATACCCATATTTTTCTGCAGGGAGAAGACCCCGCGGAAGGCGGTTACGACGCCAACCTGTTGAAGCACCCCTCCTCTTTCCGCGCGGCTCGCGCCACCGTGGCGGCCCGCCGCGCTCTGGAGCAAGGTTTTACGACGTTGCGCGATGTGGAAACCGAGGGCGCAGGTTATGGGGATGTGGGAATCAAGGAAGCGATTAACGGCGGTTATATTCCAGGTCCGAGGCTCTTTGTCTCGACCCGAGCCATTTCGGTAACGGGTGGCTACCCCCTCGAAGGCTACAATCCCGACATCGTGGTCCCCAAAGGCGCGCAACTTGCCGATGGCCCGGTGGCCTTGCGCCGCGCTGCGCGGGAGCAGCTGGAAAATGGAGCCGATTGGATCAAGGTCTACATGACCCACCGGTCGTGGGTCGATAAAAAGGGAAACCTGGTTTCGCAACCCACTCTGACTGTGGATGAGCTCAAAGCCGTGGTGGATGAGGCCCACGGGCAGCAGCGCAAAGTTGCCTGCCACGCTTATAGCGGCATCGGCCTGCATCGCGCATTGGATGGAGGCTGCGATTCCATTGAGCACGGACTGGATTTGGACGACGATGCCATCGCTCAGATGCTGAAGCAGGGCACCTGGTATGTGCCGACCTTGGGCGTTTACTACACGGACTGGGCGCCGGCGGAATCCGACGACGGCAAGCGGGACCGCGCTCGGGCGAGCGTTCATGAAGTTTCGTTCAAAAAAGCGTTGAAGGCCCACCTGAAGGTGGCTTTTGGAACCGATATGGGCGGCATCCCCTGGACAGAGCCGATTGCGCAAGAGTTCAAGTATATGGTGAATCTTGGAATGCCTCCCATGGACGCCATCAAGGCGGCTACGTCGAATGCCGCCGAGTTGCTGGACATGAAAGGCGAACTGGGCGTGATCGCGCCAGGGGCTTATGCCGATGTGGTAGCGGTGCCCGGAGATCCGCTGGCGAACATCGATCTATTGAAAAACGTGAGCTTTGTAATGAAAGACGGCAAGGTTTTCAGGCAATAGCCAATTGGAGCAGACCAAAAACCCATTATGAGTATCTCCAGATCCGGATCGTCGGTGGCGATGGCCCTGGCTCGAATTTGCGTGGGCGTCATGTTTCTTTTTTTTGCGCAGTACAAGCTCATGCATCGCGAGTTTGCCCACGGTGGTTATGAGAAGTATGTAAACGAGTATACGCAGCAGACTTCGCTGCACTTCTATCGTCCGGTCCTTCGCGCAACCCTCAAATACCCGGCGTTTTCAGGCTATGCCGTCGGTGTTGCGGAAGCATTGATTGGACTTTCCATGCTGCTGGGACTGTGGGTCAGGCCCTTCTCCATTCTTGGGGCGCTGTTCATGCTGAACCTGACGTTTTCCACCTGGTATCTGCCGGCTGGATCGGCGTATTGGATGTACGCTGGGCGGCAGCTTGACCACATCCCTTTGCTGCTCTTGTTCCTGGTCTTTTTTGTGCATAACGCGGGGACTTCGCTCGGCCTAGACAGGTGATAGATGATGAGGTGCAAAAACGAAAGGGCGGCAAAGGGATGGAAGGGAATCGTCCAACCGGCAACAGTTCGACGATTCCCATTTAGTGTGGCCTGGTTCTAAATAGCCTAGTTCTACGAGTTTCCAACGGGGCCGTGCGCTGCTGTTTTCAGGCTACGTCCTTCCTCGAAGCGGAGGGACCCAGATATTTCGCCGGCTCTGGTGGGCGGGGAGTCGTCAGCCTCTGTTGAAGGTCCTGGACCGCGTGGCGTAACGCATCAATATCGTTCACCGAGCCGGTTCTATTCCAGTGATCGAAGTTTGTTGCCAGGGATTGCAGCGCCGTTGCCAACGTACGAACGGGACAGGCTTCCAATTGAAGCTGGTTGGCGCGCTTGGTTCCATAAGCCGAAGATTGAGTCCGGTTGCCATTTGGATGGTGGTCGGCTCGAGGGGCAACGGCGTGCCGGCCTACCTTTTCGAGAATCCGAGCCAGCCGGTGCTCGTTCTGGGCTGTTAGTTCGCGAAAGCTGATGGCCATGCCGACCAGCGGATAACTGGCGCGAACAAAGCCTTTGGCTTCCAGCGGAATGTTCTCCACGATCATGCTCAGGACAACCTCGGTGTCTACCGGCAATGGGGCCGTCAACTCGGCGTAGATGCCTCCCTGGGAGATATCCCGCACTTCACCGCGTAATACAAACGTGGATCCCGGCGAGACTAAGGAAACCGAACCTTTGCAGGCGTGGCGAGGATTCCATCTCCTTTCACCGGGCAGTTGTGTCGAGGTGGGGGAGGGGAGAGGCGCCTGAGCCTGCCTTGCCTCTCCTTGCCGAGCCTCGCTCAAATCCGCTTCATTCTCATTCTGCGGAACAGTCCTGTCCCATATAAATTTACCCGCACCCGCGCATCTGACCCCTGCCTGGCCTTCCATGGAACTGCCGGGTGCTCCCATCCAGAAAACCTGGAAGTTCCCCTTGGATGCGCCACATTGGATCTCAACGATCTCACCCGGTTCGAGGAACAACGCCAGACCGCCCAGCCTGGCCGTAGTCTCGGTGAAATCGAGGGCGTGGACCAATTGTTTCTCTTGTCTTTCGTGCCTGATCACGGTTACCTCAAGCACGGCTTTTCTGCGGCTGGCTCCTCTAGGCGACATGGCTTACTCCCCACCTTGTTTTCTTTATCGGCTTTGATGTTCCGAGGCTTTAGTGAACCGTGGCCAATCGACGCCCTGTAAAATAGAGCATGACGCCGTTTTTCAAACCGGCCATAAATTCCGGTAGAGGCATTTTGTTCGAAAAGTGAGTACGGCGATTCAGTTTCTGGATGAACCTGGGATCGAGAGACGGATGATCGACGATTGAGCAGATGGTGAGCTTTACAGAACATTACGAAGTTGTGGTGGTCGGAGCGGGACATGCTGGCTGCGAGGCGGCAATGGCTTCTGCCCGAATGGGTTTGAAAACCGCCCTTTTTACCCTGAATGCCGACCTGATTGCCCAGATGTCGTGTAATCCCGCCGTGGGCGGAATTGCCAAGGGACACTTGGTCCGCGAGGTCGATGCCCTCGGTGGGATCATGGGCGAAGTAACGGACGCTGTGGGCATACAATTCCGTTTGTTGAATACTTCGCGCGGCCCTGCGGTGTGGTCGCCCCGCGCTCAATGTGACAAGCAGCAGTACCGGGTCAAGATGCGCGAGGTACTGGAAGGCCAGCCGAATCTTCATATTAAACAGGCCGAAGTTGCCGAACTGATCGTAGACGAACTTCCAGGCGCCCCACGAAATGCTGAATCGGAAGGCGAGATCGCCCACCCGCATGAGCCAAATGCCGAAGGAAACGCGTCGCAGCCACGGGCAAGGATTGCAAGGGGCATCAAGCTTCGGGATGGCCGAACTGTGGGAGCCCAGGCGGTAATTATCACGACCGGCACCTTTCTGAATGGCCTGATTCATTGCGGTGAGCAAACCTATCCTGCCGGGCGAAGTGGAGAGCCGCCGTCACAGTTGCTGGGTGAGTCTCTGAAGCTGCTCGGCTTGCGCGGCTGCCGCCTTAAGACCGGAACGCCGCCGCGTCTGGATGGCAGAAGCATCGATTGGACGCGCTTCGAGATACAGCCTGGGGACGCTGATCCCACACCTTTCAGCTTCCGCACTAGAAAGATCAGCCAGAAGCAGGTGCCGTGCTATATCGCCTTTACCACCCCTGAGACGCACCGCATCATTCGCGAGAATGTGCATCGCTCCCCCATGTACTCCGGCCAAATCCAGAGCATCGGCCCGCGTTACTGCCCGAGCATCGAAGACAAGATCGTCAAATTTCCGGACAAGACCACCCACCAGTTGTTCTTGGAGCCGGAGGGGTTGAGCACGCATGAGATTTACGTCAATGGCATGAGCACCTCGCTGCCGATTGATGTGCAACAGGCGATCCTTAAGTCAATTCCGGGCCTTGATACCGCGGAGATGCTGCGTCCTGGCTACGCGATCGAGTACGACTCGATCGATCCAACGGAGCTGGAGCGCACTCTCGAGACAAAGCAAATTGCGAGTCTCTTTCTGGCGGGACAGATCAACGGGACCTCTGGGTATGAGGAAGCTGCGTGCCAGGGAATCATGGCGGGGATCAATGCCGCCCTTAAGATAAAAGGCGAGCCGCCCTTGATTCTCGACCGCACGGAAGCTTATACGGCAATCCTGATCGATGACCTCATCAGCAAAGGCACCAACGAACCGTATCGCATGTTCACATCCCGGGCCGAATTCCGCCTGCATTTGAGAATCGACAACGCCGACCGCCGGTTGACGCCGCATGGCCGGCGCATCGGCCTTATTCTCGATGAGCCGTGGACGAGCTATTTGGCGAAGCAGGAGCGTGCTAAAAAGCTAGCGGCCTTGTTGGAGAAGACCAGGGTCTCTCCCGATCTTTTGGATAGAGTGGTGCAGTCACGGACCCAGCGAGTGGCCGCGCTATCGGAAGTTGAGGCAGGCGAGGAATCTGCACGGAAGGAGAGCGGCATGGGTTCTGCCATTGGAGCGAGCCTTGCCCAACTCCTGCGCAGACCGGAATTTTCTATCGAAGATGTGGCTCCGTTGGTGGCAGAAGCGGCTCCCGAATACTTTGCCGAAATTGGGGAAGCATCCGGCTCGGCGTTTGAGGCGAATCAGCCTTTGCATTTGTCTTCTGCGGCGCGCAATGAGATGAAGACTGTGGAGACCGAAATTAAGTACTCCGGCTATCTCGATCAGCAGCGCAAGTCCATTGAGCGGCTGAAGAAATCGGAGCAGCGGGCCATTCCCGATTGGTTTGACTATGGCCAGGTCAGCGGGCTTTCTCGGGAAATGAATGAAAAGCTCCGGCACGTTCGTCCCAGAACGCTAGGCCAGGCTTCCCGTATTCCGGGGGTTACGCCTGCAGCTGTCTCACTAATCAACGTCTATATCGAAATTCAGGCCAAGAGGTTCGCTCAAGCCCGATTGATCTCTTCTGGAGAATAAGTAATCGATAATCAGCCATCGGCAATCGACTCTAGTAGGCCCTATAGCGATGTGCGAGTGAATAGGCGATAGGCGATAAACATCAGGATAAAGGGAACGTAGATCTCTCTTGTTGCCTGCGGAGAGCCTCCTAGCTATACATTTCTCTACAAAATCCCCTGCAAGACCACACCTCAGTTCCGATCTATGGACAGCAAAGCAGTTAACTTTAAATTGAGGTGAGTGGATGAATAATCTATGGATGAATAGTCTTTACCGTTATTCCATAGTCAAATACCGCTTCACAGCTAGAACGCGATTTGCACTATGCCTATTTTGTCTGTATTCCAGCCTTGCTTTTTCGCAAGATGCGCCCGGCCGGTTTGAAATTGGTGGCACCCTCGCGGCTGCAAGGGATGTCGTTCCCTCGAGCAATCTTGGTCCTGGGCTTCAGGCCGATGTGAATCTAACCCATTTTTTCGCACTTGAAGGCGACGTGACCTGGCTGCCTTCTCAGGCTTTTTCGGGGAACTCTTTGGTTGCAACCTTTGGAGGAAAGGTGGGCGTACGCAAGGGCCATTTCGGCTTTTTTGGCGTCGCCCGTCCCGGTCTTGTAACAACTTCCAATACGTTCCGTCAGCTCGAGTTTAACGCCGCAGGACTTGTTAGTAACTTCCGCAATGATCGCCTAACAGAACGAGTCCTCGACCTTGGTGGAGCGATCGAGTACTATGTTTCGCGGCATTGGGCCGTGCGCTGGGACGTTGGTGACTTACTGCGCTTTGACGAACGCTTTCCGCCGGATCTTATGAATGGCGTCGTTGTGCCTGGCTCAAATTCTCCTGCTCCCAATACGAATCACTTCCAGTTCAGTACCGGAATCCACTACCGCTTTTAACTAAACTCCACCGAAAAGTAGAGAATCGAAAGACGTTGCCAGTAGGCGCGGTGGCTCTTGCACGTCCAAATTCATGGCCAAGAGCGGTTTTAAGCTAATTGAATCCGTGCGTGAGGGCGCAAGCTCCCGAAATACAAAATCGGGGGCTCGCCTTTTCGCACTTATTCACGATGTTGACCGCGCCTTCTGGCCCCATGACCGCGGTTTCGATGGGCGATTCGCTCGTATTAAGTTCGAAGTTGAACCAAAAGACCAAAGAAAAATATCTTGTCTTCTTCGATTTTGGCAGGCGCTCGAATACTCTGCTGTTTCTCGATCCCGTCGTCAAAAACCTGAAAAATTCTTTTGAACATTCTCGTAGGCAGGTCGGTCTTGCGAGGGAAGGCTGGTCGCAAACGGTGAACGCAGGCGTGAATTCGATTCAACTCACGGCATTGTCGCAATTCGAGTCGGAACGGCTCGATCAAATGATGCAGGCGCACGGGCGCTTGGTCTTTTCCATTGCTTTTTCGATTCTGCGCAATTCGCACGACGCCGAAGATGTTGCCCAGGAAGTTTTTTTTCGCATGATTCGCTATCGCTATCGCATGGTCTTCATTCGCGACGAGCGCACCTTTCTTTGCCGGATGGCTCAACGCGCCGCCATCGACCATAGGAAGCGGCGGCGGGAGACGATCTCTACGGACGAGATTCCCGAACCTGCGGCCTCCCCATGCAACGACGGCAAAGAAGAGGCGCTGGATCTGCTGGCAGCTCTGGTGCAGGCGCTTCCTCCCGAGATGCGAGCAGTAATCGAGCTATCACAGGTCGAAGAAATGACTTCTGAACAAATTGGAAAAGTGTTGGGGATTCCGGCGGGGACGGTTCGTTCCAGAGTGGCGCGAGCCAAGCACCTGCTCCGCGAGAAGTGGAAGGCAAAGATGGAGGAGACCCATGTTCGAATATCCCGATGACAACGAATTTGTTTCGCCGGACGAAATCGAAAGCTCAAACATGCCCAATCTTCTGGCGGACGATCTTCTAGCGAACGATCTTTTCGCGGATGATCTTCTGGCAAAAGACCGGCAGGTTGTCCGGGAAGCGGCCGAGCGTCAGATTGCCGGTGGAATGTATCGTCGCATTGCTGAAGCGCATCGCATCGAGATGGATAAGGATAAGGCCCAATTCCGGTGGCTTGTCTTGGCGTCTGGCGCAGTGGTTACCGTGGTCCTGCTGATGGGATTGTGGATCGGCGGTAGTTTAAAACCACCGTTTCTGGAGCCTGTAGCAACGGGATCTTCTGATCGAGAGGTGAAACCACAAGCCACGTTGCAGCCCGCCAATCCGGCAATCCCAAATTCCGGTACGCGTGCGGCCGCGGCATCACCGTTGAAGAAAGATGCTCCATTGAGGTCTGTGCGCTTGCATTCCCTACAAAGCGCGAAGGTGAAACCGAGTTCTGCTCCCAGGCTGGCGACGTTCCCGAGTAACGTCGCTCCAACCGAGCAAGAAAGGTTCCTGCTACAGGCAGCCATCTCTGATCCGGAAGAGTTGGTTGCCATTGCAAAGCTGGATGAGCAACACAAAAAGGAAATGGAAGAGCAGAGAGAAGCATTTGAGAAGTGGATACGAGACGGACAAGGACAAGGACCAGGACAAGGAGAGGCAAAATGAGCATTGGAACTAGAGGACTATACATTGCGGCAACCATCGTTCTATCGGTGTGTGCCTTGTCGGCCCAACAGGTAAATCCCAAGGATGAGCCGAAGCAAGAACTGAAAGCTGCCGCACCCGAGGAACAGAGCTATTTATTCGAATTGACAATTACCGAGATGAACGGGAAACAAAAGATAAATACCCGAAAAGTTGAGCTTGTGACCAGTGACCAGGCCCACTCCGAGATGATGAGTTATGTGCCTGTACCGTCTCCTGACAATCCGCAGATGATCGGCTTAACCACCGACCTCAACTTTACTAAACGGCCATCTGGAGAGCTACAATTTTCCGTGCTCTGTGCCTTATCGTTTTTTGTTCCGGTTGAAGGCACGCCCGCGGATGAATCATCTTCTAGCTCTGCGACCAAATCCGGTCCGATAGCCGTAAAATCGCTGAAGCGCTCACTTCGCTTGTCGGCAAAAGCGCTGCTGAAGGTTGGCGTGCCGACGAAGCTTGCGGTGCTGGAAGACGTTGCTTCTACCCACAGTTATGAGCTGAGTGTCCTTGCAACTCCGAAATAAAGCCCGTAGCACAAGCCGGGATCGCATAAGCCGAGACCATTGAAGCCAAGATCGCAGAAGTTATGACGGCATGAGGAAAGCCCCCAATCGAAAATTGGGGGCTTTTTTTAACATACGAGACCAACTTTGAGCGTTAGAGCGGAATGTTCCCGTGCTTCTTCGGTGGATTCTTGTCGCGCTTGGTCTGGAGCATTTCGAGAGCGTCAATGAGCCGTTTACGCGTATTCCGTGGACGTATCACGGCATCCAGGTATCCGCGCTCGGCGGCCACATAAGGATTGGCAAAACGGTCGCGAAACTCCTCTATCTTTTGCTGCCGAACCTTCGCAACAACGCCGGTCTTTTCATCTTCGGAATTAGCGGCAGAAGCAGCCTTCTCCATCTCGCGCTTATACACGATGTTGACCGCGCCTTCTGGCCCCATCACGGCAATTTCGGCGGTGGGCCACGCGTAGTTCACATCGGTGCGGATGTGCTTGGAGGACATGACGCAATACGCCCCTCCATACGCTTTGCGAGTGATGACCGTTATCTTGGGCACGGTGGCTTCTGCAAAAGCAAAGAGAAGCTTGGCTCCGTGCCGGATAATACCGCCGTACTCCTGTTGTGTTCCGGGCAGGAAGCCCGGTACATCTTCAAAGGTGATGAGCGGAATATTGAAGGCGTCGCAGAAGCGCACGAAACGCGCGCCCTTAACCGAAGCGTTAATATCCAACACGCCGGCCAGGAAGGCCGGTTGATTCGCTACGATGCCGACCGAACGTCCATTCAAACGGGCAAAGCCCACAACGATGTTCCTTGCATAGTGCTCGTGGACTTCAAAGAAATAGCTGTCGTCCACAACACGAGTGATCACATCTTTGATGTCGTAAGGCTGGTTCGATTCCGAAGGCACGATGTTGTCGAGCGACGCATCCGCGCGATCGGAGGGATCGCTACTTTCCCGCCGCGGTGGATCGTCAATATTATTGGAGGGAATGAAACTGAACAGCTCCCGCACCATGGAGAGGCACTCGGCATCGTCATGGGCCTTAAAATGGGCCACGCCGGAGATCTCGTTGTGGGTGGCCGCACCGCCCAACTCTTCTTTCGTGACCTCTTCGTGGGTCACGGTGCGAATCACGTCCGGGCCGGTGACGAACATGTATGAGGTCTTGTCAACCATTAGGTTGAAATCGGTGATGGCGGGCGAGTAAACGGCCCCTCCGGCGCATGGTCCCATAATGGCTGAAATCTGGGGAATGACCCCGCTGGCGAGCGTATTGCGGAGAAAGATGTCGGCATAGCCCGCAAGGGACATAACACCTTCCTGAATGCGTGCTCCGCCGGAATCGTTGAGTCCGATGACGGGCGCTCCGACTTTCATTGCCATGTCCATGATCTTCACGATCTTTGAGGCATTGGCTTCGGAAAGCGATCCGCCAAAAACGGTGAAGTCCTGGGCGAAGACGAAAACCAGGCGGCCTTCGATGCGGCCGTATCCGGTGACAAAGCCATCGCCGTAGACTTTTTGCTCACCCATACCGAAGTCGGTGCAGTGGTGGGTCACCATCTTGTCGAATTCTTCAAAGGTGCCCTCGTCTAAGAGAAATTCAATTCTTTCGCGCGCCGACATCTTGCCTTCTTTGTGCTGGCGTGCCCGGCGCTCTTCGCCTCCGCCTGCTTCGGCCAACAGGTCCCGGCGCTTTAGCTCCTCAAGTTTTTGTTCCAGATTCATAGGAAAGAATTATAGCGAGAGGAGCAAAGAGGGCTGAGGACCGAAAAAGCGCCACGCTCCGCCACTGCCGTTAATGAAGAGTTGGAACTCGCCTCATTGGCGGCTTTGTTTTCCGGGAAAGTTCGATTTTGGAGAATGCTTAAGATTGCCCAATGAGCTAAAGGGGCTAAACAAAAACATTTCCGTGATTCTGCGGCTAGGCCACTAATCAGCCGTGGCGCCTGGTTCCCAGCGCCATCTCTTTCTTTTTGCATCCCAAAAGACATTTGCGTCCATGAGTTCGGCCTCGACTGCTTTAATTACAAAGATAGGCGGCTTGTTCTTTTTGACCAGCATTCGGCCGGTTTCCACAGTGTCGAATGGCACATTAACCAGTACAAATTTCGCCTTGGGATCGGCCGTGCGCCAGTTGTCCGCGCCAGCGCCGAAAATGACCACGATGGAATGGCTGTTGCGTGACTCCCTGGCGGTAAATGCAGCGGTTTCGGAAGGATTCCCAAAGCCGAAGAATTCGTGGTAGGGATCCGCAACTTTGTATTTGTACTCGTAGGAGTCGGGGAATGGATCTTTGATATCCACCACAATGGCGGCGTCTTCCACACCATCGCCATCAAAGTCGCCGGTAATCATCGGGGTAGGGAATTTTGCCGGAAGCGTGAAGTTTGGGCCGAAATCCTGTTTCATGAGAGCCGGAAGGTCGGCTTCCGAATTCCCTGTCTGATCGGAGATAGGCCGTGACTGTCCCAAGGCCAAACAGGCCCCAAAGGTGAAACAAACAAGACGCAGGCCAAGGATTCTGCCAAAGGGTTGCATAAGGCCAGAGTTTACCTTGTTTTCGCCGGGTTTTCGTCAGAAAAGGGGTGTGGCACCCCCTTTGCCAATAAGTCGATAGTTCCACGACCGGGTGAAATACGTAGTCAACCCGTCAGGGCTGCGCACCGCCAACGCAAAGCATCTAATTTTGGGCGATGATCGGGAGCGTTCCGCCTACCGATGCCGTTTCTAGGACGGCTGCCATCACAGCTTTCCTGCTGATGTGCGCGTTGCTTGCCGGGTGCGGCGGCGCGGGAACAACGACGTTCGATCCAAGTCCTTCACCCACCCCGACAAGCACACCTGTTGCCACCCCGACGCCCGTTTCTACACCCACTCCTGTTCCGACACCGATTCCAAGCCCTACCCCTACTCCCCCAGATCATGTTTTTGTTGTGATCCTTGAGAACCATGGGTTCTCCCAGGTGTCGAATAGCCCCGCCATGCCCTTCCTGAATTCTCTGGCGGCCCGGAACGCCTTGGCGGCCAATTATTTCGCAAATACCCATCCTTCCATCGGTAACTATTTCATGCTCACCGCGGGGGTGATCGAATCCAACGACGACAACTTTCAAGGCACGATCTCGGCAGACAACATCGTGCGTGCCCTGAGCGGTGCAGGCAAAACATGGAAGGGTTATTTTCAAAGTCTGCCCTCGCCGGGCTATATCGGTGGGGATGTGCTGCCGTATGTAAAGCACCACAATCCATTCGCCTACTTCACTGACGTCATAGGTTCATCGGCGGAGATGGCCAACATCGTTCCTGTAAGCCAGTTTTTTGCAGACATAAATTCTGGTTCCTTGCCGAATTTCGCCTTGATCGTTCCGGACCTGCAAAATGATGCGCATGACTGCCCGGCTGGAAAAACCACCTGTACGGACGATGAAAAGCTGGCTGCCGCCGACGGTTGGCTACAAAACAATCTAGGTCCGCTCATGGCTAACTCGGCGTTCGGCAACAGCCTCTTGATCATTACCTGGGATGAGGGGATCAGTACCGATACCGCCAACGGGGGCGGGCAGATTTTTACCGTCCTGGTGGGCGCGAGGGTGAAGTCAGGATTTCAGGCGTCAACTCTATACCAACATCAAGATCTGCTGCGCACGATCCTACAGTTGTTAAACGTCAGCGATTTTCCAAACAACGCTGCCGGAGCCAAATTCATGGGAGAGTTTTTCCAATAGAGAATACGCGCCTCCGAACGCGATGCTGGCTGGTTAGCATAAAATCCAAGGATGACCCCGGAACTTGAAACGCCCCGCCTTCTTTTGCTTCCGTTGGCGCTCGCGGATGCGGTTCAAACCCAACCCCTTTTCGCCAGGTGGGAGATAGTTCGTTACCTGAGCAACACCGTGCCATGGCCCTACCCACCGGATGGCGCGTTGCGTTTCTACGAGGATGTGGCTCTGCCGTCCGCTGAGCGCGGCGAAGCTTGGCATTGGACTCTTCGGTTGAAATCCAGCCCCAGGCAAATCATTGGAAGCATCAGCCTGCGGAAGGACGAGCACAAGAATCGCGGCTTCTGGATTGGACTACCCTGGCAAGGGCAGGGGTTTGCGAATGAAGCAGCGGAAGCGGTTACCAGTTATTGGTTCGGATCTTTGGGTTTCAGTGTCTTGCGCGTTCCGAAAGCCGCGACAAACATCGCCTCCCGGCGCATCTCCGAGAAGCAAGGCATGAGGTTGATTGCAACGGAGGAGCGGGACTTTGTTTGTGGCCGGTTACCGGCGGAGATATGGGAGATTACCGCCCAAGAATGGAAGACATGGAAGAATGGAAGACACGGATGAGATGGAAGGCGCGGTAGCGCTTGCTACAACCGCGCCTGTTTTTGAAAGTAAAATGCTATTTCGTGAGAATTTCTTCCAGGAAATCCAGAGCCCGAGGATCCTTGCTCTGGCCCAGCCAAAAGACGGCCTCCTTGCGGACTACGGGGTTCTTATTGGTTTTAACTACGCTGATTAGCAGCGGCACCCCTTCCCCGTCTTTCAACTGAGACAGCGCAAAGACCGCTTTTTTCTTCACCTGAGACTCGGGATCGTTCTCGATGCTGTCCGTAATCTGGGCTGCTTCCTTTTTTCCGCCTAGCTGCGCGAGCCAAAAGAGCGCCTGTCCTCGAACGCCAGGACTTGGGTCATTTCTGGCCATGGAGACGATATCGTTGATTGCATCTTTTTCCGATTCGGCACTCCGGCTAAAGGCGAAGACGATTTTCTCGCGAAAGCGTTCATCGGAATCTTTCGCATACTTGCGGAGTAATGCCAGGCCGCTCTTCCCGCGTTCTTCGCCCAGCCAAAATGTGGCCTTCTCCCGCAGCCTCTCGGGCTGCGAGGGCTGAATCAGCTTTTCGAGTGCGCTATCCGCCGCTGGGCTGTCATGCGCGGCAATCGCCATGAGCGCAGATTCCGCAATTCCGTTTCCACGCCGCTCTTGCAGGTTCTCGTCGTTCAAGATGAGATTGGTAAGCAGATCGATGCTTTGCAAAGCGTTTGCCGGGCCGAGCCACAATAGCGGGAGGCCGCCAAAATCCAGGGAGCAATCCGGGCTGAAAATCCGAACCTTCTTGATCCGTTTTTCATCGGTGCGGAAGAACACAAAGGCCGTGCGAGATGGCTCCAGAGGTCCACATGCCGAATTCGAACCGTAAAAAGTCCCGTTTCCGTTCGATTCCAACTTGCAGCCATTGCAGCAGACTCCCGCAGCGCCGCCTCGTTCTCCGGAGCAGCACAGTGTCTTCTCCGAAGGTAGAATGGCGATGCTGTATCCAATCCACTCGGGGCCCTGCTCTTTCAGCACGATGGAATCAATGGTGGGCTGCAACCCGTTGCCAATGGAGACTTCCTGAACTTTGGCATTCGCGATGTTGGGTTTGAGCGCCGTCTTTTCCTGGGACTGGCTCAATCCGTGAAAGGCGGTGATGACGAACAGCAGAGACGCGAAAATTTCAGGGCGTTGCATGTGCTCTCCTGACTATTTATTCAGAATTTCCATCATGAATTCCGTGGAGTCGGGCGATTGCATGATCGCGAGATTGCGAACGAGTTCCTTTTTAAGCTCAGGGTTGGTCTCCTTCCGGGCAAGCGCCACCATGCCCTTGGCATCGCCGCGAATAAACAGCGAGCGAATGACCTCCTTCTTAGTCTCGACGTCTGCCTGCGAGCCATAGATAGCCAGGAGCGCCTCGGAAGCGACACTATCTCCGGCGATTCCCAAAGCTCGAATCGCATGTGCCCGCACCTTGGGATCGGTTTCGGATTTGGCTACTTCGGCTAATGTCTTTGAATCGCCGGAGATGCCAAATGCCTCCAGCACCGCCTCTTTCACAGACGCATCGTTGGTCTCTTTGTAAATCTGGTGCAGTTCGGAACCGCCGCCCATCACACCAAGCTGCTGAATGGCATATTTCTTCAATTCCGTGGATTTTTCCCCTCGTGCAACCGCCAAAATGCGCTCTTTGTCCCCGCCGACCATGAAAGCCTGAAGCACCGATTTTTTTACCTCCGCAGTGCTCGCAGATTCGTAGATTGCCTGCAGAACCTGACTGTTGCGGCGGCTGCCGTTCACACCCAGCCAGCGCACCGCGTGTTTTTGCAGTTCGGGCTGGTTGTTTCCTTTAGCGATGTTGAGCAGAATCTGTTGTGCCTTGTCGGAGTTGCTCTGTGAGAGCACGAAGAGCGCCCTGTCTTTGAGCTTCAGCGAGGAATTCTCCTGAAGAATTTTTTCCAGATAAGGAATCGCCTTTTCGGGATCGGAATCGATCAGGCTATTCAGCGCATAGAGTTTCAATTCCTCATCGGATTCCTTCCCAGGGTCCACTTGCTGGCCTTTGGCATTGCGAATCTCTATTTCAAGCGCACCGGCATCGCGAAGCCACTGGCTTTGGGGATAACCCTTGCGCAACTGATCCACGGTCGACAAAGCCTCGCTATTGCGCTTTACCTTGTTCAGGGCATAGGCCCTCCAGTAGAGCGCGGCATCGGCCCGGCGGCTGCGCATTTTTGCGACTTCGCCGAATGTTTTTGCGGCATCTTCATATTCGCCTTGATCCAGCGCGTCTTTGGCGGAGGCGTAAACTTCCTCTTCTTTGGTGTTTGGGTTCTGCGATTCCAGGAAGCCCATGGGCGCTTCCGTCGCTTGTGGCGCAAGCGCGAGCAGCTTTACCGGGACCCCGTGTAATCCGAATACGAGCGTGAGAAAGAACAAAAGTGTGTGCTTCATCGTTATAGTTGCCTCTGATTCTGAGAGTTACGGGCCGCGGGTTTTTCTTCCTGGCGAACCTTCGTGCCTAGCACGCGAATTTTGAACAGCAGATCTTGTGACTGAATCTGCCGCTGAACTACCGGAAGGTCTTGTGACACCATGTCTGAGGGACTGTTCGCCACTTCCGCCAGCACCCGCTCCAGCGAATCCAGCATCTGTGCGACCTCCGGATCTCCGGTCTTTTGCGCGCTTACCCGGTAGAGACGGTTTGCGTCCAGGAGTTCGCGCGCCTGCTTCTGCTCCTGGGAGAACGTTGTTCCCGTCCCAGCGCCGGCATTCATGATCTCGACCAGCAGCATCTGCGAACGCTCGAGATGATCGCCTACCGCCACCAGCACCACGCGTTGAGGATTGCTTGCGGCCTCTTGCGGCTGCGCGGGTTGCCGTGGCCAAAAGCGTCCAGCCACGAATGAGCCAATCATCAAGACGGCAATCGCCGTTGCCAGAGCCCACCGGGGAAACCATGTGAACGTGAATCTCGCCTTGGGACGCAACGGCAGCTTATCCTGCAACCGTAGCCAAGTGCGCTGCTCAAAGCTCTCGTGGAGATCGGGAACCAGAGGAGGTTCGACCAGAGCAAGCACGCCCTTCAACTGATCGAACTTCTCCTTGCATTCGGCGCACGCAGCCAGATGGGCATCCACTTGAACGGTATCAAGAGCATCGCCGTAATAATGCAGAACGATTTGCTGTTCCGTTAAATGTTTCATTGTGCCGCTCCCACCAGCGGTGCAAGCTGTTGCCGTAGTTTTTGCACCGCGCGAAAGATCGTGTTCTTGGCGGCATCGGTTTTCAGGTCCAACGCCTGGCAAATTTCTTCAATCGACTTGCCCTCAACATGCCGTAGGGTGAAGGCGACGCGCTCCGCCGCTGTCAACCGTTTCAGCGCGGCTGCCACTTTATCTTTGATTTCGGCGCTGAGCAGCAGCCGATCTTGCCCTGGAGCCTGCGAAGGAAGTTGGATTTCCCTGGGATTCTCCTCCGCGTCGGGACTTTCCGAGATTTGGTATGTATCCGTCATCTTTTTTGCGTTGAGGAAATCGAGCGTGCGATTGACAGCGATGCGGTAGAGCCAGGTCGAAAAGCTGGAGCGCAGCTCAAACTTCCCCAGGCTGTTGTAGGCGCGCAGGAAAGTCTCCTGGAGAATTTCCTCGGTATCCTCCGGGTTGCCGGTCATGCGATAAATCACGCTGTATATGCCGCGAGAATGGCGTTCGACCAGGACGCGGTACGCATCCCTGTCACCGGCCAAAACCCGCGCCACTACCGCTGCATCGGTGCCTTCCATTCGCTTAACTTAGACCGAATCGGGTGCTGGCGGTTAGGAAAGATTGCGGGGAATAGAGAATCCGAGGATTAAGTAGATCGTGGTCCCGAAAGGGGAAGTGGATCGAAGGAATGGATTGCTTCTGCGGTTAGATAGCCCGGCTTTGTCGTTTCCGTGGAGAGCGATTCCGGCAAACAGCCGACCTACTTCGTACTTTTGGCCAGAGCACGATATTTGCGCAGCAATTCATAAAGCACAACCCCTCCTGCCGTTGCGACGTTCAGGGAATTTTTCTTGCCCAGCATCGGGATGCGCACATGCACGGCGGCCATTTCCAGCAACTCCGGCCCTAGCCCTTCTACCTCGTTTCCAAATGCAACGCAGACAGGGAACTTTGGTTGCCATTCAAAAAGGTCGATGGAACGAGGGCCAGTTTCAATGGCTGCGATTTCAAATCCCTCGCGCATCAGATCCTGTGCCAACTTTGTGGCATCCCAATCGTGTTCCCAGCAAACGGTTTCTTCCGCGCCCAGGGCAGTCTTCGAGATCGCTTTTTTGGGTGGATAAGCCGTAATGCCGGCGAGGCATAATTTTTCCAAGCCTACGCCATCGGCAGCACGGAAGAATGCGCCCACGTTGTACATGCTGCGCACGTTGTCGAGCAAAACGGCGGCGGGAAGTTTGAATCCCTCACCGACTTCTGGATGAAGCAAGGCCTCCTGGGGGTCGGGAGCAGGGTTTGGATTGGTCATTATGATTGGCCAGTGTAGATCTGCAATCAACGTATCATCATTTCACGTTGACGTACTCCGCCCGATGGCGAACTGGTACGCCGCCGTGGTTACAACGCTCACCTTGTTCAGAAGGGAAGCCGAAGCCCGCTGGCGTTTGGCGCGTGACGCCAATCTCTCGCTGCGAACAAATAGGGCAAAAAAATAACGCAAAAAATAAGTCAGAGAATTGCAGCGCAGGGTTGCGGCTCTACGGCGTTCCGCCAACCGATGGTTCGACGCTCGCTTCCAAGGCTGCAAGCGTCTTCTGGAGAGAAGCTTCGTCTTCGACGTTGGTGCAGCGCTGGGCGCGGTCGATCTGGCGCATCAGGCCCGTGAGCACCTTGCCGGGTCCAACCTCGATATAGGCTTGGATTCCAAGCTCGATCATCTTCTGCATTGCCGCGGCCCACTGCACGGCTCCGGTCACCTGCTCGATGAGGGCCTGGCGCGAGAATTCGCCGGACGTTTTTGGCTGGGCATCGATGTTGGCGATAACCGTGATCTGAGGCTCGCTGAACTTGATCTGGAGAAGATCCTGGGCGAGGCGTCGCTGGGCAGGCTCCATGAGCGCGCAATGGAAAGGGGCGCTTACCTGTAGCATGCGCGATTTGCGAGCGCCGCGCTCTTTGGCAAGCTCCGTGGCCCGCTCAACAGCTTTCTGGCTGCCGGAGATCACGATCTGGTCAGGTGAATTAATGTTCGCGGGAGAGACGACTTCTCCCTCCGCGGCTTCGGCACAGACCTGACGAAGCTGATCGAGGGGCATTCCGACAATTGCGGACATCGCGCCTTGCCCGGCAGGTACGGCCTCCTGCATATATTTGCCGCGATTGCGCACAGTGCGAACCGCATCGGCGAAGGCAATGGTTCCGGCGGCTACATGGGCGGAGTATTCGCCCAAGCTGTGACCGGCTACAAATTGGGGCGTAATGCCTTTTTCCTTCAGTACGCGAGAGGTGGCAGTGCTGATCGTGAGGATGGCCGGCTGAGTAATCTCGGTCATCCTGAGTTGGTCTTCCGGCCCTTCAAAGCAGAGCTTTGAAATGGACATTCCCAGGGCTTCATCGGCCTCTTCGAAAGTCTGGTGCGCCACTGGATAGAGCGTCACCAGTTCTTTGCCCATTCCCACAGCCTGCGATCCTTGCCCAGGAAACAAAAAGGCAATCGAACGATGCGTCATGAAATTTCTTTCCAGGCCTCGGCCGGCGCGGTCGAATCGGCAGGTTCGGCGGTTTCAGCGCGTCCCTGAGCAAGCTCTTGCTCGATTCGCGCATTGATACCCGATTCTGCAAACTGGCGGGCGACGCGGATGGCGTTCTTGATGGCGTTGGCGTTGGAGGAGCCATGGCCCACAATCGCCACGCCCTTCAGCCCCAGGAGAGGAGCGCCGCCATATTCCGAATAATCAAGGCGCTTTTTGAAATCGGAAAAGGCCCTTCGCGAAAGCAGAGCACCCACCTGCGAGGTGATGGTGGAGCGCAGGGACTCTCTGAGCATGAACCGGACGGTTTCCACGAGCCCTTCGGAAATCTTAAGCGCCACGTTACCCACGAAACCATCGCAAACAATAACGTCGACCCGCCCGTTATAAAGATCGCGGCCTTCCACGTTTCCAATGAAATTCAGCGGCATACCCTTGAGAATGCCGAAGACCTGCCGCGTCAACTCGTTTCCTTTGGACTCTTCCTCACCGATGGAGAGCAAGCCAACGCTGGGCTTATGCACGTTGAAGATGGCGCGAAAATAAATCTCGCCCATCACGGCAAATTGCGCGAGGTTCTGCGGCTTGCAATCGACGTTGGCTCCCACATCGATCATGATGCACGGCTTGCCGTTGGACGTTGGAAACACCGCGGCCAAGGCCGGGCGATCCACACCCGGCAAAGCCCCCAGCACCATTTTGGCGGTCGCCATCGCTGCGCCGGTATTTCCGGCGGTAACGAAACCCCTGGCATGGAGGTCGCGCACCTGGCGCAGGCCGACACGCATGGTGGAATCCCGCTTGCTGCGAACCGCCTGTGCGGCTTTTTCATGCATGCCGATGACTTCGGTGGCATTCACAATCTGCAGCGGCAGATCCTGCGCGGAAGGGTGAAATTCCAATTCCCGTTTGATGAGATCGGTAGGCCCAACCAGCAAAACCCTGACATTGTGATGGCGGGCAGCGAGTACGGCCCCTTCGACTTCAGGCTTGGGAGCGCGATCGGAGCCCATCGCATCGACGGCTATCGTAATTTGTCCCACTGGGGTGGATTCGGAACCGAACAGGTTAACTGGACTCCTTCACTTCCAGAACTTCACGGTCTTTGTAATGACCACAATTAGGGCACACCCTGTGGGGCAGCCTCTTTTTCTCGTGGCAGTTCGGGCACTCGGAGAGTCCAGGGGCGACGAGATGATCGTGAGCGCGCCGCTTCGAGGTGCGAGCCTTCGAGTGGCGCCTTTTTGGATTTGGCATGAAATTCGACCTTCCTTCTTAACTTTCTAGCTTCTTTCGTAGATCTTCCAGAGCCGACCACCGCGGATCGGCAACTGTCTGCGCACAGTCGCAGCTTTCCACATTGCGATTTGAGCCGCACCTGGGGCAAAGGCCCTTGCAGTCGGCACGGCAGAGTGGCCTGATCGGAAGCGCGAGCAAAATCTGCTCCTTAATCACTTCGTTCAGTTCCAGACCCTCTCCTCGATAGTAACCGATTTCGGTTTCCGCCAGTCCAATGGAGGCATCTTCTTTCACCGCGTCCACACCCGTAGGGCGATAGATGAGGTCAAATTCCTCGGTCAGGGAGTGCTCCACCGGATCGAGGCAGCGGCCGCACAAGGTCTCAACCTTGGCGGAAAACCTGCCAACTAACCGGATATCCTCAACCACCTCGTGGGGACCACGATTTTCCCGGATCAACTCTGCTCGCCCTGTAGCCCGAACAACGCCCGTCTGCGTGACTTCTTGGCCTAAATCGATCTGTCCAGGCGCAATATTCTCGTCGTATTCAATTTTCCGTAGCTCAAGCTCCTTTATTTTTATGAACATAAGGGCCACTCCGGAATAGTGAATTTGATTAGAAAATCCTGACGGAAAGGCTTTAGAGAATAAGTTTTAGGATAAAGGGGGGCTGAAGCTGTGTCAAGATTCGGGCCGGACGGCGGACAATCGCCACCGTCCTCCCGTGATCAAACGCTGCTTTTGTTTCGTTCTGAAGGGCGATACGGCCTTACAGATTGCGCGAAGGCTCGGTACCAGTGGCATTTTCGCGGCCTTCTGCAAATCGATCGGCTTTGCTGCGAATGGCAGACACCGTGTCGCTGTTGGCGATGCGCTCCGCCTTGCTGCGGATTGCGGACACCGTGTTGCGTACTCGCTCGCGCCCCTGATCGGCAAAATCTCGGGCTTTATCCGCCAGATCACCGGCCCGTTCGCCAATTTTGCCGCGTGTCTCATGCCCCGCCAATGGAGCAAAAAGCACACCCAGACCAATACCAATACTTAATCCCGCCAAGAAGGATTTCATAAGAACGCTCCTGCTTAAGTGGTAAGAAACAATTTCTCCACCCTCGAAACAGATGCGTGCTTTCGTTCAGGGTTTGCCGCTTACAATGCGGGCTTTCCCGATCTTACTTCTTGGCCAGCTTGGCGGCGGCAATTTGCCCCGCGGCGTTGTCCGCATTCTCTTTCTTTACCTGCTCATAGATGCCATCCGCCTGCTTGGGATCGGAAGCCTCATACATCTCCGCCATCGCCAGCTGCGCTTGCGCTTTGGAGACGGTATTGGTGGGCTGGTCAGAGAGATCCTTGTAAATCCGGGCGGCGTCGGCCTGTCGGTTGGTGGAGCGATATAGCCCCGCCAAAGCAAAATTGGAGAGCGCGGCGATGTCGCGGCCACCGGAAGCTGCCGCGGCTTTCAACTGCTTTTCAGCGTCGGCATTGTTGCCGGCCTGCAGTGCGGCGGCTCCGGCCATGTAGCTCGCAACCTTTCCAGGCTGCGTCATGGAGTAGCCGTCGGCTACCGCTTTAAACTCTTTTTCCGCTTGAGTTCCGCGCTCGGCAATGCTGGTGAACGTTTGCATGCTTTCGTTGGGAGGAGTGCCGGCAGGACGCAGTGGGGCGGTGAACGTCCGAATCGCTTTGCTGAGCGCGACGTTCGCCTGTTCGGTCTGGTGGCTCCACCAAAAATACGCGCCTACACCGAGCAGCACAACGGCCAAACCGGCGGCAACACCGATGACCATTCCTTTGCGGTGGCCTGACGCCCAATGAACCGCCTCGGAGGCGGTTTCGGCAAACTTGTCTTCTTTCAACTGACGACGGGTATAGCTTGACACTGGAGAACCTTCTTCTTGAACGATAAGTGGCTATAAAACCTTTAGTTTAGCAAGGATGAGAAATCCCGGTCAAACGGCAACCCCGTCGGAAAAATCTGATCGGTGCATCGGCGCATTGGCCTAATGGCCGCCGCCGCCCGGAGATTCAATTCTGATGCGTTCACCTTTTTTCAGACGCAAACTCGTCTTGCCTGGCAATCTTTCACGCTGGCCGTTGCTGCGCACCACCTCGGTGACGCCGGGAGCGCCGTCTGAGGCTCCATCAAGTCCGTAGGGGCCGCGTGTGCGGCGATCGGCGAGCAGGGTCACCTCCGCATCGGTGAGCAGCTCAATTTCGCGGATGATGCCATCGCCCCCTTGAAATTTTCCCTTGCCGCCGCTATTTCTACGCAGCGAATACTGTGTGACTCGCAGCGGGTAGGCGTACTCCAGAGCCTCGGCCGGAGTATTGAGCGAGTTGGTCATATGAGTATGCACGCCGCTTACACCCGCGCGATCGGGACGAGCTCCCATGCCACCGGCGATGGTTTCGTAATAGGCAAATGGTTCTCCGGTGCGCTGATCGATACCGCCAATCGTGAGGTTGTTCATGGTGCCGGAAGAACCGGCAGGAATGCGGCTGGGCATGGCGTGTGCCAGAGCGCGCAGGAGAACATCGACGATCCGCTGAGAAGTTTCAACGTTTCCACCGGCTACGGCAGCGGGAGGATGAGAGTTCACCACTGATCCGAGAGGGGCAATTAGGCGGACTGGACGCATGAGTCCCGCAGCGGCCGGAACGTCTTCCACCAGCAGGCAGCGGAAGACATAAAAACAAGCTGAATAGGTAATGGCTTCTACAGCATTGATGCTGCCTGCAACCTGCGGCGAGCTTCCGGTGAAGTCGACCGTCACCAAAGGCTTACCGGCTGACGCCTTGTGGAACTCCAGAGTCACGGCGATACGCACCGGACCTGAGCCCACGCCATCGTCGTCAAGAAAATCTTCTGCGGCGTATCGTCCGGGCGGAACTTGCGACAGGAAGGTCCGCATCATTCTTTCCGAGTAGTCTTGAAGCTCATCCATCACGAGACGCACGCGCGGCAATCCGTAGCGCTCTACAATTTCCAGCAGGCGGGCTGCGCCTGTGTGGCAGGCGGCGATTTGAGCGTTCAGATCGCCTTCGCGCTCCTCGGGAGTGCGCACGTTGCTGAGCAGGAGACGGAACACATCTTTTTGCAACTGCCCGGACTCTATCAACTTGATCGGAGGAATGCGCAGTCCCTCCTGATAGATCTCGCGGCAAATTCCCATCGATCCGGCGTAGGTGCCGCCAACATCAGCGTGGTGGGCGCGCGAGGCAACGTAAAAATAGGGCTTGGTCCCAGGCTTCACCTTCGAGGCCGGCGAATGAGCGCGAATCGCTTTTGCCTGCCGGGCCGCATCGCCGTTTCTAACCGAGGCAGATTTTTGCGCGCGCGGGCCGTTGACCGAGATCGCCTTCGCCTTCGTCTGGGTCTTAGGCAGGCCCAGATTCGATACGCCGGAATGAGGAAACACCGGGGCCACCAGCGTGACGTCCGGTAGGTGCGTGCCACCGCAAAAAGGGTCGTTCAGCACGGCTACATCGCCCGGATTGAGTTGGAGCGTTTCGATTGCCGCCCGCACCGACATAGGCATGGAGCCGAGATGCACCGGCATGTGGTCGCCCATGGCGACAACCTCCCCTTCGCTGTCGAAGACTGCGCAGGAATAGTCTCGCCGCTCCTTGATGTTGGGAGAAAATGCCGTGCGGCGCAGGGCTGCGCCCATCTCTTCCGCTATGGAATGGAAGATGTTCTTGAATATCTCCAGTTCAACCGGATCTCGCATGCGGGATAGTGTAAATGAGTTCCCAAAGGGTAGATTGGCTCGGCCTTTTCAGGGCGATCACACCGAAGACGGGCTTAGGAAGCCCCTTTTTTCTCTAGCTTGAGTCGTATGTTCACGAAATTGTAAGGAGGCCACGGACCGGTGTACTTGAAATTGAGACGCTCTCCAAACTTCTGTGCGATCCGGTTCACGGCGATATCGAAGTTTGCCTCGCGCTCCTTTTCTACCAGGAACGCGGCATTCAGAATCATCTTGTCGCCAATAGGCTTATTGTCGCGGTAAGCCACCGATGCGTTGCGCAGGTAGTCGTAGATATCGCGAACATAAGCCGCCGCAAGCTCGGCCAGGGCTTTATCGATCATGCGGCCAAGCTGCATGCGGGCGAAATAGGTGGACTGCAAGTGCTTCCGGGTAAGCTCCTGATGGAAACGATGGATCTCATCGTGCTCCCGCTTCAACTCTTCGATAATGCGGTCGCGGTCCCAGGTGACCTTCAATCCAAACTCCAGCTTTCCGGACATCTGCCGCAGCACATCCTTCAAGGTTGAATCTATGCTCTTCAGAACCTCGCGAATATCGTCGTCGGTGCGGAAGACCGTGCCAAAGCTCACCGGAATAATGGTGAAGTTTTTCATCGTCGATTCGATAACGTGCTCATGGGCCAAGGCGTTGTCGCGCGTTGGATCGAAGATGAACGCCGAACTGTGGCTTACCACCGCGGCTATGTCGCCATGATGGACCGTGTAAACGTCCTCGTTCACCCCGCCCAGGTTGCTCTTGCCGAGCATCACCGGCGCCTCCGATTCAATCACGCCATAAACGTAGCGGCCCTTCGGGGGAGGATCCTGCCTTGCAGAAGCCAATTGTGAGGAAGAGATTTCAGAGGGCGCAATTGCGGAAGAAACACGCTTGGACGACACTAGCCTCGACGGAACACGATGGGAGGAAAGGAGCTGTGCCCCTGTTTCGGGGGCGTTATTCTTCAGCTCATTCTTCGCTTCGGGCTTTGCCTCGTGATTTACCTTTGGGGCTGCCTGGCGTGGAGGATCTTGCACTGCGGCAGGCCCGCGCGTGGCCAGTTTCTTAAGCGGTTTCTTGGCGGGGTTCATCGCCGCTCCTCAGCATTTTTGAGGTATTCAGCAGAAATTCCTCAATCTCAATCGGCTTGAACATCACGGCAATATTCATGCGCCCGGCTTCCTCCGCTGTTTCCTTGGTGGCATAGCCGGTCAACAGCGCGGCGGGAACACTGGGGTCGCGCCTCCTGGCGGCCAGAATTACCTCGAAGCCTGTGTGCTGCTCATCCAATGAATAGTCGCACAACACCAGGTCGAAGCTTCTCCTTTCCACAATTTCAATTGCCTCTCCTGCGGTGGTGCAGGCGGTTACGTCGTAACCTTGCTGCTCCAGGATTAGACGATAAGTAATAAGTACGTGAACCTCGTCGTCCACGACCAGAATGCGGTTTTTGCCAACCAATTTCACAATTTCACGACCGGCAAATCGATCTTAAAGACCGTTCCTTTTCCAGCCTTGCTCTTTACCGAAATCTTGCCTGCATGGTTCTGGATAATGCCCTTTACGATCCACAGTCCCAGGCCGGTGCCTTTCTCGCCCTTGGTGGTTACAAAGGGTTCAAAGATCGTGCGCAGCATTTCCGGCGGAATGCCTGTGCCTGTGTCGGCGATCAGGATGCGAACCCACCCGCGCACCTCGTCGCGGCCAACCACGTGGCGCGACCGAATCATCAACTTGCCGCCGTTGGGCATTGCATCCTTGCCGTTGATCACTAGGTTGGAGAGCACCTGACGAATCTGGTCGGCGGCGATAACGGCATCGGGGAGCGTCCCAAGGTCCGTCTTGACTTCAATGTTCGCGCGCTGAAGCTGGCGATTCAGCAGCAACAGCGTATCTTCGATGATGGTATTGACCTTGACCGGTTTGACCTGCTCGGTGTTGCGATACAGACCTAGCATCTGGCGCACGATGCGGGCTACGCGCTCCGTCTCCGACTTGAGGATGTTATAGACGGGCATCGCGCCTTCGGGAATATATCCCGCCAATAGGTAGATGGCGTTCTTGATGGCCTCCATGGGGTTGTTCACCTCATGGGCAATGGTGGCCGCCAGCCTGCCCGTGGCCGCGAACTTCTCAATTTCTAGCATGCGCCGCTCGATCTTGAGCTGCTCAACACGGCGCAGAGCGGTCAGATCGCGGAGCACTGTAACCGAATACGAGACTTGCCCGCGCTCATCAAAGATCTTTCCAGCCCGCGCGTCATATTCAATTTCCTGGCGCAGCGCCGGATTGAAGAGCTTGAGCGGTGTCGTTTCCCGCTCGGCAAAGGAGTAAGTAAACGAACTCACATAAGCGGCTAGCTGAGTCTGATTCCTGCTTTGCACTTCACTGCGCCGGTCTCCCGCTGAAACTCCGAATAGCTCCTCGGCCAGGGGATCGACCAGAACGATCTTGGCGTCGCCGTCGCAAACAATAATCGGGTCGCCGACATTCTCGATAATCAGGTTCAGGCGATCACGGTCCTGGCGGACCATCTCTTCGGCATCGCGCAATTTCTCGAAGTTGGCGCGGAGCTTCTGATCGGTGGCCCGTAGTTCGGTTACATCGTGCATCACCGTGACCGTGCCGATCTGGGTGCCGTCGGGACCAAACGTGGGAGCCGAGACTGCCTCAAACAGCATCTCTTCGCCTTCGATCACATCCACGAGCGTGAGATCGCAGTGCGAGTCGCCGTCGGAGACCAGCATGGAAGAAAGAGTCGCGGAGAATAGAAGATTATTCAGTTCAACGGCGCGCACCAGCCCCTCGGTCATCTCATCGGGTGCCTTGAAAAAATGCTCGGCCGCCTTGTTTTGCATCATCACCCGATGCTGCGTGTCGGTCAGAATCACCGGATCAGCCATGCTTTGCATGACCGTTCCCATCTGGGCAATGGTGATTTCCATGTCGCGCATGCGGTTGTAGTAATACTCGGTCTTGTAGAGCCGGGAAAGCAGGCGATTGGCGGTTTCGATCAGCTCGCGCAGCTCCGCGCTGGCCTGAGCGGTTAGGCGGCGGGGAATCTCCACCACCACCGCTGCGGCGTAAGCGCGCATGCCACAGGTGGCGCAAACTTGCTCTTCGAGCCGGATTCGCCTCTGCTTGCGATAGTTCCGGGCTGCGAGGCAGCCGCCGGTTCGCAGGCGGTCGGCCTCCCAACAGGGCTGGCTGCTGGAAAAGAGAATCGGATGGATATAGATGGGCCGATTGTGCACATCGGTCTTATTGAGAACCACCGGCTGGTTGGTGCTGAGCACCGAAACCAGAAAGTGCTCGGACATCCAGAGGGCCGTGTTGAATCCGGCAAGCGTCTGCTTCGGCCACCGAAGCGCGGCCGTGGGCGCGATGTCTCCAGTGTCGAAATTAACTTCGGCAACCAGCCCCCGTGGATAGCCGAGTGCAACGATTTCCTCTAACAGTAGGGGGAAGATTTCCTCTGAACGTTCTGCATCGAGCAGCCGCAAAACTCCCGAATGGCTCTCAGCGCCGGCGCGCTTGCCATTGGAACGCCCTGTGGGAACCCGAATTTCAGCCGTTGCCATCCGCGCCACTCCCGATCAGGCTAGATTTCGCTTGGTCGAACGCCGGGATTTACTGTTACGACGGTCCGCTTCCGGCGCAACTTCGATGAGACCTTGTGTAGCTTCTTTGCCGCCCGTGGGTTCACCCGTTTCTTCTTTCGGAGTGATGCCGCTCGCTGGATTGGCTCCGGGAAGAAACGTCTCGATGGACGCCACCACTACTTTGGCATCGACCGTGGTTAGGTCGATGCCCACCAGGGAAATTCGTACCCAGGCATCGATCACAATTCCTTTGTCGAGTATCCGGTCGAGTACGTCGATCAGACTCGAACCGCCGGATACGCGTTCAACCGGCATCGAGGGCCTCCTTCGTTCTTGCCCTTTTCCTGGCACGCCGCCTGCCTGCTTCGATCAACCCCATCTACGGTCCGCTTGCTGAAAATTGCGGAACCATCAAACTTCATTCGCCCATGCTGCGTTAACCGCATCTTCGTTAGTCTTCAATCTGCGGTTTTCGATTTTCCAGCCCGATGACTAGGCTCATCTTGCCTTGCCAGTCGGACGCCCGTGACCAGGGTTTCTGGCCGAGTTGTCTGGCCGAACAAGTTGTTGGTTCCGGAAGCCCGTGGGATCTTTGCATGTCATCTCAGCCAAGCGGCCCAAGAGTAGAGATCGCACTTTTGGGAGAGGCTCCGTGCGACCTATTGAGTACCCCGTAAACTATAGCACTATTGCAGTTATCCCATGTTGCTCCCATGTTGCAATGAAGGCGCTCCTACCTCTTGAGATTGGCGATTTGGTGGTGCTCAGGCTGGCGCATCGGATTGAGATGCGGCCTCTCGATATACAGGTTGGCTTGGATTTCAGCGGTGCTGAGCCGTCTCTTTCATTTCCGCGCATAGATGTCCCCACCTCTCGATTTAGAATGGGTTTGTGCCGGCGTTGGTAAAAAAAACTTCCTCTCCTCAAACCCCGAGTCAAAAGCGGCCACAGTCTCTGCAAGCCGCAAGCTTGAAGAAGATTCCATGGCTCGTCCATGGATTTAGCACGAGATTGTACGGGCTTACTACGTGTTACGGGGGACGCACGCTCAATCTCGGATTCACCAAAGATGACAAGCGCCTATCGGTGGAAAAGAACCGTGAATCTTTCCTCACAGCCCTGGGTGCTAAAGGGCAAGGTAGGACCCGAGGCCACAAGAGCTGGCCCCTCACCACCCTTCGCCAGCTTCACTCGGATATCATCCACGTAGTTCACGAACCGGTGGTCGGGCCATTGGCGGGCGATGGTTTCACCACGAACGCGCCAAACATCGCCCTCGGCATTCTTACGGCCGACTGTTTCCCCGTGATCCTGGTGGACAAAAAAAACCGCGCGGTCGGGGCCTTTCATGCGGGCTGGCGTGGCACAGTTGCAAGGATTGTGGAGAAGGGATTGGGAATCATGCGGCATAGGTATGGCTCTCTCCCGCAAGATATTTATGCCGCCATTGGTCCCGGAATCCAGAAGTGCTGTTATGAAGTTGGCGAGGAGCTCAAAAGCAGCTTCCAATCGCAATTTGACTACGCGGACGAGTTATTTCATGAGGTGTTTGACTCGAACCCGGTGCATGAAAAATATCCCCTGCTTTTCTTGACGGCCCGCGCCCCAGGCCACAGCGATCTTGGCCCCACGCTTCACCTGGATTTGCAGGAGGCCAACCGCCGCCAGTTGCTCTCGGCGGGCGTTCCGGAAAAGCAAATCGAAGTCTTAAATGAATGTACCGCCTGCAATGTAAGAAAGTTCTTCTCCCACCGCTCGGAAAAAGGGTTTACCGGACGCATGATGGCGATCGTGGGTATCCACGCTTAGGAGTTTTCAGCATAATTGCGCCTAAGGCCCTGCGCTTCTCTAGCTATTTGGCAAGGGCGCTGGAGGTGCGGGTGGAACTTCCGGCGAAGCTGGCGCAGAGGCCGCGCTGGCCGCCTCCGCTTCGCTATTGATCAGGTCTTTAAGTTCTTTGCTGGGCTTGAAATAGGGAATCTTTTTTGCGGGAACTTCTACACGCGCTCCGGTCTTGGGATTCCGCCCAACTCGCGGCTTGCGCTGGCGCGTGCGAAAGCTTCCAAAGCCGCGGATCTCAATCTTGTCTCCGGTGCGCAAGGAGCGCACCACGCTATCAAAAATTGTCTCCACGATGACTTCGCTGTCTTTGCGCGTTAGTTCCGCAAGACGAGAGACTTCCTCGATCAGATCGGCTTTGGTCATGGTAGCCTTTATTCCACCTGAAATAGACTCCGGCGTCAAGAACCTACCTCGTTTCCACTCTGGAATTACAGCACAGGATCGACCGCAAAAATAAAAGCTCAAAATTCAAAATATCAAGAAAACGCTGCCTCCGAGTGAGGGGGAACTAAGTGAGCCGGATCCTCTTCATGCGCCTTCCCACTTGAAGAACAAAATCGCGCCCCACCGGAAGCACGTGCTGCTCAATGGTTTGGCCGTCGATGCGGACGGACTTTTGCTTTCGCTTACGTTGAGCGTCGCTGGCCGAATCCGCTAAGCCGGCATTCACCATCAGTTTGTCCATGCGGACGTTCGCAGGATCGGACGCCTGTCCTTGGGCCTCGGCAGCGATGTCGTGAAGAGCCATCTCCTGAACTTCCAGTTCCTCCGGCACTTCGTCCCGCTGAAACTGGCGTGTCCAGTTTTCGGCTGCCTCTTTGGCTGCTTGCTCGGAGTGAAAATCCCGCGTAATGCGGTGCGCGAGGTCTTTCTTCAGCTCCATCGGGTGCTTGCGGCCCGCGGCTGTATCCGCCTTCATCTCCTCGATTCCGGCCATGCTTACGTCCGTAAGCAATTCGTAGTAGCGCCACATCAGCGTGTCGGAAATCGACATGGCTTTGCCGTAGATTTCCTGCGGGGGCTCGTTGATGCCGATATAGTTTCCATACGACTTCGACATCTTCTGAACGCCGTCCGTACCTTCCAGAATAGGCATCGTAAGGACGATTTGCGAAGGCTGGCCATGGCTCCGCTGCAATTCGCGGCCTACTAGCAGGTTGAATTTCTGATCGGTGCCACCCAGTTCTACATCGGCCTGAAGCGCAACCGAGTCGTATCCCTGGCAGAGCGGGTAGAGAAGCTCGTGGAGAGCGATCGGCTTCTCGTCCTGAAAACGCTTATGAAAGTCTTCCCGCTCCAGCATCTGCGAGACCGTATATTTCGCCGCGAGGCGAACAAAATCTTCGGGCGTGAAGGCAGAGAACCAGCGGGAATTGAAATCGACAACGGTTTTTTGTGGATCGAGAATTTTAAAGACCTGCGCTTTGTAGGTCTCGGCGTTGCGTTCGATATCCTGTCGCGTCAACGGCGGACGAGTCGCCGAGCGTCCGGTTGGATCGCCGATCATCCCGGTAAAATCGCCAATCAGGAAGATGACCGTGTGACCGAGGTCCTGGAAATGCTTGAGCTTCCGAATCAGGACGGTATGGCCTACGTGGAGGTCGGGTGCGGTGGGATCAAAGCCCGCTTTCACCAACATCGGCTTTCCGGACGTTCTCGACTGCTCCAGCCGATTCCGGAGTTCGGCTTCGTGGATAATCTCGGCCGAGCCCTTCTTGATGTACGCGAGTTGTTCGTCTACAGGAGCAAAAGTAGGCATTGCGTTCGATTATAGGGGAATGCTGCGGCTTTATCGTTATTGCTCTTTCCTACATAGGCTTCCAGGTGCTCTAGCGTCCGCTGGAACCGAACCCCGTCGCCTTGCGCTCGGAATCCGTCAATTCATCCACCGCATGAATCTCCCCTGTAAGAACCGGATAGGGAACCATGTTGGCAATTTTATCGCCCGCATGAATCGTGGCGTCGGCGTCGCCCAGGTTTTCCATAAGCACCCGAATTTCACCGCGATAACCGGCGTCAATCACGCCTCCGGTCAAAACCAGGCGCCGCGCCGCCATGGAAGAACGGTCGCGCAGCAAAGCTCCCATCTTTTCTCCGGAAGGCGAGCTGCACTCAACGGCGATCTTGGTGGAAACAGCGGCGTGGCCCTTGGCAGGAATCGTCAGGTCTTCTGCCGAGTAGATGTCATAGCCAAGGTCTTCGCCGGGATGGGCAATGGTTGGCAACTTGGCCGAAGGATGCAGGAGTTTTACTCGAAGCATATTTTTATTCGGGTTCCGTCGGATTCTTCCTTGCGACCTTGCGCCCCTCAATGGAGACTGCGCCAGAGAGCACCAGGGCAATGGCTTCGCTATAGGCGATGTGCTCCTGCTCCAGGATCTTTGCTGCCAGAGTATGCTCATCATCCCCTTCAGCCACTGCAACGGTCTTCTGCAAGATGATCGGACCGTGGTCGAGATGTTCATCGACAAAATGAACGGTGCAGCCCGAAACCTTGACCCCATAATCAAGCGCCTGCTTTTGGGCATCGAGACCGGGAAAGGCAGGCAGCAGCGATGGATGGATGTTGAGGATGCGTCCGGGGAAAGCGCGGATAAACTCCGGTGAGAGCAAACGCATGTATCCGGCAAGGCAGACGAAATCAACCTGCGCCAGGCGTAGGGCCGTTACCACTTCGGCATCGTGTTCTTCCCGTTTGCGTCCCTTTGAGGGGATGAGGGTGGCGCCGAGTCCTCGCTTGCGGGCCGTTTCCAGACCGGGAGCTTCGGCGCGATTGGAGATAACAATGGCGATCTCAGCCTGCAATCGCCCGGCGGCGATCGAATCTGCGATTGCCTCAAAATTCGAGCCTCGCCCGGAGAGGAGGATGCCAAGTTTTTGCTTTGCCTTCGACAGGGGCACATGTATTTGTACCACGCGCAAGATCATCTCCGGGTAGCGTTCGCGACGTCGTAACTATCGACGGTCCTTATGTGGAATCCCGTATGGAAAACACGAAGCAACTCTGCGGCATTCTTGTCCGCGATGCGCGGCCACCGCAGAGTACTGCACATGATGAGTGGTCCTTACCATCCCGAGATTTGCCCAATTTTGACTGCTCGTTTCTTCGGCCGTCTGCGCAAACTTTTGCATAGCTGGCAAAAAAAAGAGAGTGTAACAATCCCCGAGTTTGGGTCATAGTATGTGCGATGGCATTTGCTTGCCCGGCAATTTCTTCGCGGCTTTTCTCGCCGGTATAGGCACACCGTCAATGGCGATGGTTTCCTTAATAGGGTTCGAAAGGAAAGAAGAAAAACGGAAACCGATTGTCTTTGCAGTGAACGAAAACTCTCCTAAGCAAGTACCCGGCCCGAAAATATTCCGCGATGGCTTGGCCGCGCGGGCAGGAAAGGAACACCAAATCTATGGCGACTCCTAGGGTTCAATCGCTCCGTCCAGCGGGATGGTGCACTCATTGTGGCGCTCAACTTGCCGAACGGAGCAACTTTTGTATCGCCTGCGGTGCCGCTAGCTCTCCTGGGCAACAGCAGCCCATGCCGGTGACGAATACCCACGATATCGCGGCGCGGGGATTTGCTCAGAGGTTTGGGGTCCATCCTGCGGTGGCCTTCCTCACAATCGCCGTTGATTTGATGATGAATTTCGGCACGGCGGTGACGTGGGGCGCTCTGTGGATTGCGACCATACCGGTAGGTCTCATTCTCGGAGGCATCGCCTATATGGCGCAGAAGAAGTGGTACGGCGACGACCACGAATCCGCTTTAATCAAAGCGCTCATCGTGGCTTTGTTGACTGCGATTCCCGCGCCGGTGTCCCCTCTTCTCATCCCTTCGGGCATAGCGGGTTTGTTTCGACGAAAAAAAGGATAGAACCCTCTATGAAATGGAGATGGCCGGCGAGCATGATTCTTCGCGACTAGCTGGCCCTGTTCCGTTGCCATATGTTAGAGTCTCCACCTTTCCCGCTGAATAAGGAGATTCAACGATGCCCGTACGCCCTCCCACCGTGGAGCAGCTTCAGGAGATTGCCGGTTCGTTTGGCATGACGCTAACCTCTGAGGATGCCGCGTCATTTCGTGGCCTCATGACCGGTTCAATCGCGTCCTACAATCGGCTCGACGAGCTGCCCGAGCCCAAGCTTCCGGTGAAATATCCACGTACTCCGGGCTATCGCCCATCCGCCGAGGAAAATCCCTACAACGCCTGGTATTGGAAAACGGACATTACAGGATCGCCGTCCGGCATTCTGGCAGGGCACAAGGTAGCGATTAAAGACAATATCTGCGTTGCCGGTGTGCCGATGATGAATGGCTCAAAATGGCTCGAAGGCTATGTTCCGGAACTCGACGCCACTGTCGTGACACGCATTCTCGACAGTGGTGGAACTGTCTCCGGCAAAGCGGCTTGCGAAGATCTTTGCTTTTCCGCCGGCAGCCATACCTGTGCCACCGGCCCAATCCGCAATCCCCACAATCCCCAGCACAGTGCGGGAGGCTCCTCGGGAGGCAGCGCCGCCTTGGTAGCGGCGGGTGAAGTGGAGATGGCTCTCGGCGGTGACCAAGGTGGTTCCATCCGAACTCCGTCCTGTTGGTGCGGGGTCGCCGGATTGAAGCCGACTTGGGGACTGGTGCCGATGAGCGGAGGCATGCCGATTTCCTATTCGGTCGATCACTGTGGACCGATCTGCAACAGCGTCGAGAATGTTGCGCGCCTTCTGACTGCCATTGCCGGCCATGACGGCCACGATCCGCGCACCATTGCTGCGCGCACCAGCGACTATATGGGCGCACTGAAGCAGGGAGTCAAGGGTCTCAAGATCGCGGTGCTGCGTGAAGGTTTTGGCCATCCGACGAACGATTCAAGGGCGGCGGCCACCGATGCCAAGGTACACGCCGCAATTGCCGAGTTGAAATCTCTGGGCGCTACGGTCACTGAGGTCTCCGTGCCCATGCACTACGATGGGCCTCACATCTGGACCGGCGTAATTCTCGAAGGTGCGGCCGAAATGATGATTAAGGGCTATGGCATGGGGAACAACTGGATGGGTTACTACACCACCTCAATGCAAGAAGCGTTTGCGCGCGGTTGGAAAGCCCATCCCAACGATGTTTCCGAGACGGTCAAGTTGGTCCTGATCCTGGGCGAGTATATGCATCGGCACTATCACAATCGCTACCACTCCAAAGCCCAAAATCTGCGCGTGCTTCTTCGCAACGCCTATGACGCGGTGCTCCACGATTACGATCTCATCGTGATGCCCACCATACCGTTCCCGGCCACCCGCATTCCTCCCGTAGATGCGCCGCGCGAGATCTACGTTGACGCAGCGCTCAACATGCAGCAAAACACATGCCCCTTCGATGTGTCTGGCCACCCTGCTTTGACCGTTCCTTGCGGCAAAGTAGAGGGTCTTCCGGTGGGCATGATGCTTGTTGGAAAGCACTTTGATGAAGCCACTGTGATTCGCGCAGGTCATGCTTTTGAGCAGGCAGCCGACTGGCGAAAGATGTAAATTCCCGGTAGGGCTTGCCGCAGTGGACGGTTTGAATTCACCCCCGCCCTCGGACCGGTCCGCCGAAAATTGCTTGAATGCAAGCGCGGCGATGCATGAAGATGTTTTCTAGATTCTTACGTATCGTTATGGCGTGAATGGCTCGGCCGAGAACTCCAAAAGGCAGCGCGTACTCGACATCGTCGAAGAGACACGTTCCTCCTTCTACGGCTTCAAATCGGTGCGTATGTTGCCAGAGTCGATAGGGCCCCTTGAGCTGAATGTCTTGAAACAAAACGGGTGGTTCCCAGCGCTGGATCTCAGTTCGCCATGTCATCGGCAAGCCATGCCAACGGATCCGGTAGTCGATCAAGCTTCCGACTCCCATTGCGATGGGCCGGGCCGTCAAGATTTCGAAGCCAAGCCAGTTGGGTGTGATTCTCTCCAAATTACCGGCATCTGAAAAAAACTCAAAGACTCGCTCGATTGGCTGGGGAACCCATTGCTCACTTCGCAATTGATAAGGACGGCTCATGTGCTTTCTTCGTTGCAAATGCGATTCGGAAACAGCTCCAAACATACCAGGGTTCGGAAGAAATGAGAGCTTGGAAAGAAGAAAGAAAAAGGAGCAGGTCAGCCCTGCTCCTCTAATTTGCATGATTTCTCGTTAGCGCTTCTTCCTAAGTGCCAAGCCCGTAAACAGAGAGCCCAGGCCAAGAAGCCCAGCCAGAGGTAAAGGACTCGCCGTTTGAGGCAGCTTCTTTGCATGATGCTCAACCGCGGGGGCGGCCTCGTGGTGTTCGGGTTCTGGCTGCGGAGGAGGTTCCGCTGCCGCGGTTGTCTCTGGCTCGTGCGTCACCGTTGGAGCGGGTGCTGGAGTCTCTACCGGAACGCGTTCGATCAACAGCACGCCTACCACTGGAGGAGTCGGCGGGGCGCTGCCGGAAATCGCGGTCTCATGGCTGACCTCGGTTTGTGGCGTCTCCGTCACCACAGTAGCCGAAACCCGCATGCCCTTTCGAAGGTCGGCGACGCTCGTATCCCGGCCGTCAATATTGAACTTTGTGCCTTCCGGAATTGTGTATTCTTTGTTCTCTCCGCTAGCCAGGGTCAGAATGATCTTGGTTGGCGGATTCACCTGCCATACCACACCTTGAATGGTCTGCACATTCTTGACGACAGTCGGTGTCGTTGTGGTCACAATGGTTCTCGTCAGCTTCATTCCGGGCTTTAAGTCGTGTACCGATACGTCCTGGCCGTTGATGTTGAACTTGGTTTCTTCCGGGACCACAAAATGGCGGAGTTGTCCGTCCTGCGATTTCACCACCAGGTCGTTTCCCGACACATAGACGACCTCGCCAGTTCTCACCTGGATCTCCTGGTTGGCGGGGCCGGCCTGCGTCGTTTCTTGCTGTGTGGCTTGTGAGTCTTGGGGAATCGCGTGGCTCGCCGGCGCCATCCATACGGCGGCTGCGAACAGCGCGAAGCGCCATGCATTCAAGATCCGTGCCGATGTTTTCATGGTACCTCCATAGTCATCGAGTGGTTTTGCGGCCAGAATTTACTGCGCTTTCTTTTGCGCCGCTCCGTGCTGCGCAAAAACGGTTTTCCAGTCGTTTTTCATGCTCACGACGTTCCAGTTGTGGGTCTTGGCTGCGGTCAGCGTGCTCGTATCCTTTTCTCGGTAAGCGAATTCCCGCTCCGCATCGTCGTGATTGATGACCAACTGGAAAGAGGGGCCGGCACGGCCCTGGGAATACTCAAGCATCGCAATGTCTCCGCCCGAGCGCACGTTCCCGGCGGTAAACACAGGACGCTGGCCAATGTGCAGGCTGATGTTGACGGGTTTTTCGTTCTTGTCGTTGATCGATTGGATTTGCGCTTTGCGCCATAAGACGGACTTTCCGTCTTTTTCAACGAACTCCTTTTGTATGCTGCTGCCGATCACGCGTTCCGGAGGAACCTGATAGGCATCCCAGGAGATAACCCGAAGGAAATCGATCCCTCCACCCGTGCAAATCCATATCTGAAAACCGTTGGCGCGCAGGTAATCGAAGACCTCCAGCATGGGCTGGTAAGCGGTTTGCGCATAAGGTACGCCAAGTTTCGGATGCCTGGCGCTCTTGAAGAAGGTCTTTACGCTTGCCGTGAATTGCTCATCGCTCATATTGGCTTCCGTTGCGGCAAGAAGTTCCATCATGGCGGGAGCGCCGGCTTGCATCAGGTAGGCCAAATCTCCGTTTAGCGCGGCTTTGTAAGGTTGCTTTTCGTAGAGAGAAGGGTCTTGGGCCGCCATCTCCTTGATCTTGGCTTGCATGAAAGCGACCTGGACGATGGGCTGCTCCGGCCACAATGTGCCGTCATTGTCGAAGACGGCAACGCGATCTCTGAGCGGAATAAAGTCGGGTCCATCCTGGCGTGTTACGCGGGTCACAAAATCGAGAATAGCTTTCTTGACCGGCCCCTCAGTCCACGATTGCAGGGGAATAGCCGTGTATTGAGCTGGAGTGGGTGCGCTTGCCGAGATCCCAAGCACCAGCACAACCAGCAGGATTGGCGTCTTGATGCGGTTGGTTTTCCTCATGAGCGTTTCTGAACCCGGAATTCACAACGCCGGATCAGAAGTGGCATACGACGGGCATAAGGTGCGCCACAGAAGGCAATCCCATGCAGTTTGGGTAGACCTCGGCAGGGCTGCTTGAAGAGTGGAATGTTGACTCTCCCCTGTGCGTTGTCGGCCCCGTCGAACAGGTCGTCCCGTTTGGTCTAGCTACCTGGGCTCTCCCATGCCCGTCGTAAGAAAATTCTCATGGATGCGCCCTTTTTATCCAATTGGAGATTGTGCAGGTTTTGAGAACCGGAAAATGCTCGGCTCTGCGGCCGCTCTGGAGTTTCTAGAACTCTCGATTGTTGTCCGAATTGTTGGTGACTTTTGGAGCATTGATCTTCACGCTCGAGTTTCCACAATTTGTACGCGGAAAAGTTGACACAACTGTGGAAGAGCCCGGCTTCAGCCGCGCGTAAAGAGGCGCCAATAATTACCACGCCTTAGAGCTGACGTGCAAAACTCAGTTCGCACATTCAGCTCTAAGGCGTGGCTATTCTGCCGAAAGAAAGCCGCATAGCAACCGCGTATTTCTTCTACCTTCATATACCCGCACTTTGCCTTCTTGTTGAGCGGCTGCGATTTCATCATGCTGAGTGGAGTGCCCGGCCAGTGCTGCCCTCAGTGCCTAAAGCGGGCGAACCGTCGACTTGTGGAATCAAGGAGGACACATTTCATGCGTAAGAGCTTTTGGCTCATCTTCGTGATCTCGAGCTTGCTCCTCATTCTCGGATGTGGCGTTCTCGGATGTTCAAAGAACCAGACACAGCAGCAGGCCCAGGAAAATCCGGCCTCGGCGCCGCCTACGCCTACTCAGGCAGCGCCAGAGCAGCCCTCCCCCACGCCTGCGACCCCTACACCCACTCCCGCGCTTAGAGCGGCAGCTCCGCCGCCTGCTGCACCCGCTCCTCGCAAGCCTGCTCGCACGGCGAGTGCGCTTCCCCAGAGCGATCAAAGTGCCGTGGCCGCCGCGCCCACTCCCAAGCCGCCATTAGTGGTGCCGGCTGGAACAGTGGTTGAAGTGCGTACGGTGGGTCAGATCACCACCTCTTCCGGCGCCAACCAGACGTTCGAGGCTACGCTCGCTCAACCGGTCGTTGTTGGATCGACTGCGGTGCTGCCCGTCGGCACTCCCGTACAAGGCAAGATTGTGCAGGCTACTTCGGCAGGGCGAGTCAAAGGGCAAGGAGAATTGGATCTGGTATTGACCGGAATCCAGGCTCACGGACATTTATATGCAATCGCGACAGCCCCCTATTCACAAACGAGCAAGAGTCGGGGGAAACGTAGCGCCACCATGATCGGCGGCGGTACAGGACTGGGAGCGATCATAGGCGGTATCGCGGGTGGTGGAAAGGGAGCTGCCATCGGAGCGCTTGCAGGCGCGGGTGCCGGAACTGCCGGGGCGACCATGACTGGAAAGCGCGATATCAGCATTCCCGCGGAGACAGTCCTTAGTTTCAAACTGAGCCAGCCTCTGCAATTGAGATAAAGCAAACCAATTCGGCGCGATGTGGACTGGTTGACCTCAACGTCCTGAGAAAATCCGGGCAGCTGGTAGCGTTCTTCTTAAGAGGCGATACCGGTTGCCCGGTTTGACGATGCCTGCGGAATTGTAAGGGGCAGGCGGGCCACGAGCGTGGTGCCTTGCCCCGGCGCACTATCGATCTGGAACGTGCCCCGTATCAGCCGGACTCTCTCTTCCATACTGGCCAAGCCTAGGCTTCCGTAGTGCTTGCCTTTTCGGACGTCGAATCCGTGTCCATTATCCGAAACGGTAAGCCGGGCCTGCGTGGCTTCAATATTCAGAATGACCTCCGCGTGCGTGGCTCCCGAATGCTTGCGAATGTTATGCAGAGACTCCTGCGCCACCCGGTAGATGCAAAGAGCGATGTCGGGGGAAAGCGACCATGCGTTTCCATGAATCGCACAGTCGATGGAGATTCCCGACCCGCTGCTGAATTCCGCACATAGGCCGCGAAGTGCGGTATCCATCCCTGCCAACTCCAATACGGCAGGGTGGAGTTCGTGAGAAAGATGGCGCGTGGTCTCAAGAATCTCGCCGATGCTCTCCTTCAGCGATGCGATCTTGTCCAGCCCGCCTGCCTGGATGAGTCCTTCGTTCTTGAGCGCTCCTAAGCCGAAGGAAAGGGAAGCGAGCTTTTGCGCGATATCGTCGTGCAGTTCGCGGGCAATTCTTCGCCGCTCTTCCTCTTGCGCTGTAATGAGCTGCCCGGCGAGATATTGGATCTGGTCGTCTCGTCGTTTCAACAGCTCTTCCTCGGCCTCCCGCAGCTCTGTGATGTCCAGGAACGTCAGCACTCCAGCCACCACCCGGCCCGCATTGTCGCGAATCGGAGCGGAGTTCATGTAGAGCCACCGCTTGCTTCCGTCTGGGTGGAAGTAATAAAGCTCTTCTCCATGCACAACCTCTCCCAAGAGCACAGAGCGTACCAGGGGGAGCTCGTGCATAGAGTAAGGCGCGCCGTTAGGATGCATTCCCCCACTCAAGTAATAGTCCTGGATCTTCCGTGAATTGGCCGCGTTTTTGCGCAAGAGCTGTTCCGCTTTGCGATTGGTGAGGATGATTTCGGCTTCTGGAGCGGTCGCGATCAACAGGCCGTCCGGCATGTGTTCAAGGACCGTTGCCAGAAGCGTTCGCTGCGCTTCCGCCTCGCTGCGTAGCATTTGCTCTCGCTCTCCCGCTTCCCTGCGTGTCCGGGCAAGCTCAATATGTGTGTGTACACGGGCGATGAGTTCGCGCGCGGTAAATGGCTTGATGAGGTAGTCGTCGGCGCCGTGCTCAATCCCCTCGACTTTTGCATCGTCGCCCGCCCGGGCCGAAAGGAGAACTACAGGAATCGTTCTTGTCTCCGGATCGGACCTCAGTGCCTTCAGGAACGTCAGTCCATCGCCGCCGGGCATTACGATGTCGGTAATCACAAGATCGGGTCGGTACGCGCGAATGGCAGCTCGCGCCGCTTCTACATTCTTGTGGCTGATGACTTCATATTTGGCGCGCAGCAAGCTCACGAGGTAATTGCGGGTATCCACGTTGTCGTCGATGACCAGGATGCGCGCCCGCGTCTTTTCCTTCGACAACACGTAAGGTTCCGGCCGAATTGGCGCAAGGTTGGAACGACCGTCCTCCACCCAGCCAAGTGCCTCCTCAACGTAGAGTTTGGCGTCGCCGGCGGTGTCCATGCCTTTATCGCCAGGGCGAACCTGCTCTTGACGGACCTGGTCTTGCGGAAGGTGGGCCGCTCCCGTCCGCAGCCTGACGGAGAATGTTGTGCCTCTGCCTACCGTGCTGGTTACCTTGATCGAGCCGCCGTGCAGCTTCACCAGGTCGCGGACCAGGGCCAGGCCGATTCCCGTTCCTTCCGTGGCCCTCCCTACACCCGTCTTTCGGTAGAACCTTTTGAAGATATGCGGCAGGTCCTCTCCGGGTATTCCAATTCCGGTGTCTCGCAGGCTGAAGTCGGTGTGCTTCTTGGTCTGCCGGAGCGAGATTTCGATCTCCCCTTGCAGGGTAAATTTGATTGCGTTGGAGAGCAGGTTGAAGACGATTTTTTCCCACATTTCGCGGTCGACGAAAACCGGATCTGAAAGGGGAGCAGTATCCAAGATCAGTCGTAATCCGGCGCGCTCCACGGCAAATTGAAAATGACCCGCCAGCTCGGCTGTAACTAAAGAGAGGTCGACGGGCTCAAACTGGGCGCGCAAGCGCCCCGCTTCCGCCTGGGAAAAATCGAGGAGCCTGTTCACCAGCTTGAGCATCCGCATGGCGCTTCTGTGAGCGATTTCCAGGCCCTCAAAGTCGGCCTGCGAAGGCAGTTGATGCTCCCAGAACTTGTCGAGCACGTTTTCGACCGGGCCAAGCACCAGTCCGAGAGGCGTGCGAAATTCATGGCTGATATTGCCAAAGAACTCGGTTTTTTCGCGATTGAGCTCGGTGAGTGCTCTCATCCGGCGGCGCTCCGCGGCCTGTGCTCTGGCGGAGATAATGTTTGCCGCAATCTGATCGGCCACCCTCGCCATGAACCGGCGGTAGAGTGGATCGAACCGCTTCCGTGGGCTAATGCCCGCAACTAGGATTCCTAGCGGAGTTGTGTGCGTGGCCGAGGTAATGGGAACCACGCATGCGGATTCGGTAGGCACGCCCCATAGGCTCGTTGGCAAATCGGGAAGTCTCGATTGAATCCCTTCAATAATTTCTAATTGCCCTTCATTCAGCGCAGCGCGTACTGGCCAGAGGTTTGCAGAATCGGTATCGATAAGAGCGTAGCTTCTTGCGATGGGCGATTGGGCAACCGTTGCGCCTTTCAGTCGCAAACGATGATGTGAGGCGTCGTAGGTATAGATAAGGGCAAATGGGATGTCTTCTAGATTGCCGGAAAGCGCCTCAGACGCGGATTGGCATGCCTCCTCCTCCGATCGCGCTCGGGGCATCCGCGCAGCGAGATCGCTTAGCGTTCGGAGACGGCGGCCTTCAATCACGCGCTCGGACGAATCGATTCCTATGTTGAGGACGCCGCCGATCCGGCCGTCATCCGAGAGAATTGGGCTATAGGAGAACGTGCAGTACCACTCTTCCGGCCGGCCTTCGCGCTCCAGAAAGAGGAGGAAATCGGTGAAAAGAGCAGGCTCCCCCCGTTCAAGCACGTTTCTCAGTTGCGGCCCGACTTTATCCCATATCTCTGGAAAGTTATGTTCGACGGCGTTTCCGAGCGCGCCAGGATGCTTGCTCTTCCCCAGCACCGGAATATAGGCATCGTTGTACAGCTGAATCAGGTGCGGTCCCCATGCGAGGGTAACCGCGTAGGGACACCGGAGAATGACGCTCAGGGCCGTTTTCAGCGCCTGTGGCCACTCCCGGAATGGGCCTAGCGGCGAATTTGACCAGTCCTTTGCTCGAATCAGCTCAGCCACTTCTCCAGTGGCGCTGAGTAGACCATAGTCATCGGGCAAAGCTATTTCGCTTTCGATCGGCATCGTGGCGGCCGTCCCCCAGAAGAGTACTCTGGATTTGTGCTGAGCTTCTCTCGCTCGTTCTACGATGTCTGCAGAGCTGGATGAATTTGGGGGATGCAGACCGGCGATAGGGATCGGCAGCGAAGCCGTTTTTGCCCAACGCTATCTAACTAACGCACAACGGTTGTGATGCAGGGGAGTTTTACCGGGTGGCCAAATGGGAGGTTTTACGATCTGGCAGTTACAGTAATGATTGGAAGAGGCCTCCCATGGAAAGCGCGTAGGAGCGAAATGCGAAACGCGAATAGAAGCCAAACGCCCATGGAACTGGAATACTAAGGAACACGAAAGGGACGGAGATGGGCTGCGAACTTTCCGGCTGGTTTGCTGACGGGTTCCGGCGGGTCAGCGTTCATTGATTACGTTTTGCTTTGGTCTGAATCGCCCATTTTGCCCATTTCCCCGCGCAACCTTCCCAAGGCTTTCGTGCAGCGCTTTTCGATCCAGGGGTTTCGTCAGGTATCCCTGCATGCCCGCTGCAAGGCATTGTTCCTCGTAGCCGACCATGGCGTTTGCGGTCAGTGCAAAGACGGCGGGTGCGGTATCGGGAGGGGATTGCTGGAGAATCTGCGCGGTTGCCTCAAACCCGTTCATGCGCGGCATTTCGCAGTCCATCAGAATCACATCGTAAGGCTTTCGCCGCGCCATCTCTACAGCTTCAATGCCGTCTCCCGCGAGATCGGCTGTAACGCCGATCTTTCCAAGCATCTGCAGTGCGACCTTCTGGTTGATGAAGTTGTCTTCCACCAGGAGCACATTCAGCCGGCTAATGTCTGCGGGTGACCCGTCGGAAGCGTTTTTAGCCGAGGTCTGGCGCTCCTCAACGTGCTCGTCGTTCGCTGCAATTCCCACCGGAATCTCCACAAGAAAGGTGGATCCGATTCCTGGCTGGCTGCGGACAGAGATGTCGCCGCCCATGAGCTCCGCAAGCTGCCGGCTGATGGAGAGCCCCAGCCCCGTCCCGCCGTACTTGCGTGTGGTGGAGCCGTCCACCTGCGCGAACCTTTCAAAGATGTGCTCCAGCTTGTCCGCGGGGACACCTATGCCACTGTCTTCCACCGAGATTTGCAGCAAGGCATTGCTTTCCGACCGCGAGTGCATGGTGGCTCTAAGTACAATCTGGCCTTTGTCCGTGAATTTCACGGCATTGCTAAGCAGGTTCAGGAGAATCTGCCGCAGCCGTATAGGATCGGAGACAATCACCGGCGCAACCTCGGCATCAATGTGGGATTCAAACGCCAGGTTCTTGCTGCGGGCGCTCGGCTGAATGAAGCCCGTGGTGTTGCGAATCTGCTCGGCAAGGTTGAAAGGCACCTGCTCAATCGGCATCTTGCCGGCTTCGATTTTCGAGAGATCCAGAATATCGTTGATGACTTCAAGAAGGGCTTCCGCCGAATCGCGAATGGTGGATGCATATTCACGTTGCTCGGGGTCGAGCGGCGTTTCCAGCAGCAATTCCGACATACCCAGCACCCCGTTCATCGGCGTGCGTATCTCGTGGCTCATGTGGGTAAGGAAGTTGCTCTTGGCCTCCGTGGCCTGCTCTGCCTGTTTCTTCGCAGCTTTTAGTTGGCTTACCAGCTCTGCAAGTCTCTTTTCCGCTTGTTTGCGTTCGGTGATATTTCTTGAGATCCCGACAATTCCCGTGATCTCGCCTTCCCGGTTGATGTAAGGAGAGACATTGGATAAATAGGTTTGCTGAATCGCTCGGAGCGTTTCTTCTACGGTGCGGCTCTTTCCCGACTCCATGACCTCACGCTCATTGGTCGCGATCTGTTGTCCGTCAGCCTCACCGTAGACTTCACTTGCAGTCCGTCCGAGGAGCATCTCCCGGGGCCGGCCAAAATCTCGAAGATAGGCCGGATTCACCATCAGGTAGCGGCCCTCCTGGTCTTTTACAAAGACCGCGTCGCTCGTGCCCTCAATCACAGCGCGGAAAAGGGCGTCTGCCTGGTACGCCTCTTGTAATGCTTGCTTCGTGTCGGCTGCTTGCTGTTGGCTTTCCATCTTCATTCGCAGAAGACGGACGGTCGTGCTTCGCGTGTATTCCTGCACCACCACCGAAAGCAAAACACCGCTGTACAGAGCGAAGCTGTAATACATCGGGACGGGCGGCAGGAACAGCCATAGGAATGCGGTCCAACCCGCAACTACCGTCAGCGCGATTGAGCCGAACCAGAACCTTGAGGCAAAGACCACGCTGCACGCGAATGTCGTTAGAAGCAGCTCCGCCCCTCGATGGCTATCGTGGAGCAGTGCCATGGTAATGAAGCTGGGCAGCAGGGCCAGTGCGGTCATGAAGGCCAGAACTGGGTGGGCATATTGAAAGGGAATTTTTCGGGATATGGTGAGCCGCCAGATCGCAATGTAAATAAGGGCGGAAATCGCCGCCGCAACACTACCAGCCCGAGATATAGTTGCGGGTAGCAGATAATTTTCCAGCGAATCGGAGGCGATGAAGATAAGGGCCAGAAACGGACTTACCTCCCGAATTCTGTCCAAGACAAGCTGGTTCACGCCCTTGCGAAGGGATTTCTGATCGATCTCTTGCTCGGCGATGATTTGATTCGCGAGCATAAATCTGCGTCCCCGCCGGAAGCGGGCTTACCTCAATTGTTCTATATCACAGTTGCACACGCAAATTGAGGAACTTTGAATCTCTCCCAGGGCAATCGCATAAAAGAAATGTTGACCGTTTGTGCCGTCTCAAAATTTGTCTCACGGCTCGCGTTCTCCTTCGGTCCCCGATACTCAGGCTGGCGATGAAGCTGGCGCAACTGTGGAAGAGGGGCCATTGATGGCCCCGTCAAGCACGCCCAAGGCATCGCACTAGGCATTTTCCGCCGAGGCTTGCCTCTAAGCTTCCCACATAAAGAGGCTATCAAAAGTTTTCGTGCGATTGCCCTGGAAGCTCCCGATCGATGGGCAATTGGGGCTTATTTCTCTGCTCTCGCCGCCTCAAGAATCGGGTTTGGGGCCGTGTTGCTTTCCCTCCTTCTTTCATGTAACGTGTGAAATTAAGCCTGTATTCTTCTAGCCTTAGGAACTGACAGTTAGAAATCGACATTCTGAGATCAAAATGGTACGAGCCGTTGGGAAAACCCTGTTTTATTGGTGAAATTGGGTAGCTGCTGTCTCGGAATTTTTCAGCCGGCCTGGCCGGGTTTGGAAGATGAAAAAGCTTCAATGATTTGCCCGCGCCATTTTCATTCAACTTGTACTAAATCGCCGATCACTGATTGATCCAAATGACCCGGGAGCGTCCTGCCAGGTGAACCGTCAGGGCAAGGGAGAGGCGTGTGCTAAAGCGCTTTCAGGCGTGCGAGCGAAGTGGGAGTCGGCCAACCGCGCTTGGTAGGGCAATCGTGCTTGTACAACTTGGGTGGTGAGCCGCGCGTAAGACGAAGTAGAACTACCGCGCTGCAGAGCCCCCCGGGGTAAGGATCAAAATTGGCTTTAGGAAGGGAGCGAGATGCCCGTAAGAATTGTCGTTGGTGGAAATTGGGGTGATGAGGGTAAAGGGCGTATGGTCGATTACTTTGCCCACCATGCTGACTTCGTGGTCCGTTATCAAGGTGGAAACAATGCCGGTCACACGATTGTGAACGAGCATGGCCGCTTTATCCTGCGTCTGATGCCCTCCGGAATTTTTTATCCCTCGGTCATCAATGTTCTCGGTCCGGGTGCGGTGATCAATCTTGAAGGGTTGGCGAAGGAGATGGCTGAGCTTTCCGCGAAGGGCATCGATGTGAGTCCACGCAACGTGAAGGTTTCCGAGCGTGCCAGCATCTGTTTTCCATTTCACGGATTGCAGGATCGTTACGAGGAAGAGCGGCTTGGCAAAGCGATGTTCGGATCGACCTTGCAAGGTATAGCGCCGGTGTATGGGGATCGTTATCTGAAGTACGGAATTCAGGTTGGCGCTCTTCGCGACCCTGATTTCCTGCGAGAGCAGATTGCCCGTTGCCTTGAGTTGAAGAACCTGATTTTTGAGCGCGTTTATCAGAAGCCTGCTGTCAGCGTCGATGAAATGTGCGACTGGGCACTGCAGCATGCCAAGACGCTTTTACCGCATGTGTGCGACACAACCACCCTTTTAACCCATGCGGTCAAGGCTGGGAAGACCGTGCTGATGGAAGCTCAACTTGGCGCTCTTCGCGATGTTTTCTTCGGCATTTATCCATTCACCACATCTTCGAATCCGATTTCGAACTTTGCTTATGTTGGCGGCGGATTGTTTACCGACGAAACCCCCGGGGTCACTGCTGTAATCAAGGCGTTTTCCACATGCGTGGGCGAGGGCCCATTCGTTACGGAGATCCATGGCGAAGAAGCGGATCGCTTCCGTACCCGGACGGGAGAATTTGGCGCGGTGACCGGAAGGCCCAGGCGTGTGGGCCCATTCGATGCGGTTGCCAGCCGGTACGGAGTGCGCGTGCAGAATGCTTCCGACGTTGCACTGACCAAGCTTGACAACCTGTCGGGAGAAGAGCGGCTCAGGATTTGCACGCACTACTCAATCAACGGGAAACAAGTTGACGATTTTCCGCTGTTCCCCGAATTACGGGTCGCCCAGCCGGTTTACATTGATATGCCCGGGTGGAAAGAAGATCTGCAGGCAGTGCGGAAATACAGTGATCTTCCTCTGGCTGCAAGGAACTACGTCGAGAAGATTGAAGAACTGATTGGCGTGAAAATTAAATTCGTCTCCGTCGGTCCTCAGCGTGATGCGCTCATGTTGCGCTAGGCGTGTCTGGCGTCACCCTTTTGCCCCAGTCCCGCGATGAAGTTTGCAACTGTGGAAGAGCGCGGCCTCAGCCGCGCGTAAAGAGCAGTATACCTACCGCGCCTGAGAGCTCATGGGAGCGAAGTTCTCACATGAGCTCTCAGGCATCGTACAAAGTTTGTCGACCTGCCTGAGAACTATCGATCCTGCGTAGCCAGAAATCAAAAAATCTAGCTCTCACGGGAAAGTGAGGCTACCCCATCCTTTGTGGATTTTGGTTTTCACTGATTTCTGAGCGCTAATGACCGGCTGCTGAAAAAGACCACCAACGCGTGTATCCTAAAATACAAAGTAGAATGAACAAATCGGGAGACAGAGTATGACCGTCGGACACAACGAGCGCATTCTCGATCAATTCACCCGTCAAGCGGTGCCTTTTGCTACCACGGCGGCAATCCGCGACCAACAGTTGTTGGAGCGCATTGTACAAATGGCGGGTGCCGGTGCCGATGACACAGTGCTCGATGTGGCCTGTGGTCCTGGGCTGCTTACCTGCGCCTTTGCTCGAGTGTCGCGCCATGCTACCGGCATCGATTTGGTGCCTGCGATGCTTGACCAGGCAAGGAAAGAGCAAGAGGGGCAAGGGCTATCGAACCTTACTTGGAGGCAAGGCGACGTGATGCGCTTGCCTTACGACGATGGACAATTCTCCGTTGTCGCCTCGCGCTTCGCCTTTCACCACTTTCTCGAACCGCTGGTGGTGCTCAAAGAAATGCGGCGTGTGTGCCGGTCGGGTGGAAGGGTGGTAGTGGCCGATGGTATTCCGGATGCCCGCAAGGCCGCGGCCTTCAACGCCATGGAAAAGCTTCGCGATCCGTCTCATGCGCGATCGCTGCCCATCGAAGAGCATCAGGCAATGTTTGCGGAGGTGGGATTGGGCTCGCCGCGGATAGAGAGAGGCCGCCTCGAAGGAGAACTCGAGGACCTGCTGGAGCGCTCGTTCCCGGAAGTAGGAGATGCCGACCGCGTCCGCCGGATCTTTGTTGATTCACTGGTCGACGACTCGATTGATATGGGGGCGCGCAGGCAGGATGGCCGCATCTTGTACGGCTTTCCAATTGCGATCTTCGTAGCGCAGGTTCCTGGGTCTTAAGTTTCTTGCGAAAGGACGTTGCAGCATCAGAGGCTCAAAGGCCGCACGATCATAGGAACATTACAAGTTGTTTCGAGTAAGTGGCGTGCTCCGGCGATTTTCTGCATGAGTGGGCTATGCTCATCTAATCCCACGGCCTGGATCGTTACAAAGTCTCCTGTGCGGCTGATCTTCAAGCGCACGACTTTACCTTGGTGGTTGCGATCGAAAGCATCCGCCAGTCTTAGAATGCCCGCGAGCACCTTCGTTCGTCGTTGCGCTTGGTCGGTCAAAGCCAGGAATCTCTTTTGAGTTCCTGGCAGCGGTCCGCGATGGTACCGGGCAACGAGCGCGGTCGTCTCCAGATCTTCAAGGTTCCATCCGAAAGGGAGATGTAGTTTTCGAACTAGCCTTTGAGTGTTTTTGCGCCTGTCGGCTCCAGTCTCTCCATCTCCAACGTCGTGCGTGATGGCGGCTGCACGGAGCAAGTTTCTTGAACCCGGTTCCTCCATCGCCAACACTCCAACGCGCACCAATCCGTCGTGGAGTTGTAGGCTCAAACGGGTCACCCGTCGCGTATGCTGGATATCTTCATCGAGGAACGACGCCCAGCTCTGTAGCTTCGCAAAGACGGCATCGGCAGCCTCCTCGCCCTGCGGCAAGCCTTCTCTCCAGAGTTGCCACAGCGAATGTTTGCCTAGCATTGTCTCGCGATATTTTTCAACGCGCTGCTTGCGCTGCGCCTCGATTGTCTCACTCCATCGGCGGCGATCCTCTACCGTCTCAAAGACCCCAGCTCCCAAGGCCACATCCCACAGAACATCAAGATCGTGAATCTCCCCCAGCAGATCCTGAATGCCCTTCAGCCCCTCTGCCCACTGCCGGTAAATCTGCGGCAGGAAGTTTTCCACCAGATAGCGGAACTTCTTTACACCGATTCGCAACCGGTGCAATCCCTCTTTGTTGCGGGTCTTCAAGGCAATGGAATGGAGCTTGCGCGCTTCCTGCCAGCCCTCCAGGGCAAGGCATTGAAACGGCGGGCCGCCCGCGGGAAGGAGCGTTGAACGCCGCGAGAGAAATTCAATCGAGTTTTCCCACTGCTTCCGGTTGAAGTCTTGCAACGCTTGCGCGGCCTCTGCCTTGGAGCTCTGTTCCTGGTTTTTACAGTAGCTCATCAATCGCTGCGCCACCGGGTCATCCGTTGCTCCCAGCTTTTCGATCCACTCCATCATCACCTGGCAGTCGCGAAGGCTCCCCAGATTGGCAAAGAGCTGTTTGCCTTCTTTCCGCATTTTCTTCCACGCTGGATCGGGATCGATTGCCTGGAGGCCCTCGGCCAAAGACCGGCATCGCCGCAGGGCGACTCGCAGATCGTGTACCGGGTCTGGAGCGAAAGTAGCGCTGGCGTTGTCTGCCTGGCGCAGGACCTCCCGCATCCAATAGCCCAGTCCGGATTTCTTCATGATGGTCCCTGGCGGTTTCACAAAAAAGCATTGCCAGAAAGCTGGTGGCTTTCTGGTCCAACCCAAGTTTATCTCTTTAGGATAAAGCAGGTATGGGATTTACCCCCTCGGCTTGACGGCGCCAGCAGGGCAATCGCATGAAAGAAATGTTGACCGTTTGTGCCGTCTCAAAATTTGTCTCACGGCTCGCGTTCTCCTTCGGTCCCCGATACTCAGGCTGGCGATGAAGCTGGCACAACTGTGGAAGAGGGGCCATTGATGGCCCCGTCAAGCAGGCCCAATAAATTTCATGCCTTGGAGCACAAATGAGAGCTTTTGTTCTCATTTGTGCTCCAAGGCATCGCACTAGGCATTTTCCGCCGAGGCTTGCCTCTAAGCTTCCCACATAAAGAGGCTATCAAAAGTTTTCATGCGATTGCCCTGACGGCGCCAGCTCGACGATGCAGCTTGCCGAGTCTTGGCAGACGTATCCCTGTGTGCAGAGCTATAAGTATGGGAAGGTTCTAGACTGAGGCGCGTCGGAAGGCTTGCTTCTTAGTCGATACTCTCTTGACCGCGCGATCGATCACCCGCGCAAATTCACCGTGATACTTCGTCGAGCGCCGTTCAGCCAGCCGCTCCTTGGCCTCTGCCGGCGCGAACCACGTTGGATTGCGGTGTGTTTCTTCTGGAGGCGTGGTCCGGCCCACCTCCAAAAGGAAGGCGGCAATCATGATCTCCCGCACACCGGCAGCGCCATCGATCATCTTCTTCGTGTCTAGATAACAGTCAAAGTAGCTTTCTTCGATAGAGCCGGTTGCTCCGGCCTCTTCGAGGGCCTCCCGGGCTGCTGCCTCGCTGGCGGAAAGGGTGGGTTCCATCCGTCCCTTGGGAAAAGTCCATTTCCCTGCGCTCGTGTTGACCAGGAGAAATTCAATGGAAGAGTTTGAGAGTCGGTAGCAAATAGCCGCAACCTGCACCGGTAGTTGATGGCCCGGAGCTTCCCGAATCGTGCTGGTCACTGAAGGAATGGACACAAACCCCGATTGGATTGGCATCGGTGCGAAACAGAACTGCACCGTCTACGCTACAATTCGAAATTACCTGTGACCGGACATGGCCGCAAGTGCATCAACCAATAATTCATTATTTTTTAAGATGGTATTAATGAAACAGTAATAAATATCCGGGGATGTGGGTTCGAGGTCGCAACTCTGGAACTTTTACTCTGTTTTAATCTCCATTTAACCTTAGATCGCTATGAATGAGCTTATGAGGCTGTCGCGCTGGCGTTTGGCCGCTGGTCGATGGATGGATGTACAGCGCGGCCGTCGGCAAGAAAGGTCGTTCAGGCGCATCTTGCACGCGCCTGTGAGGGTTAATTCATGAGCCTTCCAGCAGTTTCTTTCGAAAAAGAGCAGGCGGAATCCAGGGAACTGGTTCGGCTGACGATGGAGGCCTGTGAAACGGCCCGGGCAGCGGCGTCGAGTGCGATTGATGGACTGATAAACGGTTCTGAATCCGCTCTGGCTGCTGTGAGAAAGTGTGAGGAGAAGCTTGACGACCTGGACCGCGAGCTCGATCAGCGTCTGGCCCACGTAGTCACCAGGGTAAGTCCCGACCAGGCCCGCGAGCTGCTTGCTTGCATGAAGGTAATGTTGGACCTGGAGCGGATTGGAGACCTTATCGCGGCCTTTGCCGAGCGGGCCGCCATCATAAGAAACCGCCTGGACATGGAGGACATAGGCCAGCTCACCAAGATGGCGTGCCTCCTGGAAAATATGCTGGAGTTGTCGTCAAAAGCTTTCAGCCGCCGCAACGTGGACGAATCCTTGCGCGTCCTGCGCTCCGACTCTGAAATGGATCGCCTTCGTAACCTTTTGTTGGTGCGCCACACCGAGAATTTCGATGGGCTGAAAGGCCCTGAAAGCTTGCATGTTCTTTCCATGGCAAACGCCCTGGAACGGGCAGGCGATCATGCCAAGAATATTGCCGAAGAAACTTGCCATCTTGCCACCGGACACACGGTTCGCCATCTGATGCGCGCCAAAGATAAGTCTTTCGAACAATTGTTTCTCGACTGGCTGGCAAAACAAAATCCAGCCAGAATTTAGCGGATTTCAGGGGGCTCTTCGCCGTATCGTTCCGAAAACGATCTCAGCTCCCAAGCTCTTTGTTTCTATTTGCATATTTTCAGATTAGCCCTTTTCAGGGAGATTTGTCCGTTTGCGCCTTAGGTGATAATCTGCTCATGAATTGCAAGGGCACGGTCGCTTCCCCCTGCGCGGATGCCTTTCGGCACGGAGGCGCCTCGGAATAGATCGCAAGCCTCCCGGGCAACATCGAATGTCCATTGACCGCACAGAAATCGGAACAATCCTTCTGGTGGAAGATGAGCCTACCGATGCCCGGTTGCTCATCATGGCCTTTGCCAAGGCTCAAGTACAAAATCCGATCAAGCATCTTTCCAATGGAGATGCGGCGCTTGCCTACCTGCAGGGAATCAACGAATATAGCGATCGTAAGCTTCATCCCCTCCCAATCTTGATCATTCTCGACCTGCGCTTGCCTGGAATGTCCGGGCTGGAGTTGCTCAGGTGGATCAGATTGCAGAGGAGTCTGCGCCGCATTCCTGTGCTGGTGCTGACCGCGGAAAAGGAAGACCAGTTTATGGAAGCGGCTTACGATGCCGGTGCCAACTCTTACCTTCTCAAGTCATTTCAACCGGAAGAAATCGATCGTGTTGTCAGCCTGATAACGAATTATTGGCTGGGGTTGAATGAGTCGCCTTTGGTTGTCGGCGGAAGGAAGTCGAGTGCGCATCATATCGGCTGACATTGGGAGTGGCGGAACCCGCAAGAGAACTTCTGTTACAGAACAACAGACAATGGAGAATCGCGGATTTCTGCGCCCGCTCCGGCGGTAGTTTACTTTTTTTGCCAGGAATTGCGGTCTTGCCGAGGTGGCAAAGTTGAAGCTATTCGACAAAAGAACGGCCCAGGTCCTCTTGACCACCCTGGCATTTGCCGTGTCCCTCTTGTTTCTATACGCTGCCTGGCGCGTCATTATCGCCTTTCTGTTTGCTGTATTTTTTGCCTATCTTCTGGAAGCGCCTGTGGCGCGCCTCCAGTCATGGCTCCGTGGGTCGCGGATTGCCGCAATCACGGTTGTTTACTTGATGTTTCTGATTGGCATGGTTCTCATCTTTGTGCTCGCCGGGCCGTCGGTTCTGCAGGAAGCGCAAAAGCTAACACAGCAAGTTCCCGGCTGGGCGCAGGAGGTAAGCTCTGGCCAGATCGTGAACCAGGTGGGAGCCAGCCACGGATGGAGCCAGAATACGGTGGATACCGTCAGGAACTGGTTGATGGAGCATCGTGAGGAGGTCCTGAATACAACACAGACCCTCGTTCTTCGCACAGCCAAGACCATCCAGAGTCTCTGGTGGTTGATATTGGTGCCGATCTTGGCGATCTTCTTCCTGAAAGACGGCCATCAATTTGGAGAGATCATCGTGAACGCGGCGCAAAATCAGAATAGCCGGCGGGTTGTGGCGGCCACGGTCGAACAGATGAATTCCATGCTTGGACATTTCATCCGGGCCCAACTGATGCTTTCCGCGCTCGCAGTTGTGGTCATCACATTCGTGATCTGGGCCGTGGGCGTCAACTATGCCTTCGCCGTCGGTCCAGCCGCTGGAGCCTTGGAGTTTATCCCCGTTGTCGGCCCGGTTGTGGGTGGAGCGATGGTCTTGGGAGTAGCATTTTTTTCCGGATACAACCACGTTTTTTGGTTATTCGTTTTCTTGCTGATTTGGCGATGCATCCAGGATTACGTGAGCTCCCCGCGGATCATGGGTAGCAAACTTGAGTTGCATCCCCTCGCGGTCCTTTTTGGCGTTCTGGCTGGAGGCGAAGTAGCCGGAGTGATTGGGGTCTTCCTCTCTATACCCGTCCTGGCCACCATTCGTATCCTCTGGCATACGTGGCGGCTCTATCGCTCTTCAATTTCAATGGAGGCTGAATCGACTGCCGGGAATTAGGAAATGATTCCCAGGGATAAGGATTTGGAGGGCAGAGAGGCTGAGAGCTTGAATCGAATTCCCATTTTGGAATTTAGGTTCAATTGGGTTGAGCTCAATCCCTGCCTTCACCGGGTTTACAGGGCGGGTTTGCGGGGTAGGATCGGGGGAGGAACAAGGGTCACGCCTATGCTATCCCTTTGAAAAGGGCTGAGATGGTAATCTCCAGCTTCTGCGTAATGTTCAGTACCGTGGAGAGGGTTAAATTGGTTTCTCCACGCTCGATCTCGCCCATGTGACTCCGGTGGATGCCGCAGATGTCGGCAAACGCTTCCTGCGACAAGCTTCGCCTTAACCGAAGCTCGCGTACTCGAGCACCGACCTCTTTTTGGATTTGGTGTTGAATCTGTTGGAGTTGCATTCGAATGATTCTCTGGATACTCTGGGCTTCCGTCTACTTGATATAACTCGTCCTTGTATTATAAGTCTTGATATACCTGCTTCTCAATGACAAATGGCTTCGGCGAAATCTCAGGTATTAACCCTATCTTATTGAAAAAACAAGAGATACCGGTTTTTAACCGTCAAGCGATAGCCGCGCCGGTCACCGCAGTCCAATGCCGGGCGACTCTGAACCCCTTCCATCTCTGCTCGCAAGCGCAATTTGGGCGGTCATAGGCGTCTCGGTGGCGGCGCCTTGCTTCTACCTATGCGCCCCAACGCGACCAGACTCTTTTGCCATGTTGATTTTTCTCGGGTTTTCTCGGCGGTGGGCTTGACGTCGCTCCTTATTTACTTGTTATAATAGGACTTTATATACATGGTCTCTATATAAATAGGCTATATATAACTGCTAATGCAGCAACTGCCTGTGCTTCGGGTCTTCCTCTGGGGCGCGAGGCCCATGCCTGATGTGCAGATATTAGGTGTGCTGATATCGGGTGTACTCGTGTTTGGCTGTGCTCATATTTTGGTGTGCTCGTACTTGCTCTTCGATTCAAGGGCTCGAGCATTAGGGGATAGTTGTCGGCTCCCGCTTGCCTGCATGTTTGGATATTTGGACCTTTGGATATTTGCTAGACAAGGTGTTTGTTAAGACATTCGACACTCGATCCGAATGGCGATTAGTCAACTCCATGCGTGCTTAGGGAGGGCTGGGCCGCATAGAGCTAGTCCTACGTTTATTTCTAAGAATGCAGTTGGATCTTCGACTAGGGAGCAATCGACACGCGTGACCTTCAAAACCGGGGATGTGGTCCGTATCACTTTCAATGGCAAAACAGTTACAGGGGAAGTATTCCTTGCCTCCGAAAACGGCTTAAGCTTGACTCTCATGTTTGATGAATATCTTGGCGGCTATCTAAACCTCATGCCTGTCCTCTGGCTCGATGACAGCTATGTCGACCTTCTCCTGGCTGAGCCAGTCACTATTAACTCGCTTCCAACCTGTTAAAAAACCTGCGGCAGCGTGGATGGACATGTAGCCGTAGTATTTGGCAGTCCGTTTGGGCAACGGTTGCTGCTAATACCGGCGGGACGATCTGGTGGTCCAGTGGGTATCAAGCCCCACCCGCAGAACAAAGTTTTCTCTGAAATGTTTTTAGCTTGAGTATGACTTCTGCCAAAGAAAGATCGCGCGGAAATATCTGCGGCACGATATAGAAACGTTGAAAACGCTGCAACTTGTACGTGTCGGAGAAATGCTGGATAGAAGAGGGAGCTCCCGGATCGTGGAGGTGAGGAGCTCCCCTATGCAGTGAGGTTACTTCACAACTGACTGTTG
>DATGIO010000054.1:0-19228 GCA_035295685.1 Candidatus Angelobacter sp.
CTTCGCCCACCAAATCAACCGGAGCCAAACTATGGTCCCAATCTCAATCAGCAGATCGCGCTGCAGCCTGGGGGGCCACTGTACTCCCAGGGGCCGGGCGATATCAGCCGTTGGATGGCCCTGCCCTGGCAAGGCGACACCGCTTTCTGTCGCTCCGGGTATGACCCTCAATATGATCCTTACCTGCCGACGTTCTGGCCTGCGCGTGTGCCCAACCAAGTGCTTACGGAAGAAGATTATCGGACGGTAATGAATGCTTCGCTTCCGCGCGAAGAGCGCATTGTTGCTTTCAATCATCGCCCGAGCTGGCTTCGTGCGCTGAAAGGCACGGTGGCACAAGTCATGATGGAGATGATTGCCCACTTCGGGGCCATGGGGATTGTCGAGGCTCGTCCCGGTATTAAGGACGATCCGGACTTTCCTGAAGTCATCTTTGTGGAGTCGCTTGCGGGAAGCCATTTGAAAACCAGGGCGGTTCAGGTGGCGCAGCTACTGGCCGCGCCGCCTACACCCCTAACCCGTACCCAGCGCGCAGGATGGGAAAGCGAAGAGCAACTGGAAGAATTTCGCTCCATTCGCGTACGCCATCGGTAGCAGCCATGTGGGACGCCATCATCGCCGGCGCCGGACCCGCCGGATCGGTTGCCGCGCATGTGCTTGCGCGCAATGGCTGCCGGGTTCTGCTGGCCGATGGCGTTCCACACAAAAAATTCAAGGCGGGCGAGGCCCTGCCCGGCGCCGCCCTGCGCATCCTGCGCGAATTGCAGCTTCCGCTGTCCAATGAGAGAGGGCTACACACTCAAATTGGTGGCAACCTTTCCTCATGGGGATCGGAGGAGTTGATTGCTGCGGATTTCCTTCACGATCCTGATGGCCCAGGATGGCGCCTCGATCGTCTCCAATTCGACGCCGATTTGCGCACGGCCGCCCTTCGCTCCGGCGCCATATTTAAGGAAGTGCGAGTCCTTGATGCTTGTAGAGATGGAAAGGCTTGGTCCATCAAATTCGATAATGATGAGACCGCAACCGCTCGCTGGATTGTGGACGCGAGCGGCCGGAGCGCCGTGTTATCGCGCAAGCTTGGAGCAACTTGGAAACGCGACACGCAACTGACTGCCCTCTATACTGTCGGAAAAGCAGGGGACGACATTCGGCTGAACCGCACCATCGTGGAGGCTGTTCCGGAGGGTTGGTGGTATGCCGCCCTGCTTCCCTCGGGAGCGGCTATCGCTGGCTTCCATACTCTTCAGGAGCGAGCTGCATCTCTGGCCGCGTGTCCCACAGCCTGGCGTCAGGCATTGAATGAGACTCGCCACGTTGCCGGCGCATTTCCCAATTTGATCTTTGATTCTTCGCTGCGCGCCCTGGACGCATCCGGCGGCAGGTTATTGCCATTTGGAGAGGACGGATGGATCGCCTGTGGAGATGCGGCGTTGTCGTTTGATCCAATCGCTTCCCAGGGAATCTTTTCTGCCCTGTATAGCGGCATGATGGCGGGCAAGACGATCCATGCGAGCCTCACCGGAGACACCAAGGCTCTCGACCTCTACACGAGCCGTCTGGAGGAGGTCCGCCGAATCTATTCATTGCGTTGCCTGAGTATGTATCGTGCAGAAAAGCGTTGGCCCGGCAGCCGATTTTGGCGGCAAGTGCAGGGCGTCTCTCTCCTCGATTCATAGAGGGGAGAAAAATGCCGCCCCCAATTTGAGGGCGGCATCGTTGCTGCTGCAGGTCCAGATTGAAGCAGTTTGGTTCTTGGCTCATGAATGGATCGCCAATGGGCTTACGGATTGATGATGTTGAATCCAAAAGCTGTTCCATTGGATGACGTTCCGCAGCTCATCTGGTTTTTATCAATCGCAAGCGCCAAGCAGCTAGGCGTTGTCATTTGCGCGCCGTTTAGCACTCCCGAGGCCCGGACTCCCGTGCGAGGGTCGAAATTAAAAGTGAAAATCTCATCCGCATTGGTAACGCTAATGCAAAGGGCGGTGTTGCTGTTGGCGTTATTCGTTTCGTTGGGCAAACTGCAGCTCACTTGACCCGTCCAAGAGCCGGCGGGAGAGGTGCCGAGATTTTGTGTTGCGAGGAGAGTCCCGGTAAAAGGGTTAACCGCAATGCCCTCCAGCTCAGTGCCGTTCACGGCTATGCAGAGGATTGCGTTTGAGTTGTCCGAGGGCGCTGCGCAGGCGGGGCTGCCAATGAAGTTTCCGGGAATGGTAACCACGGGAGACGTGAAGTGGTTGCGAGGATCGAAGGCCAGGACGCGCAACGATCCAGCCTGATTGACCGCGCATGCGGCAACTGTCCTTTGCTGATCCTGAGCGACATTGCCGATAGTTGTGCAACCAACGCCGCTGAAAGAAGCGGCAGAAAGCTCGCTCACAAATCCGCTATTCACTCCAGCGCTAGCCGTGGGATTAAAGGCAACCGCCAAAAGCTCGGCTCCCCTGTTGCCGGGTATCTGCGCGACTACCGCGCAGATCGCCTCGACTTGGTTGGCCGGAGGCGGGAATTTCGCAGAAAAAGTGCCCGAGACGCAACTGGGCGCAACCGTAAACCTTGCGGCGCTCGAAAAAGCGTTGAGATTGGCAATCGGTGCGATAGACGTGGCGCTGTTTGCTGGCGGATAGAACATAACGCCATAGAGTTCCGACGATTGTTGCCCCGTGCTCGCGTTTGTGATCGTCGTTTGTACTCCACAAATTGCCGATCCACTGCCATCATTGGCGCTACCGCAGGATACTTGACCCAGGCTCAAAGCGCTATTCGCCGGTGCGGCTGGTGCGCCAAGATTGACATTATTGATTGTTCCCGCGTTCGGTGGCGCTAGCCAGGAAACGCCGGTCATGGAGTTCCCGATAGTCTCCGCGCAGACCATGTGGCCCGTACCATTGTTGGAGGGTGAGCACCCCAAAGCGCTGACTCCCGATCCAAGCAGGGCCGGAGGCTGCGCAATGCCGGTTCCTATGCAAAGGAACCAGGCTGCCGCAAGAATTGTCAACTTGCACAGTTTGGAATACATGTGTGATCTCCTCGTGAGCGCAACATTCTGCTCAACTGCAATAACAGAAATAGATTGCTTTCTATTCCTAAACATAAAAATGATTCATTGAATATTGATCTATATGATTAAATACAAAATTAGTTAAATATAGATAGGCATCCGCGGTCTCATGGCCGCAAGGAAGATAAGATTTTAAGATGTCTTGCCGGCTACTATAGAAAGGCCTTGCCACTGCGCCGGATTCCTAAGGTTACCTTACTGTGAATACATACCCTCCGGCGTCGTTGATTTCTCCTGTATCCGCAACCCCGGATAGTTTCACCACATAGTCGCCTTCCTGAAGAAGCTTGGCCGGTATCCGAAAAATGATGGCCGGAAGGCCATGGCGATCCAACTGCACACGAAGATCGCTTTGCTCACAAACAGGATCTCCCGCAACTCTTTTTAGAGATGCGCTGTATCTTTCATATTTGACTTTGTCCAGGCTGAGGGCGATGGAAACAGATTTTGCCGTCGTGGAAAGAATCAACGATGCTGCTTGCGCTTCCGCTCCTCGTGTGTGATTCGGCATAAGGATCAGAGAGACAATGGTTGGCGTGAGGCGTCCTAATGGAGGGCCTGATCGAAGGGCTTGCGCTGGCCCCGCCCCTTTCGGATTGCGACTCGTTAGCGATGTCGGTGAGGAGATCCCTTCGGTAGATGCAACCGGTTTGGGAATGCTGGACTGGGAGGAAGGCCTGGATGGATCGACTCCTGTGGTGGCTCCTTGTTGGGCCGTTGGATCGATGTTGTGCCTTTGCCGCGTGGCCACGCCGATCAGGAATGTAGCTCCGATGATGCCAAGGGCTAGGCCGCCTGCCAGAATTCCGGAAGATGAAGAGCCATTTCTTAGGAATACCAGGATATTTTGCCAATCAAGCGCTCGCTTCCGTTGGGTAGCCACTTTAGGCTCCCTTTTCACTGGAGGCGCATACTTCGTCAGAAGTCTTGCGAACTCGACCTTCTCGCGGCGTTTGGCACTATTGATGTACCGATCTCGAAATTTATCCGCCTCTTCCACGGTTAAATCGCCCCTTACGAAGGCATCGATCAGATCGTTTTCGACGGAGAGAAGTTCTGCCAGTGCATCGCGTTTGCGAAAATATCCCTTTTCCAGGGCAGCGCGCTCTTTATCGGAAGCGTCTCCCAAAAGATAGCGAGTCATCAGCCGTTTGCGTTGAGCGCTATTCATCGGTTTCGGAAGTCCTGTTCGACAGGAGATGTGACTCTCCGGGGATATACCACATCGAGGCAGAACATCGGCAGGTACATTTTTGAAGCCTTTCCCGCATTCGAATGATCTTGATGCGCAAGGCGCCAATGGTGAGCCCTAAACTATCGGCTAGGACTTGCCTTTCCAGAGAGGAATTTTCCGTAGGATTATAGTAACGAAGGAAGATGTCCCGATCGTAAGTTCCTAGGCGCAGGAGACAAGTCTCTAAACATCCGAGCCTCCGTTTCAGGTCAATCTGGTTCTGGATCTCTTTCTCGGTATCGGTCTCCGCCGGCAATGAATCGCCTTGGCATGGCAGCTCAGAAATCGCGATAAGTTTGCGGGTCTTGTTCTGCGCTTCCTGGCGGATATTTTTGGCTACGCCCCACGTAAAGGCGTCTATATCGCGAACATTTTCTTCATCGAGTTTTCGTGCAACGCGGTTGAGGGCCTCGTCCGCAAGATCTTCCGCGGAAGAGCATGAATTGAATTCGAAAAATTGAATTAAGGTCCACCGGAGGCGCTCATATTTCTCTCCCGCAAGATTTCGTTCCGGGGCCAGCCGCTGAAGGAGCCGTTCAAAATCGCTGGATGAGATTTCCTTGTGATTCCGCGCGTTGAGTTTTTGCATTGCCCGTACCGACCTCTTTCCCCTCACAAAGTTCGTGCGCTATTTCCATTCGCCCTGGAGCTGAAAGCCCGCCCAGTAGTATGGAGCGTTCCAGTTGTCCAGCGTTTGCATGGCAAGTTGCGCCTGGCGCAACGCGGCTCCTGGCTTCATGTGGTCTTGTTGGATAGCTTTGTAAAAGGCTCCCATCAGTTTCGATGTAGCCACATCGTCTACTTCCCATAGGCTCGACATAACGCGGGCGGCCCCGGCATACATGAACCCCCGCGTCAGCCCCACCATCCCGTCTCCCCGTACTTCCACGCCCAGCCCCGTTGAACATGCGCTTAGCACCACGAGGTCGGCTGAAAGGTCGAGATTGTAGATGTCCTGCAAATTCAGGAACCCATCGACCGGATAACCACTTTCATCTACCAGGGAAAGAACAAGCCCCGATAGCTCCGGCCGTCGATTGTCGACCAGTGCGTGCGTGGCAATATGCACCATGCGATATTGGCCTAGTTTCCGGTCTGAGATTGTTTTTCTGCTCGCCTCGAAGTCCAGCGCTTCCATGCCTTCTCCAGGAGGCACATGCGCCATGATGGTTTCCGCCTCTTCGCGGGTAAACGGAAGCCTTGCCAGGTGAAACTCTTCATGCTGGTTTAGTCCTGGACCTTTTGTAGATCGCGTCAAATGTTCAGCTCCAGGCGGTGAAAATTTTGAAACCCTTACTGGCGTCAGGCGATTGCGCCCGTGTTCCTCCCTGACCCTCATGTCGTCTTTGTCGAAGACTGGATCGGCCAGGACTGCAAGCTCTTTTGTGGCCGGTGTCCGGCGCGCGGCCTGATCCCTCAAAACAGCCAGTGCGGACGCGGAAGGAAGGTTCACGATTTCATGGTTTTTCACCAAGGTTGCGAAGCTGCTTTTCCCATCGCGATTGCCGGGCTCAGGCAGGACGGAAAAAGGTATGTATTGAAGGGCGCCGTCACCGATGATAAGCAGCCGTTTCGTTCCCAACTGCCGGGCCACCGGGCCTAGGATCATTGTGCCGAGTTCGGCCGCCGCTTCTGGATATCTGGCATCGGCTTCGGCAATCCTATTTCGCTGTTGCTGGCGTGTTTCGTCCGGGATGAAGCAATCGCGCGCCATCAGTATGCTGTATAGACGCTGGGCAGATGCCTCGATTGCGGCTCGCGTGGGTAATTCGTAGGCATCCAGCGAGTTGGGAGTGATGGCCCAAACATAGCTGTGCTCGTCGCTTAATGAATATTCCAGCAGCAGGGTATCGGGACCGAGCAGTTGTGCCTGCACCTCCGTTGCGCTGAGCGCGCGCGGTTGTGTCAACGCGGCATAACCAGGACTGTTCGCGCGAATGCGCCTCTCAACCTCGTTGTATTGTGCAAGCAAGTCCGCGATTTCGAGGTTGATCGCCGAAGCGGTATCGTCCGCATCTTTGTCATTCAGGGTTTTGATTCGGGCAACGGCTTTGGCGTCCAGGGAACGCTGCAAGGTCTGCAATTCTGCTGCGAGATCCGGATCGATACCTTTTCGAATGTCGATGCGGCTCTCAGCAAGCAGCTCCACCAGGGAGCGCGCCTGGAATCGCTCCCACACCCGAAACGCAAGATCGGGCTTCTTTTGGGAGATAAGCAGGTCGATATAACGGGTGTAGCATGATTCATGCCGGGCCCTGAATCTGGAGCGGTTCTCACTGGTGCCGCCCAGGCGCGAAGCCTGACTCTCCAGAGCGTTCAATGCATCCTCGAATAGTTTGGCTGCGGCATCCAGTTGCCCTTGCAGCCGAAGAATCGTTGCCAGCGAGGCCAGGGACTCCGCATAGCCGGCACTCCCGGGAGCGAGTTTCTCTCGAATGGCAAGCGCTTTTCGATAGTAGGCTTCCGATTTGCTTAGGTCTCCGCGATCGCTCGCTATGTCGCCGAGGGCATTCAGATCTTCCGCGTAAAAAAGGCTATCGGGAGCGATCGCCTCAATCAGGGCTAAGGCGCGGTGGTGATGATTCTCGGCTTTGTCCTCGTCTCCGCGCTCGCGATATAGATAACCAAGATGGTTGAGAGAAGTAGCTACATCCAGGCTATCCGGCGCCAGGTCTTCGCGGATTTTCAGCGCTTGAAGTAGGTAGTCCTGAGCCGCGTCGGGCTTTCCTTGGGCGAGCGCGAGGGTTCCAAGTTCATCCAGGCTGGCCGACACCGGTAGAGTTCGCGGCGCAAATTTCTCGCGGATCTCAAGGGCGCGAATCTGATATTGCTCCGCCTCCCTATAGTCTCCACGGCATTTCAAAACTAACCCGAGGCTGCTCAATGTGTTGGCCAGATGAAGCCCCTCGTGACCGTGGCTTTCTTCAATCGAAAGGGCTCGCCGGTGATATTTTTCTGCGCTGACCAGGTCGCTCTGTTTCAGGGCCAGCGCACCCAGGTTGTCGAGAAGAAAAGCAATGTCGAGCGCCCCGGGGGCAAGTAGTTGCTGGATTTCAAGCGACTGGCGAAAGTACTGTGCCGCCTGGATCAGGTCGTCCCGCTTCAGGGAAATGCGGCCTAGAGCGGCAAGGCTCTTCGCCGCTTCCATGCTATTGGGATTGAGCTTCTGTTGAATGGCGAGTGCCTGCCGGTGCAACTCCTCCGACTTGGAAAGGCAACCGCGAAGAAACGCGTCTGCACCCAATAGATTCAAGCTTTTTGCCGAAATTAAGGTATCGGGCGCAAGTTTCTTCCTGATCGTAAGTGCGGCGAGGTGAAACTCTTCGGCTCGCGCTGGATTGCCGAGCCTGAGCGCCAGGTCTCCGAGCGCATCGAAGGCTGCGGCTAACGTGAAACTTTCGGGCCTAGCGTTTTGCAGGATTTCGAGGGAGCGGTGATAGAGGCGTTCCGCAGTTTGCGGCTGGCTACGAAACTCGAAAGTCGCTCCCCATTGGTGAAGGAGGAAGGAAGCCGCGGTTGGGTCGTTGTAAGCGGCTTCAATTGCTTCCCGATAGAAGCTGTCTGCAGATTTCCATTCTCTCTTGTCGGAAAACTCGGTTGCCGCCCGCGATAGTACCCATGGAAGCAGCCAGGAACATCGAAATTCATTCGCTTCGGTGACGACCCGTCTCCAAAGCCGCTCCGATTCGGCCGCGGTTGTCTGGTTTGCTACTTGGGTGGCTCTTTCGTACAGCGCCAAAGCTTGGTCCGGGAGATTGGGCCGCACAGATAGGTCTCCCAACCCACGCTCTATGATCCAGGTAGTATTTTCGTTGTTTCTGAGGCCCTCCAGCATGATGGCTCCAAAGGGTATCTGCTCTTCCTGTAACTCCAGTAGATCGAAAGGGGAGCCGATCGCGCCACTTGCTTTCCCCTGTTTCCATCCAAGAATTACATCGCCTCTCTGGACGCTTGGGTGTTCAAGATCGGAGCTCTCGGGCGTTTGAGCGACGATGAGGCCGGACGGAATGTCGAATAGATTGCGCGATGCGATCTTGGCACTTAGCGCTGTTGCTTTCTGATGAGTAATCGGATTTGGGCCAAGAAGCGTGAATGCCGCAAAGAGCATGATTCCCATCGCCCGGAGGTGGCGAGGAGCGTAATCCGCCCTATCGGGTCCGAAGCGGCTAGAAATACATCGTCCCTGCCGGCTTGCCGTCATCATCGAACGATCTCCGCGAATCTGTAAATATTAAAGAGATGTTACTTTTTGCAACGAACGCAAACTAACGATAAGACGATACTCGTGAATCTGCGCCACTTGGGCAAGTAAGTGTATGCAGAGGCAAATAGGGATCTAAGCTCTAAATGTTTTTAATAAACGCAGGTATTGTATAACGAATAAGATTGCAAATGTTCGTTGTGGTCCGGCAAAGTTCTTGCCACAGTCTCCGAGACTTGTGGCAAAACCTTTTTTGTGTGGGACTTACCGGTGATTTATTATTTTAGTCCAGATCAGCCTGTGCCGAATTCTTTCCACAGTATGAGACTTTTGGCCATGCATAAGTCCTTTTCTTCGTTGGAACGATTCCACAAGTCTCAAAATATAGTTCCTTTACTTTGATATCGAAGTATAGATGCGAAGATATGGCCCGGATATAGTGAAAGAATCTGAGTATCCAGTAGCGAAGAGGTCGATGAAACAGATTAAGGAAGCGGTCTCATTCGGTCTCGTCATTTGATTTTTTTGTTGCAGCTTGCAAATTTATGCTCGACGGTAATCCTTTCATCACTGCTAAAACCGGTATGAATTAAAGGACGCTAATGTATGCCGGTAATACCCTGCGGATCGGCGGCTTCGCCGTCACCAAGGCAAAATCTTGTGAACGTTCAAAAATAAAATCGTATTTTTCTCAAAACTCACATCACTTACTAATGAAAGCTGATGAACGGATCCGGATATTGGCTTTGGCAAACCCCGATGCACCTGGATTTCTAGTATGGCCTATAGATAGAGAAAATATTTGATAGTGGGCGCTAGGAGTCGAATATGTAATTACTGGCGCCAAGGCTTAAGTATTACCCCGCTGATCAAATAACTATAGCTGAAGGTCTCATCGGAATGAGCCGGCAGGAAGTTCCAATCTGCTTGGAAGGCGGCGAAACGTTTTCAGTTAGATATCCGCTTTCTTAGTTTGACCGGGATATTCAAGAAAAATAGAACACATAAAACGAGTGGGAGCTCGAAAGGGCGGTAGCTTGTTTCAAAATATGAACCTTGAATCGGAGCCTAGTGAAGCGCCCGCGCCTAAAGTGGATGGCGTAAATGGCGAAAGAAGTGAGAACGGGAATCCATGGTTCGCCATACGGGTGCGATCCCGGCACGAAAAGACCGTTCATACCGCACTTTGTGGAAAGGGCTATGCTCCGTTCCTGCCCCTTTATCCTCGAATTCGGCACGGCAAACCTCTGCGCAGTGAAGGGCTGCCTATCTTTCCGGGATATGTGTTCTGCAGCTTTAATCCACTTTATCGGATGCCGATTCTTACGATTCCGGGTGTGGTGCTAGTGCTGTGCAACGGTAGGGAACTGACGGCGGTGCCACGAGAAGAGATTGAGTCCCTGCGGATCATGACCCAATCGGGGTTCCCAATTGTTCAGGTGCCGTTTGTAAGAGTCGGCGATCCCATCCGTATCACGAGAGGGCCTCTATACGGATTAACCGGCGTTGTTGCCGCCCTGGAAGGGGTGCGGCAGGTGGTTGTATCGGTGCAGTTGTTTCAACGATCGGTCGCGGTGAGATTACAGGACGACTGGATTACGCGCGAGGGCTCCCAAGCAAGTCTATCTTCGCATCCCATCGCGCTTTCCGCTCGAGAGCCTTTGGTGCGAATCGGCGCCTGATCGGCGGGCGACGCGCGGATTCAAGCACGCACCTATCGTTTCGGCCTGAAGAAAGTTCGACTATTACTTGATTCATCAAAGGAGAGCGTCAAAGTGACCAACTTTTCTCGAATTGCAGCGCTTGCGCTGGTTGCATTGTTCAGTCTAGCCGGTGGGTATGTTCACGCCGACGATGGCTGCTCCAATCGCACCCTGCATGGACGCTATGGAGTTCAGGTTTCCGGCACATCCGCAGCGTTGGGGATGGATTCGGCGGTTTTCGATTTTGTCGCCGATGGACGCGGAGCGATTCCCAGCGGCTCAGCCACAGAGGTTTTCCGCAGAAGCCTGGATCTTGTGAATATTACGTTTACCGGAACTTACTCCGTGAACGCGGATTGCACCGGAACCCTCACAATCAACGACAATCTCGGCGGAACTACCGTCGATACTTTTGTCGTGAGTGAAGACGGACGCCGCATTGTCCTTGCCGACGATACAGCGCTGGGCAACGTGTTGACGGGAACCGGCGAGAGGCAGTCGAGAGACGCCGACAAAGCTTGCTCGGCCGAATCTCTCAAAGGGCAGTTCTCTTTGGTAGAGACTGGAATTGAAGATCTGGTCCCGTTCACGATTGTTGGCAGGCTCACCGCGGATGGTAAAGGTAATGTGACCTCCGGCACGGCAACCATTGCCCAGGCTCCTGTTGTGATCTTGAATGAACCAGCCGTCTTGGCGGCAAATCAGAGCTTTACCGGAACCTACACCGTGAATGCCGATTGCTCGGGCACGCTGGCACTGGTTCAGGGTACGACGCCTCTAAGGTCGTTTAGCTTGGTTTTGGCCGACAGCGGACGCAAGATATTCCTCGCGGACGTTCGAGACGGCGATGCCATCGACAGCCTTAGCGCGGTAGCGCAAAAGCTCACATCCCGCGACGAAGACGAAGAGTAACGTTCAATCCGTTTGCGTAAGAATGCCCGCCCTGACGCGATGGAGGGCGGGCATTCAAACCGGGTGCGCTGTCGTTTGGGACTAGCTTTAGGAATGGTAAAGGCGTTCTTGGCACACCCGTGCATAGGACTGCATTTCAAGGGACCGGCGAAAAGCAAAAACCCTGCAGATCAAAGCCTACAACTGTGATCGAGCTTCCCGACAAGCTGCATAACAGCCCCCAACTAAAAACTTTGGATCACGGCAGTATTGACGCCAGGGAGTTTCGGGCGGCGTGCTCAAGGTTCCCGACCGGGGTCACTGTGTTGACCGTGACAGGCGGAGACGGTGGGCCGCACGGCATCACGATTAGCTCTTTCACGAGCGTTTCTTTAAAACCACCGATGGTGCTTGCTTGTATCGATCATCGGTCCAGGGTGCTGGAGCACCTCGCGCTGAATGTCCCGTTCGGACTTAGCGTCTTGAGCGAGCAGCAGCGGGAAATCTCAATGCAATTTTCCGGCGCCTGGTGCGATCGCTTTCGCGATGTTCGCTGGTATCCGGGCAGTACAGGCGTGCCCTTGCTCTTTGATGTCTCGGCATTGTTTGAGTGCAAAGCCGGCAAGATGGTAGATGCCGGCGATCATGTCATCGTGGTTGGTCATGTGCGGCGCGTAGCGTCTTTTGAACGGCGTCCGCTCGTCTACGTCAACAGTTCGTATAGCGCGCTTCTCTAAGCGTGCAATCAAGCTCGAAGAGCAAAGTCGCAGAACTTTGCGGAAAAGGGGAGCAACGTGGAAAACAGATTTCGGGTCGTGATCGTGGGCGGAGGTTCGGCTGGCTGGATGGCTGCCGCATACCTCAGCAAAGTCCTCGAGCGGGGAATACAGGTAACCGTCGTCGAGTCGCCGAACATTGGCAGAATTGGCGTCGGTGAAGCCACCTTCAGCACTTTGCACCTTTTCTTTGAGTCTTTAGGCTTGCGTGAAGAAGATTGGATGCCGGCATGCAATGCCAGCTACAAAGTTGCGATCAAGTTTGTGGACTGGAATGCAGAACGCAGGCATTTCTACCATCCGTTCCAGAGGTTGGAGATCGTTCACGGGCGCAGTATGGCCGACTGGTGGCTCAAATTGCAGCGTAACGATGTGCCCTTCGACTACGCGTGCTTTACGTCCCCCGCTATTTGCGATGCTCATCGCTCTCCAAGGTTTATGGACGGGCGCACCTACGATAGTACGGTGGATGAGCATTTTGCGTCCGATGATAGCGACAAGGCAGTGCTCCTTGGGGATTTGAAGCTTCAGTATCCGTATGGCTACCATTTCGACGCTGGACTGCTCGCCAAGTTCATGGCCGAGTACGCTAAAGAGCGCGGTGTCCGGCAGATTCATGATGATGTGTTGAAGGTGAATCTGGCGGAAGATGGCGGCATCCGCTCTCTCGAGACAAAGGAACATGGTCAGATCGAGGGCGACTTGTTCATCGACTGTACGGGCTTTCGCGGTTTGCTCATCAATGAAGCGCTCAAAGAGCCCTTTATCTCCTTTTCCGATTCTCTCTTGTGCGATCGCGCCGTGGCAATGCAGGTTCCCAGTGATGCCCGTGCGGAAGGGATCAATCCGTACACCACCGCAACCGCACTTTCCGCCGGTTGGGTGTGGAACATTCCGCTCTTTCATCGCATCGGGACCGGTTACGTCTACTCAAGCGCATTTCTTTCACCCGAAAGCGCTGAATTGGAGTTGCGCGAGCATCTGGGCCCGCGCTCAGAGCAGTGCAGCGCCTCGCACATCCGTATGCGGGTAGGTCGCAACCGTAATTCATGGGTGAAGAATTGTGTGGCGATCGGATTGTCGAGCGGGTTTGTAGAGCCGCTTGAGTCGACCGGAATCTTCTTCATCCAGCACGGAATTGAGCAGCTCGTGAATTATTTTCCGCGCAAGGCTCCAATGCCCGAATCAGTGGCCGCCTACAACAAGTCCGTTGCCGATTGTATCGATGGAGTGCGAGAATTCTTGACGCTGCACTATGTAGCCAGCACTCGCAACGACACAGCTTTCTGGAAAGCGACGAAGACGGATATCAAAATGCCGGCGGATCTTGCGGAAAGAATGAAATTGTGGAAAACCCGGCTGCCCACCGCCACCACGATTAATCCCAACTACCATGGATTTGAAGCCTATTCCTATTGCGTGATGCTGCTGGGCCTCGGAAGCGTGCCGGAATCGAGCTTGCCGGTGCTCGATCATATTGGCGACGGAAGGGCGCTGGAGGCATTAGAAGCGATTCGCAAGCGCTCGGAGTTCTTGGCTTCCAATCTGCCATCGGTGTACGAGTACCTGAGCCGCCAGCATGATGTTATGGCCGCAACCGTCTCTGCATAGTGCATCCATCGGGAGGAGGAGTTGTTCATGGACAATCCAATAATCGTCCCCTTCGGGCTTAAGTATTTGGAGCCATTGTCGGAGCTGAGTTACGAGGCGCTTGGCAAGAAAAGAGAGTCCGTGACAGCCGCTCCTCCTCATTCAACCGAGACGAGTGCACGGATTAATCCGAAGTTAGATCCAAATTCATAAATTCACAACGGAAGCTTTGCTCTGAAGTTTTACTTAGAGGGCGGCGGAACTATTTCCGCCGCAAACGCCGTCACGAATCATTTCGAGGAATCCATAGTAAAGAAGCGCTTATGACGACGCCCTTATATTTGAAAGAGAATGTGCAGGTTGAGCCGCTCATTGACCAGTGGTACGCCTGGTCGCATCTGATCCCACCCGCCACCGCTGCCCGCAATATCACCGAGCGGCACATGAAGATCATGGATTCCTACATCAGTTCGCCCCAGATTCATGCGAATGCAGTAAAAAATCCCAAGATGCTGGGCGGTCCCTTCATCGATTATGAAGGGAAGCGCGTCGATGAAATCCGGGACCTGCGCGAGCAGACCAGGCAGCGCCGGGCGGGGATGTTTGAGCTCTCCAAGGCTCTGGTTGATTTGGACACCCTATTGCGCAGCAAGGCCAAAGGCTACAGCTTGCAGCCGCTTTACGCCGAGGTTCCGCCGATTCTTCGCGGATACGTGGAGTTGGTGTACGATCTCAACAATCACCCCTCCTTCAAGTTGATTGAGCCGCTCCTGTATAGATCGAGGTACTACGATTCGTCGTCGCAGAGCCTGATGTTGTCCTTGATCAGCGGAGACGACCGTCCGTTTGTGCTGAGCACCCCGCGCTTGGAAAGCGACGATCTGCTGCACGTCCGCCGCCCCTTCAAGCATGAATCGGTCGATGAACTGTTTCGTCTGAAGTCGGCCCCTCGGCCCTATGACGAGATCAAGGAACTGGTGGGCCTGAATGGCAACGTCAAGGAGCACGAATTGCTCCGGTCGCTGCTGACCGAAGAGGCTCCCCGGCAGTATGAGCCGTACACGGGTGCGGGCGTCCGCTGGCGCTATTTCGGGCACGCCTGCATTCTGGTGGAGACGTGCGGAATCAGCATGATGTTCGATCCGGTGCTGAGCTACACGTATGAAAGCGACATATCGCGCTACACCTATCAGGATCTGCCCGAGACCATTGACTACGTGCTGATCACGCACAACCATCAGGATCATGTTTTGTTCGAGACGCTGCTGCAGATTCGCCACAAGGTCAAGTGCATCGTAGTGCCGCGCTGCAATGGCGGATCGCTGCAGGACCCGTCGCTCGAACTGCTGCTGGCGAATGCCGGCTTCAAGAACGTGATTGGTTTGGATCAGATGCAGGCGCTGCCTACCCAGAACGGCTCGATCATGGGGCTTCCATTCCTGGGCGAGCACTCCGACCTGAACATCGCCACCAAGATGGCCTACCTGATCAAAGCCGGCCCGCACTCCCTGTTGTTTGCCGCCGACTCCTGCAACATTGAGCCGAAGCTTTACGAACACCTGCACCGCGAGGTAGGAGATGTGGACGCGGCCTTCCTGGGCATGGAGTGCGATGGCGCGCCGTTGAGCTGGCTCTACGGGCCGCTGCTGACGCAAAGAATCGAACGGGGCATGGACGAATCGCGCCGTCTCTCGGGCTCGAACTTCGAGCAGGCCAGGGCCATTGTGGATCAGTTCAAGTGCAAGGAGGCTTATGTGTACGCCATGGGGCAGGAGCCGTGGCTGAACTACATTATGAGCATCAAATACACGGATCAATCGCGGCCGATTGTCGAGTCGAACCGGTTGATGGAATATTGCCGCGAGCGCGGCATCAAATCGGAACGCCTCTTTGGAGAAAAGGAAATTCTCCTTTCCTAACTGACCGGTATTCGTCTTCAAACCAGCGAACAGAAAAGCACATGATATTGATCCTTGCCAGACCGCGCGACCCACATGGCGACCGGATGGCGGAGTTCCTCGACCGGAAGAACGTGGAGTATCTCCGTCTCGATACCGGCGGCATTCCTCAGGGAATTCCGCACTCGATACGATATTCCGGCCAAACTTGCAGTCCACTTTTGCGAGTGGAAGGCCGCACCGTCGATCTCAATGAAGTTAGGGCTGTGTGGAACCACCGGCAAGCTCCAGCGAATCCTTCAGAGCAGATGAATCCTGCCGACAGGGAATTTGCCTTTGGAGAATGCGCTCATTTTGTCCATGGCTTATGGCTGCTGCTCAAAGATAGGTTTTGGGTCAATCCGCTGCAGGCGGGGCAAGCTGCGGAGAACAAAGCGTATCAACTGAAGGTTGCGGAATCGGTAGGATTGGCCGTGCCTCGCACCCTCATGACCAACGAACCGGAAGAGGCGGTGGCTTTTTTCGACGAATGCCATGGCCGAATGATTTACAAGGCATTCAATCAGTACAACCGGCCTGGCCCAGACGGACGATATCTTGGTATCTATACGAATGTTGTGACGAAAGACGATCTTTGGTCGCGCCGCGAGCAGATTCGTCTTGCCCCATGCATCTTTCAGGAATATGTCCCGAAGAAACTAGAGCTGCGAATCACCGCCATTGGATGCCAACTCTTCACAGTGGCCATTGATGCACAGGGCAGTTCTCGTGGGAAAGAAGACTGGCGGCATTTCGACCACGACAATACCAACTATCAGGTATTTGAAATGCCTGAGACGATCAAAGCTGCGATCCATGGTCTTCTGGATCGTCTTGGTTTAGTTTTTGGCGGCATTGATGTCGTGCTTACCCCTGACGGCCGCTTTGTTTTTCTGGAAGTCAACCAGGTCTGCCAGTGGCATTGGGTCGAGATGCTGACCGGCCTGCCCTTGCTGGCAAACTTCGCGGAGATGTTGATTCAAGCCACTCCTTCTTATCAGCCGCCCCAGGCGTTGTTAGAGAGTGCTGTTACTGCGGGCTAGAGAGAAAGCGGATCAATAAGGTGAAAGAAGAAATCGCTATCGTTGGCGGGGGATTGGTGGGCTCAATCCTGTCCATGTATCTTGCGAAAGCAGGCTATAAGGTTGTTGTATTTGAGCGTGGCCCAGACCGCAGGGAAACCCAGATGGCCTCCGACAGATCGATCAACCTCACCATCTGCGATCGAGGTTTTCACTCACTCGAGAGAATTGGCGTAGACGAGATAGTCCGCGCCTGTGGTGTTCCGGCGCCGGGTCGCGTGATTCATAACGTTGACGGCACGGTTTCTTATCAGCCTTATGGAAATAACCAGGAGGCAATTTACTCGATTTCCCGCAATGAATTGAATCGTATCCTTCTTCGTTGTGCCGGAGATCGAGAGAATATCGATCTGCGCTTCCACGAGGAGTGTATCGGACTGGATGTGGCTTCGTCTGTCCTTCGATTCAAGAACCGTCAGTCGGGCCAGGAATCGACGTACCCGGCGGGAATTGTTTTCGGCGCAGACGGCGCCTATTCAGCCGTCCGGTCTTTCGTGCAGCGGCGTCCGCGTTTTGACTATTCGCAGGTCTATTCCACGCAGGCCTATAAAGAAATGTCGATGCCGCCCGCTGCCAATGGCGATTGGCCCCTGCAACCCAATGCGCTGCATATCTGGCCTCGCGGCCAGCACATGCTGATTGCATTTGCCAATACCGGCCATAGTTTTACGGTGGCGCTGCACATGCCGTATGAAGGGAAGATCTCTTTCGCTTCGGTGCGCTCCGGAGAAGATGTAACCCAGCTTTTTCGCGATTCGTTTCCTGACGCCATCGGCCTGATGCCGAAGCTGGTTGAAGAGTATCTGGGGCATCCTCACAATTCCATGGTCACGATTCGGTGCAATCCCTGGGTGTTCGAAGACAAAGTAGCTTTGATCGGCGATGCTGCCCATGCGATCTACCCTTCTTACGGCCAGGGAGCGAATGCCGGTTCGGAAGATTGCCGCGTGCTACTGGAATCTCTGGAGCGGCACGGTCATCACTGGGGGCGCGCCCTCGCAGAGTATCAGGCATTGCGTAAGCCGAATGCCGATGCTATTGCTGATCTTTCGGACAGACATTTTGTCGAGCTGCGCGATCTGGTCGGAGACAGGCGATTCCAGCTTCGCAAGGAAGTTGAAAGGCGAATCAACAAACTGTACCCGGAAAGATTTCGCGACCTGTATTCGATGGTCACGTTTACGACCATGCCGTATGTGGACGCGCTGGAGACCGACCGGCAGCAGAGCGTGGTCGTGGATGGCATCCTTGCCGCAGACGATTTTGAGCGGCGCTGGCGCTGCGGCGATATCGACGGCATGATCCACGATGCCATGACGTCCGATTCTCGTGAATCAGCCATGGAATCCGTGGTCGTGGAAAACCTCTAGGCGATAGAGGAAATGGCGCATCGCTAGCCGAGTAATAGCGCGAAGTAGGGAAGAGCGCAAAGGGACAAGGAAGAGAAGAAACCCAAATGGAAGCAGCTTCAAAACTAGGTGCCGTGCCGGGTCCGCAGGGGTACTCGCTGCCCAGAATCGTCATCAACATGTGGTGGAACCCGCTGCGATTTCTGAGTGAAATCGCGGCTCGTTACGGCGATATCGTCTGCGTGCATCCAAAGCGAATTTACCTTGTGAATCATCCCGATCATGTGCGCCAGGTGCTTCACGACAGGCGTGAAATCTATAGCAAGAGCAAGGTGGGAGCCACACCCAAGCGCGAAGCCCCGTTGCACCAGAGTCAGGACGTCATGCCGCAGACGTACTTGGAGCGACGCCGATATCTCGGATTTCAAAGTATCGTTCGCAGTGAAGGCGAGGTTTGGCGGCGGCAACGGTCGATGGTGCAGCCCATTTTTAGCCGGTCGCAGATCGCGGGTCTTGCGGAGATTGTGACGCAGGCCACGCGGTCGATGCTGACTCGCTGGTCCACTGCCAACGGCGCCATCCTCGACATCGAGAAGGAAATGCTGGAGCTGGTGCGGACTATGGCTCTCAAATCTTTCTTTGGTGGAAGGCTGGATGACGAAGCGATCGGCAAGCTGGCCGCGGCTGCGGGAAACGTACATGACTTTTTCGATACGCGGTCCTTTGTTCCTCTCAGAATGCCGGAGCGTGTGCCCACGGCCACCAATCGGCGCTTTCGCGAGTCGTTTCAATTGCTTTCGGAATTTGTTGACCGGGAAATAATGGAGCGGCGCAGGGATGGGCACGATGTGGAGGACATGCTAGGCCTCATGCTGCGGGCCAAAGACGATGAGAGCGGCGAGGGCTTGAATCAACGTCAGCTTTACGACGAGGCCCTCATGTTAGCGATCGTCGGCCATCAGACAACGGCAGCCGCGCTCATGTGGACGCTGCATTTGCTGGAGGCGAATTCCGCATGTGAGAAACGTCTGCACGGAGAGTTAGTTCGAGTACTTGGTGAGCGTGCTGCAACTCTTGAAGACCTGCCGAAACTGACTTATCTCCGCCAGGTGGTAGATGAATCCATGCGCCTCTACCCCCCTACGTGGATTATTGCTCGCAGAGCGCTCCAGGATGATGTTATCGGCGGTTATCAGGTCCCCGCAGGTGCCGACGTTGTGATCTGCCCGTATGTTTTGCACCGTCATCCCGGCTTTTGGGAAGATGCCGAGATCTTCGATCCCGATCGATTTGTTTTAGGCAAGCGCAACCCCGCCTTCGTTCCTTTTGGATACGGGGAGCGCATCTGCATGGCCAGTCACTTTGCCCTAACGCAGATATCGCTGGTGTTGGCGGACATCG
>DATGIO010000055.1:0-80277 GCA_035295685.1 Candidatus Angelobacter sp.
AAGGAAAATGTTATGCAAATGTTCTTGACATGGCCGACTTCCTCATAGATGGGCTCCCTAGCAATGAAAGGAGATTTTGAATATGGCTTCGATGCTCGTACATGACATGAGACTGGCGGGAGCAACGCCCAGCGGTCTAGCCGACAACAACTATGAGGTGGATGGCACGGTTGCCATTCAACATGCTATCGACTGGATTCACTCCTACGCCCAGAGCCAGGGCGGATTGGACGACCTCTACATTATGTGCCACGGCTATGAGGCAAACTGGAACCTTGGCGACCAGAGCTGCACGAATTTCCAGGTCGGTGGATTTGGACTTGCCTTGTGCGCCGAAGGCCTCGATTTGAACAACGCCACCCTGGTGTCCGCTCTTAAAGGAGATATCAAGACCATTACCATCTTTGCGTGTGCAACTGCAGATACCGGCGCCGGGAATACGGGCACCTCCGCCGATGGCATGCGGTTCTGCGGCGAGCTTGCTTTGTGGACAGGAGCAACCGTGATTGCCGCCACGCAGACGCAGTTCTACTCGATGGAGCGCTCGTTTTGGGATTGGCTGGTGGGAAACCCAGGAAAAATCAATTTCGGCAACTGGGAAGGACCTGTCTACAGCTTTAGTCCCAATGACGGTTCAGCGACCCAAATCAACGCGGCCGCCCAGACTGCGACCTAGTCTGGGAGTGGACGCTCACAGTGCAAACGATCGTCAGCCGGTTACAACATGGGAGTGAGATGCCTTGGAGCACAAATGAGAACAAATGTTCTCACATGTGCTCCAAGGCATAAAATTTATTGCGCGCGTCAACGGAGTCCTGAAGAACCCCTCTTCCACAGTTGCACCAGCCTCATCGCCAGACTTGATTTATCGAGGAGCCGAAGGACACGCGAACTGTGAGACAAACTTCGAAACGGCGCAAACGGTCGACGTTCCTTTCATACGATTGCCGTGGCAATCAAGGCGGCGCTCGCTTTTACAAGATTAGGTTTATGAATACGCAATAGGCGGTCCTCAGCGTGAAGATCAAAGACCTTATCACTAAAACCTACGGACCGCCGCGTACACTTTATGGTGAAAAACGATCTAACGATCTTACGCTCTAACGATCTAGGGACTCGCCGGCTTGGCGGTCGGTGGAGTCTCTGAATGCGGCGGAGTCGTCTCCGGAACCTTCAGCAGCGGCCCCGGTTTGGAGAGTCCCTGCGATTCGTAGATCGCGTTGAAGAAAAATTTGTAGGTGCCGTGAGACTGGCCGCGCCATTGCGGACGAAAACCAAATAAATAGACACGTCCCTTGCCGTATTGCACTTCCATCGCCGCCGCCTTCCCTTGAATTTTCTCCGGGTGCAATAGGTAGCCGCTCATCAGCGGATTCTGGTCCTTCGGATAGGCTGCGAGGATACGTCCGTGAAAACCTTCCTTTCCTTCGAAGGCCGGACCTTTTTCAAACATCACGATGGGATCGTGCGGCAACCCCCAAACCGCAGAGTGGGTCATATCCGGCAATTCCACACGCAATAGGCATCCAGAACAGAAAAATTCCTCGTCCTTCAAGCCTGCCAGCACATTTTTTACCGGAAGGCCGAGCTGCTCGATGGCAAACAGGGAGGCGTTATTGAATGTGATCAAGGTGCCGCCCGCCAGTACGAACTCGCGCAAGGCCATCACCCCAAATTCGCCGACGCCGCCGACATATTCTCCTGGGACGCTGCCGGGCCCAAATCCATTCAAAATCGTGTCCGCGGATCCATCAGGCAGGAGAATCGCGTCGAATTTTTCTCTCAGATTTCCCGCCTGGATATCACCGTTGCGCAACGTGAGTGGGTCGAACTTGAAGTTTTCCAAAATCCACCTGGTCCAGCCTTCGTCGATGGAGGGAACCCAGGCCCGATACAGACCGACGCGAGCCTTTTTCACCTTGAATGTGTCCTTGGGCGCGGCGGGAATGGCTTTAAGCGTCAGCGAGTTTTCATTCGCCAATGCAACCAGCTTGTCACGATCCACGCCCGACAGTATCAGTGGTCCTGCCTCAGTTCCTTTCGTAGTCTCAGTTTCGCCGGACGCAAAACCTGCCTGCCCTCCAGCGGCAAAAACCTCGTTGAGCAATTTGAAGCCGGCATTCGGCTCGTGGCTCAAGACGAAGACGTTGCCGGCACCGCTCACATTGCCCGGCGGCGGTGAGAAGCTGTCGAGCTTCTTGAGCGCGTCATGGTCCGACGCCTCTATAGGTTGCAGTACAGGCGCGACCTGTACTCCCATTTGCATGGGTAAGGTCCAGCCGGTGACGTCATAGGGCAACTTGGGAGGGCCATTCGGCGTTTCGCGCAGATCGGGATAGTGCTGTGGTTCAAAGAGTTCCTTAACCAATGACGAAAAGGGCTGGTCCATCAAAACCACCCACGTGTCCGCGGGATACTCACGGTTGTTCGCACGGAAAGGCTTGGTGGCACGATGAACCTCGATGCCATCGATCATCAACTTCTGAACGAGTGCCGCCGCGGTGGGCAGATCGCGTTGCTCACGAGGGATGACATAGGCAAAAGGAGCTTCCTTGGTGAACCGCTCCATGTTGTCGCGCCCAGCGCGATAGCGATTGTAGAGAAGCTGCTCCCGGTATTTAGCAGCCGTATCCAGCACGGACATGGAGGCTCCAAGCATATAGTTCACGGCATCGCGCAGCCGCCACCAGCCTCCTTTCCAGGGACTGCTATAGAAGACTCCGGAACGCAGATCGCGCTGGTCTTTAGGAAATTCGTCCACCGGATAGAATCGAGGCGTGGCATAGCGGAAAAGTGCCGTCTCTGTGAAAAATGAAACGCTGTTGCGGAAGATGTGCGTGAAGTCGAGAAAACCTGGATACCAATTATCGAAGCCTACTCGGTTTACCGCCCCCGGCATGCCATGTTCATCCAGGTAAGCCGCTATATTTGTGCCCAGTGAATTCAGCCAACGGCCCATCAGAGGGTGAATGTTCGACGAAATCGGCTCCACAAAGGGAGGAATGAAAATTCGCGTTGGGAAGGGCGCTGTCTGGTGGTGGCAGTAGAAAATAACCGGGTCCCATTCAATCTCAGTGCGCGTCACATCCTGGGACTCAAGCATGTTATTCATGTAGCCATCGCGATTATTGTCATGCCCCACGTACTCCTGATAGAGATCGGGCAGAGGGCTCACTTCGTAGGCCGTACCGACGTTTCTGCGGTACCAAGCCACAACTTCGTTCTGCCCATCGGGATTGAGGGTAGGCCACAACATGAGAATCACGTTCTTGAGAATAGCATCGACCTCAGGGTCGTTTTGCGAAGACACCAGCTTGTAGGCGAGCGCAATCGATTGCTGAGCCCCCGCCACTTCAGAAGAGTGCAGGCCTCCATCGATGTGCACAATGGCTTTGCCTTTTTGCGCCAAGTCACGCGCTTCCGCTTCCGATAATCCCCGGCCATCCGCCAGCCTGCGGGAGATGTCTTTGTATTTCTCCAAGTCGGCGAGGTTTTCCGGGGAGGAAATAATCGCAATCTCCCAATCGAGCCCGCGTGTGGTTTTGCCGACATTGATCAGCTTAATGCGGTTCGAAACGGCGGCCAGTTTACGAAAATAATCGCGAGACTCATCGTAATTCGCAAGGTAGAAATCGTCGCCGGGCTTATGTCCTAGAACGGATTGGGGCGTGGGCACGCCGGCAACAGGATTTAGCGTCTCAGCGACCTGGGCGGAGCAGGAAAAATTGCAGGCCATGATCAGTGCCGCAACCATGGTTATGAGATGTTTGCTGCTTTTTTGCATGCCAGAGGATATCTTTGGCAATCGTGAAAGTAAAATGCGGGCGCTAACCTTGCGGTTTGCCTCCATTGCCTCCCGCTTGGGTTAAGTCAGAAACGGCTGGTGATAAACGTTGTGATCTTCACGTCATCCCGATTCACGATTCATTCCAGGAATCTGCAAGGGAGACGGTCCATTCTTGAATCTTTGGACCAGAGTCTATGGACGCGCAAATAAGTGCACGCCGGTAGGATCATCCGGCGGTAGCGCAAGAGGAGGAGGAGAAGCGCCAGCCATCATACGGCGGACGCGTTCGAGTGCAAACCCGATATCGGTAACGTAACTTCTCCATGCCGCCGTCGTCCATCCCTGGCGCCTGATGAGATCGAAGATCTGCTCACCCTGCAGTGCATCCGCAGCCTGCACGTGGCGGATGGACTGCATCGTATCGGCTCCCCCAATGGTCTTGGTGAACGCACTGGTGGTGAGATCGCCGATCCAGCAGGCGATGCGCTGATTCCAGCTTTCGGCGGCCAGAGAATCCACAGTCGCAGCGGGCAGATATAAGAGCAATCCTTCCGTAATCATCAGAGCGGGAGAGCTACCCGCCGAGTCGTACACCATCCGCCGCTGTGCGGAGTTGTTCAGGTCAATTGCCAAGTGGTCGAGACGGCAGCGGGGAGTTTCGCCAGACATCAATCGGTACTTGTATTCGAGTACACCCGCGAGGTCGATTTCAATCCACCTCAGGTCCGGAGGAAGATCGAGCCGCCACGGCCTAGTGTCGAGGCCGCAGCCGAGGTTCAACACCGTGGCGATTGGGTGGGCCGCCAGCGCTTCAAGCAGCAACTCATCGACAAATCGGGTGCGAATCGCAAGCCCGAATCGCGCCGCCGCTGAATGTGGCAAATCGTTGAGGATGGAAAGCCCGCGCTCTCCCGCCAGCCGCGACGCAAACGGATCGCGCACGAAGGCATCTTCTAACTCGGTCTCGTGTGCGCGGCAAGCAGCGACCATAAGGGCTGTGTCGCTAACATGAGCGATTTCTTTGCCGGTTGAGGACATTTCACCCATTATGCCCTACGCCCCGGCAGGGACACATTCCCCGGTGATGTATACCGATGCACCAGAAGGAGTGTGGGAAAACCATCGATCCTCTGTTAAGAGCTACCGCGTGTTAGGAACTACCGCGGTGTTAGAGGATTATCGCGGCGGATCGAGGCGACGACGAACTTTGGTGTCCGCTGGCGCATCGCCGCTGTTGTTTTGACCCGAATTGTTCCCGGCGCTGAGTTCCGAAGAGCGGTATTTGGCTGCACTTATATAGCCGTGGATATGATTTTTGCCGATGTCGTTGATCACCAGTTCCACCGGCTGGCGCTCTTCCGAGGGATAAAAGATTGCGGGTTCGTAAAGATTCAGATGTTTCTTGGAAAGCTTGCGGTCGTCTACGAGCAACTCCAGATCAGCATACTGATGCTTGGTGTTGGCTTTGTGCAGGCTAATCCCAACGGGACCCGCCCGATTGAAGTTTTTGGATTTGTCTAGATCAAACTCAAAATAGCTTCGTTCGCCTTTCTTTTCAAGAAGAACCAACTCTTCATGCGTCTTGGCCACCGAGTCCTGCAGATCAGAGCGGGTACTGGCAACCTCTTGCCGCGTAGACTCGATCTGCTTCTGCTGTGCGTCTATTTGGTCCTGAACTTTTTTCCATCGCGGGTCTGGTTTCTGCCGCCCTCCAGCAGGGTGCAGAGCGCTGACAGGCCTAGGTTTGGGAGGGGCAGCGGGGACAGGATGTGCGTCTTGCCGCGGATTCATGAGTGAATCGAGCTTTGCGCTCAAAGCGCTGATCTGGGCTTGCGTATCTTTTAATTCTGCCGCAGCCGCAGCGCTCTTGGCCGAGAAGCTCGCGGCGGCATTCCGCTCGTGAATGCCATACGTAAGAACGACTAGTAAAGCTAGAACCAGCCCGCTCATGATGCCAGTGGACCTTGTGACCGGTAATTGCGGGAAGACCCGCTTATTTTCCGGGGGATTCTCTTCTGAGGGCTTTTGCGGGAACAAAGAGAACATGGGGATGCTCCTGAAGACGTATGGCGGCAATATTGATGGAGCAATTTGTTTGCCACGAATGGCTTGCGATAAATCATACAGGCACAAGCTTTAGCGAATGTTGAGAAGTCGCTATACGTAGGTTTACTTAGAAGGATTTTCCAGAGGTGTGCAGTCTTTTCCCAGACTGGTGAACTTCTATTGATTGCTTCAGCAAACACTAAACGGCTTTTGAAAATAGTTTAGAGGCAGGCAACACTTGCCGAAGTAGCTTGGGCCGCTGACCTTTGACGGTCAATACGGCTTGGCAATATCATGACCGCTTTCTCCGGAAAGGATGACCGAACGTTCATGAATCGCCAACAGTGCACCGCCGCCATTTTAGAAGCCAAGACAGCCAAAGGGCTTTCGTTCCAGAAGATCGCCGACCATGTAGGTCGCCACGTGGTTTGGACAACCGCCGCACTCATGGGACAGCATCCCATGTCAGCGGAAGAGGCGCAGAAGGCAGTCGAAATCCTTGGGCTAGAGCCTACAGCGGCGTTGGCCCTACAGCAATTCCCCATGCGCGGCTCCTTGCCGGAAACGCCGCCAACCGATTCCGTCATCTACCGCTTTTACGAGATCGTTCAGGTCTATGGGACGACATTGAAAGCGGTGATTCACGAACAATTCGGCGATGGCATCATGAGCGCCATCGATTTTTCTATGGACGTACAAAAGGTGCCGGATCCGAAAGGAGACCGCGTCCGAGTGACGATGGAAGGAAAGTTCCTGCCCTACAAGAAATGGTGAACTCCAGTAATTGGAATTAGAACCCAGGCAGTTCAACACCGCGGGCGGAACGCGGATCCCTACAAACGCAAATCAACCAGGGTCGCGCCCGCCCCGCCCTCTTTTTGGGGCGGTTCCGTTACGGTAGCCACATGCGGATGCGACTGCAGGAATTGACGCAAGGCTTTCCGCAGGATACCCATGCCAATGCCATGAACCACGCGAATACGCGGCATTCCAGCTAAAAAAGCTCGGTCGACGAATTTCTCCACTTCACGGGTAGCACTGTCGACGGTTTGACCGATGACATTGATTTCGGTTGGAGCCGTGAGATCGTCTTCCCTAAGCGAAACGGAGATACCCTTGACGGCGCGAACGGCAGCCACCGGAGAATTGGCGGCTTGAGCAACGACTTCCGCCACGTCGTGGCGCGGAATCTTCATCTTCATGGCACCCATCTCGACCTCAAACGTATTCTCGTCGAGTTTGCGCTTGACCACCGCGGTACGGCCGAGGGATTTCAGCTTCACGACGTCGCCTTCTGAAACCCGTTTTACTTCGTGAGGACGGGCATTGGGGTCGTCGACATCCGCACCGGTTTTGTGGGCCACCACCGAGGCGTCGAATTGCTCTTTAAATTCCCGTCGCAGCTTCGCCATACGCCGCTCCGCTTCTTTCGATACTTTCTGGGCGGCAGCCCGCTCCTGCACGGCGTTGATCGCCTCGCGGGTCTGGTACTCAAAATCGCGCATCAGGGAGTCCATCTTCCGCTCAAAATCGCGGGTCTTCTGCCGCTGCTCCTGAGCGCCTTCGGCCTCCAGGCGTTTCAGTTCGCGCGTCATCTCTTGCTCCCGCGTGCGCGCCTTTTCGCGCTCCTGCTCCAGTTCCTTTAACTCCACATGAAGGCGATCGAGGAAGCGAGCGACATCCTGTGTCTGGGTGTTGAGGCGCGCGCGGGCTGCCTCAATAATCTGGGGATTGAGCCCCAAGCGCTGCGCTATGTTGATACCCGCCGAAGCTCCGGGTACCCCCATACGGAGTTCATAGGTAGGCTGCAGGGTACGCTCGTCGAAGCCGACGGCAGCATTCACCACACCTTCCGAGTTGGCCGCGTAGACCTTTAACGAAGTGTGATGGGTGGAGATCACTGTAAACGAGCCAATTTGGCGGAAGCGATCGGCGATGGCCACGGCCAGGGCCGCACCCTCTTCCGGATCGGTGGCGGAACCAAGCTCATCGAGCAGCACCAGAGAATGCCGCGTGGCTGTCCGCGAGATTGAATCGATGTTGGTGGTGTGCGCGGAAAATGTCGAGAGGTTCTGCTCGATTGACTGATAGTCGCCGATATCCGCAAGCACACTATCGAAAAGCGGAAACTTGGCAGATGTGGCTGGAACAGGGATTCCCGACTGCACCATGAGCGCCAGCAGGCCAATAGTCTTCAATCCAACGGTTTTTCCACCCGTATTGGGACCGCTGATAATGAGCTGCCGACGAACTTCATCCAGCCCCACCGTTACCGGAACAACTTTCAGTCCACGCTGGCGAAGGTTGCGCTCCAGCAGCGGATGGCGGGCAGATCCTAGTTCCAACAACTCATCCGTCAAATTGGGGCGCACACAATCGTAGTCAACGGCGAAGCGGGCCTTTCCAAACTGAAGCTCTACCTCCGACATGATGCCGACAGCTTCCCCAATCGCCTCCGCGTGCTCTCCGACCTGCGAGGTCATCTGCAGCAGGATTCGGTGAATTTCGGCCTGCTCTTCTTCCAGGAGGCGCACCAGATCGTTGTTCTGCTCGATGGTTTCAAGCGGCTCAATAAAGACTGTTTGGCCGCTGGAACTGGCTCCATGGATTACACCATTCACCCGGCGGCGTTGTTCGGTTTTGACCGGAATCACGAACCGCTCACCGCGAATGGTCACCAGCTCTTCCTGCACGGCTCCGCCGTCGGCCAGACGCCGTAGATAGCCGCGCAGCGACTCCTGAATCAGGCGTTTTTGTTTCTCGATCTCACGGCGGATTCTCGCCAATTCCGGAGAGGCCCGGTCATCCAAGGTGCCATCGGGCAGGAGTTTGTTGCGGAAGAAGCGCAGCATCTCCCCAAAATCCGCAATCCGCTCCGATAGTTCGGCCATGCCGGCCCACTCATGCCGGATTGCGTCCGGCGGATGCATTGCTATTTCCCGCCACTCCGAGGCTTTATCCACAAAAACCAGCAGATCCCGAAGTTCTTCAATCTCCAGGACAGCTCCGGCGATTCTTGCTTTTGCGGCGAGATTGCGGGCGTCAAAAAGCCCGGAAAACTCAAAGCGACCGCCAGCGGAGAGATATTTCCGGGTCTCTTCCGCCAACTGCTGCTGCAGACCGATCCACTCCCGTTCGGTTGTGGGCGCCAGCTCCGCCACGCGGGCCTTTCCCAGCGGAGAAAACACGTAGGCGCTCAGGACTCCTTTGAACGAATCAAACTCCAGAACGCGCGAGGAAGAATGTTGCAGCGGCTGCGGACACATGCATTTCCATGGTACTTGAAGATAGGGAATCGGGCTATAATGCCACCCTCTTAAAGTTGTAAGGGTCTAGCTTCCAGCGAATCTCTTCTGTTGCTTTCAAAAAATTTCAATCGGCGCCAGCCGCAGTCTTGAGCAAAGAAAGGACGCAACGATCGCCATGCAAGTTGAAGAACCAACCGTAAAACTCACGCTGCACCAGGAGACACTTCTAAACCTGAACACGCCGCACGCCACAGTAAACATAACGCCTAACACAGGATGCATTGCTCCGCTCTCGGAATGCGTCTGTCCTCACACGGTAAGGCCCTGCATCACCGGCTAATCCAGAAGGCCGCAAAAATTGCATCGTTCGCGCTGTGGATTCATGCAGCGAAGGCCCGCGTGAAAGCGGGCCTCTCCACATTCTTCTCTGCTAAACTTTGTGCATGGCCTTTCCCGCTACGCGCCTAAGAAGAATGCGCCAGTCGGAGCCCCTGCGCTCGCTGGTTCGTGAGACGCATCTTTCGCCTTCCAACTTTATTTATCCGCTTTTCGTCTGCCCCGGCGAGGGCGTGCGGCGCGAAATCTCTTCCATGCCGGGCGTATTCAATCTGTCGGTAGATGAGGCCGTGAAAGAGGCGCGGGAGAGTCAATCGCTCGGCTTGGGAGGAATTATCCTCTTTGGCTTGCCAGAGGAGAAAGATGAAGCAGCGAGCGGCGCGTGGGCGGCCGACGGCATCGTGCAGCGGGCCACCCGCGCCATCAAGAGCGAAGTACGGGATCTGGTGGTGATCGGCGATGTCTGCCTGTGCGAATACATGTCGCACGGACATTGTGGAATTGTCGAAAAGAAAAAGGCAACTGGCGATGCGGTTACTTCAACCGGCAAAGGGAGCGCCGCGACGGCCCGCATGGCTGCCGAAGCCGAATACGAAATACTGAACGATGCCTCACTGGAGATTCTGGCAAAGACAGCAGTTTCGCATGCCATCGCCGGCATGGACATCATCGCGCCTTCCGACATGATGGATGGCCGAGTTGCCGCAATCCGGGAGGCGCTCGATCAGGCCGGCTTTACCCATACCCCAATCCTCTCCTATGCCGCGAAGTTTGCGTCGGGTTTCTACGGTCCATTTCGCGAAGCGGCAGACTCGGCTCCACAATTCGGCGACCGCCGCTCCTACCAAATGGACGGCGCCAATTTCCGGGAAGCCATGCGCGAGATTGAACAGGACATCCAGGAGGGGGCCGACATGATCATGGTCAAGCCCGCCATGCCCTACCTGGATGTGATTTGCGAGGCCCGCCGCCGTTTCGATTTGCCCATCTCCGCTTATCAGGTTTCGGGCGAGTATGCGATGCTTCAGGCAGCCTTCCGCAACGGATGGCTGGAAGAGAACCGCGTGATTCTGGAATCCCTGCAGTCGATCCGGCGCGCCGGTGCACAAACGATCTTGACCTACTTTGCCAAGAAGGCAGCTCAACTCATTGGCTAACGCAGCGACGATCTTTTGCGACCCGCACCGAAGACGCCGATTTTAGGCGACTCTTCGAGAGCTTCCAGTGCCAGTCCCAGTGCCGCTCGATCGCCCTCTTGTAATGAGGCGCACTAGCCATGTGAGCACCATCGCGCCAATCACGGCCACGATGATGGTATAGATTGTTCCTCCCGCGCCAGCGAAGCCGACGAGCCGCATGAGCCAACCGCCCACGATTGCGCCGGCAATTCCCAGGAGGATGTCCATGAGGACACCATGGCCGCCACCCATAATCTTTCCGGTGATCCAGCCGGCGATGAGACCTACAACGATCCACCACAGAAGATGCATATTCCTCCTTGTCAGTACCTGGAAAGGAAATATCCCTTGCCCATTAGGAAGGACTTTGGCACCGAATTGTTTGTCCGCAGGTCTGGATAAATCGAGAGTTGCCGGCTGAGAATTTCGCGGTTCAGTCAAGCGGGAATTTTTCCGGACGAGAATAGTTTTGTCTTAAGCCCGCGAAACTGCTTTAATGTCGAAAAACTTTTTATGAGCGAAAACACTGATCCCCAACGTTCTCCTGCTGAGAGAGATCAGCAAGACTCATGGAACCGATATGTTGAAGACTTTCGCCACGCGGGCCACCAGGCGGTGGATTGGATCGCCGGCTATCTGGGCGGCGTTTCCCAGTACCCGGTGCTCGCGCAGGTGAAGCCGGGCGAATTGGCCGACTCCCTTCCACGCGCCGGCCCTTCCACGGGTGAAACTTTTGAAGCCATTCTGCGGGATTTCGACCGCATGATCATGCCGGCGGTAACCCAATGGAACCATCCACGCTTCTTTGCTTACTTTGCCTGTACCGGTTCGACCCCGGCGATCTTGGGCGACATGCTTGCGGCCGCATTGAACACCAACGGCCTGCACTGGAAGACTTCACCGGCCGTCGCTGAACTTGAGCAGGTCACCCTGGATTGGCTACGCCAGTGGATGGGCCTTCCCGAGGGGTGGACGGGCATTGCGTATGAAACCGCATCGGAGAGCACGATGCACGCAATTGCCGCCGCCCGCGAGATGGTTGCGCCCGAAGCACGCGTGAATGGCAACCAGCCCAACCTGGTCGTGTATACGTCGGCGCAGGCTCATTCCTCGGTTGAAAAGGGTGCGATTACCGTCGGCATGGGCCAGAGCAACGTTCGTAAAGTTCCAGTGGATGCAGAGTTCCGCATGATTCCGGCGGAGCTGGCCAATCTTGTGCGCCAAGACCTTGCAGCCGGTAAGCGCCCTTGTTGCGTGGTCGCTACGGTTGGCACAACGTCCACCACCAGCATCGATCCGGTGGCGGAAATCGCGGAGATCGCCACTCAGAATGGCATGTGGCTGCATGTGGATGCCGCATACGCTGGGGCAGCGGCGATCCTGCCGGAGTGCCAGCACATTCTGAACGGAACGCAGCAGGGACACTCGATTGTAGTTAACACGCACAAATGGCTGCTTACCCCAATCGGACTTAGCGCCTTGTACACCCCGCGCCCGGACATTCTCCGCCGCGCCTTTTCTCTCGTTCCCGAATATTTACATACCCACGCCGATCCCCGTGCCCACGATCTTATGGACTACGGTGTCGCCCTCGGTCATCGCTTCCGGGCGCTGAAGTTCTGGTTTGTGCTTCGATACTTTGGCCTGGATCGCTTGCAAGCCGCACTGCGTTCCCATATCGAGTGGGCACAGCGGCTGGCTTCGCTGATCGATTCTCATCCCGACTTTGAACGCGTCGCCCCGGTCCCCTTTTCGGTGGTCTGCTTCCGATACAAAGGAACCGACGACCAGAACAAGGCCATTGAAGAGCAAATTAACGCCACCGGCAAAGCGTTCTTATCGCACACGGTGCTGCACGGCAAGATTACGCTCCGGCTCGCGATCGGTAATCTGGCAACCACGTGGAAAGACATTGAGGAGACCTGGGAGGAGATTCAGCGCGCCGCCAAGAACATTCGCTAGAGGAACCGGATCGAGATGCTCGCGGTAAGCGTGGAAACGCTTCGTTGCTAATTCACGCTCATTCCTACTTCATTGCCCCTTGATTTTAGGGGCGTTTTGAAGAAACGAAAATAATGGAGTGCAAATGATATAGCCTTGGCATTCAATAAGTTATGCCAATTGACACCTTCCACTATTGTGAGGGCGCGCTCGTAAAATCAACGATTCCTCTATCCACTATCCACGCGCATTTCCGTCTACTTGCAGCGCCAACACTCCAGAAAACTCTAGTCGCGGCTCGCACCGCCAGCGGGTGACGGCGGTACGAAGCTGGGTTTTCTGAAATTTCCCGTTGGCTGCGGCGGTGCATCCGGTTTGATTCCCGTGGAGGTGTCCAGCCCACCAATATTGGCGGTGCGATTCTGACCGGGTGCGCCAGCATCAATCCGCACCGGCACAGAGGCGGATGCAAAAGTGGAAACCGGCTGAGGCTGGGGCTGCACTGGCGAGGGCATGGGCGCAGACTCAGAGTTCAGAGGCAGAGGCTGGTTCAAGTCGCGGCCGCCATCCGCCGGAAGCGGACTGAGGAAGACCTTGCGACCTTGTTCTACCAGGTCCTCGTCTCCCACCATCACATAATTGAAGTGCGAACCGCGAAACAACTCTTGAATGATCTTGGACGGAGACGCCGGTCCCAACCGCACTGCGATTCGTTCCTCGATGCCGTTTACGCCTTCGAACTCGATGCCGGTCGCTTCCTGAATTGCATCCAGCACTTCGCCAAAGGTGTTTCCTGGAGCGTCAACTGTCAACAAGCCATTTCGATAGATGGCAGGCGACGAGGTTCTCCAAAGCCGCACAACTTCCGGGGCATCATGTCCACCGACCATCAGATAGTCATATGGAGAGTTCTTAAACAGTTCTTTCAGAACCGCATTTGCGGGCCCTGGCCCGATTCTTAACCTAACCCGCAGGGAAGAATGCACCGTTCCTTCAAACCTGATCCCGGTATTTTCGTGAACCACACTCAAGATCGAAGACAGACTGCAATTTTCGGAGTTGATTGTGAGGAGCCGGTCTCTATAGGACACTTGGGGGCGGCAATCGGACGGGCGCGTATCAACCGGGGTAGAAAATGAACTACCTGTGTCCGATAGGCTTTCTCGCGGGTGGCGAGGAACAAAGACCTGTGGAGTGGATAGATTTTGAGGGGGCGGTTCCGGCTGAATCCGCTCCATTGACTGCTGGTACGCTCGAACCGCATCGTCGTAAGCGGGTGTTCCCCGCCGTTGAGCGGCACACACCATTGCAAAGACGCACGAGACCATCCAAACCAGAAACATCGAAATGGCTCGCCGCAGCATGCTCCCAGAATCCAACCTTTGTCGCCTGTCTCGGAGAAAGGCATTGTATCCCGAAATGCAGTGGAATAAAAACCGGAGCTTACCAGGTTTGGTAAACTACTGTGCGTTCTCAGCGCAAATGCAAGGCCGGGTGCCCGGAACCCTCTTATTCCGGAGCCCTCCTACTTCAGGAATCGACTTGCAAGTAAGAAGCAGCATCAATTCAATGGCTTAGCGCTTCTATCGATCCTAATATTGCTCCATTGCCCCCATTGTCCCAGGAGCTTGAAGAAACGACGCTTTGATGAAAGGTCAGGCCGCGTCAAGATAAAAGCAAATGGCCAGCCCAATCTAGGCTAGCCATTTGTTTTTCAGCCGGCTACGTTTCTGATAACGATCCTGTCTCAATTGGCAACATTTGTTGCGGGCTTGGCGGTAGAACCGGGGACAGGCCTCTTTACAGGGGGAGCAGGGATGAGACCAAACATCAATCCGGTCTCCACTTCTGCAGGCTGTCCGTTGCGGAGATAGGGCTTGAAGGTCCATTGCATAAGGGCATCGGTAATGACTTTGGCCTGATCGGGAAAGGCGTTAATGAAGTGAATGTGCTTAACCTTGCCCTCCTTGCCAATGATGACGCGCACAGGAATTGAACTGTATCTACGCTCCCCCAAAATCGGCTCCACCTTGCGAACTACGTTGTTTGTAGCGTAATCCTTGATGCAAACCGGCGCGGCTCCTCCACCTGTTCCAGAGGTTGCACTCGCCTCAGGCGGCAGTTTTATGGCGTCCATTCCCTTGATCATGCTCTCAAGCAATTCCGTATTTTGGCTGGTCAGAATGAATTCCACCGCGTGGCAGCGAATCTCCGTTGCCAGAAAATACCAGTGCAAGCCCGCAACCGGCGACATATAGTCGAAACGGACGAATGGGCGGCCGGCGATCTTCACCTCGGCGGGCGCACGCTCGACCTTATAGTCAGGCTGCAGTTTGTCGCTGGTGAATTTGATCAATTCCATGGCATCGCTTGCCGGCGCGGGACCAAAAAATAGATCCTGCGCGGCGATCAGCACCGACCCGCGGACCGCTCCCTGAGAAGCGGAGGAAGGCCGGAGTTGGGCCAGGACGTAATAGCCACTATCGGAGGGCGGTGGGCCTTTGAATCTTTCGATCCAATCGGAAGAAAAAGAATAGGAGAGGCCGAAGTACTTATTTGTGAAGCTTCCACTGGATACGACCCCATCTTCGGGCAGAGGCGTCACCTTATCGGAAGCGCTCGGCACCGCGCCCTTTACCAGGATTACGCCCGTAGGAAGTTTCTTAGGATTGGGATTGCTGGAAAAATCGCCGCCATTCTGCTGAGGCTCTGTCTGCTTAGGCGCCGCCTGTTGCTGAGCAGGCGACAAAGCCACAATCAAGGATATGAATATAAGCAATGCCAAGAACCCTCTGCAGGACATGTTCCGAACTGACATGTTCCCTCCTTCTTGAAGAAAATAGTGCAAGCCCGCTTGAGATACTCAGCTACGCTTTGGGTGGGCTTTACACAAAGTGGCATTAACGATGGTTTGCCATTGTAAATTAATATTCGCGTCGCATTGTGAGTAATTCAGGTTTGAAGGCTTTCTGCTTTTTCTCTCCTATAACGTCGCGGAGCTTGCCGGGTAATTTTCAGTTCCGGCAAATTTTTATTGCTGAAGTTTCTAGCATTTAGTAAACAGTGGTATTCTTCTTCCGCATTACTTCAGCGGTGCCGTAAAGCCGCACGATCGATTCCTGGTTTTGTTTCCCCATCCAAATCGGTCTTTGGCTGTTTAGTTTCATCATCTCTCGATTTGGGGTTTGGGCCCCTGATGGCCAAACGGCCAGTCTTACCGCAGGAAACCGCAGGAAAATGGGCGATTTCTGCCGAGCAAAATAAGTCCATATAACCGAGATAAAGGCAATCAGTTAACGTAGGTTTTTGTTGGTTATTTACCTTGACATAGTATTAAAAGATGCTAATATTTCGCGGCGGCTGATTATGCAGATCCTCCAAACGAGTGAAATCTGATACAGCGCGGCACCCCGGCTATCGTCTCTTCATGGGGCTTCTTACCCTGAAACCTGGACGAGGCTTGGCCTTCGACATAAAGAATTCCCGGCTTTCCGTTTTCTCGAAAGCAGCGCTTTTGGATTCTGGTTTCTTTAAGGGCCTCTCAAGAAACTTTGACAGCTGCAGGACTTCCCTGGTCTGACGCCGTATCCATCAGCCCAATCCTGAAGCGTTAAAGAAAAAAAAGAATAAAAAACAAGAGCTTCAAAAACTTTCAAGGAGAGTTGAATGAAGACAGCTAAGCTCGCGTCAGTTGCACTTCTGGCAACGCTGCTCTTTGCAGGAATGGCGTATGCCCAAACCGATCCTGGAGTGCGCGGAGGAACCATCGACTCCGGCAAAGCCCTGGCATCCTTTACCGACCAAACCCAGACCCCTGGCGGGGCCGAATTCTTTACCCGCTCTTTGGCCAACTTCCAGGCGGTCGAGTCGGTCCAGAACAGTCCAACCGGTGACAATGGACTGGGACCACGTTTCAATGCGAACTCGTGCGCTGCCTGCCACTCACAGCCTGCGACCGGAGGTTCCAGCCCGGCAGCTAACATTTTCCCGAACGTCGGCGCCAACCCTCAGAGCCAAGTCATCGCTCAAGGCGTGGTGAACGGCACCTTCAATACCATGCCGGCTTTTGTGCACTCCAACGGACCGGTACGTGAAGCCCGGTTTCCGTTCTTCTTTGACGCCAACGGCAACCCCAACCCGAACGACCCCAACGGCGGAGTAGAAGACCTGTTCACCATCGTGGGCCGTAGCGACATTCCAGCTCCCAGCGCCGGCGGCTGCAACATCGTGCAGCCCAGCTTTGCTCTGGCCGCAGCCACCAACAACATCATCTTCCGCATTCCCACGCCGGTGTTTGGCGCTGGTCTGATGGAGAACATCGACGACTCTACGCTGCTGACCAATGCAGCCAACAACGCAAACAACGGCTTGGGCATCTCCGGTGCTTTCAACCGCAATGGCAACGACGGCACCATCTCCCGCTTTGGGTGGAAGGCCCAGAACAAGTCGCTGATGTTGTTCTCTGGTGAAGCTTATAACGTAGAAATGGGTGTCACCAATGAGATCTTCGGACAAGAGCGCCCGCTGCCTGGCGAAGGACGGACAACCGGCCTTCCGAGCAACTGCCGCATCAATCCGACTCCGGAGGATACAACCAACTTCGTGGTGACGGCCCGTACCGACCAGGCGCAGCAGAACGCGGACGTACCGAGCGACATCGTACGCTTCGCTACCTTCATGCGCGCGCTGGCACCGCCTACACCCTCGACTACCAATCCTGGTGGAGCTACCTCGATTGCCAACGGACGCTCTCTGTTCACCTCGATCGGCTGCGCAGTTTGCCACACGCCGACCCTGACCACGGATCCCTCGTCGATCACATCGGGCCTGAGCTCACAGCCTGCAAATCTTTTCTCCGACTTGCAGGTTCACCACATGGGCACCGGGCTGGCGGACAACGTTTCCCAGGGCGGCGCGGGCGGCGACCAGTTCCGTTCTTCTCCGCTGTGGGGCCTTGGACAACGCATCTTCTTCCTGCACGATGGCCGCACCAGCAACCTGTTGGCCGCCATCGAGGCCCACTCGAGCAGCGGCTCGGAGGCCAACCAGGTGGAATACAACTTTGACATGCTTTCAGCTAGTCAGCAGCAAGACCTGCTGAATTTCCTGCGTTCCCTCTGATTTCTGCTGTCTGTTGCTTTTTGGCGAGGCACGGTTTGTGCCTCGCTATTTTTTTTGTGCTGGTTTCATGAGATCCGTGAATTCAAGACTCTCGCCGACGAATCAGCCAAGCGACGCTGGCAGATGGTATCGCGGATGGCTTCGGATGGGAGCGCTGTTTGGGCCGAAAACAGATTGGAACCAGGGTGGTTTTTTGATATTCCTTTATTTATTCCCCGCCTTATTTATCTTCCCCAACCAAGTCCGAAATCGGCAAGTTAATATAATCATCAAAATTTAATTAACTAACGTTTACATATTATTAATAGCCACTATAATCATTCATACAATTCCTTCTTTCAACGGAGGGAATCCGACGCGTTTATCTTGAGTACTTGGGCGGGTTTCGCACTGTTTCCCGCCCGTTTTTTTGCATTCGCCGGCTTTCTCTTTCTTCGCATCTTCTTATTCGCATCTTCAACTCAACAAGACGGTTAAATCCGAGGCTCGAGATTTACTGCTCGCCCTTTGGTTAGATTCGGCGCACTCTTTCAAGAAACGCTCCCGCGAAAAACACTCCCCAGCGCACGCCAAAAGAGTGGAACCTGCGACACGACCCATTCCCTCAACGTGTTGCAACCCAAGGGGTGCTTTTTTCTTTCTTTAATCTTTAAATCTTTAATCTTTAAGTGATTGAATCTTCGGCAGTTTACAGAGCCGCGACGGCTGAGGACGCATTGATTCCAGAGGCAAATTTACTTCAATTAACATCTGATCGAGGAAACTATTAACCATAATTAACCATCTCTGCTATAGTGTATTTCCATGGCTATGTTGAATCCTTCCGCTCATGCAATGTTGAAAGACAGTCATAGAAAAGCGGAGGCCCTTCACCTCCTCCACCGCTCCCGGAATCGATTGACGTCCCGCATCTATCTGCCCTTCCTCTATCGATGCGGACGTATGGGATTGCGGCCATGAGCGCCTCTTCTGATCCCATCACGGGCAATCCCACTACAAACAGTGCGCGATCCTTGCCGGCCTCTGCAATTCGTCTGGGCGCCACTCATGCGAATATTCTCGCTCGAGAGCCGATTCACGAAGGGACAACACATGCAGATCTAACTCACGAAGATCTAACGCATGAAGATCTGACTCATGAAGATCTGGACCGCGCCGAAGACCGAGACCGGGTGTCCGCAGTTCGGAGGCAAGGTGGGGCGCTTGGCAGGTTGCGGCTGTTATGGCTGCTGATTGGACCCGGTATTCTGGTAATGCTCGGAGAGAACGACGGGCCAAGTATGCTGTCGTATGCGGCCGCCGGAGCCCGCTACGGCGTGAGCTTCTTTCTGCCTTTCATTGTCCTGACGTTTGCCATGGCGATCGTGGTCCAGGAAATGACGGTGCGACTCGGAGCGGCGACGCATCGCGGGCACGCGCAACTGATCTTCGATCGCTTTGGGCCGTTCTGGGGCTGGTTTTCCATGATCGATCTAACATTGGGAAACTTTCTTACCCTGGTTACCGAATTCATCGCCATACGCGCCGGATTGGCATTCTTTGGTGTGCCACCTTGGATTTCCGTTTTGGGCACTCTGTGCGTCCTTTACCTGGCGCTACTAACCCACCGTTACTGGACCTGGGAGCGCATGACGATGGCGGCCGCCGCCTTCAACCTGATCTTTGTTCCAATCGCTTTACTCAGCCATCCAGATTGGAACGCCGTGAGGCACACACTCATTGCCTGGAAACCACTGCCCGGAGGTCTGGATCGAGACGTTGTGCTCATGATCCTGGCAACGATTGGAGCAACAGTCACCCCATGGATGATTTTCTTCCAGCAAGGCGCAACGGTCGATAAGGGACTGACGAAGAGCGACATACGCTTTGGACGGATTGACACTATCATCGGTGCGATACTGGCGGCTGCCGCGGCCTTGGCGATGGTATTGGCGACCGCGCCGCTCTTCCGGCATTCCCTGGGAGCGGCCAATTTTGAGGCGGCGGAGTTCGCACAGGCGTTGCGGCCGATTATTGGAGGATGGGGAGCAGCGCTCTTCTCGCTCGGTATTGTGGAAGCGGGCCTAGTGGCCTCCATCACGATCTCCATTTCCTCCGCCTATGCATTCGGAGAGGTTACCGGCAAGCCGCACAGCCTGAATTTGCCCATGGGACAAGGGAAGGCATTTTATTCGGTGCTGCTTTTGTGCGCGGCTGGGGCAGCGGCCATCGTCCTAATCCCGGGACTGCCGCTCGTGTCTGTAGTGTTGATCGTGAATGTTATTGCCGTCCTAGCCATGCCTCCAGCGCTCGTCTTCCTGTTCATGCTGGTCAACGACAAGGAGATCATGGGAGACCTGGTCAATCCAAGATGGGCCAACATCCTGGCTACCGCGGTTGTGATGCTCCTGGTCAGTGCAGGAGTGCTCTTTGGTGCAAGCGTTCTTACACCCAGGGTCCTCGCGGCCTTTGGGGGAAGATAGGAAAAATGAGGATGAATCACAAAGAAAAGTCAGCCATTCGCTCCATGCCTTCCACAAGAGATCTGGCTCTTTCATCCCTCGAGCGCGACCAGCTAACCGGCGCAACCAGGCGGCACTTTCCAAGGCGGAAGCTGAAAGCGCCCCAACTGGCGGTTTTGTGGCTCGTGCGTCTCTATCTGATCTTTATGCTGGTTGTGGTTGGATACCAGGTGTGGAGTGCGGGACGCTAAGTTTTCCTCGCTTTACGTTATACAGCGGACCGGCCACGTCCGGCAGCGCCAGTCGTGGGGAAAAGCAGAATCTTTCCATGGGTTGGCGGCTTTACAGCGAAATAAGAGGAAGAAGAAGCAACAGGCGGCCGTTGACGGGACTGCGAGAATCGGGCCGGAGGTGGATCTAACTGCGCAAAAGCAAGCTGCCGAAAAAGAGCTACCGGATCAACGGGCTTCCTTAGAAACCTGAGAAATCGTTGCGACAGAGAACGTTTAGGAAATACTGAAATCATTGGCCCTGGCCCTTTAAAACCTGCTACCTGTTAGACGCGATCTGTGCTCTCGAAGGATGACGCCTTTAACAATCTTTACATTTCTATCGTGCGGTTCTAAGACGCAATCCCGCTCATTGTTGAAGATCGATCAGCATTTGTTTTGTTTAAAATGCATTTCTTTTGTGGATGTTCCCGCGTTTCTCGCCATCCTGGTAGACGGCGTTTTCGTGCGGCCTTTTTTCCAACCGGAAAGCCGCCGTCCCGGCCATGGTACGGAATGCGACATTACATTTTTCAAACACCAACGAGTCAAAAACGGACCTTGCCACCATTTCAATACCGGTGAGTGGATCAAGATACTCAATGGCAAGCCTCCCAAAGATGCGAAACATTTCTAATGTTTCTCTAATGTTTGGAAAACCGAACAGCCATTGAATTTAAACCCTCCTTGAGGGTCAACCTGCCAGGCCTTGATGACTCCTAAATATAAGATACGCATAATATTAATCGATTTTTAATATGCGATTTCCAGCCTGTTTCCGGTTTTTAGAACTAAAATAAAAACCCACTAATACATTATTGTTTTCTAATATAAATGCTCCCGCTCTTGAGGGGTTCTGGTTCGACCCTCAAAGAGCAACGTGACCCAGCAGTTTCGAGCCGAGCCGCATCAGTAATGAGACACCGATGGAGGGCAACATGGCATGGAGACTGAAGAAAATTCTAGAAACGATGAACCTTCCCAGAATCGGGTTGTTGTGTTTTGCATTTCTTAGCATTTCGTTCGCCGCTTTAGCGCAAGGCGGCGCCGCATCCACCGACAGCGAGCCATTTCACGCGAGCGGCTCCCTGCTAGATTTAGCCTGTGGCACCATCCACAAAGTGAATGGTGAAACCGGATGGTCGGTGGTCCATAGCCGCACCTGCCTCACCTCAAACCTGAGGAGTTCGGCCGGGTTCGCCATGCTGGTGTCGAACGGAAGGGTATACCGCTTCGACTCCAACGGAAACCTTATCGCCCGCAAGATCATGATGACCGTTAAGAAAGACGACGGATTCAAAGAAGACAGCCTCAGGGTAGAGGTGGACGGCATGCTTGACGGCACTAACCTGTACGTGAAGTCCATTCAACGCCTGAAGTAGCCCAACGAAACGGCCTTCGCGGGACAGACCTCACAGTCCCGGCTTGAAATCCCGGAAATTCAAAAAGACTGCTCCGCCTTTCATTGGCGTTCTCCTGTTGCCCCCGCGGGGTGGTGTTGCGGGCGTATTATGGGAGGGTTGGCCCCTTTTTATCCAAACGCCGATCGGGAGCTGGTGCAGATTGTCGATACCGCGCTTGCCGAGGCCACTCGCAAGAGCGGTCATTGGCTAGCCTGCCGCCCCGGATGTATGCAGTGCTGTCTGGGACCATTTTCCATCAGCCAGCTTGATGCCGCACGGTTACGCAAGGGCTTGTCGGAATTGGCGAACCGTGATCCGGAACGAGCCGGGAGTGTGCGCTTAAGGGCCCGGGAATCAGTAGCGAGGCTCACGCCGAACTTTCCCGGAGATGCGTCCACCGGCATTTTGGCCGAGGGCGAGGAGGCAGAGGAGAAATTTGCCGAGTTTGCCAACGATGAACCTTGTCCTGCACTTGATCCCGCAACCGGTACGTGCGACCTTTACGCCGCGCGCCCAATGACCTGCCGGACCTTTGGGCCTCCAGTGCGCTCTGGCCCGGAAAACGCTTTAGGAGTGTGTGAGTTGTGCTTTCAGGGCGCAACGGACGAGGAGATTGCAGCCTGCGAAATGGAGGTCGATCCACAAGGCCTCGAAGCTCGCCTCATTGAAGAGTTGGAAGGGGAAACAGGGATGCACGGAGAAACGATTGTGGCTTTCAGCCTGATCCAATTTCCCTAACGACGTCATTGGGACTCCCGTATAAGCGGAAATGACAAAAAACAGAATCGACGACGAGATCTGCCGCGCTTGGCTTGAAGCATCCAAAGACCTAGGTATTCGGGTTGTTACGCCATTTCTCTTGGAAGTAGCCCCTGGCGAGATTGTGACCTATGAGGCCCATATTCTCGACTTTGGGGGCCAAAAGGGGCGGTTGCCGGAGTTATTGGCGACGATCCAGACATTCGCAAACAACAAGGCTACTATCCATCAAATTTAGGTACAGGGTATCGACAATACGAACGGCAACGATTCGTCGATACGCTCAACGACTGGCAGTGGTTCGGCAAGCAGCAAGATCGGCCTTTCTGGTACACGGGCGAGCCGTGGAGTTGACTGCCCCTCTGGCTCTTGGATTACCTCTCGACGCGGTCAAAGATGTGAAAGGCCCAGACGTTCGAGTGTCTTCTGGTCTGGCTTCCCCACGAAATATTTTTTCAAGGCGTTTTTGAAAAGATCGCTTTGCTGGTCGACGCTGGCAAAAAGCGTCATGGAAGAGTGGAACTTCATGTCATCGGGATCGTCGAAAATTTGCTCGACAGACTTTCCGTCGACCTGGATTACCAGCGAGGTGCATTGCCGGAGCCGCATGCCGAGAATCGGGTGCTCCAAATAAGCTTCCGCTTCCCGCTGCGAGGAGATTCCGTAGAGGTTGGCCATGGCGCTGTGACCAAGACCCTTGAGTTGCGGAAAGATGAACCACATCCAGTGGCTCTGCTTGCGGCCCTCTCGCAGCTCCTTACATGCCAGATCGATCCAACGGGCTTGTACACCGATGAATCGCTCCAGGTCGTAAGGATCGTTACTGCTGATGACCGACATCGCCTTCCGACAAAATATGAGCTTGGTGCGAAAGGGGGGACTCGAACCCCCACGGTTTTACCCGCCAGATCCTAAGTCTGGTGCGTCTGCCAATTCCGCCACTTTCGCATAGGGCAATTGAATAGCTGCTTCCGCTCCTGGTGCTCGACAGGCCTAACTTTGTAGCCCGGCGCTATCGTCTCAGGAATCGGATGGACATATCACCGCAACGCGGTCATAGAGGCATGTCCCGCTATCGTTTGTATTGTAAACGCATTCGCTTCTGCTGCGCTAAGGTGGTACTTCTAACAGATTGGTGAGAGAATCCGATTTTTGGGCGATCAAAATCACGGGATCCTCAAAAAACCGGGATCTTCAAAACAGGGATCTTCAAGAATACGATCGATAACGTGCCGCAGACTCCACAAAGAAACAGGACGCAGCTTGAATACGGAGACTTTCAAACGCCTCTGGCGCTGGCTCGGGAAGCTTGCACCCTGCTGAAAGAGCTTGGCGTGCAGCCAATGAGCATCCTTGAACCCACGTGCGGGATTGGCAACTTCGTCCTGGCAGCCAAGGAAAGCTTTCCCGATGCCAAGCAAATTATCGGCATCGACATCAATCCTCTCTATATCGAAACCGCTCGCGCGGCCATCAAGCCAATATCAGACGTATCTGCTGCTTCTGCTGCTTCTGCTGCTTCCGCTGCTTCCGCCTACTCAACTCCTCAAAGCATTTCCCTTATTCCTCAAAACATTTCCCTGGTTCAGGGGAACTTTTTCGATTTCGGTTGGCAGAAGGTCTTTGGGAAGGAACTCGTTGGGCAGGACCTTTTCGGTGGGCTTATCGATCCGATACTCGTGCTTGGGAATCCGCCATGGGTCACCAATGCGGCGCTAGGAGCCATGCGGAGCCAGAATCTCCCGGAAAAATCAAACTTTCAAAACCATAGCGGCCTGGATGCGCTGACCGGTAAAAGCAATTTCGATATTTCCGAATGGATGCTGATTCAAATTTTCGAATGGCTCCGCCGGCGCGGGGGAATGGTTGCGATGTTATGCAAGACCAGCGTCGCGAGAAAGGTTCTTGCCTACGGATGGAAGAACGGGCTTGGCATTGAATCTGCCCGTATTTTCCCCATCGATGCGAAAAAACACTTCGGCGCAGGGGTCGATGCCGGGTTTCTGATTGTTTCGTTTGGTCATGCCGCAAGGATGCAAAACTGCATTGTTCACAGCGCCTTCGACGCCAAGGCCACCGCCCAAACCATAGGATATAGAAACAATAGGATGGTCGCGAACGTCACGTACTACGACCGTCACCAACATTTATGCGGGAATAGCCCCTACAAGTGGAGATCGGGCATTAAGCATGATTGTTCCAAAATTCTGGAGTTGCGCGAGGAGGGTGGTTCTTTCCGAAACGGACTCGGTGAGTTGGTCGATATCGAGAACGACTATCTCTATCCCATGATGAAGAGTTCCGATGTCGCCGGCGACAAGGCCATTCCCTCCCGCTGGATGCTGGTGACCCAAAATGCAATCGGCCAGGAAACGTCTTTGGTTCAAGTGATTCAAGAGATTCAAGTGATTCAACAGATTCAAGAGCGCGCCCCCAAAACATGGCGATACCTCGAAAAGCACGCCGATTGGCTCGACAGACGCGCCAGCGCGATCTACAGGAACCGCCCTCGTTTTTCTATTTTTGGCGTTGGAGACTACTCCTTCAGCCTGTGGAAAGTGGCCATTTCCGGGTTCTACAAGAAGCTCGAATTCAAAAAGATCGGCCCCCATTCCGGGAAACCAGTTGTGCTTGACGATACCTCTTATTTCCTTCCATGCACGTCAGAGCGAGAAGCCGACATTGTGACCGATTTACTCAATTCTCCGACAGCCAAGGAGTTCTTTAGCGCGTTCATTTTCTGGGATGCGAAACGCCCCATCACAAGCGATATCCTCGGCCTACTCAACATTGAAGCTTTAGCACGCGAAGTTCATCGATATAACGAATTCTTGGAGCTGCCTCCGGGGCCCTTCCGTCCGGTCGCATGTATATCGTGAAGCGATGTATAATTACTCCGCCATGTTTGCCCTGGGCAGGCCGAGCAAGAGATTGACCGTGCTGGTGCTACTTTGCACCCTAGGCATCTTTCTCATTGCCGCGCCGACCGGTCCTTATTCGGCGGTACACGGCCCGGTCACGGCGCTGCGCGCCTTGCGAGCGGCCATAGCGATCTTTTGGCTGCTGGCAGCCGCCGCACTCGCACTTGTGGGTCCCCTCTTTTTTTCAAGAATGGCGTTTTCAGTCTTTTCATTTTCAGTCTTTCCAAACATGGCGGGCCGAGCCAGGAGAGAACCACTCTTTAGACTCTGTGCTGGGTCTAATTTCGGCCAAGGCTCCGGCCCGCAATTGCGCTGTTAAATCGCCCTCCCTCATCTACCTCGTTGTTCGTTCCATCGTCTCTGTTTCTTTGTGATCGTTCCAACGGCGTCCGCTGAAGCCCTCCCCCCGCTTTTGCTGTGGACGCACCAAAAACCGGAATCACCGAAAAGGCAAAGAGCAATCAAGGAACTCTTTGCGGGAGAAATAGACATGCTGAATCATCGCTTCGTGACTTCGTTTCATCCGGCTCGAATCCTGATGTTGAGCGTTGTTATCTTCCTGGCCGCCTGCAGCACTAAGAAGGCCGCCAAAGTTACACCACCCACACCCCCTACGCCTCCACCGGCCTCGCCAACGGCGACGTTGGCTGCCAATCCGGCCACCATCCTGGCGGGACAATCGGCTGTCCTGACGTGGCAGACTGCCAACGCGAACGACATCACCATTGAAGGGCTGGGCACCGTCCCAGCTTCAGGGTCGCGCCGAGTTACGCCTGGGACATCGCAAACCTACACCCTCGCGGCGGCAGGAGCGGGAGGCAGAACCGAGGCTTCCGCGCGCATTACGGTGAATCCAGCAGCCCAGACAGCAACTGCCCAACTGGATACTGGGAGCCAGCTCTCCGGCAGCGTGGCAGACGTCTATTTCAATTATGACGATGCGCGGCTTCGGTCGGATGGGGCCTCTGTCGCTACCAAGGACGCCAGCTTCCTAAAGCAACATAGCAACCTACATGTAATGATCGAGGGCCACTGTGACGATCGCGGATCGGACGTGTACAACCTGGCGTTAGGGGAGAGCCGCGCCAACGCTGTAAAAGATACGTTGATAAGCCAGGGAGTCGACAGCGGACGCATCAAGACCATTAGCTACGGAAAAGAAAAACCCTTCTGCACGGAAGAAAATGAAAGCTGCTGGCAGCAGAACCGGCGAGGGCATTTTGTGGTGCAGCAATAAGAAATGACCGAAGACGCGCCGGTTTGGTTTTCAGCTGTAAAGGCGATCAGTCCGGCGCGTCTCCGATTCTTGAACCATATCGCGGTTGTTTCGGAAATCGGTTTCGCTGGTTCTATAGCGCTTTTTGTCTGGAGCAGGGAGTATTTGGAGCAAGCGCGAAAGAAAGCAACTTTAACGAAAAGGATTGATTTACGACCCACGAATTCCAGAATCAGAATCACACGGAAACAGGGCGGCGCAAATTTTCCGTCAACCTTCAAGCTACCGATGAGTTGCCAGCGCGACGCTGGCTTTCAGTACTAGAGCAGCGCGAAGAGCAGGTATTTCTTGCTCTGACCCTGTTGATCGGCGGTCTCGTTGGCCTGACGGTGGTGGCTTTCATCGTTGTGACCGAAAGGCTCGGGGTGCGCCTTTATCCCTCCGGCGATGCCGCCTGGAGACGGCTGGTGGTGCCGGTTGGCGGATCTCTGGCGATGGGCTATCTGCTGTACCGCTACTTTCCAGACGCGCGTGGGAGCGGTGTACCCCAAACCAAAGCCGCGTTATTTGCCCGCGAAGGCCGCATCACGATTGGAACTGTCTTCGGAAAATTCTTTTGCACAGCGACAACACTCGCGAGCGGCATTCCCCTGGGCCGAGAGGGTCCCTCGGTGCAGGTGGGGGCGGGAATTGCCTCTGTACTAGGCAGAGCCTTGGGTTTACGGACAGAAAAGGTCAAAGCCCTCATACCGGTGGGAGCCGCAGCAGCGGTGGCCGCAGCATTCAACACCCCTATGGCGGCAGTGGTATTTGCCCTTGAAGAAGTGGTGGGCGATCTTAACGCTCCGGTGCTCGGCTCGGTAGTTTTGGCCTCGGCCACGTCATGGGCTGTCCTGCGGATGCTCTTGGGAAACAATCCCCTTTTTCATGTTCCACAGTATGAATTGGTGCATCCGCTGGAATTCGGTATCTACGCGCTTCTTGGAATAGCGGGGGGAGTTCTCTCCGCCGCGTTTACCCGCCTTCTGTTAGCGCTGCGGCAAGGCTTTCTGCGCCTGCCAGCCAGAACACGTTGGGTTCACCCGGTCGCGGGGGGAGTGCTGGTGGGATTGATGGGCTGGTTTGTGCCGCAAGTCCTGGGAGTGGGCTACAGCTATGTTGGAGCCGCTCTCAATAACAACATGGCCCTGAAACTGATGGCTCTGCTGGTGGTGCTCAAGTTCTTTGCTATCGTGGTGAGCTACGCATCGGGCAACGCTGGTGGAATCTTCGGTCCCAGCTTATTCCTGGGCGCTACACTCGGCGGTTCTCTCGGCGCAATCGCCCACCATTTTCTCCCCGGCTTTACAGCCACGCCCGGCGCTTATGCCCTGGTAGGCATGGGAGCGGTGTTCGCTGGAATTGTGCGCGCGCCCATGACTTCCGTACTGATGATTTTTGAGATGACCCGCGATTACTCAGTGATTGTGCCGCTCATGATCGCCAATCTTATGAGCCTTTTTATCGCTTCGCGGCTGCAGAAACAGCCGATCTACGAAGCCCTGGCGCACCAGGACGGCATTCATCTGCCGAATACAAAGGACCGTCAATCGACCGGGCAGCGCAAGGTATTTCATGTCATGCGGAAGGCCCTGGAAGTTCTCCCCGCACAGATGGGCGTTGGCGAAGCATTGGAACACCTGCATTCTTCCGCTTGCGACCCTTCCGATGCCTCTCTGATCACAAACGGCGGGAGCCTTGTAGGAATACTAACCACGAGACAAATCCAGAGCGCCGGAAATAACCATAGGTCGGATAGTAAGAACCTTGGCGACCTGCTGGAAGATTCCGATTTCCCCCACGTCCACGCCGATCAGGCATTGCATCTCGCCCTTGAACGCATGAGTCTCCACCGGCTGGATCTTCTGCCGGTGGTGAGCAGAGCGAATGTCCATGAACTCGAAGGCGTGGTTACCCTCCGCGATCTTCTCAAAGCCTATGGAATCGAGCGCCGCGAGAACGAAGCTGAGCTCCCCACATATGACTCGCAAAATGAGGCATAACATACACAAAATAAAACAGATTTCTTGAACAACAGTTATCTTTTAGAGATATTTCTATAATATTTTTAATGAACCGCCTCACCGCCCTCGCTGGGAAGGCGTTTGAAAATAAACTAAATAATTAGTTACTATTTTTGGTGGGCCGTGTCTAATAGAACAGCCGGGTTCTTAAGCAGCAGAAAGGAAGAACAAAGGTGCCACCAAGATCATCTGCAACACTGACTGAAGCCGAACTGAGGCTCATGGATGTGCTTTGGCAAAAGGGCGCATCCACAGTGCACCAAATTCTTCTGGCACTGCCCGCAAATCCCTCCCTCGCCTACAACTCGGTGCTCACGACCGTTCGCATCCTTGAGAAAAAAGGCTATGTGAAGCACATCAAGGACGGACGCGCGCACGTTTACGAGCCGCTGGTTGGAAAGAAGGAGGCGACACGGTTCGAGATCAAAAACCTTGTAAGCCGGTTTTTCAAGAATTCTCATGAGGCCCTGGTGCTCAACATCCTGGAAGACGACAACCTGGATGCGGAAGAGTTGAAGCGGCTCAGCCGTCTTCTGGAGGAGCAGAGATGAGCGCACCTCTTGAGATCCTTTTTTTCGGGGGGACTTTCGGCTGGCTGGCGCGTTCCACGGTGGAACGCATGTCCTATTCGCTGGCAGAAGGGACGATTCTGGCACTGGCCGCAGCCCTGCTATTGCACCTGGTGCCACGCCGCAACTCCGGCACTCGCTTCGCCGTTTGGTTTTCCGTGCTGGTGGCAACGGTGACGCTGCCTTTCTTCAGCGGGGCGGTGGGGACCGGTGCTCCCGCAACCGCAGGTCAGATGGAACCTCATTCGGCAATCACGATTCCGGCTCACTGGGCGCTCTATATTTTTTGGGCATGGGCGCTGGCGGCTTCGCTCGGCCTGGTACGGGTCGCAGCGGGAGTCCTGCAAGTGAGCAAACTACGCCTGAAGTGCGTGGAGGTAGAGCCGAAAAACCTTGGATTGCCCTTGCAGGAGGCTTTCGAGCAATTCCGGCGTGTTGCACGCATGCGGAAGGTGGCGCTGTGCGTTTCTGCCGACGTCCAGGTTCCGACTGCTATCGGCTTTTTCAAACCTGCGGTGGTTATACCGACATGGTTTCTGGATGAGGTGACGCCCGACGAGCTTCGCCATGTTCTGCTGCATGAGCTGACTCATCTGCATCGCCGCGACGACTGGACGAATCTTGCACAGAAAGTGGTCAAAGCCATCCTATTTTTCCATCCGTGTGTGTGGTGGATCGAACGTCGCCTCTCGCTGGAACGCGAGATGGCATGCGATGACGCGGTGCTGGCACAGACTGCTAATCCGCGAAGCTACGCGGAGTGCTTAGCCCACGTCGCGGAAAAGAGCTTTCTCCGGCGTACTGCGGCTCACACCAACCTGGGCAGACGGAAGGTATCTGGAGCATCCATGGTGCAAGCGGCCGTGGATCGGATGCGGCACCTTTCTCTACGGGTGGCACAGATTCTGAACGCAGACCGACCGAGAAGCACGAGGCTGTGGCGACCCGCCATTCCGATGGTGGTCTTAGTTTCTTCGTTCTGCGTTGTATCGGCATCACACGCGCCGGAGTTGGTCAGCTTCCGCGAGCCTTCTCGAGGCGCTTTGCAGGCACAACCGGCAAAAAATAGAGATTTAGCACGTGGCACCGAAGTTGTAGCCGACACTTCCCCGGCGACGGTTGCGACAAACTCGGCAGTTTCTGAGCGTCCCTTACAACCGAAGCGTGACACCCGGCGCGCCACGACCGCTCAGCAAGGTCTCGAGGCGAATCTTGGAGCGGTAACCACCTCTCCGCGAGCCCAAGAAAAACCGTTCAGCTCTGGAGCTTCACAACCCGCGATGGTGTTGGCAAGCGCAACGCTGCCGCGGCAGATAGCGCCGGCAAGCAAGACTCAACGGCTTCAGTTTGTAAAAACTGGCCTCCGTAGCATGAGTCCGCGGGAGAAGAAGGCCGCTCCCCTGCGTTCCGCGATCCAATCAGCTGATGCGCAGAGGGTGGGATATGTCGCGCGCAATAATGACTACGCGCAAGGCGAATCCTACTCGTTCAGCCAGCAAGTGGTCATGACCGTGGTGAGCATGCCTATCCGTGGTGCAGAAACGTGCATGGCCGAGAGATGCCCAGCGATGAGCCAGGCCGGCGTACCGGGAGCAGATAGGCAAGCTGGGGCGCAGGCGGCGCTCTTTCGCGCGCCAGCGCAACAAGTCTTGATTCATCGCACCGTTACTCAAGAAACCGTATCTCTAGGAACCGACACTCCAGGAAACTGGCAGGTACAGATGTGGGAGCTCCGAATCGTGATTCCCGCAAATGACGGCAGCAGTTCTAAGAGCGGCAATCCCGAAGGCAGCAATCCTGAAATTCGGGCTGCGCAAAAAACAATCCCGAGAAAATCGACGTAAGAGGTTTTTGGCGTTCGACAACGACGAACGCAGGGTAGAGAGACTTAACACAAATAACTAATTAATTAGTTATAAAACTTTAGAAGGGAAGGTACCCCAATGAAAAACTGGGTCGCAGAAGGAATTGCAAGGCAATGGAGATCAATGACCAAAGGTCGCGTGATGGCGGCTACGCTGGCGATCAGCATGGCAGCGTCATTCGGAAGCTACGAGTTCCTAAAGCCCGTGGCGGTGAGGGCGTCTGTGGCCGCGCCCGCGTCGGCGCCGCTCGGTGATGACAGTGTCGGCGCGTTGCTCTCACTCGATCAAGCGATGGAGACACTGGCAGCGCACGTTACGCCGGCCGTGGTTAACGTAACGGTTACGGCCCGGACCAAGGCCAAGGCTATGCAACTGCCGGAAGGCTTTGAGCAGTTCTTCGGGAAGAACTTCGGGGGAGGAAACTTTGGCCAGAACATGCAGCCACAGGTTGAGCACGGCTTGGGAAGCGGGATCATCATCTCGCCCGATGGCTACATTGTCACCAACAACCATGTGGTGCAGGATGCCGTCGATATCCGCGTAACCATGAACGACCGCCGCGTGCTTCCCGCAAAACTGATTGGCGCCGATCCGCTCACCGATCTTGCCGTGATCAAAATCAACGGCTCCAATTTTGCGAGCGCGCCTTGGGGAGACTCGGCCGTCTTAAAACCAGGACAAACGGTGCTAGCCTTTGGCAATCCCTTTGGGTTCCGGTTTACCGTGACGCGCGGAATCGTGAGCGGTCTCAATCGCGCCAATCCTTTCACGGATGACTCGCGTAAGCCCGGTGAGTTTATCCAGACCGATGCAGCCATCAACCCCGGCAACTCCGGTGGACCGCTCGTCAACGCACGCGGCGAAGTTGTGGGAATCAACACCTTCCTGATTTCGCAGACCGGCACGTTCAATGGCATGGGGTTTGCCATTCCTACCCAGGTGGCTCGTCCCACGGTGCAGACATTGATTCGCGATGGCAAGGTCAGCCATGGATACATGGGCATTGGCATTACCGACGTGACGCCGGAGAATGCACAATTCTTCCACATGAGCGATATGGAGGGCGCGGTAGTAACTGAAGTGCAGCCCGATTCTCCAGGCGCGAAGGCCGGACTCAAGGTGGGCGACGTGATCGCGAAGCTGAACGGTCACGCGGTCAGCGGCGCTGGACAACTACAGGTTTCGGTGGGACAGGAGCGTCCCGGCACCAAGATCAACCTGGATGTGGTGCGCGATGGCAAGAACATCGCGGTGCCTGTGACCCTTGTGGAGATGGGAAAGCGTCCCGGAGAAATCGCATCGAACGCCGGTGAAGAGCACGGAAAGCCGCGCTGGGGAATCAGCTTGGCCGACCTTACCTCGGATGTCCGCGAAGAACTGGAGGCTCCTAAGGAAGTTCACGGCGCTGTCGTCACTAACGTAGTGCCTGGAAGCCCAGCCGACAATGCCGGGTTGTCTCGCGGCAATGTGATTCTTGAGGTCAACCGTAAACCTGTTGAAAATGCTGCGGACGTAAAGCGCAGCCTCAGCAGCGTGCCGGATGGGCAGGACGTGATGGTCCTCATCTGGTCGAACGGTGGCAGCACGTTCCGAGTGCTTCACGCCGCCGAGGGGATGGCATCTTCCGGCAGCGATAGCGGCAACGAGTAAACAAAAAAACATTCACTGACTTAAAGAATTTGGGCAGCAGGCCACCATGTCTGCTGCCCTTCTTCTTATGTCCCTGCAAATCCTTTTCAAACTCCGGATGCTAGGGCCGCACAAACTTTACTTGCTGCCGTGGTGCTCTACATGCCCCTTTGCCGCTTCCTCAGCATGGTGATTGGCGTGCTGCTGGTGTCCGTGGGCGAGATGCGCGTGGTGACCCGCCTTTTCGTGGTTGCCAGATTCGTGGTGCTCCGCAGCTTGATGGTGATGGCGAGCGGCGTGTTCATGGTGTTCTGCGGCTTTCTTGTGGTGGTCAACGAGAGGTTTTGACATCGGTTCCCTCCTAGGGGGAGCTTACAGACTCAAAGCAACACTAGGCCTGGAAGGTTGTGGATACATGAAAAAAACATTAAAGCCATGTTAAAGCTGCGGGGATCTCATGGCTCTGCAACGTCCGTGACCGAACCTATTGCAACGCCCGCGCGGAAAAATCCCGTTGATGCAAGACCTACGATTCTTAGTTCGTAGCAAGGAGTCGTTCGGCGCTGCAAGGCAGGCGAATGAACTCAGGTAAGGTGGTTTAACTGCTGTTGGATCCAGTTGGCGTCTTCTGTAAAACCAACCTCCTTGTAAAAATCGCGCAGGTGCGCGTATCGCGCGACAGGATCAAAGCCAACGCTCACGTACAGCTTCCGGAGATCCACCGGGCAAAGGTGCATTGGGCAGTTGTCAAACTCATCGAGATGATTTGAACCGTTCATCATGCAACGGTAGTAGATACAGTGCTGAACCCCCATGATGTGTCCGGTTTCGTGGGCAAGCACCTTACAACTTCTTCGCAAGATCAACGACGCTCGGTTCGGAGCCGTCTGACCGTAAAAATCCGGATCATAGCGGGCGAAGCTATAGACGCCAACACGCTCCTTGAGCGTTCCTTGGCCGAAGACATAGTTCCATTGTGGGCCGGGATAGAGGTCTCGAAGCGTTATACCAAGGATGCAATAGGCGTCCGCAGGCAGCATCTTCACTAATGCCCCCAGGATATCGCCCGTGAGGAGTTGAATCTTCCCTGTGGATGGATTCACCCGGTTCTGAATTCCTTTCAGGTGCACAACAGGTAAGACGCGGACGGGCAGAGCGAAGAAGGCTTCGGTGAACTCCTTCAGCCTGGGAAGAGGCGGCCCGTCTTTCGAGGTAGCAGCACCTTTTGAGGCATCGGAAACATGGGACTCGGACTTGGACGGATGTCCGGAGAAATCATCCAGAGGCTGGAGGTAGATCACCTTGCGTTTGTCGTCGGGGAAATTTGGATGAGACCTAATGAACTCGCGATAGGTCTGCCCTGACTCCTGCTGGTTCGCCAGCCAATCTATGGGACCGGGTGCACCCATCGGCGAGAAGGATTTAGGATCGAGCAGACGCCGGAACACACCCGAAAGCTGATCGACCGGGCCGATGGCATCCAGTCTTGACTGCTCTTTCGGCGGAGAAAATTGCAAAGGCAAGGTCCTATCCTCACCCAAAATTGCCTGACGGCCATCCCACTGCTATTTGATTTCTTAGAAGTTGAGTGCTTTAGGATCCATGGCACTTCTTGTATTTTTTGCCTGAGCCGCATGGGCATGGATCGTTGCGCCCGACTTTTACTGCATCGCGAACAACCTGCTGGGGCTTGGCGCCATTCGTGGCCCCAGCCATCCGGGCCTGCTCCAGTTCCCTTTTCTTGCGGCGCTCAAACTGGGCCTCAATGTCATCCACCGAGGTAGCCGCGCGACGGCGCGGCGGTAAAGCCACCGGCTGATCGCCGTTGTCGGCGGCAGCTGACGCTGCCGAGGGAGCCTCGACAATCTGCATGTGAAACAGATAGCGCACCGTGTCTTCCTGGAAGCGCTGCATCATGGCTTCAAACATGTCGTAGGATTCGCGCTTGTATTCCACCAAAGGGTCGTGCTGGGCATACCCACGAAGGTTGATGCCCTCTTTGAGGTGATCCATGCTCAGCAGGTGGTCTTTCCACTGCGTATCGAGGACACTCAACATGATCATGCGCTCGTGATAGCGCATGCCTTCCGCGCCAAGCTGCGCCTCCTTGGCTTGATACAACTCTTTGAGCTTTTCGAACGTTGCATCTCCAAGCTCGGAGCGGTTCAACTGAACGGGATCGATACCCGCTTTGCTGAGATCGAGCGTGAAATTATCAAAGAGGTATTTGTTCAGTCCATCGAGATCCCACTGATCGGGATGCTGGTTGCGCGGCGCGGAGCGGTCAAGCGCTTCGCCCATCATTCCCGCAACATAGTCTTCCAGAATCAATTCTTTCTGTTCCAGGCCCTCAAGCAACTGGCGGCGGAGACTGTAAACGGCCTGCCGCTGCTTATTCATTACATCGTCATATTCCAGAACGTGCTTGCGGGACTCGAAGTGCTGGGCTTCCACGGCCTTTTGCGCGCCTTCGATTCGCTTGCTAATGAGCCTCGACTCGATCGGCACACCTTCTTCCATTCCCAGTCGCTGCAGCAGGGTGGACACCCAGGCTCGGGCAAAAATCCGCATCAGGTCGTCTTCCAACGAAAGGAAGAAGCGAGAGGAGCCGGGATCACCCTGGCGTCCGGCACGGCCGCGCAACTGGTTGTCGATGCGCCGGGCCTCGTGCCGCTCGGTGCCTAGAATATGCAGTCCGCCAAGCTCCACGACTTTCTCGTGATCGACGTCCGTCTCTTTTTTGTAGCGGGAGTAAATCTCGTTCCACTGAACCGCAGGACACTGGAACTCGGTGCCGTTGTAATAAAAAACGATATTTTCCGCGCTGTCTTGATCGAGAACGACCTCTCCACCCGCCGTGCGCAACTGGTGAGCAATGCCCTTCTTGACCGCCTCCTGGCGAGCCATAAATTCAGCATTGCCGCCCAACAGGATATCGGTACCGCGCCCGGCCATGTTGGTTGCTATCGTGACAGCCCCGATACGGCCGGCCTGCGCTACGATTTCGGCCTCGCGTTCATGGTATTTGGCGTTCAGCACCACGTGCTTGACGCCCTTCTTCTTGAGCAAATCGGAAAGCCGCTCCGACTTCTCAATGGAGGTGGTTCCAGCCAAGATTGGACGGCCCTCAACGCTGATCTTCTGAATCTCGTCGGCTACAGCGAAGTATTTTTCCTTCTCCGTCCGATAGACAACGTCGGGATTCTCAACCCGGAGCATCTTCCGGTTGGTGGGAATTACCACGACCTCGAGTTTGTAGATCTTATCGAACTCCGGAGCTTCCGTTTCGGCGGTGCCGGTCATTCCGCCCAACTTCTTGTACATACGGAAGTAGTTCTGGAAGGTAATGGTGGCCAGCGTCTGGTTTTCGCGCTCGATCTTGACGCGCTCCTTGGCTTCAATTGCCTGATGTAAACCATCCGACCATCGGCGGCCGGGCATCATGCGGCCCGTAAATTCATCCACAATGATGACTTCGCCGTCCTTAACCACGTACTCAACGTCCCTGCGGTACAGAGCGTGCGCCTTAACGGCGGTCTCCACATGGTGCTTGAGCGCCCAGTTCTCCTGATCGGCAATATTGTCGATGCCGAGCAGCCGTTCAACCTTCTCCCAACCTTCATCGGTAATGGTGGTGGAGCGGTGCTTCTCATCCACCACAAAATCACCGGTATAGATCTTGGGCTCGCCCGGAGGAGTATCAACCTCTTCGCCCTTTTCCAGATTAGGGATGATCCGATCCACCCTCTCATACTTGTCGGTGGATTCATCGCTCGAACCGCTAATGATGAGCGGGGTACGAGCCTCGTCGATCAGAATGGAATCAACCTCGTCGACAATCGCGAAGTTATGTCCGCGTTGAACGCACTCCGCCAGATTGAACTTCATGTTGTCGCGGAGGTAATCGAAACCATACTCGTTATTGGTGCCGTACGTCACATCGGCGGCGTAAGCCTCACGCCGCTCTTCATCGTCAAGATCGTGAACGATGACGCCTACACTTAAGCCAAGGAAGCGGTAAAGCTTGCCCATCCACTCGGAGTCGCGTTTAGCCAAGTAATCGTTGACGGTAACCACATGAACGCCATCGCCGCTGAGCGCGTTCAAGTAGACCGGAAGGGTAGCCACAAGAGTCTTGCCCTCACCGGTCTTCATTTCGGAAATTTTTCCGTGATGGAGAACCATGCCGCCAATCAATTGCACATCAAAATGGCGCATGTTGAGGACGCGCTTGCCGCCTTCGCGGGCTACAGCAAAAGCCTCGGGCAAAATCTCATCCAAGACTTCCTTGCGGGCCGCAAGACGCTCGGTTTCGTCCTCGATTCCCTCTAGGCGCACGCGAATGCGGTCCTGAAACTCTTTAGTCTTGGCACGAAGCTGCTCATCGCTGAGCTGCTGCATCTCGCCTTCGAGCGCATTAATGCTACCGACCAGCGGGAGTAGCCGCTTGATCTCGCGTTCATTGCTGGTGCCAAAGATCTTGGCTGCTAATTTGCCGATCAAAGATAGATCCTCAATAAGAGTCTGTCACGACTTAGCCTACCATATTGGATGCTCCCGGCACCTCGTTCCGACCGACGGCTAAAAACGACGGAACCTTCCAAGGTCTTGTTCTGGGAGGATTTACAGGATTAAGATTCCGCCATTGGCCCAGAAGCTCCCTTGCGCAGAGGTTATCCAAACGACATCTTGAGCCTGCATCCAAAATTTTGCCATGCACGGTTTTTATAGCCGTTTTCTCCAATCCGCCGAGAAGTATCCCGATCATATCGCCGCCGAGCTACAACATTCCGCAGGCGATCTGGAGAGCTATAGCTATCGTGATCTTCGGAGAATGGCCGAGTCGGTGGGCCGGTGGCTACAAGACTCCGGTATGTCGGAAGGAATTCGCTGCGCCATCCTGGCCTCAAATGGACCATTGTGGGTCGCTTCCTATCTGGGAGTGATATCCGCTGGAGCAGTAGCTGTTCCATTGGATACCTCCTTTAACCATCATCAGGTGAATAAGCTTCTCTGGGACTCAGGAAGTACAGTCCTGTTCACGGACTCCCGCAACCTTGCCGTGGCAGAGACGGCGGTAGAGGAGACCCTGGTCCGCATTGTGATGATCGATGGATCGGGGCAAGGACGTTATTCCAACCTGCTGGGAATGTTCTCGGCGGGTCCCGGCAACTATTCACCCGCCGCCATCGACAACGAAGAGCTCGCCGTCATCATGTATACGTCCGGCACCACCAGTGATCCGAAGGGCGTGATGCTCACTCACAAGAACCTTCTCGCCGAGGCCGATGGCGTATTTGAAATCATCTCGGTTGGCCCGACCGACGCGGTGCTGGCGGTACTGCCGCTATTTCACGCCCTGGCCCAGATGGCAAACCTGATTCTGCCGTTTGCCAAGGGCGCTCGGATCGTCTATCTCGACTCGATGAATACGAGCGAGTTGCTACGGGCCCTAAGCGAACGAGGCATCACGCTGTTCTGCTGCGTGCCCCAGTTCTTCTACCTTATTCATGAACGGGTATTCCAGGAGGTCAAAAAACGCTCCTGGGCAGCGCGCCTTGCCTTCCGCTCGCTGATGGGAATTTCGGCCATGAGCCGCAAGCTTGGAATCAATGCCGGCCGCATCTTCTTTGGCAAGATCCACGCCGTGCTCGGCAAGAAAATGCGTTACCTGATTACAGGCGGCTCGGCTTTCGACGCCCGCATCGGGCACGATCTTCACATTCTCGGATTCAATGTCCTTCAGGCCTACGGTCTTACCGAAGCCAGCGGCGGGTCTGTGTGCACACCGCCAGGGAATAACATTCTCGGCTCCGTGGGGCAGCCGCTAGGCGGCGTGGAAGTACGAATTATCGATCCGCAGCCGGCGGAAAACCTGCAATATCCTGTAGGAGAGGTGGCACTGAAGGGCGGCATCGTGATGAAGGGTTACTACAACCGTCCCGATGCAACGGCCGAAGTCATCCGCGAGGGATGGCTTTACACCGGCGATTTGGGATACCTGGATACACAGGGCAACCTGTTCATCACTGGCAGAAAGAAGGAGATCATCGTACTCAGCTCGGGCAAGAACATTTACCCCGAGGAGATCGAGACACATTACCTGCAATCTCCGCTCATTCGGGAAATTTGCGTTATGGGACTGACGAACCGCCCCGGCGAGCCGGTTTCCGAACGGCTCCATGCGGTGATCGTTCCCAACTTCGATGTGTTGCGCGAGCGGAAGATCGTGAATGTGCGTGAGGTCATCAAATTCGACGTAGAGAACCTTTCCACCGAGCTTCCCAGCACAAAACGAATCCTTAGCTTCGATATCTGGCCAGATCCTTTGCCTCGCACCACCACCAGGAAGCTGAAGCGGTTTGAGATTCAACGGCGCGTGGTTCAACAGCGAGCCCTGGCCAGCGATGGCAAGAACGGGGCGGCTTCAACAGTGGATGAACCTAGCGCGGAAGAAGCGCTCTGGCTTGCGGATCCTCAAGTCCAGCGGGCCGTTGCCATCATCCAACGAGCCAGTAAGAACGGCAAGCCCGCCCTGCCTGCGAGCAATCTCGAACTGGACCTGGGCTTCGACTCCATGGAGCGCGTTGAACTGGTGCTTGCGCTGGAGCGGGAGATGGGAGCCAAGGCGGACGAGAAAACGATCGCCGAAGTCTATACGGTCAAGGAACTCGTCGACGCGATTCTGAAGGTAGGAGCCGGCGCTGGCGGTGCAAGCACACCGGGCTCACCCTTTGGATGGGAAGCAATTTTTGGAGTGGAACCTGACGATCCGCAAGCACAAGCGGTGATCAGGCGGCCTCGGTTGCAGGCGTTCTTCTGGTACATGGTCGGCATGCTCGTCTCTTTGATGAGCCGGATATTCTATGGGCTGCGCGTAAGCGGCGAAGAGAAGCTGCCGCGCAATGGTCCCTTCATCCTGAGCCCCAATCACCAGAGCTTTTTCGATGGTCCGGTGGTGATGAGCCAGATGCCCTGGCGCCTCTTTAAAGAAATGTTTTTTGTCGGCACCAGCGAGATCTTTGGCCAGGGACCGCTGGCCGCAGTGGCGAAATCCATCAAGCTAGTCCCTGTCGATCCTGACTCTAACCTGGTAAGCGCAATGCAAGCCGGAGCGTTTGGGCTGAAGCACGGAAAAATCCTGATGATCTATCCGGAGGGTGAACGGTCGATCGACGGCTTTCCGAAACGCTTCAAGAAGGGCGCGGCCATTCTGGCGACTCATCTGCGAGTGCCTATTTATCCGGTTGCCATCGAGGGTTTCTATGACGCATGGCCCCGTCACCGCAAGCTGCCCCGGCTTTCCAAACTGCACGTGCAATTTGGAGATCCGATTTTTCCTCCGGAATCGTTCGATCATTCCAAGTCTGACGAGGTCTACAAACAACTTACCGATGAGTTGCAAGGACGCGTGGTTGAGATGTGGGAGGGCCTGCATAACAACGGCCATCCGCAAGCCAAGGGCAGCGGGGGAACCGCGTAAGCTCTCCTGTCGATTCGACTTTTCTCGTTTCCTCGCTATTTTCACTACGATCCGCGCGGTCAGAAATGCTATAAACCGACATGCCCATCACACACCGCCCCTACGCGCCCGGCGATCTCGAGTTTCTGTTCAAGCTTTACGCATCAACGCGACTCCATGAAATTTCGGGCTGGGGATGGAGCCATGAGCAGCAGGAGATGTTTCTTCGGATGCAATTCAACGCCCGCCAACGCTGGTACGAAGAAGCCTACGAGCGCGCCGATCATCAACTGATTCTGCTGGATGGAGAACCGATTGGCCGGATCCTGGTGCTGCATCAACAAGCGGCAAATACCCTAGTCGACATTGCATTGCTGGCCGAGCATCGCAACCTTGGCATTGGCACGCGATTCGTCGGAGAATTGATTTCTCTGTCGAATCAGCAAGGCGTTCCTGTCCGCCTACAAGTTGCCAAAGCCAATCCGGCCGCTTTTCGGTTGTATCAGCGTCTCGGTTTCGTCGAGACCGGCACAGACGATATGTATTTCCAAATGGAACGGGCCTGCCAATAAATCGATCCACAATTCATGCCGTGCGTCTCATCTTCCCGTCTTCACATCCTCAAGTCCTCACATCTTCGCGTCCATCGCATCCATCGCATCCATCGCGTCCATCGCTGAAAAAAACAGCGAGAAAAAATGAATGAGAGCAGCTCTCCCCCGCATCGAACAATAAAGGCTGGTCTTTCTGTCGGGTCATCAGCTTTGCCTTGTCCTTTGGAAATGCATTTTCTTTGCGTGCGCTTAAGATTTTTTTTTGATGAAAATGCCGCGCGGTAGTTTTAATTTTGGATAAACCTACGCGGCAATGCACGCCACCCCCGATGATGCGTCCACACCAGCAAAATCGCGGTGCTAAAATGGATTGCAGGGCCAAGCACACCCTGCGCCCTGACCCCAAGGAGAAGTTCTGAAGTACAACGCAGCTCACCATCGTTTTACCGTCCTGGTCGCAGTTCTTGCTTTTCTGCTTTTGCTGGCTGGAGGACTCGTGACCAGCAATAATGCCGGGCTGTCGGTACCCGACTGGCCTACGAGCTTCGGATCGCTGTTGAAGATGCCCCCCATGATCGGAGGGGTTAGGTATGAACACGGCCACCGCATGATCGCGGAACTCCTGGGATTGCTCACCATCGTTGTGGCAATCTGGACTTGGAGGGTGGATCAGCGCCGCTGGATGCGCGGCCTTACGCTGGGCGCGGTCGCGGGCGTGATCTTCCAGGGAGCCCTAGGCGGGCTGACTGTCTTGAAGTTGCTGCCGCCTATTGTTTCCACGGCCCATGCGATGGTTGGCCAGACAATGTTCTGCGTGCTCGCTGCGATTGCCGTGTTTACCAGCCAGGGATGGTTGCAGGAGCCCAGCGAGAAGATTTCCGCGGAAGATGCCGCGCCCCTGCTGCGCCACGGCTGGATGCTGATAGGGTTTCTTTATCTGCAACTGGCCTTGGGCGCCGGATTTCGCCACGTATGGACAAAGCTAGGTCCGATCGGCGCCAACGTGTGGCCCGCCAACAAGATCATCCACACCTTTCTTTATCCGCATATTTTTAATGCGCTGCTGGTAAGCGGGCTTGTGCTTTACCTCGGCTTGCGTTCCATTAGCCGGCACAGCGGCATTTCGCTGCTGCGGAAACCGGGTCATACACTGCTCATGCTGCTGGTCTTTCAGCTTATCCTGGGTTTCTCCGCCTACGTCACCAGGATTGTGAACGGCGTGAATGAATTGCAGCCAACCGGCGCATTGGTGTTTACGACCGTAGCCCATTTAGGCGTTGGCGCTTTGATTCTGGCAACCACGTTGATTTTCACCATTCAGGTCTATCGGCACGCCGAGAGAAAGGCGGAAAGGTCCGCACTTCAACATGGCCGCGAGGTCGCCACCGCATGAGCAGCACCGCCCACGGGATTACAGGAACGCTAGCGAAAAAGCACTCGACCCTGGGCGATTACTCGCAGCTTTTCAAGCTTCGCGTGACCTCCCTAGTGGTAATGACCTCTTGGACGGGGTTCTACATGGGAGCGGCCAAGAGCGGTTTTTCCTCGATTCGCTGGACTCTCCTTCATGCGATGCTAGGGATCGGGCTGACCTCCGCCGGAGCTTCCGCCCTGAATGAAGTCTTCGAGCACCGCGAAGATGCCCTGATGGCCCGCACCCGGAACCGTCCCTTGCCCGCCAAAAGGATGGACCTGGCGACCGGAATCGTCGCTGGCGTTGTTGCAATTCTTGCAGGCTCGATTTACCTGAGCGTCGCCGCGAATCCGCTCACAGGGGTTCTGGCGTTTCTTACGGCGGCCACGTATCTTGCGCTGTATACGCCTCTCAAAAAGATCTCTCCAATTTCTACGTTTGTTGGAGCATTCCCTGGCGCCATGCCCCCGCTGCTGGGTTGGACCGCAATTCGAGGCAAGCTGGAGATTGAGGCGGTTGTTCTCTTCCTGATCGTGTTTGTGTGGCAATTTCCTCATTTTCAAGCGATTGCATGGCTCTACCGCGAGGACTACGAAGCCGGAGGCATCAAGATGCTTCCCGTGGTCGATAAGGCGGGGAGAAGCGTGGTGCGGCAGATGCTGGCGTATTCGTCGGCTCTCTTGCCGGTGAGCCTTCTGCCCTTGGGATTGCACATGACCGGCTGGGTCTACGTTTGCGGTGCGCTGCTTCTTGGTTTAGTCTTCCTGTGGTTTAATTTCCGCTTGGCCCTAACCAAGTTGCCGACAACGGCTCCGGCTTCCAAGAAATTTGCCCGGCAGTTGTTGCAGGCTTCGGTGATTTACCTTCCATTGCTGTTTGCTTTGATGATGTTGAACGTCGTGCGATCTTAATCATGGCTACTACTTTGCAGAACATACCAACGACAGATGTCGCCGGCCAATCCGCATCGGTGATCCAGGTGGAAGGGCTGCGCCACAGCTATGGCAGCCGCACGGCACTGAACGGGGTCTCTTTTAACGTGCGCGCTGGAGAGATTTTTGCGCTGCTGGGCCCTAACGGAAGCGGCAAAACCACGCTCTTCAGGATTCTTTCCACGCTCATGCTCCCTTCAGGAGGGCGCGCCTTGATTTCGGGCTTCGATCCGGCGCAACAACCGGACGAGGTGCGGCGCAGAATCGGCGTGGTCTTTCAAGGCCCAAGCGTCGACATTAAGTTGACCGCCGCCGAAAATCTCTGGCATCAGGGACATCTTTACGGCCTTCGTGGAGCTGCGCTCCAGGAACGCATTACCGAGATGCTTCAACGCGTGGGGTTGGCGGATCGGGCCAAAGAAAAAGTCGAGACCTTTTCTGGGGGAATGCAGCGTCGTGTGGAGTTGGCAAAAGGACTCATGCACCGTCCGAATGTGCTGCTACTGGACGAGCCAACGACAGGGCTCGACCCAGGCGCGCGCCGCGATCTTTGGCAATACCTTCATGAACTTCGCAGTCAAGAGCGCGTCTCGGTGATTGTAACCACCCACCTCATGGAAGAAGCCGAACGGTGCGATCGGTTGGCAATCATCCATCAAGGCGAGGTGGTCGCTCTAGGCACTCCGCCCGAGCTTCGCAGCCAAATCGGCGGAGACGTGATTCTGCTGGAAACCGACGAGCCGGAGACCCTGGCGCTTCGCATTGAGCAAAAATTCAGAATTACAGCCACGGTGCTCGAAGGCGATGGCAAAGTTCGCATGGAACAGAAAGAAGGTCACCGGTTTGTGCCCGATCTCGTGGAAGCCTTCCCTGGCCAGATTCATTCCATCTCCGTAAGCAAACCGACGCTGGAAGATGTATTCATCCACCGCACCGGACATCGTTTCTGGAAAGAGCAGCCACAGGATCAACCAAGCGATCACAAAGGCAACAAGAAGAAAAACGCGAACAAGGAGAAGAAGTAAATGGCGCAGGCAGCCGTGATTCCCGCGAATATAGCCGTTCCACGAGTCAATCCCTTGTTGCCCGCCTTTACTTTGTGGTGGCGGGAGATCGTGCGTTTCTACCGCCAGCCTGCCCGTGTGGTTGGCGTGATTGTCTCACCTTTGCTGTTTTGGGTGGTGATTGGCGCGGGCTTCGGCACGTCCGTACAAGGGCAGGCGACGGGTCGCGGCGATTACCTTACCTATTTCTTCCCTGGCTCGCTCATCATGATCGTGCTGTTCACCTCTATCTTTGCCATGATGTCGGTGATTGAGGACCGCAACAAGGGATTCCTCCTTTCCGTGATGGTTGCTCCGGTGCACCGCTCCGGCATCGTCCTGGGGAAGGTGTTGGGAGGCACCACGCTCTCAACCATTCAAGGTTTGTTGTTCCTGATCTTGGCGCCCTTTATTGGAGTCCACTTAAGCCTTGAACAGTTTCTGATCGTGACCCTGGTTACTTTCTTGTGCGCCTTTTCACTTACGGCGCTGGGATTTGCAATCGCCTGGAGAATGGATTCTCCCCAGGGCTTCCACGCCATCATCAATCTTTTTCTACTGCCGATGTGGATGCTCTCGGGGGCGCTCTTCCCTATTACCGGAGCTTATAAAGGGATCGTCTGGCTGATGCGCATCAATCCGTTGACCTACGGCCTGGATGCGTTGAAAATCGCCATGTTTTCCGTAAGCGACGCTTCAACGACTTTGCCGTTGTGGCCCTCGATCGGAGTCCTGACGGCTTTTACCTTCGTGGTGTTTTTTGCTGGATTCGTGATCGCGAACCGCAGAAGCACCGTGCCCGCAGCATAAATAAGCTTTGGACTACAACGTCTTTCCGGCGCTGAACGCAACTCTCAATGGGGCTAGCGCAGTCCTGCTTTTTGCCGGACGCACCCTGATCAAACAGCGGCGGGTGCGGATGCACCGGGCATGCATGATTACCGCTGTGACGACATCCAGCCTGTTTCTGGTGTCCTATCTCTACTACCACTACCACGTGCATTCGGTACATTTTCCTGGCCAAGGATGGGCCAGAACGCTTTATTTCACGATTCTGACCTCCCATACGCTTCTGGCTGTGGCGACCGTTCCGCTGGTGCTCATCTCCCTGAACCTGGGCTTGCGCGAGCGCTTTGACCGCCACCGCAGGATTGCGCGATGGACCTATCCGGTTTGGCTGTACGTGTCGGTTACGGGCGTGGTTGTTTATATAATGCTGTACAAAGTCTATGGCGCGCATGCCTAGCGCAGTTATCTCGCCGATCAAGCAGCGCTGTTATTGACGCCAATCCAACAAAGGAACCGATCTCTCATGGCGAAAAGCGTAAACAAAGTGATTCTTGTAGGTAACCTTGGCAAAGACCCGGAAGTGAAGTACACGCCCAGCGGCATGGCGGTGGCAAAGTTCAGCCTGGCGACAAACGAGCGATTCAAAGACAAAGGCGGCGAATGGCAGGATCGCACGGAGTGGCACAATATTGTCGCCTGGCAGCGTCTCGCGGAGATCGTTGGCGAATACGTCAAAAAAGGCTCCAAGATCTACCTTGAGGGCCGGCTGCAGACCTCAAGCTGGGAAGATAAACAGAGCGGCGAAAAGAAATACCGCACGGAGATTGTCGCCCAGGATCTGGTCCTGCTTGGAGGACGCGGCGAAGGTGGAGGAGACTACGAGGGCCGCTCGTCGCGCGGATCAAGCTCGTCATCGTCCTACGACCAGCGCCCATCGCAGTCCGATGAGATGTCCCATAGTACAGAGATCACCGATGACGACATACCGTTCTAACGGCGCTATCTTCTAACAGGGCCATCTTAGGACAACAATACTTTCGAGGGGCGGGATGCGGTCGCGCCTGCCCCAAATCTCCCGCCTCAATCCCACTGGACCATTCTCACTGAACCATTCCCCATTGAACCGTTCCTACTGAACCAGCCACGAACCTCTTTCTTCCAAGGGTCTCGACCAAAATCCCGGCAACTCAGGCAGCAACACTGCCGTAAGGGGCTACATCCAAGGACTCTGGAATCTAGGAGTAGTCCCACATGATCCCTCGTTATCAAGATCCCGGGCTTGTCGTTCGCATCCTGTCACAAGCTGTCCTCGCAATCCTCTGCACTGCGTCGGTACTCGTTCTTGGCGGCTGCGGCGGAGCCCTTTCGCAGGATCCGGGTCCTTCGCCGACGCCCACACCGACAACAAGTCCGTCGCCTTCGGGATCACCCACTCCAACTCAGCCCACGACTCCTTCTCCCACCCCTTCCTTTACTCCGACCCCTTCTCCCACGCCGACCCCTGTGGCTACGCTACAAAGCAGCGTGAATCACGTGATTATCATGCTGCAGGAAAATCGCTCCTTCGACGCTTACTTCGGGAAGATGACCGCCTACCGTTCAGCCAACGGAATCCCAGGAACAGTGGATGACCTCGATTCCGGTAGCTTCAGCAATGGCGGCCTAGCTCCGCACCATACTGGAAGCGTCTGCATGGAGAATATGAGCCCAGACTGGGCAGAGGACCACCACCAGGTCAACCTTCACAACCCGATGGGGATCATTCCAGGAGATGCGCAAACGGCGCCCATGGACGGGTTTGTGAGCACGGCAGCCGGGCTGGCGACTTTTGACAGCTTTCTCAATACGAGCGGAAGCCGCGCTATGGGCTACTATACCGAGAACGAAATCAACTATTACTACTTTATGGCGTCGAATTTCGCCATGAGCGACAGGTTCTTCTCGCCGATTCCGACAAATACGGTGAACAATCGCATTTATGCTTTTGGCGCGACATCACAAGGAACAGTCCACACACCCGGAGGCTCGGAAGCCTGCCCTGGCGAGAGAGGGCAGATCTCGTCCAAACCTATTTTCCAATTGCTCAACGAGGCCAATCCTCCCGTCTCCTGGAAGATCTATGTAACGGACTTATCGCTCCAGTGCGAGCCAAAGAACGGAACCTTTCCAATTGAATGCGCGCCGCGGAGCACGTACCTGCAGTTCTTTACCTATATCAATGGAGCGAGCGCCACGCCTCCCGTCACGGGATTCAATCCAGCGGCTGTCGCGCACCTGGCTCCTCTCGACTGCACCAATGCGACCACTCCAGTTCAAGCGCATCCTCCGTATGCCTGCCCACCGGGAGTAACGGATTATTTCACTGACGTGGCAAAAGGAACGCTTCCAGCCGTCTCCTTTATCGAAACGGGTAGCTTTACCGGACGCGATGAACATCCCGGAGGAAAAGACTTGTCCCGCACCCCTCCCGTGCAAAGCGTGATCAACATTCAATCCGGAGCCGAGTTCGTATCGCAGATCGTGAATGCCTTGATGGCCAGCCCGTCGTGGAAAGACTCTGTTTTCTTCTGGGCTATGGATGAAGGCGGCGGCTCGTTCGATCACGTTCCCCCAGCGGCCGTGCCCAGCCCGGATGGAATTAAGCCCATTCTCTGCCTGGCAAAAGACACGGCAGTTGGCGGAGACTTTACCATTACCGGCTTCCGTGTTCCCAATTTCATTGCATCGCCGTTTGCCAAAAAGAACTTTGTGTCGCACACCCCGATGGACTACACGGCATATCTGAAATTTATTGAGACCCGTTGGAATTTGTCCAACTTGACGCAACGAGATCTCTCCATGCCGACGATGGAGGAGTTTTTCGATTTTTCCGGAGTCCCCTTCGCGACTCCTCCAAATCCTCCGCAACAAGTCACCACGGGAACGCCTTGCGATTTCACGAAACAGTAGCGCAGACACAAGAGATGGGGAGCGTACGAAAAATTCCTTAGGAAGCGCGAATTAACATGCAGGTAATGTCGTCGTGTTGAGCGGTCGAGCCCACAAAGGCATCCACATCGTACATGAGAGCGCGCAGCAACTCATCCGGATTGCTGTTGGCCCGGCTTTGCAGGACGTTGACCAGTCGCTGCTCCTCGTATTCCTCGTCTCTGGCATTCACAGCCTCTATCAAGCCGTCAGTAAAGATTGCCAGCACGTCTCCCGAATGTAGCGTCACCGAGCCGGTCTCATAGACCGTGGCGGCGATGATCCCCAGCGGAAGGCCGCCCGCTTCCAGGCGCTGAATCTCACCCGATCCCCGGCGAAGCACCGGCGGATTTTGCCCGGCATTTACATAGGTCAAGGACCGACTTTCCGGATCGAACTCAGCCAAAAAAGCTGTGGTGAAACGCAAACCCTGCTGGCTGTTTGTGCAAGCGTAGCGGTTCATAGCGGCCACGAGTTCTTTTAGAGAGCACGGAGTCGCCGTCAATGTCTTGAGGCTGGCTTGAAAGGCCGCCATCAGCAGAGCGGCAGGAATGCTCTTTCCGGAGACATCCGCGACCGAGATTAAAAAGCGGTCACTGGAGCCGGCGGCCGACGGCCGGGCGAAAACGTCGTAGTAGTCTCCAGCAACCGTATTTGCCGGACGAGTAATAAAGGCGATCTGCATACCTGGAACCTGGGGCGGCGTTGCGGGCAAGAGCCAGCGCTGAATTTCCCGGGCAATTTCCAAATCGCGCTTCATCACCACACGGTCCGTCACTTCCAGCAAGAGCAGCAGAAGCAAGACCACCCAGCTATAGAGAATCGAACTAAACCTGTGATTGGGGTAGACGAGCAATATCAGGGCCAGCAGGAGCAACAAGCGACGCACAGGAGAGAGTTTTTCCAGCACCGACCAGAAAACCTGTCCGGCGATATGAAGATAATGCTTCCACCTGGAAGAACCTGCGGCAGCATCAGCATTGACTCCGCGCGCATAGAAGCGGTAGCTGGCGCGAGTATCGGCCTCAAATTGCGACCATAGCTGGCCGACCTCAAGACCGTCGGTAACGAGACGCCAATAGTGCTCCAGCCTCGAAAACAAATCGGGCCGCGAGGGAGAGCCTACCGTCCCGGGCTGAGAATTGCTCGACATGCGGGTGAAACTGCCATTATAAAGAAGGCCGGAACACCCGAAACCCCCTGCATAAAAACCCAGAAACAGGCAGGCTGCACCAAGATTCTCAATACAAAAGAAGCCGCTTTGGTTGTATCTTTTCCGACATGTCTTGGCAATATTCTCAGAGCAGCGGGCGTCTTTCTCTCGATGGCCAAACCGTTGGCGCTGGATATTCAGGCACTCGCGAAGGGCGCAACAATCCCGACGCGGAAGCCCTCCATGACGTAGGCCCCGTGCCACGAGGAAAATATAGTATTGGCCCTGCGTACGATGATCCACATAAAGGCCCGATCGTCATGCGGCTTGCCCCTAACGATGGCCACGATATGCACGGGCGGGATGGCTTTCTGATTCATGGAGACAACCAGGTCCACGACGCCTCCAACGGCTGCATCATCCTTGCACACGATTTACGCGAGAAAATCGCCGCCAGTAAAGACCGGATCATAGAGATCCAGCGATAGGGTACGAAACCTCGCAATTGGGCCCCTGTCCTTGCTTATCCCTTATCCATGGTTAAAAAGGAGGTCACTCGCAAAATCCGACCGTTTGGCAGTCTATGTCAGGCGTGGATGACATTTTTTGTCATTTTCGATACAATTCCATAAGTCCTGCCTGGTAACGGTTCACCGATGAAGCGATTCGTATCGCCTATCTCATTGGTTTCATTACATTTAACCAAAGTAACCGTTGTGCGATGGCCAATTCCCGTAAATGGTGGCCTACATGCACATGGCAAAGACATAATTTGAGTCCGACTGTCAGTCTAGTACTCACACGAAGATTAGAAAGAAATGCAAGAAACACAAAGGATTCCAAGAGGAGATCTCAATGCGTAAACAGAAAGGCTTTTCTCTCATCGAGTTGCTGATCGTAGTCGCGATCATCCTGATCATTGCCGCGATCGCAATCCCGAACCTGATGCGTTCACGTATGAACGCAAATGAATCGGCGGCGGCTGCAACCGTGCGCACTCTCAACACCACGGAAATCGCATATGCAACAAGTTATTCATCTGCAGGATTCGCCAATCTGACATCGCTTGGACCGGGAGCAGCAACCCCCTGCGTAGCGTCTCAGACAAACGCTTGCCTGATTGATTCAACCTTGGGTTGCACCGGCACCACCTGCGGACCAAGAGATTCCTACATCTTCACGATCACGCTCAATAGCTCGGGCGCGGACTATGTGATTGATGCCACGCCAACCGGTCCCAACAGCGGCGCAAAAGACTTCTGCTCCATTCCGGACGCCGTTGTGCGCTTCCAGCCTGACACCAAAGGCAGCACCACCACGCCGACCGTGACCACGGACGCTGGTTGCACTGGCGGCAGCTATAAACCGCTGGGCAGCTAATTAGAGCTAAAAGTTTAGGCAAGTACCTGGGGGAGGGTACGAGCCCAAAGAGGGACGTGGTTAACACCACGTCCCTTCAATTTTTGATAAAAGTCGTATTGCGATGCACAAAATTTATAGCGTTTTCAGCGTTACGATATCCTGTTTTGCAATGATTTCCGGCAGCTTTTCTTCGGCTAAAAGCCGCGTACCGATTTTGAATCCAGTCTACCTTTACGCTGAAAAAGTTTCGGCGTTACTTGTTCTTCGGTGCGCAAATCATTTCCATGCGCCCCTTTCTGAGGGACGCCTCCACTTTTAAGTTATATGCCCGCAACACCATTTCCGCTGACATAGGCATCATCTCCCATGAGAAAGTGATGCGATTCAAACGGTCCCTCCCCAATCAACCTTCCCAAGACGACATTTTCACTACACAAACAACCCTGGCAAAAAAACGCAATGTGCGGGTTCTATCTTCATAATTCTTAACCAATTAAGTGCCTGCGCTAGAGACGTACGTAACCAGTCAGCGCTAGCCAACAGACAAGCGGCAAGGGCATAATCTGAACCAACGTGGTTCAATCGGACAACGTGAAATGCTTCGGTCAAATTGCAAGGCTAAAGGATTCGAAAAAGAGGAGATGTTCTATGCGTAAACAGAAAGGCTTTTCTCTCATTGAACTGCTGATCGTGGTCGCGATCATCCTGATTATTGCGGCGATCGCCATTCCGAACCTGATGCGCTCACGCATGAACGCAAATGAATCGGCGGCTGCTGCAACGGTGCGCACTCTCAACACCACGGAAATCGCATATGCAACAAGTTATTCGTCTGCAGGATTCGCCAATCTGACGGCGCTTGGACCGGGAGCAGCAACCCCCTGCGTAGCTTCTCAGACAAACGCTTGCCTGATTGATTCAACCTTGGGTTGCACCGGCACTACCTGCGGACCAAGAGATTCCTACATCTTCACGATCACGCTCAATAGCTCGGGAGCGGACTATGTGATTGACGCCACGCCAACCGGTCCCAACAGCGGCGCAAAAGACTTCTGCTCCATTCCGGACGCCGTTGTGCGCTTCCAGCCTGACACCACAGGTAGCACAACAACGCCCACGGTTACGACGGACGCCGGTTGCACCGGCGGCAGCTACAAACCACTTGGAAGCTAATAGACCAAGGTTTTCGCCTCCAAAGTCAGCACAATGAAGGGGGACGTGGTAAACTCCACGTCCCCTCATTCTTTTTGCCGTATTTCGAACCCAGAACAAGCCAAACATGAATGGCGCCAGGGACATAAATTGTCACTCATCGAGTGGCAATTTATGTCAGTCGGAGGTCCACCCCCAAAAGTTACCTTTCTTGTTTATCCTCTAAATCAATGAAAACAAATATTTTAATGAATATACCGGACTCCTTGCAGGGAGGCTTCAGAATGGCTTGTCATGTGCGATGGTCTATGGGTAGCCAATTGCACGTGGACACTCGATGTAAGCCCGGAGTACAGTACTGATTTCAGCGGTCGGAACCATGAACTCACTTGACAAAATGCGGAGAGCGCCCATGTCACGAAGCCAACAGGGATTTTCGCTCATCGAGTTGCTGATCGTAGTAGCAATCATTTTGGTGATCGCCAGTATCGCCATTCCCAATATGCTAGCGGCACGAGCACGAGCAAACGAGGCCTCAGCGGTCCAGGCGCTACGAAGTCTGAATTCCGCGCAATCAATTTATAACACCAGCTATGCCGACACCATCGGTTATGCTGCGAACCTGTCGGTCCTTGGGCCAAGCCCAACATCCACATGCGACCAAAACCATGCCTGTTTGGTTGACCTTAACCTTGGATGTGCTTCGGAACCCTGCCAGCGCGGGGCGTATAACTTCTTCAGCGTGACCACAGGCGGCGTGCCGGCGCTCGGCTATTCATTCACGGCGACACCTACCGCATGGAACCTTGGGGGAGACAAGAATTTCTGCACAATCGAGGATTCCATCATTCGCTTCGAAGTAGGGGCCACACAGCCAGTAAGCGCAGCCGTTGCCCACGATGCTTGCGCAAATTTCGCAGCATTTACAGACATCAGCAAATAGCAGCGCGCGTTTGGGACAGAACCACTGCGGAAGCTTGGAGCTTTTTACGCAGAGCGTGAAGACTCGTCGAACTCGAAGAAACCTTGAAATAACGATCCTTTTTCGCTTTAATAAAACGTGGCCGCAATTGAGATTCTTAGTCTTGCAAAGACCTATCGCGCGGGCTTTTGGCTCAAGACAAACAAGTCTGCCTTAAGGCCGCTGAACCTTACCGTTGAATCGGGAGAGACCTTCGGTTTCCTTGGGCCCAATGGAGCAGGCAAGACCACCACGCTCAAGCTGCTGATGGGCATTATTTTTCCTACATCCGGATCAGCCCGTATTCTGGGACACGATTTTTCCGACCCGAAGGTCAAAAAGCAGATCGGTTTTCTTCCCGAGCAGCCTTATTTTTACGATTATTTGAGCGCTCCCGAGCTGCTGGACTACTATGGCCAGCTTTCCGGAATGGCTGCTCAAGACCGGCGTAAACGGATACCCATTCTGTTGGAGCGCGTAGGCCTGGAAAGCACGGGAAAATTGCAGTTGCGCAAATTTTCCAAAGGCATGCTACAGAGAATTGGAATCGCCCAGGCAATTCTGCACGACCCCAAGGTGGTTTTTCTCGATGAGCCGATGTCCGGGCTTGATCCGATTGGGCGGCGGGAGATCCGCGACCTTATAAAAACCCTGAAACAAGAAGGACGAACCGTTTTCTTTTCGACCCATATCCTTTCCGACGCGGAAGCTCTTTGCGACCGGGTGGCGGTTATCCACAAGGGCGAACTGAGAGGGGTCGGCGTAGTCGAAGACCTTAAATCCAAAACTGCTGAAAATGTAGAGGTCATCTGGCAGGGCACTGCCTCTCTGACCCATGCCAGCCATCTAGTGCAAAGTCATCACACCACCGGTGACACGATTCAGGCCGTCGTATCCAACGGCAATGTGGATATGCTGCTGGAGAAATTGCTGCAGCATAGAGCCCGAATCATTTCCGTCAATCCAGTGCATGGCGCCCTGGAGGATTATTTCCTTGCTCACATTTCCGACGAAGTAAAGGCTCCGGCATGACCTCCAGGCTCTCTGCCATCGTTTTCAATACCTTTCGCGAAGCGGTCCGCGACAGGGTGCTCTATAACCTGATTCTTTTTGTGCTTCTGTTGGTGGCTAGCGCGCCGCTCTTCGGAGAGATATCGATCGGGCTGGAACGAGCGATCCTGGTCAATGTCGGCCTCAGCTCGATCTCTCTTTTTGGGATCATCATTGCGATCTTTATCGGCATCGGCCTTGTGTCGAAAGAGATAGAGAAGAAGACTCTTTACACCATTCTTTCCCGTCCAGTCAGGAGATGGGAGTTTATTACCGGCAAATATCTAGGGCTCATCTTAACGCTGACGGTCAATGCCGCGCTGATGACCGCCGGATTTTATGTTGCGCTCTTGCTCGCCGAACATGGATGGAAAAGCGGGGATGGCACTCTATTCACGGCGATCTATTTCATTATTTTGCAATTTTTCGTGATAACAGCCATCACCCTGCTGTTTTCCTCTTTTTCGACACCGATTTTTTCCGCCATTTTCGCCTTTGCGCTTTTTGCAATAGGAACATTTGCCGAAGACCTGCGCAATTTTGCTTCCCTGGTTCACGGCCCCGCTGGCTGGCTGGCTACAGCAGCCGCCTATTTGGTTCCCAATTTTTCGGCGCTCAACGTGATTTCCCAGGTCGCCTACGGACAAGCCATTGACGGCAAGGTAGTGCTATTCAACTCAATCTACGCGGTGCTGTATTCAGCAACCTCTATCGTAGCCGCAATACTCATCTTTGAGCGCCGCAACCTCAAGTGAACATGTTGAAGAACAAAAAGGGCATCTTAATTTTGCTGCTGGTTGCGGGCCTGTCGGGATCGGTTCTGGCGGTCCGGCAGGTTGACCGGCTCCACGGGGGTGAAGCAACCCTGGACGAGATACTCTATATTCGTTCTCCAAAGATCTTAAAAAGAATAAGCCTCGGCTATAGCGGATTGCTGGCAGATATCTATTGGACCCGGACCGTGCAGTATTACGGCAACAAGTTGCACCACGGAGCCTTGCGCTACGATCTTCTCTACCCGATGCTGGATATCACTACCGATCTGGATCCTCACTTGCTCCCGGCATATGAATATGGCTCGATTTTTCTTTCGCAGCCTCCGCCGGCAGGAGCTGGCCAGCCTGACGAAGCGGCTCGACTCGTGGAAAAGGGAATCAAGGCCAACCCCAACGCGTGGCGGCTGTATTTTACGCTGGGATTTATTCACTATCTCGATCGCAAAGATTACAAAGCGGCCAGCGATGCCTTTAACAGAGGTTCGGAGGCTACGGGAGCCCCGCCTGGAATGAAAGCCATGGCCGCAGCGATGGCGCAACATGCCGGTGAACCAGCCATTGCAATGGCGCTTTGGCGAGCGCTTTACGAAACCACGCAAGACAATTCCATCCGTGAGACCGCCCTCAAATACATTGCTTCGTTGCAGGCAGACCAGGAGATGGCCCAGCTTGAACACAGCAATGAGCTTTACCGCCAAAAAACAGGCCGCTTGCCGACAACATGGAAAGATTTAATCGATGCCGGCCTTCTCCGGCAATCGCCTCGCGATCCAACCGGCAATCCTTACCGCCTGATGCCCGATGGCACAGTGAGTGCCCAAGAGAACAAGCAAATGCCATTCATCACTCACGGAGTGCCAGCCAGCAGGGTGCGTCCCCGGTAACCCGTGACTGAAACACAAGCGGACTAAGGCGTGATGGCGCTTCTCTGGGGCTGCATTTGAGGGGGCTGCATTTGAGCTAATCTTGCGCGCAGCAGCTCCGGCTGATCCGCTACCGGAATGCCTTGTTCCAATATTCTTGCAGCTTCATCAACGCGGCCATGATATTTAAATATCTCGGCGAGAGCCAAATAGAACGCCGTTCTGGTAGGGGCGACTTGTGTGCCATGCAGAAGCACCCGAATCCCCTTTTCAGCCTCGCCATTGCTCGCCAGCGCGGTACCGTAAGCGAAGATCGATTCCCATCGGTCCGGATCGATATGCAAGGTATCAAGGTAGAGATCGACGGCCTCGCTCTTGCGGCCTCGTTTGACAAGCTCGGCGCCTAGCAAGATTCTGGGCCTAACCACCTGTGGAGAGACTACAAAGGCCCTGAAAGCCATCGACATATCGTCTTTCCACGTGTAGGCCTGGCGCACGGTGAGAGCGCCAAGGGAAATGGCTAGCAACAGTGTTGCCGCCACCGCGGCAGGCTGGAAGCCAAATATCGGTTCACCGCTCTCGGGAAGACGATTGAGAATTTGTGCCGCCAATAGACATAATCCGCCCAACGCCACAAAAGTAAAGCGATCATGCATGATCTCAGCGTCGCCAAAAGCGAGCATGCCGAGAAATGACGGCAGCAAAGGAACTGCCCACCAGAACAACAAAAATCCGACTAAAGGCTTGCGCACGGCTGCCCACACCGTAATGCCGAGGTAAGCGAGGCAAACGACGAAGGGCAGATAAAACTGCCATTGGCTTATGGATGTAACAATCGGTACGTCGTACCAGTTGGCAAGCCGCAAAGGCCAGAGTGCGTTCTTGAGATAGGACACGAACAACAACGGAGTTGTATGCCAGGCATCCGCCCACCGACTCGCAGGAGCACTGGAAACGACAACACCGTGCACATTCAAAATTCGCAACAAAAGGTAGATAAAGACCGGAGCGATTACGGCAACAGCCAAGGAAGCAAAACGGCGAAAAGGAAACGGACCGTTCTTAGGACGAAAGAGCACGGCATGGATAAGGATAAGTACGGGAAGCGCCATGCCCGTTTCCTTGGAAAAGAGCGCCGCCAAGACCAACATTCCGCAAAGAAGCAATCGCGCCGGTTGGGGATCGTCGCGCCAACGTAGATAGGAGAGGAATCCAGAGAGAAAGAACAAGCACAATAGCTGCTCAACGGTTGAACCTGAAAGCCATGCGATCCCTTCCGCATGAAGCGGGTGGAGGGCAAAAAGCAAGGCGGCGGAGATAGATACGAAATCATTCCCAGTGAGCCGCCACGCCAACCTCCAGAAAAGCCACACTGAAATCAGATACAAAACGAGAACAGCGAGCCGCCACGGGAAGGCGTGTGCGCCAAAGAGCTTATAGTTGAGCAAAACCCACGTGGCAACGGCTGGCCGATAGAGGTTAGGTATCGTGTGGGCGGTGTCTTTGAAAGCTTGCCCACCAAAGCTCCATAAAAAATAAGCAGGCAGGGCCTTCCAGGTGTGCACTTTTGGGTTCTCCAAAATATAAGGAGTGTCGTCGAAACCCATGAAAGCAAAACCCAACGTTTGGATATAAACCAAAGCGGTTAGGAGCAACAGAAATATTGCTTGCCTTGACGACGGATGCGCGCTTGCGTTCTCAGATGACACTATGAACCCTTCTTGGAGAGACACTTTGAAAAATTCTATGAGACTCACATTCTCAATGCCGCGAAAATTCACCACGATGACCGAACACCGAAGGCTTAAGCCTTAAGACACCGGTTCTGCTACGGCGGGAGAAGGTCATGCTCTTTCTTGAGTCCAAGGATCATCGGATCATCCGGGGATCATCCGGCGTTGATGCCCAGGGGTTCGAGTCAGCGAACTCTTCTGCCAACGATCAGGTACTGACCGCCAAAAGGCAGCTTGGACAAACTACTCTCTATCGCGGCACACCGATGGTATAGCATCTCCGGAAAGCACAGAAAGAACTCTTTTGCCTCAACTCGCAACTCAGCCTTTCTCATTAGACGCGCAGCTTCCCCGGGGAAAAGCAACTTGGCATTTATATCCACCGGGGTGTGTCGAACGATCCACTGTGTCACGGGATTCCAGGGATTGTGCTCGATCATTGCGAACCACCCGCCGATCTTGAGCGTACGAACAATATCGCGGAGCAAGGCGAGTTGCTGCTCCCTTTCAACGTGATGAAAGACGCAGGCCGCAGTGATGAGATCAGCCGAGACATCCGCAAAGGGTATTGCGACCGGATCGGTCTGATGGAGAGCCGGCACAACATCGCAATGCTGCGTCATCTCGCGGGAGACATCGCACCCAGAGGCGACGCGGAAACGATCTTTGCCTAATTTGAGGAGATCTCCCTGACCGCAACCAACATCAATCCATTCCAGTGAAGACGGTTCTGCGCCCATCTTTTTCAGCGCTCGAAGCAAAACCTCGATCTTGCGCTGGTGGAAAAACGTGGCCTTTTCCGCAAATGCACGGCGAACCGGATGGTCCGCCAAGTCTGCATAGTTGCCCGCAAACCGATCGAATTCAGAAGCGTCCGATTTATGCTCCATGGTCACCTGCGGCCTTTGCCTTATCCGGACGAACAGGCAGAACCATGGCGCGCTGAATCTGGCGGCCTTCGATATTTACATTCTTGCGAGAATTGACGATGTAGAGAGGCCGCCCCTTGGCTTCCTCATAAACCTTGGCAAGGTAGTCGCCAATCAATCCAATTGCAAGCAAGGTAAAACCAGAAAACAAGCACTGCAAAAAAACAAGGGACGTCCAACCTGGAACCACATGCCTGGAAGCGACCGCGTTATAGGCCGCATACAAAAAATAGACGATCGAAAGAACGCATAGCAGGATTCCACAGCCCAGGCTCATTCGCAACGGGAGCGCAGAAAAAGAACTTACCGCAGTCCAGGCAAATTTAAAGAGTTTCCAAAACGGATATTTGCCCTCTCCGGCATATCTTGGCTGCCTGTGGAGGGGAACAATCGCCTCTTTCAATCCCAGCCAGGCGACAAGCCCACGCATGAAACGATGCTGCTCACGGAAGTTGCGAATTGCAAGCACTGCCGAGCGGCTGTAGAGCCGAAAATCGCCCACCTCCGGTACTACTCTCTTATCCACCAGCTTCTGCATGAGCCAATAAAAGATTGTTATGGCGGTGCGCTTGAAAAAGCTATCGCCCCTTCGCGAAATTCGCTGAGGCGATACAACATCGTATCCCTGGTCAAAAAGCGCAAGCATATCGGGCAACAGACTGGGAGGATCCTGCAGATCACCATCCATGACTACAACGGCATCGCCTTCCGCAAAATCCAACCCGGCGCTAACGGCCGCCTGGTGGCCAAAATTCCGGGAAAATGAAAGAAGCTGAATCCTTGCATCCCTCTCTGCGAACCCAAAGACGAGTTCCCTGCTTCCATCGGTACTGCCGTCGTCAACAATCAGCAACTCGTACTCTATCTTCAGAGGATCCAATACCGATCTGAGTTCGGCAACCAATGCCGGCAATGTTTCTATTTCGTTATAAACAGGGACTACAACCGTCAGAATCATGGTTCTGCCAAGGCTATACCGCCAACCACCATTGCGCAACCACCCTAGAAATTACGTTGGAGTTGAGCTTCCGTCATGCTGAAATCCTCGTTCTCAGCCAAGCCGACTGGAGGTTGAGCCAAATCTGCCAGCCCACCACTGAGCGGAATCAGGAGGCTACTGCCAAGAAGGATCATCAGAGCTACTGCTTTTGCCTGACCGCCCCAGGGCTGCCCGTGAAAAACCAGAAATGGCTGAGGGGTAAACAGTATGAGGAACGGCGCTAGAAACCAGAGCAGGGTTATTGCTGAAATTGTTGAAGGACGGTTGATGACCCAAAGCACCAACAACGCCCACGGAACGTAGAGGTGAACGAGAGTGTAATCTCCAGACCACCAGGGAAGCCACACAGCGCAAACCGATAACGCAATCAACTGATTGAGCACAGGAAGCTTATGGATTCTGAGATACAGCAACAACCCTAAAACCGGGGAGAGAGGGAGATAGATTCTATAGGCCTTTCCGATCACATCCGCTCGACCGTGCCAGAAGACCGACAATGCTTGCCGAATCAGAAAGAAAAGAGAATGCTGAAAGCCATATTCAGGCCCCCGCTCGTGCAAGACGTAGGGCACATATAACAATTTCTGCTGGGTCAAAGTGGCGTTCCACGCCCAACCGACGGAAGGCCCCATGAACCAGAGACACCCCAAGGTCAAACCGGCTGCAATCAGCATACCGAACGCGAATTCGCGCCATTTGCCTTGAGCGGGGAACACGCCGAGCAATACGATGGGAAAGATTTTCAAAGAGGCGGCTACCCCGAAGCATGCCGCCGCAAGCCATGGACGTCCGCGAACGAACGCTATCATGCCAATACTCACTAATATCCAGGCGAGCCCCTCGAGATTCAAGCGGTCAATCAGGATCATGACCGGATAAGATGTCAACAACATCACACAGCCGATCAAGCAGGCAGGTCCTGAAGCCACACCACTTTTTCTCAGGGCCCGAACAAGAAGGCCGGCAAATGAAATGGCGACAAGGATGATGAGAGCAATGTACCAAGAAGCACCATCGCCGGAAATTCGATACCATCCCCAGAGGATGAGCGCCATGAACGGAGGATAGTTGAAGGGCGTATCGGCACCTAGAAAACCAGTGTCCGCAAAGAATTTCTCTTGCCCGAAATATTCAAAACGGCTCCGAAAAAAGGAAAAATCCGAAAACCGTACCTGTGGGTCAAACAAAAACGTGTTGTAAGGAAAAGATTCGTGAAGGATCGTGCGCCGAATCAAAACAGTCAAAATGGCCGCAGAAAATAGCCCAACAGTAAGCAGCGCATAGGTGTAAAGAATTGGCGGAAAATTCGCTATCCGCTTCCCGGCTAGAGCAGTTATTCCTCTATTCACAGTGTTAGCGAGACCTGGCAAGTATCCACCCGTCGCCCAAGTATGGCTCTCTATCGATAACTATCCACTGTCCGCTGCGGAGCTTATTCACGATAAATTCATCGAGGTCACGCTGTGGAAGACGCTTTCCTTGGTTGAACAACAGCTCATGCCTCATGAGGTTGTCCATCTGCCGCTGGTACAAGATCCATTTGGGGGGCGATTTTTCCAGTTTTGCCATCAACTCGTCGATAACATCCTTCCCCGCCGTATCATAAAAAGTCTGCACAAATCCTTCCCAGGGAGGTATTCCGCAATAGTAATTTGCATAAGGTAGAGGAATGGATAGCAGGTCGGAATTCGCTTCAGAATGAATTATGCCGCAGGTACGTTCCATGAAGTGATGCAAATCCTTATCGATCACCATAGGGCCATAAATGGGATGGCGTACTAACAATCGATCGGTGAACATCGGGAATGTGCGATAGCTCTGCCATGACGCCGGGTCCCTCACCTTGACCAAGGCGCCGGATATGGCCATGAGAGCAAGAATCGCAAGGAAAAACGATTGAAACGGGCGATAAGCAAGTGCGGAGGGGAAAACATGCGGAAGTATCAGAAGAAACATTGCTATCGGCGCATACAAGCCAAAATGAACACCCCCTGAGGACATGGATCCCGCCATCAGCAGCGCAAAGGGAAGGAGCAAGGCAATCGCCCTGAAACCGTCGCCTGCGCTGGAAACGCCCAGCGCCAGACCGCGAGCAATCCTGAATGCCAGCCAAAGAATCAGGCCATAGGCAGACAACACCAGAACCGCTGACAGATCGACAATGATGTTGCCGTTCCTGAGGGAAGGCAACAGCAAGTAAACGGCACAACCGATGATGGCAATGCCTCCACAAGCTCTCATCGACGCTTTCCGGCCATCCGCTTTTGAAAATGGCGCAATCAGCAAAGCCCAAGCCGCGGCGACGATCATGCAAAGAAGAATGACCGTCAACGGCTTCTTGGAACAGAGGAAGCGAAACGAATTCCAAAACAGCAATAACGGCCTAAGCATTGCGCTGGCAGCGCCACCCTTGGGCCCTGCAGCATGTAAAACAGTACTCGACAAATAAGCGCGCAAAGAGTCGTCGACGAAGACGACAATCGCTAAAACGGTCAAGAAAGCAGAGCCACAATAGGCGGCCAGCAATGCAAATTTCTTTTTAGCCGCAAGATAGATTATTGCCGCTAGAGCACATACGAAAAGCCCCGCTCCGTCGGTTATGCGATTGGTAACATCCAGGCCGGCGAGGAATCCCAACCCTACAGCAATTGCCATCGTTCGCCGAGGATTGGAGCTCTTCTCCAATGCAAACAGGAGAAGCATGGCGAACAGATAACAAATGCCCGATACGACATGATAGTCATCGAAACGATAAGCTTCGAAATGCACACTTATGAAGAATACTGAGAACACCAACACTGCCTTTTGCCGATCGGACCAGGTATTCTCAGCCGCCAGCAAGAGGATACCGCCTAAAAACGCACCGAGCTCCAGGACTGCCGGAATCTTGGAAATGAACCACCCTTGGCCCGCCAATGACATCCACCCAGCAGCCTGCAGAATAGGCCATGCGGGAAAGACAATGCGCATGTCTGAATACAAATGCCGTCCACTGCGAAGAAGATAGGCATACCAATACCAGACTCCGTCACAGGCCAACTGCGTATTTACGATCATCGCAATGCCGAACGCCACGCATCCGTAAAACGCAAACCGCTGGAAGACCCCAATCTTGTTCTTCTCAACGCTTTGAGTTTGGGTGTTCGACAGACCTCCGGATATCTGCTCTGGCAGCTTCATCGACACCATTGCCTCGTTTTGAGTGTCCATCTTATGCACGGCTATCGATCCAGTCCTCCGACGGATAGCCGCAAGATAATACGATTGATTCTGTGTACGTTTTATCGCATTCCACTTGAGGAGTCGAATGGATTTTGAGTCTTTGAGATCGTAGCAAGAAAACCATCTCCCTTAATTTGGCAGCTATACGAGGTTCACTCTAGAAATTACCTGAGTAAGATCCAACATTGCCTTAACTCTAGCCTATTATTTCGATACTTCTATCGGGGAGGATGCCGGCCTGCCGCTTGGCGCAGGGCCATCAGGAATAGGTTGAAATGAGAATTTTTTATGCCCAAGAAAGCCGGAAACCGCAGTCCATGCGGTAAGAATCGCTCCCGCCACATACGGTGCGCCAGCCCCGATCGAGGTGAAGCGATGAATGAGCACTACGATCACAGGCAAGAGCAACGTGCCAACCGCCATGGATGCCCCGTAAACAGTCACGCACCGAAGCCATTCCCGAAAGTAGTTCCCCTTGGTCTTGAAAACAATCCATTTGTAATTTAAGTATGCAAACGTCACGTTGAGCAGCCCGGATAAGAAGCCCGCGAGTATATAGCTATTAGGAATGAGATGAGCCAGGGTGACGGTCAGCAGGGCAAACGAACCATACCCAAAAACGGTGTTTACAACCCCAACCATGAGATACCTCGCAAATTGACGGGGAGGTATGTGCGTCCTCAGAAAAGTGAAAGACGCGGGCCTTGAAGAGGCAGCGGAGTTGGTTCCATTCATCATGGCAGTCGCCAGGGCCCCACAAAGTGATTTAGGGCAGCAAGAACACTAGAACCCATTTTACACTGTGGGTTCAGTCTTTAAGTTGCCCTTCAACTCCTGCACTGCTATGCTCGGCAAAATGGGGGACAATAAGGTTCTTGGGGCCAGCAACCATCGTAATCAGACCATTCGAAGGATGACCGCTGTGCTGAGACACGGTTACAAAAGCAAGAGAGAAAGAACGACCTGTGAATCTTTTCTGTGTATGCTGGGAGCGCCGAAAGGAAGCGGCCTTTCCTTATCGTCTTGCGCGAAAAGAAGGTCCAGACAATCCAGGGTTTTAACCGCACGACTTAACAACTTGACCGTAAGCCGAACAAAAATCATGGACGCTTAGGAATCACCGCAGGCGGAAACAATGATGGATTTTCGCAAGTTTGGCGCATTTCGGGGGGCATTTTTGACGGTTCAGCGCTTAGCCAAAAAGCTTGGCTTCGAGCTGCGATATACCAGGGTTACCGGCATTCCCGATGCAGAACTCTATTCTCCCTTTTTCTCACCATGGCGAAGTACGACGTGGGAGCAAAGACTACGCACCAAAGATTCGCGTTCACTCGTCCCTCCGGAAGCGAAATACACGCTGCACGTGCTGGCTGAGGATGCCATTCGTCGCTGTGAGGGTCAACTTGCCGAGTGCGGTGTTTACAAAGGCGGCACTGCTTATCTCCTGGCCGATCTCGCGCGCTCCGCGGGGCGCAGATTGTCGCTGTTCGATACGTTTTCGGGAATGCCCGAAACCGACTCAAACAAAGATCTACATCGCGAAGGAGATTTCGCCGATGTTACCCTCCAGGATGTCCGCACCTACCTTGCCGGCTTTGACAATATTGACTTCTATCCCGGATTTGTTCCAGATACGCTGGAACCGGTTTCCGGACACAAATTCTGTTTTGTCCACATCGATCTCGATATATACGCCGCGATTCTCTCGGCGACATCGTTTTTCTATGATCGAATACCGAGTGGTGGAGTACTGCTATACGACGACTATGGATACGCCAGTTGTCCAGGAGCTCGCGCCGCTGTGGACGAGTTCTTCAACGAGAAGCCGGAAGTGCCGATGACCCTTTCCACCGGCCAGTGCGTTGTGAGGAAAATTTAGATGGGAAAATTCCCTACGATTGCGGCAAGCAATAGCAAACCGTGTCAAAGCCATCCAGCATATGGCTGCGGATCGTGAGGCGCGATTCTGGAACAAGTTCGTTGAGTAAAAGCGGAATGCTCCACAAGTGGTCTGGATGGTGATACACACACACCGCTAATCGGGGCCTGCACCGTTTCAGGGTTTTTTGAGCTCCCTTAAGAGCATCGATTTCACTTCCTTCAATATCCATCTTGATGAATGTCGGCTCCTCATCAGCCAGAAGCTCATCCAACGTAACGCACTGGATTTCTATCGAACCAGAAGACGATATCGAGGAACTGGGGCCGGACGAGGAAATTCGAAGAAGCTCCCGTCTCGCGCCAACAGCATATTGAAGCGTCACCACTCGGTCGTCATTTGACGAGTTTGCGAGTTTTTTGAAGTTTTCCGCGTCGGGCTCGAGCGCTAGAACTTTTCGAAAAGATCCCTGGGAATGCAGCAAAAAGTCGCGAAGAGTGTCGCCATCGTAGGCGCCGCAATCGACAAAGGTCTCCTGTCCGGAGAGCTTGACGATGTCGCTGGGGAAATACTGTTCACCTGGTTCGGGCTCACCCAAAGCGAAAAAATCACCTGACCGGTGAAAGGCAAGTTGACGATCAAACTCCGCTCTTCCCAGGTCGTCCAACAATTCGCGGGCGGCCGCGATCCGCGACTCCTGACCCGACAAGCGGCCAGGCACTTCCCAAAACATGTTGGGTAAAAACAGATCCGGGTACTTCCAAAAGAGCGGGATAAAACAGGTTACTTCCTGGCAGCCGAGTTTTTGTAATTCTTCAACACGCCGCCTTAGCCCTTCCGTCCGGCTGGGGTGCCAGATGGCAACCATGAAGACTGCCTTAGGGAACGCTGCAACGGCTGCCGCTGGAGACAGTACCCGAACACCTTCAATTTCTTTGTCCCATATTTGTGAATTGTTGTCGCAGAAAGCCAGGGGACAGCAGCCAATGCCGGCCAGAGCTTGCCGTATCTTTCTTCCCATTCCACCTGCGCCGAAGATCACAAGACGGTCTTCAAACCTATCCGGCAAGATCCATGGAGAACTTTTACCCATCGTTAAACGAAATTCTAGCACTGCCAAACCCAATTCGATCCTTGCAGGCGGCCGCGACAATTACTGGAAAGGGTTCCAGAGTAATCTACGGCCGGGCAGGGGCAAGCAGATATAGTAGGGTGATCCAATACGGTCCTTCTGGAACTTATGCACAATTACACGCTCGTTGATCTTTTGGGCGCATTGCGGGCTTGGGCGCTTTTTCCGATTTTTCTTATTGCTCCAGGCTACCTGGCAGGCTGGTCGCTGAATCTCCTCAAATTTCGCGACAAAGGCATCGAGGAAAGAACTCTGCTAAGCGTCACATTGTCGGTTGGATTGACGCCGGCGATTGCGGCTCTTATCTCCCGAATCGCGCCATTGAGCGCGGTCAATGGGCTTTTTCTTGGAATCACCGCCCTATTCATCGCCTGTTTGGCGGCTGAAAGAAACGTTCTTCGAGGCCAAGCGAATCGGGGATTGGAGCGCGGAACCAAGATCTTGCTCTTTGCCATGGGCGCTTGGACGGTTGTAGCCCTGGGAATCCTGATCGATATCCAGATTGGCGACCGCCTGTATTTGAGCACCTCGGTCTTTGACCATTCCATTCGGACGGCCTTCACACGATCGATCCTGAAGAACGGTATTCCGCCGGTCAATCCTCTCTTCTACCCAGGGCACGCCATCCCCCTGCACTACTACTATTACTGGTACCTGTTATGCGCACTACCGGCGAAGCTGGGGGCCATCGATCCTCGCTTGAGCGTTATTGCCAGTTGCGTATGGGCGGGATTTGCGCTCGCAGCCACCATTCCTCTCTATCTCAAATACTTTCTTGGTGAACGCAACCGACTCAGATCGTCGTCGTTATTTGGAATTGCCCTCTTACTGGTTACAGGGCTCGATTTACTTCCCACCATTCTTTACCTCGTCACTCCAGGCCATGTTCTATTTGCGGAGATGGAATGGTGGGATTCTGAGATCATCGGATCTTGGCTCTCATCTCTCCTGTGGGCTCCACACCACATTGCAGCCTTGGTTGCATGCCTGTCAGGCTTTCTCTTGATTTGGACCATCGAACCATCCTCGACGCTTGGAGAGCGAGTTAAAGCGGCGCTCATAGCCGGACTGGCATTTGCCAGCGCCGGTGGGCTTTCTATCTATGTCGCGTTTACATTTTGCGTATTCCTGTTTTTGTGGGGAATCGCTGGAGCTTTCCGGCGCCAATGGACCGAGATCGGCCTGTTAGCGACATCGGGACTGGTGGCGATCCTTCTATCCATTCCCTATCTGCAGGGATTGCAGGCGAGCGGATCCAGTTCTCAATTTGCGGTTTGGGGGCTGCGTTGGCATACCGGCGACTCTCTGCGCATGGCCGGGATCCAGTCTGTTGCTCTGCATCACATCGCCTCCATTCTGGAGATGCCTTTGATGTATCTCCTCGAATTGGGCTTCTTTTTTGCCGTTGGAGTCCTGCGTTTATGGCAAGCGATCAGACAGCACAGGAGCCTGTCCCGGTCAGAGGCTGCGGCATGGGTCATGGTGGGTTCAAGTCTGTTCATTGCCTCGTTTCTCAAGTCGGACGTAATTCTGGCCAACGACCTCGGGATTCGCAGCGTGCTGCTGGCCCAGTTTGTTTTATTGCTTTGGGGAGCACCTTTATTGGCTGGCTGGTCCAAAGGCGATATCGCCCAGTTTCAAGGCCCCGCCGGATCGCCAGTTCGTCCCTGGACGCTACGCCTCATGCTGCTGTTAGGTTTTGCTGCAACGGTGTATCAGGCGACGCTGATGCGAACCTACAGCTTCGTCCATGACAACACAACTGGATCACCCGACTACCGCATGCCGTCAAAAGACTTGGGGCCTACGGTGTATGCCATCAGATCAGCCTACGACGAGATAGACAGGGTCTTACCGGCAAGTGCCGTTGTACAAGCGAATCCATGGATTCACATCTCCTTTCCCTATCCGCTCTATTCAACGAGACGGTCCGTTACGAGCATTCCCGGATGCGGCGTGCCATTCAGCGGAAAAGGGTACGAAGGTGAATGTCATGATATTCAGCTCACGATGGGACGAGCCTTTAATTCTTCCGACTGGCTGGCAACAAAGTTTGTGGACAACTTTTGCGACCAGTTCTTCACCGATGCCCTCCTTGTTACCTCTTACGATCCTATTTGGAGATCGCCCAATAGCTGGGTGTGGCAGCGCACCCCTTTGTTTGCCAACCAATTTGTGCGCGTGATCGGCTGCGGAAGCCGCCAATCCCATGCGGCGGCAAGGTCGCAAGATCGGCTTCCTTAACACGAACAATTCCGATAAGGATTGAGTCCAAGAAGAACTGCCCCCATCGTCGTCGGCCCAATGGCAGATGGGAAGAATCGAAGTGCTAGAATTCAGGCATTCACGGGAGCCAGCAGCGCTATTGTCATGAACCTGCCTCGCATCTTCCTCTTGGTCCTTTTAATCCCTGTATTCCGGGGACCAGCGGCCCCTATATACGCAATTACGGGACTGCAGGCTGTTCCTGCACAAACGAACCCTGCCGGCGACATTACCGCTTTAGCAAGCGCCGTTGACGAGCGGTATGACCATCTGAAGACATTTCAGGCCGATTTCAAGGAGACCTATCACAGCGCCGGTATTGCGCGCAGCGAAAGTGGCGTCCTGTGGCTGAAAAAACCAGGGAAGATGCGCTGGGAGTACCGGCAACCGAGAGAAAAGCTCTTTATTTCCGACTCCCATACCGCTTTCTTTTATGTCAGCGGCGAACGCCAAGCCAGGCGCACCCCGATTAAGAACCTCGACGACGTGCGCTCGCCTTTACGTTATCTGCTGGGCAAGACCAAGCTTGAAAAGGAATTGGAAGGTCTCTCCTTTGCGGCGGATGTAACACCGCTTAGGCCCGGCAACGTAGTCCTGCGCGGCCAGCCTCGCGGCATGAAAGAACGCATTTCCGAGGTGCTACTGGACGTCTCTCCCAAGCATCAAATTGAGCGTATTGTGATCGAGGAAGTTGGGGGAGCTTCCACGGATTTTCAGTTTTCGAATCTCCAAGAAGACGTTTCGGTTCAGGAAAGCTTGTTTCATTTCAGCCCGCCTCCAGGCGTAGGAATCATTGAATCGCGCGAATTGGCGCAATAATTCCCTCCGGGCACGTTCTTCTTTTGAGCACGGGTCTTGGTCCCCGTCAAGTGGTAGACTTTAAGGGAGCCCGACCTCTCCCCACGGTGAACAATCAATGGCAGAATTCCTGGTCAAAATGGCGGATGAGCACGGTCGCGTGCTCGAACAGGTGGAAAGCGGGTTTTCCGAGACGGAAGTCCGGGACCGCTTCACTCAACAGGGCTTTCTCGTCTATTCCATTCGCAATCGAGGGGGCCTGCTGCAGGGCAACCTATCCTTTGGCCGTCCAAAACTGAAGGCCGACGAATTCATCATTTTTAATCAACAATTTATAACCCTGATCAAGGCGGGCCTGCCAATCCTTACCGGATTGACCTTGCTGAGCAAACGTCAACGAAACCCATTTTTCAAGTCGTTGCTTGAAAACGTGTGCGAACGCGTGAAGAGCGGAGAGTTACTGTCAGAGGCATTTGCGGCCCAGGGACAGAAGGTGATTTCCAAGATCTATACAACAACCCTTCTGGCGGGCGAGCGCGCGAGCAACCTTGAAGAGGTGCTGACCCGCTATATCTCCTATCAAAAGGTCACCTCGAGTTTCCGGAAAAAGCTGATCTCCTCGCTCTGGTACCCCGCTTTATTGATTGTGGCACTGACCTCGATGCTCTCGTTTCTGATTACTTATGTAGTGCCAAAATTTGCAGAGCTGTACAAGCAATTTGATGCGGACCTGCCAACCATCACCCAGGTGATGCTGGCAATCGGCACCACCCTACAAGGGTACTTTTATATCGTGGTCCCAGTCCTGGCGGGACTCGGATTGCTCGCCGTGATTTGGGTTCGTTCGGAACAGGGCGCCAAGCTGTTGGATTCGTTGCGGTTCAAAGTACCGATCTTCGGTGAAGTGTGGATGAAATATCAGGTATCCATGTTTTCCCGGACCCTGGCTACTCTGCTGGCCGGGGGGATGCCGCTCGTCTCATCGCTTGAAACCGCAAGCAGCTCCATCAATAGCCGTAAGATCTCAAAGAACGTAGAATCTTCCGCTAAGCGCGTGCGCGAGGGTCAAGCGCTCTCTTTTAGCCTCGAAGAAACAAATTTCTTTCCGGGCCTGGCAATCGAGATGATCGAAGTGGGAGAATCCACGGGCGCGCTGGCGACCATGCTCAACTCGGTGGCGGAATTCTATGAGGAGGACGTACAAAACGCCCTTACGGCGGCCCTGCAACTGATCGAGCCGGTCCTACTGATTTTCATGGCCTGCATCGTGGCGCTGGTGCTGATCGCGCTCTATCTCCCGATCTTCTCCATAGGATCGCAAATCCACTAACAGGAAATTATGAACCAACGAAATACATCAACAGCGCTTGAAATCGCGGTGCCGCTCAACGGCGATGGAGCGGCCAATGAACAGCGAACCCGCGATTTGGCGGCGCGCTACCGCAGCGAGTTCATCGACCTGCGCAACTATCATCTGGACGCGGAACTGTTCAAATCGATCCCTGTCGACCTGATGTTCCGCTACAACTTTGTTCCCCTTGAGGAAAAAGACGGCACACTTTGGATTGCAACTGCCGATCCAAGCCGGCTGATGCTGATCGACGAGATCGGCTCTCTGCTCAAGCGCCGCGTCAAAACCAAAGTTGCCTTACTCAGCCAGATCAGCGACATTCTGAAAAAGACGGAACAATCCCAGCGTGTGCTGGAAGAAGCCAGCGAAGGATTTGTTCACGTGGTGCGCGAGGACGAAGCGAGCACCGACGAAAACCTTACGATCGCCCGCATTACGGCGGAAAACGACACGAGCCCGATCATCCGCCTGGTCGATACCACGCTTTTCACCGCGCTGCAGAAGCGCGCCAGCGACATCCATATCGAGTGCGAGAACGACGCGGTCCTGGTAAAGTACCGCATCGACGGCGTGCTGCAACTCGCCATGCAGCCGATTGCAAAAGAGCACTATTCCACCATCATTTCCCGCATCAAAGTCATGAGCGAGTTGGACATCGCCGAACGCCGCGTCCCGCAAGACGGGCGTTTCCGCGTGAGATATGCCGGCCGCCTGATCGATTTCCGCGTCTCCATCATGCCCACGATCCATGGAGAAAATGCGGTGCTCCGCGTACTCGACAAAGAGTCGATGAGCGAAAAATTTCGCAATCTCGTCCTCGACGTTGTGGGCTTTGACGAAGACGATTTACGCAAGTTCCGGCGCTACATCGCGGAGCCCTATGGCATGGTGCTGGTAACAGGCCCCACGGGCAGCGGCAAAACGACAACGCTGTATGCCGCCCTCAACGAAATCAAGACCGATGAAGACAAGATCATTACCATTGAAGATCCGGTGGAATACCAGCTTCGCGGCATCACGCAGATTCCCGTCAACGAGAAGAAAGGCCTGACCTTTGCCCGTGGACTGCGCTCCATTCTGCGGCACGATCCGGACAAAATCATGGTGGGCGAGATTCGCGATACAGAAACAGCCCAAATCGCAATCAACTCGGCGCTCACTGGACACCTGGTATTCACCACCGTACACGCCAACAACGTGGTAGACGTGTTGGGACGTTTCGTCAACATGGGCGTTGAGCCCTATAACTTTGTCTCGGCTCTGAACTGTGTCCTGGCCCAGCGATTGGTGCGCATGATCTGCCCGCATTGCAAAATGCAGGTACATTATCCGGACGACCTGCTTCTGGCCAGCGGCCTTAACGTGCAGGAATGGCGTGATGTAAAATTCTATGAGGGCCAAGGCTGCATCGAATGCGCCGGCACCGGTTACCACGGCCGCAGCGCGATTCATGAACTGCTTGATCTCACCGATCGGATCCGCGAACTGATCCTGGAGAAAAAGCCCTCTTCCGAAATTCGCAAGGTAGCGCAGCAGGAAGGCATGAAGTTCCTGCGCGAATCGGCGCTTGCCAAAGTGCGGTCTGGCATTTCCACGCTCAAGGAGATCAATAAAGTCACCTTTATTGAGACGAGCCGGTAAACCCATGGCGCTTAGGAAACAATTCGCAGCGCGTCCCCGCTTGGCGTGCGAGATCACGAGCGAACGGGTGATTGCCGCCCGCTCTTCCGAGAAGTCTCCTGCATTGGACTTGTTCGCCACACGCCGCCTGGACGAGGGCGTAGTTGCGCCTGGCCTGAACAGCCCCAACGTCCTGGTCAAGGAGAAGCTAAGCGAAGCGATTGGCGGCGCTCTGGCTTCCGTGAGCGGCAAGGTCCGCGACGTGATTGCGGTGCTTCCGGATGCTGCAATTCGGGTCGTTCTGCTTGAATTCGAATCGCTGCCCACAAAACCGCAGGAATGCGAGCCGGTCATTCGGTTTCGTCTGAAGAAGTCTCTGCCTTTCGATGTTGAACGAGCGGCACTTTCCTACGAAATCAAGAGGGACAATGGAGCGGTAAAGGTTGTGTCCGCCGTTGCGCCACGCGAGGTAATCGAGGAATATGAAGCGGCATTTTACGATGCCGGCTATGCCCCCGGAGTTCTGTTGCCTTCTTCTCTGGCTTCTCTAGGGCTGGTGGAAGGCAATCGTCCCACACTTTTGCTCAAAGTCGATCCGCTGAACGTTAATGTGGCGGCAGTTCAGAACCAGGAACTCCGCCTCATTCGAACGCTTGATAGCCCTCAAGGACAATATGTCTCTCCAACGGAGTTGGCGGAAGTTGTTCTGCCCTCCATTGCATTCTTTGAAGACACCTTCGGCTCTCCGATTGAGCATATTTTCATCAACGGTGTCGCATCTCTAGTAGAGGTGGGCCCCATGCTGCATGAATTCACGGGAGCACGTGTCGAAGAATTGTCGCCGGATACAGCATCCATTCAGAGCCTGGGGGGCGATCAATTGCCGTCTTCCGCTATGGCCGGAGTCGCGGGGGCTTTGCTCGGATAATGCGCCTCAACGTCAATCTCGCTTCACGTCCCTATCAAGATGCCCGCGAATTTTATATTCGCTGGGGCAGCGCGCTGGGGGCCGCTCTACTCGTAACGCTCCTGTTGGGGATTCTTGCCTGGCATAACTACTCCTCCGAAAAAAAATCCGGAAAGGTGATTCGTGACATGGAGGGCCAGCTTGCGACGATGGCCCAGGAAAAAAGCCAAGTGGAAGCCATTATCAACCGTCCGGAAAATCGCGATGTGCGCGATCAATCGCATTTCTGGAACACGGTAATCGCCCAAAAATCATTCTCATGGACGCATCTCTTTTCCGATCTCGAAAAGATCATGCCAAACCGCGCTTACGTCAAATCGGTGCAGCCGACTGCCGCGACATCACAGCGGCTTCGCTTGAAACTGGTAATCGCGGGAGAGAAGCATGACGATGCCATTGACCTGATCCGGCACATGGAGCAATCAGAACGTTTTCGTTTTCCCCTGCTTAAGACCGAGCGTACCGAGACTCAAGGCAGCAAGGCCCAGCCCGTTTTTGTCTTTGATATTGAAACCGACTACACGCCCGCCGGTTCCGCCGAGCCGCCTCACGCAGCGTCCATGGAGGGAATCTGATGCCGGATTTGCGACCCGTTCGAAAAAAACTCGTCTATTTGATCGCGATTCTTGCGGCCTTAGACCTTGGAATGGCGTTGTATCTGCTGTGGCCGGGTTCCACCAGCTCGGCATCGTTGCGTGAAAAAGAGCGATCCCTTGAAACACAGGTAACGGCGACGAAAAAGGGATCCATCTCATTAGCCGGGTTCGATGAGCGGTTGAAACTGTCGCGGGGGCAAATCGGCGAAGTTTATCGAGACCGAGTCGCGCGGCGATGGTCGGACATCAGCGTAGAACTGGAGAAGCTGGCAACTGAAAATGGCATCGCAAAACCGGGCGTTTCCTACACTGCCAAGGATGCGGGTCTTCCTGATCTGCAACAGGTGGTGATCGAAACTTCTGTGAGCGGGGATTATGCCAAAGTTGTGAAGTTTATCAATGCACTCGAGCGCGACAAATTCCTGTTCGTGATAGAGCAGGTGGACCTGAGCAGCAAACAAAACGGCTCGGCGCAACAGCAGCTCGGTTTTGTGGAACTCAGGATCAAGATCCTCACCTACCTGAAGGAAGCCGCATAAGTGAAGATTGGGGCCGAAAATCGGAAGAAACTCTGGATCATGGCGGTCCTGGCGGTGATTGCGATTATCGCAACCATCCGTACCGCGAGCATGTTTTTCGGCTCGCCCGATTCGTCTCCGGCGCACGCCTCTTCTGCCGTGCCACCGGCTGCTGCCGCAGTACCCGATGCTGCGCCACGAGCGGCGCGGCAATCGCAACAAGCAGCTTTGAAGAAGGGCGGCGTGCCGGCTCCGACAGTCGCAGACAATCCTCTTGATCCTACGCTGCACATTGCACTTCTACAGGCAACGCAAAAGATTGAATACACCGGCGGCCAGCGCAATATTTTCAGCATGCAAGACAAGCCTCCTGATATTCCCGGAATAAACCAATCAGTTCGTCCGACACTGGGGGCATTTACCAATCCCACTCCATTACCTACGCCGGCGCCAACACCTCCGCCTGTCATCAATCTTAAGTTTTATGGCTTCGCGAACCCTCCTGGCGGGCCGCGCAAGGCATTCTTAACGAATGACGACGAGATTTTCGTGGCGACCGAGGGCCAGATTGTCAATCGCCGCTACAAGATTGTGCAAATCACCAACAACTCCGTGGTGGTTGAAGATGTGTTGAACAACTATCGGAAGGAAATTCCCAAAAGCCAGGGAGGGCCCGGTGGCGCAGCGTTCTAACCCGTTTTCGACGCGTGCGTATCCAGGAATTAAATCGCGGTGCGACGCTTCCGTGCGCGATTTTCGATTACCTGGTTTTCGACTCAAAGAAGAGCCGCACAGAAACGCGTTTGCCCGGACATGGCAGGTCGAAAGGCGGGGGAAGCACAAAGGGCAAGAGGGCTATATCCTCATTTCCATCATGCTGATCATGACCTTGATGCTCTTCACCCTTGCCATCGAGGCACCGCGCATCGCGCAGCAGATCAAACGGGAAAAAGAAATAGAATTGGAACACCGGGGCACTGAATACGCAAAAGCCATAGCAAAGTACACTCGTAAGTTCGGCCACCCTCCGGTCAGCCTTGAACAGCTCGAAAACACGAATAACCTGCGTTTTCTGCGAAAACGTTACAAAGATCCAATGACCGGAAAAGACGATTGGCAGCTACTACACCAGGGTGACGTTCTTGCGGCTCAGCCAGGCGGATCGACGCTGGGGCAACCGGTTAGCAGCATTGGAGCGACTACCAACACACCGCAGAACGGGACTCCGGATCCCAATGCCGCAGCTTCTCCAAGTCCCACCCCGAGCGCAACCGCAACTCCAAGCCCCGGCTTTGGCACCTCCATTGGCACCACCACAGGAACCGGTACTGGGGGATTTGGAAGCGGATTTGGATCAAATGCTAATCAGGGACCGACCGGAGGCGGATTTATCTTGGGCGTCCGGAGCACCAGCAAAGAGGAATCGATTCGGGTCAAGAATGGTAAGAACCACTATAACGAGTGGGATTTTACCGCGCAGTCTTTACAGACTGCAAACGTTCCAGCTGGAGGCAGTATTCCTGGTGCAACGCCCATTGGCGCAAATCCGAATGGCGGGAACCCAACGGATACTCCGGCCCAGCCGCCTCAGCAACCTGGACCGAAGAATTAGCCGTTCTGCACTCAACAAAGACCTGACGTTTGGCTAAAAAGCCGACAAGGAAATAGAAGCCCTATACGTTAAACGAAGAACCGCAGCCGCAAGTGCTCTTTACATTGGGGTTCTCAAATTTAAAACCGGCGGCTTCCAGCGTCTCCACGTAATCCACCACGCATCCATTCAAATACATGGCCGATGTCGCATCGACGAACACCTTCAGGCCCTCGAAATTGTACGTCTTGTCCATCACGCCCGCAGCATTCTCGAACGACATCGAGTAGGAGAATCCGGAGCACCCGCCACCTACCACACCGATGCGCAAACCAGCGGGAAGCGGGTTTTGCTGAGCCATAATCTCCCTCACCTTGCTGACGGCATTAGGCGTAAGACTGACTGCCTTGGGAGCTGCCTCCACTGTGGGAAGGACCGGAGTCACGGTTGTTGTGGTTGTCGAAGCCATATTGTCTGATCTCCTTGGGATAGGTGAAAGAAAATTATAACATTCTTTCCTACTGATTCTATTGATCTTATATTTACAGACAGATAATTGGATGCAACCCGGCGGTCCTTCGTCGCAAATCCACCCCGGTCAAAAATGTTGCTTTATCGGAAAATAGCGGACATATAATATATACAAGGTTCCACGTACCCTCCGCCGCACTAACGCGGATGCGGCATCGAGTAGGCGGGACCGGTTCCCAAAATTCCAAGCTTGAGGTGGTGTCTCTATGATGACTGCACTACTGATTCTTTGGGCCGGTTTAACGACGATTCTGGTGCTTCTCCTCATCTACCGCGGTACCCTTAACATGCACGAAGACGATCAACTGTTCCTGGACGACGCCGAGGCACACATGGCAAAGGAGCAGCAGGAGCTGATGACGAAAATCAACCGGCTGCAGCCTTGGGTGAGAATCTGTGGCGCCAGTTCCGCCGTCCTGGTAGTCATCATCGTAGGGATGGAGATTTACACCAAACTGCAATAAGGCTTCCGCAGCCCTTTGCGATCAAGAAGCTTCTTTATCCGCGAAGGGGCAGATGTGTCTGTACCTGGCGAACGCCTCCTCTCACCCTTTCTACCGCAAAAAAAATAGCCCCCAATCTACTTGTGTGATTGAGGGCCATTTCTGCTTAAGAACGCCAATCAGAAACGAACGTGGAAGGAAAGCTGGAAGGTCCGTGGCACGAAATCAGTGCTTGCAGGATCTCCAATTCCACCCACTTGATTGGTCAGGTTGGGAGCAAAAACCGGGTTCAGCAGGTTGGGGCTCAATTTTCCATGCTGCAAATCGGAGAGATGCAGAACCTGTCCTCCTCTACCAACCAAAGTTCCATTGGGATGTACACAACCCGTACAGTTAAAGAAGTCTGACGCGGGCGCTCCCGTGGCGGTCAGGGAAAGACCCAAGGCAGAGGTCACGTCGTTGGAGTTAAATTGCTCGTAGTTCGGGTGATTGAAAAGATTGAAGGCATCGGCCCGCAAATCCAGCCTGATATTCTCAGCATGGGCAACCTTGAATTCTTTGTGCAGAGAAGTATCCAGCCGATAGAATGGCGCTCCCCTTCCGGCATCGCGTTCCAGGTTTCCGTTCAGGAATTGGAAGTCAACGGCGTCGCCCGTGAGGGCATCCACCGCTCCCAATTTGCTGGCGTTGGCCGGGGCCAGAAACGTATTGCGAATGGAGTTACACGTGGCTGCGGCGAAGCCCGCACCAACACAGCTTGCCACGGCTCCCGGTCCAAACAACGCGTTCGAGCCATTGAATGAGGCGATGCCGGCGGTGGAAATGGTACCGTCCGACAACACATTGGGCCGCTGCTGCGTCTCGCTGCCAACTCCAAAGAACCGGCCATCGGCATATCCAGCGGAGCCAGTCGAAACCGGATAGGGTCGGCCAGACTGAAGCTGGCCTACAAAATTCAGGCCAAGATCGTTGGCAACCCAACCGAGGAAGCGGTTTTCGGTCATGCGTCCAGAATCCAACACCACGCTGAAGTTAGCGGCGTGACGAACGTCATTAAAAGCGGGCCCCAACTCCGCTCGAACATTTCTAGGATCGCCAGGCTCCGAAGTTCCAAAAAAATCTTCGGCAGAGGCCAGAGCATGCGACCAAGTGTAGCTGGCCGCGAACTGTACGTGATTGGAAAACCGCTTGGTTGCACTCAACAGCAGGCCGTTATAGTGCGACGTACGAGAGTTCTCGTTGGTGCGGACCGCCGCGAAACGGTTGTCCGGACGAGCGCTAACGGGAAGGGTTGGATCAACGGGCGCCTGGTTCTGGAAGTAGAAAAACCCCGAATGGGCAGGATCAGGAGCAACGACCGGTGCATTCGTATCACGCTCACCGAACAACCCGGAACCAAATTGGCCGATGTATTGCGCCTCGCCTACCAGAGTCTTCGTGAACTCATGCTGGATTCCGAAGTTCACACCATGCAGTTCGGGGTTTCTCAGATTCGGAGAGATCGGGCGTACACGGCCAAAAAAGTCGGAGCCGGGCGGCACTAGCGCAGACAGCAACGCTGGATTGGGGGCATTCGGAAATGCAGCCAGAACGGCCGGGTTCGTGGTGGTGATCGTGTTCAATGTGGTTCCGTCGAAATTGAGCGAATCCAAGACTACGTTATTGAAAGCCAGTTGCGTAGTCTCCGCAAACGACGCCTTGAACAAGGTTCTTTGCCACGGAGCAAAGGTGAAGCCCAAGCGGGGCTGGAAGTTGTTCTTGTCGGAAGAGCATGCTGGAATGATTCCATTGCCCTGGAAACAAGTGCCGTTGGGGCCGGGAATTTTGCCGCCCTTGAACGCCCCAGCCTCATAGTCGTAACGCAAGCCGGCATTCATGGTCAGCTTAGTGGTGAGCTTCCAAGTATCCTGGAAATAGAATCCGTAAATATTGTCCTTGGAGGTCACCGCTCCAGGACCGGTGGCAAAGGTAAAGCTCGAGGGCGCACCCGTTTTGTCAAGAACGTATTGGCCAAAGTGGAACTGCTGGAAGAGCGAGAACCATGGGTAGTAACTGATGTTCACTCCGGTCTTAAAGGTATGGCTGCCGTGGGTCCAGGTAAGGTTGTCGATGTATTGGAATCGCTTGTTCAATCCGCCTTGAGGACAGCAGAAATTCGCGCCGCTAGTAAAGCTTGGAACCGCGTGAATCACTCCTGGCTGTGTGGTGTTGTCGGGGATCGAATTGATTGTGCGGAAGAAGAAAAACCGGGCCTCGTTGACCAGAGTTGGAGTCAAGCTGGAAATAAGTCCGGTGTTCAAAAAGGCGCTGTGAATGTGCTGTGTAGTCAGATCGTCGGGCGTCACATTGTTTCCGGTCTGAACTATCTGGTTGTCAAAGAACTGGCGGTCCGCGTGATAGCTTACGGTCAGCGTATGCTTACTCGTCAACTTCGCATCGATCTTTCCGGAATAAAGAAGATTGTTGACTGGCTGCTGAACGGTAACCGTGGAACCGGGCGTAAGGGTCAAGGGGGCCGACTGGCGGCTCAGCTCGTAGCTGGTAAACCAGAATAAGCGGTCCTTCAAAAAGGGGCCGCCCAAGGTGAATCCACCTTCTTGCCGATGGAACGGAGCACGGGGCTTTCCATCGAGTGTGGTGGCGCCGTTTGCCAGCAGGGAAAGATTGTAGAAGGTATCGGACGCCGCCAAATTCCTGCCCCGAAAGTACATGTGGCCGTCGCCATGGATCTGGTTCGAACCCGATTTGGTTACCGCATTCAGTACCAGGCCGCCAGCTTGACCGTATTCGGCATTGTAGTTGTTGGTGAGCACCTGGAACTCCTGGATCTCATCCACGGAAGCTCCTATGCCTCCAAATCGGCCGGAAACCAACTGATCGGTAATATTCGCTCCATCCACGTTATAGAGATTGCCCCGATTATTAATCGAACCGGGGCCAATCAGATCGACTCCTGCTCCGCCTACGGTCCCGCTTACGCCGCTGTTGTCCAGCTTCACGCCAGGAGCGGTCAATGCCAACTGCGCATAGTCATTCGCTATGCCACCCGCCCCCGCGAAAGTTGGAAGCCTCTCCATATCCAGGCTGGTAATGGAGGTCGATACTTCTGTTTTTGTGGTTTCAATGAGAGGGACCTGTCCGGATACCTCGATTGTCTGCGTGGTTCCGCCAGCCCCCAGCTTTAGATTGATATCGCGTCGATCTCCTACATTGAGCGTGACCGACCTGACGATCGTGGTGGCAAAGCTTTTGGCGGTTCCTTTGACATCGTAGACGCCTGGAGGCAGGTCTGGAATCACATAGGCACCGCTGGAGGTGGTTTTTGTCGTGTGTGCAATCCCGGTGGATGTATTCGTAGCGACCACAGTCGCATCGAGGACAACCGCTCCTTGTACGTCGGTCACCTGGCCTACAATCGTCGCCGTGCTCTGTGCATTTGCCGGCGAAGCGATGGTACAACTCAAGGCGATCCAACAAAACAAACCGATCAACGAACGTCGCATAAAACGATTCTCCCTGGAAGAACTTGAATTTCGAACCCTTGGCGTGGCTTTTCTTTTAGGGGGTCACACAGCAGCAACAGCTGTCAAAGCCGAGATATTGTAGCCTTTTCTTATAATGATGTTAAGAATGAAATGGTTATAAGTGCGGCAGGTCATGCAGAAGTTACTGGCTTTGAATGGACTCTTGCAAGCGGCGGTCGATCTATTCAACCTTTCTAATTCAACCCAATCAAACTGAAAGAACCGCGAGTTCAGCAGCTTTTGTTTTTAATCCCCGCAAATCTATCTTCCCAGTACCAAGATAAGGAAGCATCTCAACTTTAAAAAATTGATTCCCTCGGGGCTTCCAGAGTGCGGGTAGATCACATTGAGATAGCTTCTCGAGAACGGGAGCCAGGCTTTGCTCGGAAAGCGTGTGTAGGACAACAATCCGCTCCCCTTTCTTTTCATCTGGAACGGCGGTCACGGCAAATACCTGCTCAGTAACTTCCGCCAATTCATGAAGCTTTTCCTCGATTTTGATATGTGGCACCATTTCGCCGCCGATCTTGCTGAACCGTGACAATCGATCGGTAATTGTCAAAAATCCATCTTCCTGCATGGTGGCAATATCGCCAGTGACGTACCATCCGTCTTTAAGCACTTCCGCCGTCTTGTCCGGACGTCCAAGATATCCTTTCATCACGTTCGGACCTTTGACCATGAGCATCCCTGGCTGATTGGTGGCAAGTAGTTGCCGGGTATCCGGATCGACAATCTTTACGGCAACACCGGGCAGCGGATGCCCAATGGTGCCGCGCCGTGAGGCCACCTGGCGAAAACCAGGCGCGCGGTAGTCCGGACCGTTGACCGCCACTACGGGGGCACATTCGGTACAACCGTAACCCTCCAATGGACGAATGCCGAACGTGTCCTCAAACGCCAGCGAC
>DATGIO010000056.1:0-15779 GCA_035295685.1 Candidatus Angelobacter sp.
TCGCAGGAAGGGAAGGTTGGAACGGGCGGGCCGCCGCCGTCGTTCTCCTCGTTGTTAATGCCGACCGATATCAGAATGTCCCATTCAACTGTTCCTTCCGCCGAGGTAAACTTGACGTGAAAGGCATCGCTGCCGGAGCCTGGCTTTCCAGTGGTATCGGTCCATGTATAGTTTACCTGGCTTCCTGGAAACGAAACGCCGGGGCACCCCGGTATCGTAAAGCTTCCGCCCACAATAGAGATAGCTCCGTGCTTGGGCTGAATGGTGATGGTGGCGTTGGTTGGAGTGATGGGTGTGCATCCCGTTAGCGAAAAAGCCAGGACGGTTTCCGTCTCTACATTTGGCTGCACGGTTACGATTTTGAAGTTGGCGAAGGCCGGAAGTTGGAATAGCAAAGTAACGAGCAGAGACAAAAAGGCAATTTTCAGGAATCTCATCGATTTCACCTTAGGGGGCTCCTGCCTCTTTTGATTTCTGGACGTGCGTTTCCAAAAATGGGCGGGGCTGGCGCTCTGGGTTAACTTCTATTTTTGGGATTTGGCGCGAGCGAGACGGCGATTCGTGCGAGAGCTTGGCCGCCTCGTACCCTATATGGCGAGTGAGGATCACTCGTTACAAAGGTTTTTATTTTTTTGTAACGCTGCTCGCCTCAACACTTTGCTAGTGCTCATGGCATTGATCTTCCAGGCCATTCCATCGGATGTTCCGCACGGCAATCGCATGAAAACATTTGATAGCTTCGTTAATGTGGGGGGAAGGTTAGAGGCAAGACTGGGTGGAAAACGCCGAGTGAGATGCCTTAGAGCACAGATGAGAGACAAAAGTTCTCATCTGTGCTCCAAGGCATGAACTTTATTTGCGTGCTTAACGTGGCCCTGAAGGGCCCCTCTTCCACAGTTGCGCCAGCTTCATCGCCAGCGTGATTTATCGAGGAGCCGAAGGAGCACGCGAGCTGTGAGACAAATTTCGAGACGGCATCAACGGTGGATATTATTTCTTTCATGCGATTGCCCTGGGATGCTCCGCTTCTTTCATACCGTGGTTTCTTGTCGGTTTTCCGTCCACGAAGCTCATCACAACCAATCCCTATAGCAGGGCGTCCAACATGTGGGCTGGAGTCCTGACGAAGGTAGAGTCGCCGCGAACAACCAGCCCTCCTCTTATAGCGTGTACCTGGAACCAAAGCTTCTGCTGAGATTCGCCGTACTCGGATCTTGTGGTGTTAGCCGGTGGCAAGAGCACGATGTTGTCACTCTGTCGTGCCTGATTTCATCTGCAGTTCACAAACGCCATACGATTGCCCCCCATCATGAGAGGCCCCCACACCCAATCGGCGGTAATTCGGAAAGATTCGGAAAGATAGTGTAAGGAGATTTTTCGTGAAGAAACAACAATCGATCGTGTGCTTTACAGTGGCGCTGGTCGCCTTTGCCTTTGCCCAGTTGCGCGGCGCAGACGCGCAATGTACGGCAGCCACTCTCAAAGGCCCATACTCGGCCGTGAGCCAGGGGATCCAGACAGGGCCTCTGACCACCGTGCCGGTGGCCATTACGGATTCCTGCATCTTTGATGGAATCGGCACAGTATCGTGTACCAGCACTCAGTCGGTCGACGGCGTAGTTCAGACTATAACCAGTTCCGGCAACTACTCTCTTGGGCCCACATGCGACGGCATTCTGGTGTTAAACGTAACATTTGGGGGCGAAGATGAGCCAGGCGAAACCCGTAACTACAAAATCTCGGCAGCCTCCGATGGCAGCCGGGCTACCAGCCTCCGCACCGATTTCGGACAGAACGTTTCCGCCGTTTACAACAAGACCGCCGCGGGAATCTGTAGCAACGCGACGCTGAATGGCTCTTATCAGTGGAGCAGCCAGGGGATGCAGAAGGTTGGCCTGGGATTGGTTACAGTGCCGCAACTTCAGGCCTGGACGATCAACTTCGATGGCCACGGCGGCACTACCGGCTCCGGCACCCAGGTTCAAGACGGCGTAGTTCTTACGGGAAACTATACCGGTACCTACAACGTCAGCGCCAACTGTATGGGAACCTATACTGCAACCATCAACTTGTCCAACGATACAAGTGAGATACGCAGCTTCAGCTTTATCGTGAATCCCGATGGATCTGGAATCATTGCCACCCGCAAAGATGCCGGCTCCACGCGAGCCGGTGTCGCAACCAGAAGATAAAACGTTTTCCGCTCTGGGGCGGCCTTCGTGTTGAAGAAACTCGGCGGCCGCCCCGCCCGCACGAATTTCTTGCCCGTAGCGACGAGATCCGCCTATTTCTTGAACTGGTTAAACCATTGGACGATTCTCGGCCAACTGTCATTCTGGTGAAGGAGCAATCCATGCTCATCTCCTTCATAAATCACAAGCTCGTACTTTTTGCCCAGTTCCTGAAGTTGTCCGGCAAATCGAAGGGTGTCGGCCGCGGGCACTCTGTCGTCGTCTGCGCCGTGAAGGATCAACAAGGGAACGTCGATCTTGTCCGCAAATTGCGTCGCCGAGCGCAAGCGATAGTGCTCTGACGCGCGCTGGTCAAAGTCGGGCATAAGTTCGCGGTAGACCCCGCTGATCATCTCGGGGCGATGCCTGCCCAGCGATTCCAAATCCACCAGGCCGCTATCCACGGCGGCGGCCCGAATCGCTACATGATTCTTGATGGCTTCATAGGTCATCATGCCACCCCTTGAAACGCCGTACATAAAGAGGTTGTCTGGGTCGGCATAGGGCAGGGCCTTGGCTAAAGTTGCTAAAGCCATCACGTCCTGTACGTCAGCGCCGCCAAACTCCTCTTTGCCCTCGCCGCCATCGTTGCCGCGATACGACGACGCGATCACGACAAACCCTTGCTTGGCCAGGCGCCTGTACCAGACCAGTTTGTCGCTGAGCGAGATCTCGGCAAATTCACGGTTGCCGCCCCGGTTGTAGATCACCACGGGATATTTTCGGCCCAAAGTATTCTTGGGCTTGTAGATATATCCGACCACTTTCAGCCCATCGCTCAAGTAGCGGATGCGCAAGCACTCGAACTGCAGTTGTGTGCGGAACTCTTCATAATCCTTCTCAGGGAAAAGAATCTGCCAGTTTTTCAATGCCGGATTGGCTTCTGCGTTCGAGCCGTCTTCAGGCTCTATTTCGAACCTTCTTCGCGCGCGCCGCTCCAGCTCCTGATAAGTAGGATAGGGAGACGCAGGATCGACGATCTGGTCGATAAGCTGCCCGTCGGTTTCCATATCCGTGTTGCTCTTCATATTCTGATACATCATATTCCGATACATCTTGGTCTGATACATCTTGGAATCCGCATCCGGTTCTGCCGGAGGAGGAGGTGCACCTTCGGAAGCTCGGGGAGGGAATCGTTTCAAGGCCTTGGCATCGCCTTCGTTTTTTGCGAGATCGCCATCGTGCCATTCCGTTGCTTGCCCGGTTGCGTACTGCGCTGTATACGCGGAAGCTTTGACGCCGCTGACGGCCCAACTCAGGAGCATAGCAAGGCCGGGGAGGCAGAGTCGGGTTAACCAGCCCCGACCGCAGGGATGACCAATAGACCCAAAAGATTCTAGCCGGCTTGTCTTGCAGCCCGCTCGATATTGCCGGCTGTGCGGGTGATATGTTGCCCTGCAACGAGAAAAAAGCATGTTGGCCCCTTCTTCCCTCCGGCATGCAAGTCAATGCGGCAGCCGGATTCGATTGTCAAAAATGCGTAGGTACTCCGGAGGGTTGAAGACAACGATGGGAACCCTCCGGAGTGTGGTGTTTACTACTGCTGTGGTGGCTTGCTGCCGTCTGTGGCACAGCCGCCTTTGCCTTTGCAACTGTTCTTGCCCTTGCACCCGTTGTCGCCTGTTTTGCAACCGCCTTTGCCCTTGCAAGAGTTCTGGCCTTTACAGGCGTGTACGTCTTTCTTTTTGCTCTTGCTGGATTTCTTGCCGGTGTCGGTTGAGGCTTTTTGATCTTTGTCGTCCTTCGGCGCGTCCTGCGCAAAGGCATTGCTCCCGGCTACAAATCCGGTTAGCGCGGCGCCGATGAGTAGTGTTCTGATTGATTTGGTCATTACGGTCTCCTTGGTTTCCACGATGGAATTCGATTGAAAGTTGGGTTGGGAAAAACGGTTCGGGTGAGCTGATCAAGTTCAATGGCCAAGTTCAATACTCCGGTTCCAAGACGAACCATGCATTCGTAATGGTTTGGTTAGAACGACAAACAATGCACACCTAAGAGCTAATCCAGGGCATGGGGTGTTCGCCGCCTCCCCGAGAAGAGCTTCTTAAGCCGCAATGTAGTTGCTATTGGAGTGGTGGCGGTTCAGTTTGCCCGCCGGTGGCACAACGGGAAAGGCAGAAGCCATTCGGCTTTTCGGGTCATCGAGCTGCTACGACCCGCTGCCAATGCGCGCTGGATTTTTTCCCAGGCGGCAACCATTGTGAGCTTTAAAGTTTTTAGAACTTAGCCGAGAGGCGGGCCGCGGTCGGTGTGAGAAGAAAAACCGCTGGTAGTGAAAACGATGGAGATCGATGGGATAATCCGCTCAACTATAGATTGCTGAGAATCTCCATAGTTGATGGTGATGGTGGCGCCATGATTGCCTCCCATCTGAAGGCAGCAGTTCATGGGACATTTGGAAGGCTCGTCTATGCTGGTCAGCCTGCTTCCTGATGTATGGTCGGAGCCGCTCTGGCCTGGGCTGTGATTCCCGGCTGATGCCTGCTCCAGCATTCCCTCACAGTGCTGCGATGTGGAATGATCCATGTGCCCGGCGCGATGGCAGGCCATCATAGTCGAGGCCATCGTCGTTGAGGACATCATGGTCTGGTCCATCTGACCATGGCAATTCATTGGCATCTCCGCAGGCAAGAGCGAACAGAGCAACCCAACAATCGCCGAAATGGAGAATGCCCGACGCATGATCGTCTCGCGGACTATACCCTGCAAAGTGCTTCTGAGTCAATCTATTCCGAAAAAATACGTCAATCGTGGAGCAGAATAACCTGGAGCGGTTTGGGTTAGATAAGGCATTGTTGGGTTTCTTCGCCGCCTGCGCCTGACTAATTCCGGACTTCATTCGCGCTAGTCCATTTCACATCACCCCATATTCACATCACCCCATATTCACGTTACTCCATATTCACGCTACTCCGCCCGCTACTCAGTGGATACAAAGATCTTCCCGGCATTGGGCTCGGGCTTTGCTTCTTTGCCTGCCTCGGACGTCTCGTAGTCGCGGAGCGGCGGAAACTGTGTCTCGCGGCTCTCGATCTCCTCCTGTGTCGCTCCTTCCGGCAGGGTAAGGAACGAGAGGAATTTTTGCATGATGTTGATCCCGCTTCCAAATTGTTCGAGCCAGAGAAACTGCCCTTGTTCGTTGATCTCCAGGAACCACCAGCGCCCATCGTTGTCCACGGCAAAATCGAGAGAGCCGAAGGTGAGGCGCGCCTGGCGCGCGAAGGCCAGCGCCGCCTGTGCAACCTCCGGCGGCGTCTCAATGGTCTCGATTTCAACCAGCCCCTGGGCGGTATCCTGCCGCCAATCGAGGCGTCCTTTGGGCGTGCGGATCGAATAGGAGTAGATCGTCTCTCCCATCAGCACCATGCGCACATCGAACTGCTTGGCGACCATTTCCTGATAGATCGCGGGGGCGTAGGTCAGCACCTCGTCGGCGGGTAACTGCGACGCTGTGATTTCAAAGGTCTCGGTAACTGCCAGAGCTTCGCTATCGTCCTTCTTCCAGATATGCGGAAAGAACCCTTTGCAGATGGTTTTGTGGTGGCTGTTTTCCAGGAAGGCCCTTACATCGCCAGGTGTATTGGACATGAGGGTCCTGGGCACTCGCATGCCGCAGCGTTCGGCCAGCACCAACTGCACCGACTTGTTGTTGATGAAGCGCGAAGCGGAGTATGGGTTGACGCAGCGTACGGGAAATGTTTCCAGCAGATAAAGCAGCGACATCGAGAACCAGCGATACTCGCCTTCGGAAAACTTCTTGTCCGGTTCCGCTGTATTGGGATGAAGTTCCGCCGGGTTGGGCCTGCGGATCCAAACAACATCTCCCGGTTCCAGCGCGAATGCGGCCAGATTCATCTGGGCGCTGCCATCGAACTCAATCGATGCCTGCCGTTCTTCCGTCCAGGAAACACCTCCCCAGCAGGCGACTTTGTAGCCTGCCTGTTCCAGACCCCAACGAATGGGCGCCGTGTGATTGTCGTTTTCATGGGCCAGAACCACAATTTTCATCGCAACCTCGCCGTCGCAGATTTCCGCCGCAGATTTTTCGTTCTTGATTCTTGTGTAATCGGGTAGGGAAGCTCGCCGAGTCCTGTTCGGGGCAAGGCGGCTTCCAAAATTGGGTAGGGGCGCAAACAGCAGCGCCCCCGGAATGCGGTTAGCACTCTCCTACGTCGCCATCGTGCGTGCGGGTCTCAGGATCGATCGAGCAGAGAGTGGCAGTGTGGATTCGGATACCACCAGCTACTTTGTTGACTTCTTCCACAGTAAGTTCGCGTGCGCCCAAACGGATCAGAACGCGGTTATTCTGCTGATTTGCCATGATGTTCTTTGTTTCTCCTGTGTCGAATTTCGAGGCCGTTACCCGCCCCGAGCTTGTGCTGAATATCGTTTTCCGGGCCGCTGTCTTTCGCTTATGCTCCCGTCGTCTTATGCTCCCGTCAGGGCTTGTGCCGCGCCCCGTTCTGTTAAGTGGACCTCGGAGCCCTGCGCGATGGAAATCACTCGTCCGGCGATCGCGATCGTATCCGGCCGATGCGCCGCAAAAACCCTGGTAATCCGCAGGTCGGCCAGCATCGATGCGATGCGCCGCTCCGTGGGCACGTCGAGGTGGCTGGTGGCTTCATCGAGAATCAAGATTGCGGGGTTTTGATAGAGAGCGCGCGCCAGCAGCAGCCGCTGGCGCTGCCCGCCGGAGAGCGCCGCACCCATATCTCCGATCAGCGTGCCGTATCCCATGGGAGTAGCCACAATATCGTCGTGCAGGCAGGCAAGGCGGGCGCACTCTTCTACTCTTTCCTGCGACACAACGTCCGCCGAAAAGGAGATGTTCTCCGCGATCGTGCCCGCGAACAGTGAATCGTCTTGCAGTACGAAGCCAACCCTTCCGAGCACGGCGGCCCTGCAGGCAAGCACCGAAAGGCCGCTTACCAGCACGTCTCCGGTCTGAGGCTGGAGCAGTCCCGCCATGAGCTTGAGCAATGTGGATTTGCCCGCTCCCGAAGGGCCTACAATTGCCACGCATTCGCCCGGCTCAATGCGGAAGGAGACGTTCTCCAGCAGCCAATTGTCGGCATCGGAGTAGCGGAAGGAGAGCGACTTCACCACGATCGATCCTTCCGCATCCTGCGGCTCGGGAGACTCAAGCAGGTTCGGCTCGGGCTTTTCCAGAACCACATCTGCAAGGCGCTGCATCTGCAGCGACAGCATACGAAATTCAAACAATCGGTCGAGAAGCGCGCTTACGCGCGACTTGAACTGCTCCTGGTATGCGACAAACGCGAACAGCATTCCGATGGTGAAGGAACCATGCAGGACCAGACCGGCTCCTAGCCACACCACGCCCACGGACTGCAGGCCAAAGATCAGCATGTTGGCCGCGCGAAACCCGATATTCAACTTCTCGGTTTCGACCTGGGTATTGGTAGTGTTTACGAGCAGGTTCAGCCAGGTGCTTCTGCGACCGTCTTCGCGCCCGAATGCCTTGATCGTGCGGATGCCGCGCAGGGTCTCGATGAAGAACGATTGCTGCTTGGCTATGTGAACGATCTGCCGCTCCATGGAGCCGCGCAGAGGCCGATAGGCGGCGTTGCGCAGCAGCGCATACAGCGCGGTGCCCGCGAGCACCACCAGCGGCAGAGTGCGGCTATAGAGGAACATGGCCCCCAGCATGAAGATGGAGATTGCGCCGTCGAGCAGCGTTTCGATGAAGTTGTTCGTCAGCGTCCGCTGAATGGATTCCGCTCCATCGAAGCGGGACATGATATCGCCGAAATATCGCTTCTCAAAAAACGAGACGGGAAGACGCATGAGGTGCGAAAAGATGTTCGCGTGCCACTGCAGCTTCAACGCGGTGCCGAAGTAGAGGGTTGTCCAGCTTCGGATCGCGCCGAGCGATGCCTGCAGCGCGGCCAGCAGCATGAATCCGAGCCCCAGAGTCGTCAATAGGCTGCGATCGTGGGCCGCGATCACTTTGTCCACCGAAAGCTGCAGGAACAAAGGCCCGATCAGCGAAAGCAGCTCCAGGGCCGAGGCCAAAGCAAAAATCTGCGCCAGGGCGCCTTTGAGCCCGGTGATTCGTCCGGTCAGGTCGCTGAGCCGCAAAGGATGCCCGGCATCGTTTGCGGTAAAGTCGGCGGTCGGGGTCAGCTCAAGCGCCACTCCGGAGAAATGGCGGCTGGCCTCGGCGTAGTTCATCCTCACGGCCCCAAGAGCCGGATCGTGGATCCAGATGCGCTTTGCTCCAGCGCGCTTCAGGACGACGAAGTGATTCATGTCCCAGTGCAAGATGCACGGCGCGTTGAGATAGGGCAGATCTTCAAGTTCCACGCGAAGCGGCCTTCCGGCCAGATGGAGCATGTCCGCGAAGCGAATGAGATGGGCAAGGGTGGCACCACGCAGCGAAATCGAGAATCGCCGGCGCAGCGCGGATAGACTCATGATTTCGCCGTGGTAGTCGGCGATCATCGCGAGACATGCCAGACCGCACTCGGCGGCCTCCGTCTGAAAGATGACGGGAAGCCTTTGCTGCGGCGTTCTCATCCTGAGCCAATCTGCGATCCGCACGGTTCGTCTTATGCTCCGGACCTTGCAAAGATCCACTGGAGAAGCGGCTTCCGATCCAAAGGAACGCTCGCCACGATTTTTCTACCGGTGCTTAAACGATTCCAAGACTCGCGAACGCCGTCGGCAGAGTTGAAAGAGTTGGCAGAATTGGAAAAATTGAAAGAAATCGTCACAATCATTTCGCAGGTCTGGCCTATTGCGCAGGTTTGTATTGGAGATTCGCTCATCCCGCCCTCACGAATCTTGTTTTCTACCGTGGCTACTTTCGCCACCGTCGCTACCTTCGTTCTAGAGGCAGCCGGCTTTGCGGAAGAGTTCTCGGCCTGCGTCTGGATTTCCGTGACCACGCCGTCAGCTTCCCATTGGGTCTGTTCGGTTGACTCGGTGCAATCGCCGCATTGGATCACCAACGATTCTCCAATCCGTACGTATCCAATCAAGGCTTGGGGAACATCAAGGCGCGCCGTAATTCCAGCGCTGGAAGGATCAAGCAGGATGCCGGAAACTCTGGCCTTCGGCGTATAGCGCCCCAGGAGCAGGAAGGCAAAGACGGCGCCAACCACCGCAATCGCAAGCCATCCAAGAAACAGCAGAGAGAAAGGACGAATCAGCAGAATTTCGCCGGTGGACTTATGTTCCAAAGCCGCAATTGCCTGCGGGCGAAAGAGCGGCAGCGCGTGGCTGCCGTTGCTGGGCTCGGAATGGTGGCTCTCTTCGTGCATCTCTTGCCCTTGCCTCTTGTGGCCTTGCTTCCTGCACTACTTGACGAACGGACTACTTAACGAGCAAGCTACATGACGAACCGCAGGCCGTGCGCCGCTACAGGCTCAATGCTCTAGCTGCCTTTGAGTTGCGTGCAATACTACGCCCCTGACGGCAAAATGATAAGAGCATCCATGCATTTCATTTGGTGCATGGTCGATGGTGCTAGGCTTGCAGCGATGGCCATCGTCCAGAAGGGAAGTTGCGGAAGGGAAGCGGCAGCGGCCCGCAAAAGGGCCTTTATTCGGCGCGCTGCCTCGCCGCGTCAATATATCCGGCAAATCAGTGTATCTGGTCAATCAGTGCAATCGGCAAATCAGTGCTTTTCCGCGTTTTGAATGGATCGTGCCGTGTTCAATTGATACACGGTCTGGTCGCTGGTTAGAATCATCAGATTTTCCGGCTCTGTGAACTCAGCGTGCGCGATCCGTGAGGGAAAGGTGAAGTGGCGTAGGGATTGAAGGCTGTTCGAGTCGTAGAGATCGACGTTGCCGTCGGCATTTTCTACTACAAACGTCGTGCCGTCGGTGGAGATGGCCACCGCCCTGCCGGTCACTTTACCGCGTTGCTCTCCCGATTTCAGGGAGTACACCAGCGTGCGTCCCAGTGAATCGGAGACAAAGACACTATCGCCAGCGGTTCTGGCATTTTGAACTCTAAAGGATAGATTGCCGGTGTCGACCAGGATATTGCCCAGCGCTTTTTGCGAACGAACCCCGAACGCCTGCAACATGTATGTAGATTGCTTTTCCTGCTTGTTGCCGATGGCATCGAGCTTCGCGCTCAGGGCCGCATCGTGTTTCGCGACTTCTTTGATTTTGTCGAAGTTCCGAGTCACCAGCGTGATCGTTCCGGCAGGCTGCATGTAATAGATTTGCGGCGAATACCGCTCCAGCGGAAGTTGCCAGAGCGAGAGATTGGTGCGAATGTCGTGCAGGTTGAGCGTCCGGTTGCCGGGCTTTTTGGGGTCCGTGGTTTCGAGGTGGATCAGAAGGTCGCCTTCTTGCCATGGCGCCGACCGCGAAAGAAAGGCAGTGTCCGGCGCTTGCTTGGCTTCATTGGTTTCACTGGCCGGCTCAAGCTCATAGAGCTTGGTCACCGCGAGCGGAGAGGGTGTAATCGATAGAACCTGCCCGGGCCCTTTCTCGTGCTTCATAAACCGCACAATGAGTTTGTCCTGGTCAAAATAGGCGCCATTGAACTCGGCACTGTAACCGATGCGGCTTCCGTTTTCCAATGCCCACATGGATGCCCGGGTTCGACCAGAAACTGCCAGCCACTTGCCGTTTGGTGAAAAAGCCGACGCTTGAGCGTAGCTGAGCGGGCTGTCGGGAAGCTTGATGCGGGCAAATTCCGACTTGTCGGACTGCCGGTAAAGAGAAAGATTTCCTTCAATGTCGTCGCCGGCGAAGATGTCTTCGCAAACAGCAAAGCCCAGGGTCTTATATCCGAACGCCGATTTCTTCGCGCCCAGATCGATCAAGCCGATGGGATTTCGCCCCAGAGGTGCCATCAATACATAGTTGGCCTTGACTACAGGAAAGGGCTCTCCATTGCCAACGTAGGGGAACTGATCGATGACCGCTCCATCGGGAAAGCGGAGACGCAGCATCTTCCTGGGGAATTCGCGGCTTACGCCAAACAACTCGTCGGAGCTGGTAAAGACAAAATTCGCCTGGGTCAATTCCCGGATTCTTCCGGCCAACTTGATCTCGCTGCGCGCCTTCAAGTCGTAGCCGAGCGATGAGTTGCGATGCGCGGCAATAAGGTATCGTCCATCGGGCGAAAAATGCGCCTGCATGCTGATGAGGAAAAGCCCATGGAGGCCGGGAATCTCAACGAGTCCGTCAAGAAGGATCTGATCGAAGATCGACCACTGGACGAAACTCTTTTTTGAGAAGAAAGGCTCTCCGCTTGCTACATCCACGAGCTGCAGTTCTCCGTCGGGCCTGAAGCAGGCCAGCGCCTCGCCCGTTGGCGAGAGCGCCGACTGGAGGCATTGCGAAGAGAGTTCCCGAATGGATACCTGGCGATGGCTGGCGATCTCCCACTTCTGTACGCGCAATTCCTGATCGTTGAAAACGACGGAGGAGGAATCGGGAGTGAACTGGACGCGGTTTGCTCCGGGTGCATCGATGCGAAACAGGTTGGCCAGAGGCTGGCGCGAAAGCAGGAAGATGCTGGCGTCGTCCTGGGCGGCAAGGTACTTGCCATCGGGGCTGAACTGAAGATAAGAGAGCTCGTTCCGCAGAGGGGGATTGAGGGCCACCTTCCTTACGAGGCCCGGCAACTCTTCCTTGGCAACTTCCGCTTTGGCCTGGATCACAGCCTGTTGCCATTGGGAAAATGCAGTTGCTGCGGGGCGCGAAGAAACGCAGCCGGGCGGCAACGGGGAAGCGTTGCGCATGATCCCGCGCAGCCGCTTCGATTCAGGACTGGTTGCGCCAAAAAAGTCGCTCCAAAAACTGCCGGTCTTGCCCTTGGTTTCGAGAAGCCGGTCGATGAAAGCCGTGAATTGCGCCGGATCGTAGCCGGCCCTCGTCATGGCGTAAAGCCCCACACGGTCGGCAATGAGCTGATCGCGCTGATCGTCGCTGCCGTGTTTGATCTTTCGGGCGTTGTCCTTAAACTGGTTCCACTTGGCAAAGATGTCTTGCCGGTCGCCCACGCCCTTGATGCCGAGTTGCCGGAAATAGCCGGAAAGATCGTTGGCGGATTGGTGCGTGCTTAGGTGGCCAATCTCATGGGCGACCAGCGATGCCAGCTCATCCTCGTTTTTTGCGAATGCAATCATCCTGCGGAAAATGTAGACGCGCCCACCAGCCAGGCTGAAAGAGTTGAGCTCGGGAGAGTCGATGATCAAAAAGCGATAGTGAATTTTGGTCGGCGGAAGTTGGGCCAGCAGGCGTTCACCCAGTCGCTGCAGGTAACCGTCGGCATCTTCGATGACGTGAAAATCCTTTTGCACGTCCTGATCCATCAACTCCCCGAGCCACTCCTCCTGTTGTTCGTTGAAAAGGTTTTGATCGTTTCGAATCTGGGTAAGCAGGGGCATCGCGCAAGGATCGGGTGCAGCGGTGGCCGCGCTCTGTTGAGCGAACAGTGGGCTGGAGGCCGTTGCATTGAAGATCGGTGTACTGAAGATCGGTAGGAGAAAAGCTAGGGCAAAGCGGCAGGTGCGAAACATATACTTCCTGGAATCAATATTAGCTAAATAGCTTGTAGTTTATCCGGTGCTGGTATACCCGTCTATAGATGAAATTGCCGCCTTTGTGGAACTTTTACTTCGATAGCCCGCCAGGTCTTAATTTGCTAGGCGATAAACTGCCAAGTAGGCGTCAGGCCGAAGATGGTGTGAAAAGCCGACCGCGCCGGGCGTTGCTGCGCGGCGCGGTCAGGGTGGTTGACGAAGGATTTAGCTCTTACCAGTCGAAGCGCAAGCCAAGCTGCAGCAGGCGGGAATTTCCGCTGATGCTGGTGATGGTTCCGGCTGCGGCCGAAGCCAGGTTGGAAATCGGCAGGCCGAAGTTAGGATGGTTGAACAGGTTGAACATATCGGCTCGGAGCTGGAACTTCTTGCTCTCGGTAACCGGGAAGTTCTTCTGGAGTGAAAGGTCGAAGTCGGTAAAGCTGGGTCCATTGAGCGAATTGCGGCCCACGTTTCCGATGCTGCCGGGGCCGGGTGGGGTAAATCGCGCAACGTTAAAAGCCGGCTTCGTCGGATCGCTGTAGTTAACGCTCACCGGTCCCGTTCCAACGAGATTAGGACGGTCGGCAAACTGGTTGAATCCGCTGAAGTCGGTCGTAGGATCGGCCAACAAGGTGTACGGGAAGCCCGTGTGCCAGGTGGTAATGCCGCCCATGTTCCAGCCGCCGAGGAACTGCTGCACCACCGGATTGGGATTGCGCATGAACATTCTTCCTTTGCCGATGGGCAGTTCATACAGATACGCAATCGTGAGCTGGTTGCGGATGTCGAAGGCCGAAGGGCCGTAGTCCAGTTGCGGGTTTCTGGGATCGGCGAAGGCGCCGGTTTCTCCGGTGCTTCCGAAAAACGACGAGTTGTAGTCCAGGGACTTGGCATAGGTATAAGAACCCTGGAGCGTGAGGCCATAGCTGGACCGCTTCTTCACCGACAGCACGACCGCGTTGTAGTTGGAGCTGCTGGCGAAGGATCCCACCGGCAGGCCCGCAAGCTGCGGGAAGGGGAAGGTGCGATTGGCGCCGTTGACCACAGGCTCGTTGGCATCCACGAACACGCCCAGGCGGCGGCCAAGGGTGCCTATATAGGAGGCCTGGAAAGCGTACTCCTTGCCAACCTGGCGTTCGATTTCCAGGGCGTAGTTCATGGCGTACGCGGTCTTGCCGGTGGTATCCCAGCCGTTGATGCTCAGGATGCCAAGGCCGGAATTATTGACGAATTTGATGTCCTGGTTAAGCGCCAGCCCCCATGTGTAGGCGCTGTTGGCGGGATTCACGGTATTGGCCGGGTTATTCACGTTGCACGGCAGATTGCAGGTTTTGTTGGGCAGCGTGGTGGATAACACAGGCGGGAAGTTTAGGCCCATGTTCACAGGAATGTTGGCAAATACATCGTCGTAGCTCAGCCGGAAGCCGGTGCGGATAACGGTTTTGCCATCGCCGAACACGGCGGGGAATATCTTGGGCGACCACGCCATGCCGATGAAGGGCGCAAAATCCTTCCAGGAGCCATGGAACTGGCCCGAGGCGGGCAGGAAATCTCCGGGTGTGGGAACCATGCTCAAAGCGGAAGGCCCAATTACGTTGGGATTGATGTTGAGGACCAGGTTGGAATCGAGCTTCACCACTCCAACGCCCGGAACGAAGTTGCTGCCGCTGTTACGTTTCTCCGCCAAAGCACCGGGAAGCTCATAGCGCACGCCGTAGTTGAAGGTGAAATTCGGCCGCATCTTCCAGGAGTCTTGAATGTACATATAGTCCGCGTAACGGTTCCATGAGCGGAACGTCTGGTCTGGCCCGCCTGTACGCAGAGCGCCGCTCTTGACTACGCCGTCGGCGAAGTGCTGCCAGTCCTGGAAGGAGATGGCGCCCCGAAAGTTTCCGTTCAGGAAGCGGAAGGTTTCTTCGCGCCGAATCTCTCCGCCGAACTGCAGCGTGTGAGCGCCCAGGTTTTTGGTGACGTTGTCGATGAGCTGATACGTATCCGTGGTGCGGCCCTGAGGCATGTTGGTGCCCGCGCCCAGGCCGAAGTTTGCAAGCGGAACGGCCTTGCTGGAGCTGATCGTAATGCGCGGCAGGCCGCCGTTCAGGGCGTTGGTGGTGGTGTCCACAAATCCCGGCAAAGGATTGCCCGATGCGTCGGTAAAGATTGTGGCCGGGTCGACCTTAACGTCCTGCGGGCCGAAGTCGGTGACGTTGCGCGTAAAGCCGATGCGCGCCACGTTGAGCCAGTTGCCGTGGGAATAGGTCTCCTCGATGATCGCGGATTGCGAGCCCGGAAGGTTGGTAATCGAGCCATCGAAGGGGTTCTGTTGAAGGCTCAACGTGGTCCCTCGCACGTTTGCGTAGTGGCCCATTATGTGATTGTTGGCGCTCAATGTATGGTCGATGCGCAGCAGGAACGTATCGTTATTGTTGTTCTGGTCGACGGTTCCCGCCCAATTGTTCTGGCCCGGAAGCGCATTCGCGATATTGGGTGAAGGAATGAACTGCAAAAGCCTTTGCGAAACCGGATCGGTTACCACGGCGCGCTCGGCCGCGGTCGGCACAATGGACAACTGAGGAATGGGGCTTTTTTCACGGAAGCCTTCAAAGCTCAGGAACCAGAATGTCTTGTCCTTGACTACCCAGCCGCCGACGGTGGCGCCGTATTGTTCGCGGCGCAGCACGTTTCTAGGCTTACCGGCATTGTTCAGGAACCAGTCGTTGGCGTCCAGGGCTTCGTTGCGTCCAAAGAAGAATGCCGATCCGTGATAGGCATTGCCGCCGCTCTTGGTGATGGCTGCGACCTGCGCGCCGCTGCTGCGGCCCAGGTCGGTGCCGGCGATGCTGGTGTTGACGTTGAATTCCTGCACCGCGTCGGCAATGTGAAACCCGTTCAGCGGCCCGTTCACCTGCGGATCGTTAATGCTTGCGCCGTCGAGCGTGAAGTTGTTCGATTGGCTCCGCATTCCGGCAACGTTGATGCCGCCGGCCTGTGTTCCCGGGGCCTGGGTGGTTACGCCGGGCGTGAGCACCGCG
>DATGIO010000057.1:0-21920 GCA_035295685.1 Candidatus Angelobacter sp.
CCAGCGATACTTCGTCAAACGGTTACAGAAACTCGGTCTTACCGTGACAGTGACGCCTGCGGCCTGATTTGAATTTTCGAAGGAGCCCACCATGGGTTCGGAGCCGTTTAGGCGACGAATCCTAATGGTGGGAACCATTCCAATAGAAATAAAAGTCCCGTTAGGGACGATTGAGGTTTATGTCTCATAGCCATGTCTGCTGCCTGGTTCACATCGTCTTCACTACCGCCGACCGCCGGCCTCGCATACAGGAAGAAATGCGAGACCGGCTTCATTCCTTTCTTGGCGGGATCGCTCGGAAGAATGGGATGACCGCTGTAGCGGTGGGAGGGGTCTCGGACCACGTCCATGTGTTGCTCTCACTCTCGCGTACCACTTCGGTCTCCAAAGCGGTGCAGTTGCTGAAAGCAGGGTCGTCGAAATGGATCAATGAAAACTTTCCGGAGGGAGGACGATTCTCCTGGCAAGAGGGGTTTGGGGCTTTTTCCATTGGGGTCTCGCAACAAGCCAAGACCGTGTCCTACATCCGGCGACAAGAGGAACACCACCGGCGGATCAGCTTTGCTGAGGAGTTCAGGAAACTACTGGCAGCTTATGGGATTGGCGAGAATGATTCAATGATTCCTAGCGGGACTCCGGGAGCTAGTTAAACGCTAAACGCCTCCCACCGTTGGGTTTGCCACCTGACAGCGGCGAACCATGGTGGGCTATGGTGAATCGTCCCTTCGGAACTCCTATTACAGCTTTTAAAAGGATGGAACAAAAGTGTAGAAAAATGTAGAAACTCCAGGCACGGCTTTAGAGCTTGCGGAAAAACGCAATTTTCGCTGATGATCGAAAAAAACATCGCATTAAAATGCGATATGAGCGATCTTTGCAATTTCCAAGACATTTGTGGTCATCCAAAAACCTAGAATTTTGAGTTTTTCCGCAAGCTCTTTAGCCGTGCGTCCCCGCGTGCCACATAGATTTGCGCTTTAGCGCCGGTGGTAGGCTTCTTTGCTTGTTTTTTTACTTGGACGTCCTTGGCTAGAACCGCTCGAGTCCAGTCCGCTCCATCGCCGCCTTCGCCTCTCGCAGAAGGTATCGATCAGGCACTGCAATCTCCGCCGCATGACGAAGCATTCCCTGATAGCCCGAAACCTCCAACGGCTTCGCGTCGCCGAATCTTCCAAGGCCGGCGAGGCTCCTCCCAAGCAGCCCTTCGCAGTGATAGCGCTGCCACGTATCCGGGCTGGCTTTGCGGTAGGCTTCCAAAGCGCTCCGAAGTGTCGCTTCAGCTTCGGAGTATCGAGACAGTTTGAGTTGGACTCGCCCGAGAGCGGCGATGCGGCCCAAGGTTTCCGGGTGCGAATCGCCCAGCACGCGACGCTGTGCGCTCGATATTGCCGCTAGAAGCGCCTCCTCCTCCGGGTATCTCCTTTGGTCGTCATACAATGTGGCCAGTTCTCCCATCACGCGCAGCGTAGTCGGATGCTCCTTGCCCAAAATGCGTCGGCGGGCTTCGATCGTGTGGTTGTAAAGCCGCTCTGCTTCGGCATAGCGGCCCTGCAGGCGATCCATCTTTGCCATATCGTTAATCGCCGTCAGCGTATTAGGGTTCTCGTCTCCGAAAAGCCTGCGGTCAAGCTCCAACGCTTTTTCAAATAGGGCCCGCGCCTCCGTGTACTTGCCTTCATCCATCCAGGCGCGAGCGAGTTGGCTCATAAGAAAGACCGTGGTGTTATGGGTTTCGCCCAGCACGCGGCGCGACACTGCCAACGCTGCGACAGCGGTCTGTTCTGACTCGGCGTATTTTCCTTCGCGGTCGTAAAGGCGGCTCAGATAGAGCTTGGTCACCAGAATGTCGTTGTAACCGGGGCCAAAGAGGCGCTCTTCCACTGCCAGGGCTTTGAGGAAGAGCGGTTCGGCCTGCCCGTACTTGCCGTTCTCCGAGTAAACGTTGGCCAGGTCTCGCATCAGGCCGACGGAGTCGGAATTCATCTCGCCCGATACGCGTATCGAAAGCTCTAAGGTTTCAGCCAGCACGCTCTCGGCTTGTGCATAGTGGCCCTCGCGGGTATACAGCACGCCCAGGCTATACATGGCGCCGATGGTGACCGCATGTTGCCGTCCCAGCGCGATGCGGTCCGCCTCCAGCGTTTCGCGGTAGAGTTGCTCGGCCTGTGCGTATTCTCCCTCCCGCATATAGAGATCGCCGAGAGTGCGCATGGCATCGAGCGTATCGGCACTGTGCTCGCCGGAAAAGCGTCGCAACAACGCGAGCGATCGTTCCCATTGAAGCTGGCACTCGGGCAATAGTCCCAGGTTCGCATAAGCCTGGCCGATCGTCTGCCGCACGGAAGCTTCCACCAGCGGCTCTCCTGTGAACTTGCCGTCAATATTCGCGGCGGCGCGGTCCAGTGCTGTGCGAACCGTCAGGTTGGGATCGGCCTTTGCGTTCGGGCCTGCCGCAGCCTGATGGCTGGGACTGGACTCCGCCAGCAAGTCCTCTTGCAGAAAGCGATTCACCGCTTCGGCGGTCTTTTCGGCCTGCCGCGCTTTGAGCGCCTCCTGGTTGCTGCGCGTCCGTTCGCGCGCGAGCCGTACCGATAACAGGCTCATGGACGCTGCAAAAGCCAGCAGTAGCAGCACGAAGGATGTTGCCGCCGCCATACCCCATCGGTGCCTGCGAACGAACTTCAACGCTCGATATCGGCGTGTCCCCCGTCGAGCCATCACTGGGAAGCCGCTCAGGTAATGATGAAGGTCTTCCGACAGGTGTTCGACGGAGGCGTATCGATCGGCAGGCTCTTGGCGTATGGCCTTGAGCACAATCGCATCGAGATCGCCGCGAAGCTGCTGGGCCAACCCTGTATCTTGAGCCCGAGATACGGCGGCGCTTGGAGGCGGTGGTTCGGCCTCGCAAATGGCGCGTTCCAGTGCTAGAAAGTCGGAGCGTAGGTTATCGAACGGATGCTGGTGGGTTAGCAGTCCATAAAGCACCACTCCCAAGGCATACACGTCGGTTGCCGTGGTAATGGCCTGTCCGCGAATCTGCTCCGGGCTGGCATATTCCCTCGTCATGAGCCGCAGCGCCGGCGCGGTAAGCTCAAGATCCGCCAGAGCGGCAGTGCGCTCCGCATCGTCGTAGCTGCCATCGGGCCCTGGCAGCAATTTCGCGATGCCGAAATCCAAGAGCTTCACGACGCCTTCACCTGTAACCAGAATGTTCGAGGGCTTGATGTCGCGATGTACTATCAGATTACGGTGCGCGTACTGCACCGCCGTGCAGACGTGTTGGAATAGCGCAATGCGATCGCGGGATGAGAGTTCGTTGTTATCGCAATACTTGTCGATCCGTATGCCTTCGACGTGCTCCATCACCAGGTAGGGAGTCCCATCCTCGGTTACTCCGGCATCGAGCAACTGCGCGATATTGGGATGTTGCAGACCTGCCAGGATCTGCCGCTCCACGCTGAAACGGCGCAGCAACTCCGGGCCGGAAGAAAGGCCGTCCCGCACCAGTTTAATCGCCACGCGCCGCCGGTACTGTCCATCGGCGCGTTCGGCCAGATAGACGGCTCCCATTCCGCCGCGCCCGATCTCCGAGAGAATGCGGTAAGCGCCAATGCGCTCTGGTGCCCTCGTGGCGGTAACATGCGCCGCATAGGAGACGATCTGTTGTTCGAGAAAGCCCCCTTCTTGATCGAGGGCCAGAAGCAGCGATTCAACCTGAAGGTAGAGTGTCCGGTCCCCCTGGCATGCGTCGGCTACAAAATCCTGCCGTCGATCCTGGGGCAACTGGCTGGCTTCATCAAAAATTTGCTGGATACGTTCCCAGTTGAGCGGCTTGCTCACCCGGTACGTCATGGGCCTACAGAATACCACGGCATGCGCGCGGCACAAGAGCCTCCAATGCCGCTATATGGAGACATGAATCGCGCGCAAGGATGGAAAGAACAAGGATGAAAGGATGAAACGAATAAAGGATGAAAGTTGTCCATGGAGCTGCCTTACTCAAGGCCGCCCATAAAGAATTCACTGCAAATACCTTGGCAGCCGAGCAGGGTCGACGCCCCTTTTTTCAGGGAGCTGTCCTGCTCGGCTGCCGAAGCGGCATTCGTGCCGCTGACCGGACACAATATGCCGCCTTCTCCTACCATCCGTGAAATGCTTCCGACGCGATTCTTAACTTATGTTCTGGTCTTTCCTGAATTTGCTGTCTGGTCACGAACCCGAATGCATTCGTCCCGAGCGCCTTATCCGACTCGCTCAGCTCACGTCCCCGTGACAATGAGCTGAGATCGAGTCATCGAGGGTCCATTCGTACTTCTTACTGGACGCACCCGGGATTGTTGGAAAGGAAAGAATTGTCGGTCCATGTGTTGTGCGTGCAATCGCCATTTTCGTCGTTCAGGTCAAACCCGTTATTGCCCAGCGCGATGTTGTCGTTGATCAGATTGCCGGGGCCAAACTTTCCAAGATCGATTCCGGATCCGCCGTTGACGAGCGCCGTGTTGTGGCGGGCCACATTGTTCGCTGCGGCGAACAGGAAGAGGCCATGGCCGCCGTTGTTGCTCAAGTTGTTGTGGATGAAGCGGTTCTCGTTGCCGCCGTTCACGGTAATGCCGTGGCCCGTATTGCCGGTGAACACGTTGTCGCGAATCTCGTTATCTGTGGAAACGGTGGCGGCTACAGTAGCGGCGTTCGTGAAATCTCCCGCGTTCACGGCCATTCCGAACTTGTTGCGCAACGCCACCACGTTGTGAGTCCGCGACCGATGTACGTTTTCAAAAACCACGCCCGTAAGAAATCCGGTGACGGTTCCCGGCCCTTCAATCTCGATGGAGGAGATTCCCGCATCCCCGCCGTTGGCGACGATGCCGTTGTCCCCAAAAGTTCCTTGGATGGTGTGGCCTCGTAACTCGACCTCAACGTAGCTAACGGTAATCGAAACACCCATGCCTGGGCACTGCTTCAAATCGTTGGCCAGATAGTATCGCCCGGGCTGGCTGATGGCGGTGCCACAGGTGGTGATGGGAGTGGCTTTGTGGCCATCGTCATCCAATGCCGCGGCGCCTTGGCCACCCAAGAAAAGCCCCGCGAAAAAAAGCCCACCGAAAAGAAGCCCCATTCCAGCTAGCATCAACCGAGCAATATTACTCGCCAGGTGGCGGCGGTACTTCGTTGGAAAACTCTTTGGGAAGTTCATGCTGGTTTTCTCCTTTGTCTGCTGTGGCCGTCGTTTTTTTGTTGGCGTCCGGGCGCAATGTTGGAAGCGATCGTTCCCATAGCAGCATCTCTGCCTCTTCATCAATGTTTTTCTGAGGGCCGTGTTTTTACGAAAACTGCCCTTCTACTTCCTATAGCGACGCGGACGAGCCAAAGCGCTCACGGGCAGGGCAAGAAATTTAGTAAAATAGGAAAACTGTTCGGGAGCTGCCATAATCGATGATCGATCCATGGGCCGTGTTTTTGGTGTTCTGTGAACGTGTTGTGGGTGGGCATCGCTCAATCGATTGATTACACTTGATTTTTTTGACGACTGAGATAGCGCCTCAAAATCAATGCGAAATCAAGGCTAACCATGGGTTCAAATCGATCCCGTCATTACAGTTCACTTTTTTACATATTTCCGGTGACCTGGAAAAATGACGCGTGGAACACTCGATGCGTGGAACACTTGTGAATCCGCTAGATCGTTGCTGAATCTCCGCCAGGATTTAAAGAATTAAAGGCTCAAATATTTAAAATAGAAGGAATCATGACAGCCATCCAAGAATTCAGGTGCGAGATCTGCGGAATTGTCACCACCAATCCTACCCACTGGTATGTAATCCAATGCGGCAACGCGGACCTCACCGTAATCAGGTGGAGCACGGAAAAGGCCAATGCTCCGGGTGCGAGACACTACTGTGGCGAGGCCCATGCGCAGGTTTACATCAGCCGCTGGTTCGAATCCGCATGTTCTCCGCCTAAGCCTGATTACACCGGGGCGGCTTCGGCGGGAGCAAAATAGCGAAGCTCCCAGGCTTCATCCTCTCTTAAAAGGAAAAGCAGCCGTGCCGGATTTGCCTTTGTATGGCGCCCGAAAGTCCGCAGTCTTCGAAACATCCTCTCCAGATTGTCGACGAGGAACTACGCTGTAAGCCCCTCACCCTACTCGTGAGCTTGAGTGATATAGACTCAGCCGTTTTATCGAGCATACAATCATGTGCCCGATTTGGAGCGCTATCGCTGTATAGGCTCATGTCGGCACATTCAAATTACGCAATTAAATTAAAGGAGATCGAAATTCATGACCGGAACGGCCAGGGTTAAGAAGAGGATGTGGGTGTTCTTTTTGCCAACGTTGCTGGCGCTGGCAGCCGGACTGCACGCGCAGACCTCAACCGCCGCGCTTACAGGAACGATTCACGACGCGTCGAACGCACTTGTGTCTAAAGCCGTGGTTACATTGGCCAATCCGGAGACCGGTGTTTCGCGCTCGGCTGAATCCGATGGGCAAGGCCGGTACAACTTTAGCAATGTCGAGCCTGGCCGCTATGAACTTAGGGTAGAGCATGCGGGCTTCAGGAAAACGGTTCAAAAAGATGTTGTGCTGGCCGTGGGCGGTTCGGCGTCGTTGGACCTTGTGCTGCAAGTCGGAGCGGTAACCGAATCGGTCACAGTAACCACCACCCCGCCTCTTATAGAAGGTACAAGCGCCAGCCTGAGCCGTGTGATCGATCAGCAGGCCATTGAGTCGCTCCCAATCTTAGGCCGGAACTTTGTGGATTTCGCCGAGCTATCCAGCGGCGTCGCGCCCGGCCGCGAGAACATCGGTGGCGGAGCTTTTAAAGAGCCGGATACAGGAGTAGGTCAGGCCGCTGCGCCCCGGCTTTCCTTCGGCGGTCAACCCGAATTGAATACCATGATCCTGGTCGATGGCGCGGAAAACGTGCAGACCTTTACCGGGCTGCCGAGAGTAACGCCCTCGCAGGAGGCCGTGCAGGAATTTCGCGTGCTCAACAGCACCTATCTGAGCGAATACGGCCGCGCCTCTGGCGGGTTTGTAAACATTGTCACCAAGTCGGGCGGCAATGACTATCACGGCTCCGGATACTTCTTTGGCATGAATCAGGCGCTCAATGAGCCCTATTCCTTGAATCCTGCCGATCCGCGCCTGCAGCAGAATCAATATGGCGGTACCGTCGGCGGACCAGTTGCAAAAGACAAGACCTTCTTTTTCCTCAACTACGAAGGCCAGCGCCGCGCTCAAACCAATCAGTACTCCACCGTGGTGCTCAACAACATTGGCGCGATCAACGCTGCCAAGGCTTCCCTAGGACTCACGCCGGAAAATCTCGGCCTCCTTCACACCAACGACTACGATGGATTCCTCGGCAAGATCGATCATAGGCTGAGCGAGAACAACACACTCTCCGTCCGATACAACCTGTTGCATTCGATTGCCGATGGCTTTCTTGGTGGAAACGGCCGCGGATCGCCGGCGCCTTCCACTGCCAGGAACAATACTGTGTCGGATCAGAGCATCGTGGCCAGCGATACGGCCATTCTGAATCCAAACTTGGTGAACGAAGCGCGGTTCTCCTGGGGACGCCGAAACTTCAACTTTCCCTCTGCCGCCAACGATCCCGACCTCGAAGTGCCTGACCTATTGCTTACCGGCAAGAGTACGTCCGACGTGGATTTCTATCGCGAAAACCAATTCGAGGCCGCCGACACCATCTCCTACCTGCACGGGGCGCACCAGCTAAAGTTCGGCGCGGACATGAATTACTTTGTCGATGACTATCAGTGGAACCTGTTCTTCCCAGGACGTGCCCTATTCCCGAACTTCTCCTGCTTCCTGGCTCAAGAGCCCGCTTGCGCCAACTCGTTTGGCGCTCCCACGAATATTGCGCCCTTCAATAATGGCCTACCGGTGCCCATCCAGTTTTGGACGCCGATTCTCCAAGGCGCGAGCACCTTCGCGGGTATACCGATCTCTGCCTCCGGCGGGCGCAATGTCTTCACCCAAGATGTTCCTGCACCGTGGCTTCCGCAGACGTTCAGCGGCATCAATCACGGTGCGTATGGCTTCTTCGCGCAGGATGAGTGGAAAACCACCTCAAAGCTCAACCTCACGTTTGGATTGCGCTACGACTTTGAAAGCTATCCGTCGAACTATGTGGTGAGTGAGCCTCACAACGGCATTCAGCCGCGTGTGGGCTTTGCCTACTCGCCCGCAAAATCAACAGTGATCCGTGGCGGCTTCGGATTATTCGATGGAGCGCTGGTATCGAGCATCGGCCAAAATCTTGTAACCGGCCAATGGGACGGCGAAGGGACCTTCCCCAATGCCACGGCTTTGGCGCAGCAGTTTGGCTATTCCGGGCTTGCGCCACTACAGGGCCGCTTTCCAGTGGCGATCCAGCCGCCAATTTTGGGCCTGACTACGCCGCAGACTTCTCTCGCGAACTTCGTCGCCACCGGACAAGCGCCGTGCCTGCTGCCGCTTGGTGTATTTCTCTCTCCGCCCGGTCCTCCCAATTTCGGCAACTGCCCGGCAGGCACGCCGCCAGTCGCATTTCCGGCATTCGCGTTTGGCCCATCGAATAATTTGAAGACTCCCTATTCGGAACAGGGAAGTCTCAAGATCACGCAGGAGATCGGTGGGGGCGTCGCCGTTTCGGCAAGCTACCTGTACGTTCATGCGATCCATCAGGGCGCTACCTCCGGTAATCTCAATGCGACTCAGATTGGCTCGGTAGATGGCGGAAAGGCGTGTTTTGGTGTGGCCATCGTGGCCGGCGCATGTTCCGAGCCCACGAATGCCCGCTTCCAGAACCTGGGCACGCTCTTTTATGTGGTCGATAGCGGTGGCATGTCGGTCTACCACGGCGGTACGGCGGAAGTTGAGAAGCGCTTCAGCCACGGATTCAGTATGCACGGCAGCTATACCTTCTCTCGCACGATCTCCAACTTTGAATCGGTGGCCAACCTTGCCGACGTTCCCCAGCAGCAGGATCGCAACCTGGAGCGCGCAGTCTCCCGCCAAACCGTGCCGCAGCGATTTACCTTCGACCTGGTGAGTGTGATGCCCCGCACTCTTCCCGTTCTGCATGACTTCAAGTTCAGCACTCTGATGAATGCCCAGAGCGGCGGCTTCTATAACATCTATGCCGGTATCGACGCTAACGGAGATACCAACTCTCTCAATGACCGTCCTGGCGCGCTTAGCCGCGACACTCTCAAGGGCCCCGGCATCTTCAGTTGGGATATGCGCGTGGCTCGCGACGTCCGGTTCCGCGAGAAACTCACCGGGGAGTTTACCTTCGACTTCTTTAACATAACCAACCGCAACAACGTCTCGGACCTGAATACGGTTTGCGAATGCGACTTGACGGCATCGTCTTTCAGCGGAGCTGCGCTGAAGGGCACGGCCACCTCCTTGAACCCGCTGTTTGGCTTCGATACCCCCCGCCAGACTCTCAATCCGTTTCAATTCCAGTACGGCGTGAAGCTGCGCTTCTGAAGCTGCATAGTCGATGAAGCCGATGCGAAGACAATAGCAATTGCAGTCAAATCACTGGCCGGATGACATGCGGTGCTTATGTTCCTCAAGCAGCATGAATTTCGGCCAGTTGTTTTTTGTGGAGAGAAAGAGAATACGAGCTTGTTCCGTCCTGGGATGCAAACGGCAACTCCGTGGCCTTTGAGTTCCGAATGTACAACGATTGTTTTCTCTATCAGGGCCTTCCTTGGGAACACTTCAATGACGACTTGGATGACAGGAGTTTGTGACACAGGTGGAGCCCACATCCATTACCTGAGAACCGCAACAACTGGAAGAACCAAACCTCCATTGGTTCTGCTCCATGGATTGACCGGGAACGGAACCTGTTGGTCCCCTTTCGCCCGCGCTCTGGAAGGTGAATTGGATGTGGTGATGCCGGATGCCAGGGGGCACGGCAAGTCGAGCGCGCCGCTCCATGGATATGGAGACGCCGGATATCGATACGACGATCACGCAAGCGACGTTGTGGGCCTCATCCGAGTACTCGGGCTTGCCGCTCCGATTCTCCTGGGGCATTCGATGGGAGGGGATGACTGCGGCGCTAGTGGCAAGTCAGGTAGGCGATGAGATTAGCGGAGTCATTCTGGCTGACCCGACCTTCTTGAGCCTCCAGCGGCAGCACGAGGTTTACGAGAGCGATGTCGCCGAGCAGCATCGCCGGCTACTCAGCATGAGTAAGGACGACGTACTGGCTGAGACACGCGCCCGCCACCCTCATCGTTCGTCTGAGATTGTCGAACGCTTGGTTGAAGCGAGACTCCAAACCCGGCTGAATGCGTTTGAAGTTCTGAAGCCGCCCAACCCCGAATATCGCCAGTTGGTGAGCGCAATTCGCGCCCCGATTCTCCTCATCTTGGGGGATGTGGGCAGCGTTGTTTCACTTGAAACGGCAAGCGAGCTGCAGAGTCTTAACCCGCGCGTTCGGGTCGAGCAGATTCAAGGCGCCGGCCACGGAGTTCCGTATGACCAGCCCGAACGCTTTGAGGCGGTAGTCAGACACTTCCTAAGGTCTGTGAACGGGCTGCTGCTGTGACGCAGATTGCTCGACGCGCAATTGCTTTTCCAGCAGATCGAAGCCGTGGATCATAGCCGAACGAGGAATCCTCAATGCCTTTCGCGATTTGGAATATGTGATTCTTGGTTTGCGGTTAGGTGGGAGCAGATCGTCAAGGGGAATCATTCGCAGGCTGTCAGGCGTCGCGTGCCGTCCCTCTCGTTCGAAAAACGCTAGCACCACCGTGCTCTTCACTGCCTTTTGCATGCGCGAGAGCCGTGCCACTTCATTCCATTTGAGATATTGGCAGCGTTCACGCTCATAGACAGAGAGGCATTTGACCTCGACTTCTACATTAAGATCGCGGATAAGGTAGTCGCCCCGCTTTCCATAATCCGTTTGTTTGGCGTAGCGCTCTCGATAACTGCGTTGGTCTTGGGAAATAGGCTCCCAGATATATTGGCGTTCGGTGCAGAGCGATTCAAAGGTCCGTTCTGCATTTGCTCCGGCGGCGAATTTCGGGTTGAACCATTGCTGTATTGCTTTGAAAACGCGGGAAAGAAAGAGCATGGACGTTCTGGCCTTGAGAGGGTGTCGAGAGGGTGTCGAGAAACTGCCGAAAAATTATACTAAACGTCAAGCGAAATTTCTGCGGCCATTCGATCTCTCCCGCCTGCGGCAACTCTGCGATTTAGGTTATCGCCAAGTCCATATCGTTGTGAGTGTAATCCTTCGTCAGTTTCGAGGTCCCGCAAGCTCAAGAATATTATTCTTGTGACGGAAACTAACGAATAAGAAGATGACAGGGGCGATTGCCTTCAAAACCTCGAAGGATTAAGGATTGAAGATAGAGGCTTGATAAAGTTCAATCGCCGCTCTGTCCTGACCCACCGCAAACAGCAACCACCTACGATGCCAGCTTTTTTAAGACATCTTCTTCATCGGCAGAAGGCAATTTTCCGATCCATACATCCTTAACTTTGCCATTCTGATCGATCAGCATAAGAGTTGGAGTTCCATTGACGTGAAGCGTCGAGAGCGGCACTTGGCGCACTTCATCCACCGGTACTCCCAGTTTCTTGAGATATATTTTTCCCTCTTCCACGTTTTGTGGAAGAGCCGCGATGGAGTGAATCCCGTGCTTTTGGCATTCTTGAATAAGGTGCTGGTAAAAACTGCCGCTCTCCGAACAGAAATGGCATTGCGTCGAGACTGCCAGTACGAGGCTGGCTCCGTTCGCTTTCCAGTCCACTCCCTGCAAGGCCACATTCTCTCCAACCGCCACCGTCGGCGGAGGCTGCGTGGAATTCATCCGATAGTTCTTTGCAAACCATGCAACCGCGAGGATGGCTGCCAAAAGAATGGCTAAGTTGGAGGCTATTTCGACTGTCTTTACGATTTTTCCAGATTTCTCATTTTCCATCGTTATTCCTCGGAAACAAATTGCGAAGTTGTGGAATGCGGACCGCCGCTATCACGACAATCCTTATTTGTGAACGGCCCGCCATCCGTTGGATTGTCTTGTCTACTGCGAATATCGAAGCAGTTAGCTAGGGCCAAGGGAGCAACTGGCAGGGCAGGTGGTAGTTACGATGCAGTGGAATATGCAAGTCCTGTCGCCATTGCATCGGGCCGTGCAAGCGGAAAGGCTGTCGCAGCTGCAGGAGGCTTGGGCTGATGCTTTAGAAGGGTTCATCGCAACTGTCATGGCCGTGGCGAGCAGAGCCAAAGCGAGCAATTTCATTTTGATCTTGCCGAGCAATTGTTGAGAGATCATAAAGAGAGTTCCTTTCCGTTTTGTTGAATTGAGATTGCCGTCCATCAACGCAACCACGCGCAAGGTGTCGCAAATCCGAAGCAAGTTTGGCTGATGGCGGCTCTCAACGCATGTGGATTAGGCAGCGTGAATTGTTACACGTTTTTATAAATAGTCCCGCTCGTGGCTCTCTCGGGTTGGAATGCGATTCCCCGCGGCTTTTCTTTTGAACAAAACCGGCAGAAAAGCCGCGCAGAGATCGTGAATCCTGGTTATATCTATATCGAAAACATTCCAACTGTCGCCAATATCGGCGCTAAGCTACTGAAGCGCTCCCCCGCCACATCGGGTGCTGCAGTCTTGTAATTGCTGCTTGCAGTTGGCTTCACAGTTGTTGTCGCCATTGCAGCTAGCGTCGCAGGCTGAATAACAGCTTGAGCAATAGCCCGAGGAACAGTATCCCGCAGCCGAAGCTTTGGGAGGATTCATCGCGATTCCCATGGCGGTGGCGAGGATGGCTAAAGCGACTAACTTCATTTTGATTTTGCTGAGTGCTTGATGAAAAATCATTCAGGTAGTTCCTTTCCCTTTTGTTGAATTGAGATTGCTGCCCATCACATGAAACAGGCGCGTATCTTGGCAAATCTGCACGCCAATTCGGCTGATGGCTGCTCTCAGTGGATGTGGCTTGGAAGGATGAATTGTTACAGGATTTTTTTTAGGAATGTTTCTGTATTTGCAAATGTTTCGTCTTTTGACAAAACCGAACGTTCGCTTCCGTTAAAAAAATTAGGGCCGCGGCACGCTGAAGCTGAAGGCTGCTATGTCTTCCTGTGTTGCCTGGCTACCGGCGGCGATTCGAACAATATAATCGCCGGGCCTAAAGATACGAGCTGGTACATGCACCGTGATTTTCTTGCTGTCTCTATCGAAATAGTTGCTTTTTGTGTCGTCGCGTTGCCACAGGCGGTTTCCTTCGGCAGTTTCCAGAAATACATGATAATGAACGAAGGGATCAGACGAGAAAATCAAAGACAGTTCTACAACCTTGGCGCTGGCTGGGATCGCAAGTCTGGGGGGCGCGCCACTAGCACGCACCGCATGAGCCTGAAGGGTAAAGGACACTTGGGACAAGCCAGGTGCCGCTTCAACCTTGGCTTGTTGAGCAAGGCCGTTAGTGCCTCGGAGTTCTGTGGTAAGAGTATCCACTTGCCGTTGTAGGATGGCGGCTCTCTGTGAATCGATTGTCTGTTTCCGGCGTAGCGCCTCCAACTCCGTTCTTAGCGCGTGATTGGTCATGAGCAGCCACGCAATTCCAAGCGAGACAGCCAGAAATAGGGCAGCCGCAACCGGCAATGCCATGAACTTAAAGCCGCGCAGCCAAGCCTTTTGCTGCGTTTCGATATTCGGCGTGGAGGCGCCTGCAGTTTCATCCGCAGGATAAGCAGCTAAGGCATGGGCAAACGATAGTCGCTCCCGGCGATGCGGATCAGCCAGAAAGAAACGTTCAAGCCGCTCTTTTTCCGATTGAGGCAGCTTGCCCAGGGCATAAAGATCCAGAAAATCGCTCTCCATTTCCATCAAAGCGTGAAGGAGATCTGTGTCCTCCAGGAACGCCTGTTCGAAGGTTTCGCGCTCCTCGTCTTGCATCTCCCCCAGGAGAAATCGGGCCATGGTAAGTTTTGATTTTGGATCGTCAGCCATTTGAAGATTGATTCCGTTTGGAGGCATCCACAATTCAATTTTATTGCTTACGCCTCAAGCAGTCTCGAACGCAATTCTCTACTTTCTCTCGCAGCCGAATCATGCGAATTCGTAAGGCCCCATAGGTCAACCCCAGCTTTGCTGCAAGCCGTCTTCGCGATTCCGGATCGTGCGCCTTGTCCACGCGATAGGCTAGAAAGAGGTCTCGGTCGACCGCCGATAACCTCCCCAAACAGGTTTTCAGGCAGCGCATCTCTTGCTGGCTTTGCAGCTTTCTATAAATCGCCTCCTGGGCAAGGCCCACATCGGTCAAGTTATAGTCTGGAGCATCGGACAGGCGCACGATCCGAAAGTCCCGCTTTTTGCCTTCCTGCCGTACCCACTTTGCTACTCCCCATACAAAGGCCTCGACATTCAAGATTTCTTCCTCTCCAGCATCCAATTTGCGGGCAACCCGGTCAAGAGTCTCATCCGTAAGTTCTTCGGCATCGGAGCAAGAATCCCATTGAAAGAACTTAATTAACTTCCACCGTATCTCTTCATATTTTTCCGCGGCTCTGTCCGAGTGTGCGTGCAGCCGTTGCAGCAGCCTCTGAAATTGCTGCTGCGTCAACTGGCCTTGGGAGCGTGTGATACTAGGATTGTCAGACGGCTTTGATCCCATAGTCGCCTGTTATTTCCAATCGCCCTGGAATACAAAGCCTGCCCAATAGTAGGGCGCCGACCAATGCCGCTCGTGCCACAAAGCCAATTGTGCCTGCCGCAGAGCTTGGGCCGGCGGCATACCATGTTGATTCATCTCTCTGTAGAAAATCTGCATCAATTTTGCGGTGGCAAAGTCTTCCACCTTCCATTGCGTTCCTAGAACGCTTCCTGCTCCGGCGTACATGAATCCACGTGTCAACCCAATCAAGCCTTCGCCATCCACTTGCTTGCCCAGTGCAGTATCGCAGGCGCTGAGCACCACGAGATCTGCGGAGAGGTCAAGATTGTAAATATCGCGCAAATCTAAAAAACCCTCGCGGGGGCTGCCATTCCTGTCAACCAGGGAGAGAACCAGGCCGGAAAGCTCCGGATGGCGGTCGTCTACAAGGGCATGCGTGGCAAAGTGAACAACACGATAGTGAGCCAGTTCGCCGCTGATGGCGAGTTCGCGGTTGGCGTCAAAATCGACGGCCTCCAGGCTCATGTCTGGCGGTGCGGAGAATACGCTTGCGGCGGCTTCACGACGGCTAAAAGGTAAGCGCGCAAGAAAGAAAGGACCATCTTGATCCGTTTGTGCATCGGCCAGCGAACGCGTCAATTGCCGGATGGAATCCGATTTTGCAGTTCTCCCTATGTCTCCAGAGTTGGAATCCGCTTCCGCCTGGCGGTTAACACGTGGATCTTGCGAATCAAATACCGGATCGGCCAGTGCGGCGACTTGTTTGGATGGCGGATTGCGAACGGTTCGTTCCCGGCGCAGCACCGCCAACACCGATGCCGACGGCAATTCCAAGATTTCATTTTCCGCGATCAATGGTCGATTCATCTTTGGAGCGGTGCCGCTTGCGTTTTGTGGCGCCGGTAAAGCTGAAAATGGAAGATATTGCAGTGCGCCGTCGCCAACAATCAGCAGGCGGTTCTTGCGCAAATCCAGCGCCACGGGATCAAGCAACAGGTGGCTGAGCCTCGATGCGACGGCTTGCGATGCGATGTCGGCTTTTGAAATCCGCAACTGCTGCGCTTGGAAGGATTCACCCCGGATGGAGCGATTTCGCGCGGTTAAGAGTTCATGGAACAGCTTGGCCTCGTTTTCAACTGCTACGCGCTTAGGCAACTCGTGAACTGCAATCGACTGAGATGTCACCACAAAGACATGGGAACGCTCGCTGCCCAACGAATATTCCAGAAGCAGGGTATCGCCGTCCAGCAGCCCCTGAATTTCATCGGTTGTGAGTGGTTGAGGTTGAGTCAGGGCGGTGTAGCCGGGGCTTGCCTGTCGCAATCGATCTTCAATGGCCTGGTATTGTTTTTCCAGGTCTTCGAGTTCCTTGGTGAATATGGCGACCTGCTTTTCGTTATTTGTAGCTTCGAGCAGCCGCAGTCGGCCGGTTGACTTGGCGGCGAGCGACTCTTGCAGAGAGTGTTCCTGCTCTAACAGAGATGGATCGGCCCCTTTGTGAATCTCGATGCGGGCTACGGATAGCATCTCGATCAAGTTCCGCGCCCGCGACTGCTCTAGGACTCCGAGCGCTTGGCTATATTGTTTTTGTTGCAGGAGAAGATCGATATAGTGCTTGTAGATTTCCGAGTATTTAGCCCGAAAGCCGGTGCGAAGATCCTCCGATCCGCCCAGGCGCGAAGTTTGCTTTTCCAGTGCACGGATGGCCTGGGTGTAATAATGGGAGGCCGAACCAAGGTCTCCCTGATCTCGTAGGATTGAGGCAAGACCGTCCAGCAACCCGGCATGTTGCTCGCTTCCGGGAGCCAGCTTTTCAACAATTGCAAGCGCCTGGCGGTAATACTGTTCCGCGCCCCGGAGATCGTGAGAGGCGCGCGCCAAATCGCCCAAGGCCTGCCGGGTTCTCGAAATCGGTAAGCTTTCTTGCTCCAGAACCTCTTCAACCGTGAGAGCCTGATGGTAATACTGTTCGGACTTACGCAGATCCCCCCCTTGAAAAGCCGCCCTTCCAAGGCTGTTGAAGACTTGCGCAAGATCCAAGCTTTTGGGCGCGAGTTTTTCTTGGATAGCGCGGGCTTCCTCCAGATATTTCTCCGCCTTGGCAAAATCCGTTTGTTCTACCGCTACATCGCCCAGGCTGTTAAGAAGCTCTGCTACCCAAAAGCTTCCTGGAGCTGTCTTTTGTTGAATCTCGATCGCCCGGCGGTAATATTGCTCCGCTTTTGCCAAATCCCCCTGTTGAGCAGCCAGGTCCCCAAGATTGCCAAGGCTGTCGACCACACTATGGCTCTCCGGAGATAATTTTTCTTTAATTTGCAGGGCTGTGCCCAAGTACTGTTCTGCCTGAACCAAATCTCCTCGATCCTTGGCTAGGGCTCCAAGGTTGCTCAGAGTTCTCGCCTCTCCCAAGCTTCCTGCTTCCAATTTCCCTTCTATGTTCAGGCTCTCGCGATAGAGTGCCTCGGCTTTTGTCCAGTCCCCCCGTTGATAGGCTATATTCCCCAGATTATTCAGAGTCGTGGCGCTAGGTATGCCTTGTGGCGCCAGTATTGTTTGAGCGTCCAGAGCTTTGCGATAGTAAAATTCCGCATTAGTTAAATCGCCTTGCCGAGATGCCACACTTGCAAGATTGTTCAGAACGCCGGCTGCGGCTGGATTTCCTGGGGAAACCTTTTCCCAGATGCTGAGCGATTGACGAAATAGTTCGTTCGCTTGGACCATGTCTCCACGGTAGTAAGCTACCCTGCCGAGATCGTTGACACTGGATGCGACCGGGAGGCTCTCCGGAGCCAGTTGCTCGCGAATCTCTAACGCTCGATGATGGTACTCAGATGCCCTGTTTACGTCCCCGCGCGTAAGAGAAACTCTCCCCAATGCTTCCAGGCTGAGAGCAATTGAAAACCGATCGCCGTCGGCGTGCTCTATGGATGCGATCGCTTTCTGAACGTACTTCTCAGCGTTTATCCAATCGCTCCGATCCTGATAGGCTTGGCCCCAGGATTGAAGCAACTGCGCTTGGATAAAGGAGCTAAGTGAGGAAGAGCATTGGACCGCATCCTGATAAGTATCATCCGCTTCTTTCCATTGTTTCTCTTTCCGCAACTGCTCGGCTGAATGAAAAAGCAGCCAGGCCGGGAGCCACGCAATTTGCGCGACAGAAGGCTGATGCGCTAGTTTGTTCCAAAAGACGCTTGCCTGTAGTGCTTCCGTGGCCTCACCAGTTTTGGCTCGCTTTTCACCTTCCATAAAGCGAACTAGGATGTCTCCGGTAAAATCTGGCCGCGCCATCAGCCCCCACGGGCTGGAACCCAATACCCAAGTCTTCTTCTCCGTTCCGCGTAGCCCAGCTACTTTTACGATTCCTCGTGGCGCATGCTCGATTTCAATCTCGACAAGGTCAAAGGGCGACCGGATTTCCCCTTTGCTGCCGTTTCCCGACCAGCTTAACAACAGGTCTCCTTTCTCCAGTCCGGCTTTCTCGCCTTCGCTATGAGGCGCAACTTCTTCTACAACCGCACTCGGCATGCCCAGTGGGCCCGAATCTTGTGCGATGGAACTCTGTTGTACAGAAAAATGCCCGGTCCAAGTTGAGCAGATGTGGAAAATTGCTAACAGCAGCACGATCATTCTGGGGGTCTCCGAAGAGTTTCGCTGCAATAACTTTCAATCTAATTTGTAATAGATGTTCGACTTTAGAAACTACAATATCGGTGATCCGGAGCGCAAACGGGCTATGGAATATAAGGGCGAAAACAATCGTATAAGCGAATTTGGCTGCAAGTTGTGACAGTGAATTAAGATGGACGAAAGTACAATATGCAACTTAATTCATATCTCGTCTTTGAGCAGCCCCGGTTGAAAATAAAACGATTTACGATGTCCATTCTCGTCATATGTCGCCGTATAGATATTATTGAAAAACACTAATATATAAATCTTGTAAAATTCTCAGGCGGTGTAACGAGAAGCGCGAGATAACGAACTGGGGCCGGGGAGTTTGGAGAGACGCAAGTTGCGTTACGATTGTGCCGCGAGAGACGAAGTAGAGTTTGGCTGTCCCGCAATAATGTTTCCCGGGGTCTCATTTACCATCGCGCTCGCGGCCTGGGAACCCACAACCGACGCTGCAATCTTGACCGCTTCTGAAAGGATTGGCGGACGATGTTTTGGATCATGAGCATCGGTCGCCAGAATGTGCACCATTCCATTCTTCAGCAGCCACATGGCCGCCGCGTGTGAGGTGCGGCCCCAAAAACCAGAGAGGGAATTGGCCGTTACTTGAATGAGGCAGCCTGCCTGAATCCATGCTCTAAGCATTTCAGGAGTGCGTCGGAGAATGGGATGTCTTTCGGGATGGGTGAGGATCGGGGTGATTCTCAACTCGTGTCTCAGGCGCGCAATATAGGACGCAAAGTTTGGTGGTATGCCGAAGTCGGCGAGTTCGACTAACAGGTAGCCTGTATCGTCGATCGTAAAGCCTCCCGGATCGGCGAAGAGGCTTTGGGTGTTCTCGCAGGAGACATGAAAGTCGCATCCAAGGCTGAACGAGATGCGGTTCCCCGCGTAAGCCCGCAGCCGGTCGAGCATGGCCAAGCAGTTCTTCCGGTTGTATGGAAACTGTGCGTTGGCGTGAGGGGTTGCAACAAGATGGGTGATGCCATCGCGGGCGGCAATATCGCACATCTGTCGAGCGACGTCCCAGGAGCGCGGGCCGTCATCGACGCCGGGCAAAATGTGGCAGTGAAGGTCAATCATGGAATTGTCAACCGTCGATCCGAGTCCTTAGGCCGGAAACAAGCGACGAGGTGCGACTATGATTCGCCTGAAAAGCGGAGCAGGCATCTTGTCCATCATTGTCATCTTTCAGAAGTCCCTAGTTTCACCCCTGCATGGAGGATCAGGGACTGCATGAGCACATGCTCGCATGGTCAGAAGATGCTGAAATCCGCCGAACTGATGGATTCCTATAAGAGGAACTCCGATCTTTCACACGATTGGCATTTGCGGCCAGCTTTTTCAATCACCATCACTCGGCGGTTTCCATTCATCACGCAACGAGTCGAAAAGCGTTATTTTTCGGATTTGTAAACAGATGGACAATCTGATTGTCGAGGGGCAACAGGCCCCTGCCAGGAGGCATCTTTTGCCCTGAGTAGTTGAAGGCAAAAAGGCTGTGGGGTCCTGGTGGTCAGTCAGACGATTCATGTTCTTGTCCTTGATAGTACGTTCATGGCAACCGAACTTCTGGCGGCATCTCTCCGGCAAGAAGCGGGTCTCTCTGTGGTTGCCGCAACCAATGCTCCGGATTTCATTACAAAAGTAGCCAAGATGGGGAATGCGGGAAGGCCCGTCGCTGTGGTGAGCACCACGATTGGCGGAGTGCGCTCGAAAGGCCTGGATCTCTGCCGTTCGCTGCACGATGCAGGAAGGCCAGCGGCGGTCGTCCTCTTGCTTGAATCCCTGGAAGAACCGGCAGTGCTCGATGCCTTCCGGTCGGGAGCGCGCGGTGTGTTTTGCCGCACGGAGCCGCCGGCGCTTTTGAGCAAGTGCATCCAGTGCGTTCATTCAGGCCAAATTTGGGCCAATAGTCGCCAACTGCAAATGGTGGTTGAGGCTTTTGCCAAAGCGTCTCCCTTTCGTAGTCAGGAGCTTCCTTTTACCAGGAGGGAACAGGAAGTTGTCCAGGCTCTATGCCAGGGGTTGAGCAATCGCCGTATTGCCGAGCGCCTCTACCTGAGCGAGCACACGGTAAAGAACTATCTGCTGCGCATTTTTGAGAAATTTGGGGTCTCCAGCCGCGGAGAACTCATGTTCAAGTTGATGAGCCAGAACGGCGGCTGCACGGGGCAGCATCCGCCTCAACCCGAAGCGCCCGAGGTGCTCGAAGCATCCCTGACTTTGCCGCTCCCTTTGCGCCAGGATTTGGTAACAGAAAACCTAGAGAGGGAAGAGAGGGAAGGTAGCAAAGTTTCGGTCCTCGAGGCACGGATACCAGAGGATTCCAACCCGGAGGCTAGTGCTGATGCGATCGTTGACTCGGTGGGGGCCGCATGAATCGCGCAGGTTCCTCCTTAGGGTTGTGGTTGCTTCATGTGGGAAGCGTCTGCCTCGCCCTCGCCTTGGTTGCGACCTTTGCCGCCGGTCGGGCGGTGGCCTTTGTGAATGACGATGGTGATAGGCCGGCCGAGGTCATTCAGATTCCGTCGCAGGAGACTGAAATAGCCGACGATATTCATCTAGCCGTCGGCTATGTCTCGGTCGTGAAGGTTCCCGAGGAGATAGCCTCGGTTTCTTTAACCGACGCTACGAATTTCAAAGCAGAAATCGTTCCAGCAGATGGACGGGAAGCGCGGCTGACGCTATTGAACACACAGGCAGACCAGGGTTCGGTGGTGATTGGTACGCGGCAAGGCCACCTGATGACGCTGCGTCTGGTGAACATATCGGCTCAGCCAGGCCGTAGAACCGTCGATCTGTTCGTGGAATATCAGGGTGACTTCTCATCGCTTCAACGTTCGGTTGTTTATGGTTTTCCAAGGAGTGTCGCGCAGCGGGAGAAGTACGCGGAGCCGGCGGCTTCGTCGCCGACGCAGGCGATGCCTTTGAAGCACGAAAATGCTGCTGTCGCGTCAACCGTGACGAACCCGCAAGCACCTCCGCAGAACACGAGTTTGCCTGCGGCAAAGCCGTCCCCAGCGCCAGCGCCAGAGACGGCGGCTCTAGCAAAGCCTGTGCTTGCGCCATCAATCCCTGCATCGGCAGCACCAACCCAACCAACGGTGAAACCGGCGGTTGCCGTGTCGGGGTCGACTTCAACGAAGCCCTCGGCAACTGTAGTGACACCTCAACCGGCGGAGTCTTTTCCACAGATGGGTTCTCTCGGAAGAGAACACGCGCAGGTTCTTCGCCGTCCTCTCCCTCCAGAGAGCCAATCCCAGAAGCAGGAAAGCCAGGGCCGCCAAGGTGATCGGCCACAAGAAGATCAGACTCGGTCTAAACAAAAGCAAAATCGACCGGAGCCAGATCAACCTGCGCCTCCGGAAGCAGTTCGCGCCCAAAAGACTCTGCCTCAAGATCAACCGGCGTTGCGGACAATAGCCCTAAGGGATGAACCCAAGCCGCGTGAGATCTCCTCTAGCTCCAATCTCGATCCCGGTCTAGGCACGGGCATCTCTCCATCTTTATTCATAGGGCCGGGCGATCTGCTGGAAATCAGCGTTTATGGTGCAGCCGAGCTTAGCCAGAAGATTCGCGTCAG
>DATGIO010000058.1:0-5080 GCA_035295685.1 Candidatus Angelobacter sp.
CATCTTCAATTCTCTTGAATCTGCGCCGATAAAGGCTTTGGCACGCCTTTGAAAACAGAAAACTTCCCTTCTCTCTTTCCCTGAAGAATTCAAAAAGCCTAAAACCTGGTTCGGGACCAGGTGGTCGTCGGCTATCTTCGATCCACCAAACGGAGAATAGGACGATGTACCAATTCCCGCTTTTCTTTCGCTCGAAATGCGCTACTATATGGCAGCTACTCTGTTTATAAAGCAGTAAATTTCTGGCCGATCTCCACGGAAGCCCGGGGCTGGGATGCTGGGATATTTGCTGCTGGGACAAACCTACGCCAATCTGGGATCAAGTGGGATACCGGGGGAGGGGTAGGGAGGGTTGGAATAGTAATCAACAAGTAAATTCTGGTGCTCCGCTGCTCTTCAGGACAGTCGATCATCCAAGCAAGTCTTGGATAGCCCTATGGTCCAGCGGAGCCGATCCTTCGGGCTGCGCGTAAACCGTATTGAAACATTTTGCAGTTCGGCGTGGCTTGCCTCAGGATGGCGCGTCGTGGGGGTTGAGATGGATGTGGACCCGGAACGCTTGCCGCAGGTCTGAACACCTGAACGCCTGCTCCACCCCGTTTGATTTGATCTATGTTGCCGGTGTGAATCAATGGTGAGCCGGAAGCGCCAAGAAGTGACGATTTGAGCCGCCCAGGCGGAATGTAAAGACAGTTCTTTGACAAATTAGCTGCTAGCCGCTAGCCATTAGCTTCTAGCCGGAAATGATTTGACGACCCTCTGCTTGATCTCTCAGCTTTCCACCCCACCACGCGAAAACCGCGCGTGTCGGGGGCCCCGGCCTTGGGTGACATTGGGTGACCTTGGGTGGAATTGGGTCAACATAGGGGGAGGGGCAGGGGTGGGCGAAAGCAGCCCCACGCCAATCCGAGGGTAGGCCACGTAAGTCCTTTAGATGTGGGGATGGATTTGGGGAAAATGGGCTAGAAATTACCCAAAAATCGCGCAAACTTGTGAGATTTTTGGGCGATCTTCAATTGAGTCAAAGGGGCCAGAGGAAGGAACGCTAGAGTCCATAGAGTTCCCTCCCTCCGGTCGGGACAAGGCACGTTCTAGAACATGTTCCACAGGAACTGGTTGTAAACATCGTGATGGTACTGCACTTCCGGCGCTTTCACGAACGTTCCCAGTAGTCGTGGGCAACGGTCGGCGGACGCCTGCTTAAGGTCGGCGTAGCGCGTCTTTACGTCCTCGCCGCCCATTAGTTTGTTGGTCCAATCGGCAGAGCGGAAGTTTTCCATCGCCGTATAAATGTTGTCCGGCAGGTAACGCTCAGCCTGGCGCAGGTTTTTGATCTTGGATGTCTCACCGGCGATTCCGGTTTTGAAGACGGCCATCATCACCATGTAAGGATTTGCGTCAGGCGCGACGGAACGCACCTCAACGCGCATACTCTTTTCGTTGCCAATGGGGATGCGCACCATGGAGCCGCGATCTACGGCAGAGGCCTTGATCTGGTTTGGCGCTTCAAAGTGCGGATCGAGACGGCGATAAGCATTCACGCTGGCGTTGAGCATGAGGCAGATGTCATTGCCGTGGGTGAGAATGCGGTCCACGAACGCCCAGCCCAGCTTGCTCAGCTTCTCTTCGCCTTTGGGGTCCCAGAAAAGATTTTTGCCATCTTTGCTGATGGAGACGTTGGTGTGCATGCCGTTGCCATTTACGCCGACGACAGGCTTGGGCAGGAATGAAGCCGTGAGGCCCATTCTGGTGGCAACCTGGCGACAGATCAGTTTATAAAGCTGGATCTGGTCGGCAGCGGCGACAACTTCGCCATAACTGTAATTGATTTCAAATTGCGATGGCGCTACTTCAGGGTGGTCTTTCTCATTCTGGAAGCCCATGGCGCGCTGCACTTCAGCCGTGGTGTCAATGAACGTGCGCAGAGGATCGCCCGGCAATGAATGGTAGTAGCCGCCGGTATTCACGTATTCGAACTTGTTGGTTTCATGGTAGCGGCGTTCCGCGTCCGCGCCTTGAAAAAGGAAGCCTTCAATTTCATTGGCGGCGTTGAGCGTGTAGCCCTCTTTCTGGTGCATTTCTGCGGCAAAGACTTTCAGGTTGCCGCGGATGTCTGCGCTGTACGGCGTGCCGCCTTTATCGATGACATCGCCAAAGACCAGCACCTTGCCGGACCCGAAGACGTCGGACGGCGCCCAGTAAAATGAGCTCCAGTCCAAGCCAAGGCGGAGATCGCTTTCACGCTGGGCCGTAAAACCGCGAATCGACGATCCGTCAAAAGTCAGGTTGTCCCAGCTCTTGAGCAGGAATTTTTTGTCATAGTCCAGCATGTGCAGGCGGCCTTCAAGATCGCTGAAAAGGACGGTTACGGCCTTAATGCGCTTCTCGTCGGTCAGATACTTGAGCCGGCCTTCCTGGATCTTGTGCATGGCAACGCGGTTTTTGCGCTGCTCCTTCGCCTGCAGGTTCATGTCTTCCAGTTCGTCATAGGAGAGAGCGAGAAAATTGCGCAGTTCGTTTGCCATGAAGCTCCTTCAACCTGATTTTTGGGTTATCGGGCCAACGTAGATTCGTGCTGAGCGGTAACTAACTTTTTAGCATATCGCGCCCCGCTAGTCACGGCCAATTAAAAGACGTGATAGAGACCATCAAATCGATTTATATCGGGCGTTCGCGCTGGCCGGCAACTTTGTGCCGCTAAATCAGTGCATTTTTCGCGCACGCTGCCAGAAACCTTCATAATCGAGCACCAGATCATGGTCATCTACCAGGAGTTCCGCAACAAAGGCCCCGCCGCGGCTCGAGTAGCGATACTTGCGCTGTCCGAGGCGAACATATTCCTGGATAAGAGGCTGTAACGTGAGTTCAGGAAAGCGCACCCAGGCCGCAACAAATTCGCCGCTCGATTGTCCGATTTCCAGCTTCAATCGCTTGATTGGCAGCGTATTGGTAGAAGGGCTCCAGCCCAGGTCGATATCGATGGCGCCAACGACTGTCAGGTTCTCACGGCCGTTTTCGTACCATCGGCCGTTCTCGGTCGCGATCTGCAAGGCGCGTTCACCCGCCGCATCGCGGACGGAGATATTGGCTGCCTTTGTGCAAAACGATCGATCGCAAGTGATCTCATATCTCGCTTCCGCCGCTGCGTCATGGGCCAGGGTGAGGATCGTGCCGCGAAAGGTCCATTCGTCGCCAGTGCGCAGGAATTCAAACCGTTCCAGGCCGGTGCCTTGAAGCCATCGCCACAGACCGTCGCAGACCATATGTGTGCCGGAAAGCATATTTGATTCTCTGCGATGGTAGCGCGTTCTGGCACTGATGAGCCACCGTCTAGAACTGTTTACAACGGCCGCCAAAGTCATTACCTTGGACGTGTTGACCTGGCGTCCGTGGGCGCATGGCGCAGCAACCGCAGGAGGGAAATAGCGATGATCGAAGCAGGCAAAGAAACCGTCCACCATCGGATCTGCCCTTTTTGTGAGGCATGCTGCGGCCTGGAAATCACCGTGGCGGAAGGCCGCGTAAAGCGCATTCGCGGACACGCCGCCGATGTCTTTAGCCATGGCTATCTCTGTCCTAAAGGCGTGGCGCTTAAGGACCTGCATGAAGATCCTGACCGCCTGCGCAAACCGTTGATCAAACACGACGGACGTTTTGAGGAAGCCACATGGGATGAGGCTTTCGCAGAGATTGAGCGCCGCTTGCCGCCGATCATCGCCAAACATGGAGCGGATTCGGTTGCTTTGACGCTGGGAAATCCCATTGTCCACAAACTTGCGCTGCTGCTTTATGCGCCGCGCCTGGGCCGCGCGCTGGGATCGAAGAATGTTTTTTCCGCATCAACGCTGGACCAGATGCCCAAACATCTTTCTTGCGGCCTGATGTTTGGCGACTTCCTTTCTATTCCGGTACCGGACATCGAGCGGACTGACTTTCTACTGATTCTGGGCGCCAATCCCATGGTTTCCAATGGAAGCCTTTGGACTGTGCCGAATTTCCGTGACAAGGCCAAGGCCTTGCGCGCTCGCGGTGGGCGTCTGGTTGTCGTCGACCCAAGACGCACTGAGACGGCAGATGTAGGCGATGAGCATATTTTTATTCGTCCTGGCGGGGATGTATTTCTGCTGCTGGGCATGGTGCATACCTTGTTCGCAGAAAAGCTTGTCCACCTTGGCCGACTGGCGAAGCATGTTGGCGGAGTTGAAGCGGTGGAGAGCGCTGTTGCCGGCTTTGCCGCGGAAAAAGTTTCCGGTCGCTGCGGAATTCCCGCCGAGACCATTCGTACTTTGGCACGCACGCTGGCTGCTGCAAAACGTGCTGTTGTGTATGGACGCGTCGGCACTTGCACACAGGAGTACGGAACGCTCTGCAGTTGGCTTGTGGACGTGCTGAACATTCTTACCGGACACTTTGATGAGCCGGGCGGCGGCATGTTTCCCAAGGCGGCAGCGTTGCAGTCAAACACGTTCCCAGCTAACACCGGGGGCAATCCGGGAACGGGCAAGGGAGTTGTCACGGGCAGGCGCAAGAGCCGCGTCTCTGGCGCGCCGGAAGTACTAGGCGAATTTCCCATGAGCTGCCTGGCGGAGGAAATTCAGACGCCGGGCGACGGCCAGGTAAAAGCGCTCATTACGGTAGCGAGCAATCCAGCGCTTTCATCGCCGAATGGCGCGCGCCTTGGCGCTGCAATGGACCAGTTGGAATTCATGGTGAGCCTGGATATTTACGTGAACGAGACCTCGCGCCACGCTGATGTAATCCTGTCTGGAACGTCTCCGCTGGAAGATTCGCATTATGATGTGGCGTTCTCGCAGCTTTCCTATCGCAATCATGCCCGTTACAGTCTTCCTGTGTTCCCTCGCACATCGGACCGTCCTGAGGAATGGCAAGTGCTGCTGCGGCTGATCGGGATTATTCAAGGCAAAGGCGCGGCTGCGGATATAAACCAAATCGATGACGAACTTTTGATGGATGATCTCCGCCGGACCGCTGGGCCTTTTGCCGATCAGGTTTTCAAAGCAGGTTCGCAGCGGCGCGGCGTAGAGCGGTTGCTCGATCTCGGCTTGCGCGCAGGGCCTTA
>DATGIO010000059.1:0-19820 GCA_035295685.1 Candidatus Angelobacter sp.
GCCGACAAGGTGAAAGATTACCCCGAACCTTACGCGGGCATGGACCTGCGCAAGATGCCGGGTGCAACCTACGCCATCGGCAGCGAATTCGCCAACCAGCCCTTTCCCTCGAATAGCCCATTTCACTGCTCCTGGTGGTATCGCAAAGAGTTCACTCCACCCGCCTCTGGGCAAGGCAAAGTAAACTGGCTCGATTTTCAAGGCATCAACTATCGCGCAAACGTATGGCTCAACGGAAAGCAGATCGCCGATACCAAGCAGATTGCCGGCGCGTGGCGTACGTATGAGCTCAACGTCAGCAAAGAGCTTGTCTCCGGCAAGCCCAATGTTCTGGCGGTAGAGGTATTTCCTCCGCAGGAAAACGACCTGGGCATCACGTTTGTCGACTGGAACCCCATGCCTCCCGATAAAAACATGGGCTTGTGGCGTGAAGCGTTTCTCGCAACCAGCGGCCCGGTGGCGGTGCGGCATCCGTTCGTCGATACCAAGGTCGATACCGAAACTCTCAAATCCGCCGATCTCACGATCTATGCGGACGTAAAAAATGGAAGCAGCCAGCCGGCACAAGGCACGCTCGAAGTCACGATTGACGACGTGAAAGTCTCGCAGGAAGTCCACCTGGCGGCGGGCGAGACCAAAGAAGTCGCCTTCTCTGCCGAGCAGTTTCCGCAGCTCCATTTCAAGAATCCGCGGCTGTGGTGGCCGGCCAAGCTCGGCCCGCAGAATCTCTATACCGCCAACTTTCAGTTTGTGGCGAATGGCGCGGTCAGCGATGCGCAGTACCTCCGCTTTGGCGTTCGCCAGGTGACCAGCGAGTTCACCGAGAAGGGCCATCGGCTCTTCAAGATCAACGGCAAGAAGATCCTGATTCGCGGCGGCGGCTGGAGCTTCGACATGCTGCTGCGTAACAACAACGAGCGCCTGGAGCAGGAAATGCGCTACGCGCTCGATATGAACCTGAACACCATCCGCCTGGAAGGCAAGATCGAGAGCGACCACTTCTTCGACCTCGCCGACAGGGTGGGAATGATGGTGATGAGCGGCTGGTGCTGCTGCGACTTCTGGGAAAAGTGGAAAAACTGGAAGGATGAAGACAAAGACATCGCGGTCGAGTCCCTGCGTTCGCAGCTTCTCCGTATGCGCTCCCACCCCAGCATCGTAATGTGGCTCAACGGCAGCGATAACCCTCCCGTGGCCGAGATCGAGCAGCGCTACCTCGACGCCGAGAAGAAAACGCATTGGCCTACGCCAACCGTCTCTTCCGCCAGCGGCAAGCCTGCGGACTTCAGCGGAGCCAGCGGCGTAAAGATGACCGGGCCTTATGAGTACGTGCCGCCCTCCTACTGGCTGGCCGACACCAAGAACGGAGGAGCCTACGGATTCAACACGGAAACCAGTCCAGGCGCGGCCATCCCTCCGCCAGAGTCAATCCGCAAGTTCATCCCGGCCGATCATCTGTGGCCGATTGACGATGTTTGGAACTTCCACGCCGGGGGCAACGAGTTCAAGAACATCAAGCGTTACCAGGATGCCCTGGACCGGCGCTACGGGCCCTCATCGAGCATGGAGGAGTTCTCGCTGAAGTCGCAGGCGGCGGCCTACGAGGGCGAGCGCGCCATGTTCGAGGCTTACACCCGCAACAAGTACACCAGCACCGGAATCATCCAGTGGATGCTCAACAACGCTTGGCCCTCGCTAATCTGGCACCTTTATGACTGGTACCTCATGCCCGGCGGAGGCTACTTTGGAGCCAAAAAGGCCAATGAATACCTGCACGTGCAATATGCCGAGGAAGACAATGCCGTCTATGTAACCAACAGCATGTACGAGCCGTTCTCCGGCTTGAAGGTGCGCGCCAAGGTGTTCAACCTCGACATGACGCAAAAGTTCGAAAAAGAAGTCTCGCTAGATGCAGGACCCGACAGCAGCACCCGCGCGCTCACGATTCCCTCTCTCGACGGTCTGTCCGCGACGTACTTCGTCCGCCTTTGGCTTGTCGATGCAGCGGGCAAGACCGTGAGCGATAACTTCTATTGGCGCTCCACCAAGCCTGACGTGCTCGATTGGGGACACTCGAAGTGGTTCTACACGCCTGCAAAGCAACTGGAAGACATGACCCCACTGAAAACGCTGCCGACCGTCACCATCAACTCGGAGGCCGTGGTCGAGCATCAATCGGCGGAGCGTAAATCAGACGAGCACGGCCAAAATGAAACGGTCGTGCGCGTGACCCTGCGCAATCCCGCCAAGGCCCTCGGCTTCCAGGTACACCTGCGTATTACCGATAGCCAGGGTGAAGACATTCTTCCCGTCCTGTTTCAAGACAACTACTTCCCGCTCTTCCCCGGAGAAGAACGCGTGATCCACGCTCGTTACGATTCACGCAAATTCTCGCAAGCTCCCACAGTGGTGGTTGAAGGATGGAACGTGCAGCCCACCAAGCTGCAGGCATCTGTCTTCGGAAGCGACAAGAATGGCAACAGCAAGAGTAAAGACAAGAGCCAGAGCGCGGGCGAGTAATTGCCCCTCAAGGCAAGATCGATCGCGACGATGGATCGTACCGATGTCGAAGCCCATCCTTGAGCCGACATCGTTGAGTCATCGAGGTATATAACGAACGGACATATACGACTAGACGTATGTGACCAAGTAAGTATGCAACTAGAAGGATGCTATCGACTAAAGCTGGAAGAGCATTCCTTTAGACAGGATCAAGAACATTGTTTCGAGCTTCATCCCGTGTGCAGTCCCCCCAAAAAAGGCGGATCATCCACGTCCCATGAGCCTTAATCTTCACGTGGGCGATGTAGCTGGCGCAACTGTGGAAGAGTGGCCCTTGCCTCATTTTCGACGCAGGGGTATCCAAGAATTGAATTTTCGACGCGGCTTTTCCGTCGAAGAAAAACCGCACGACAACAATGTATGACAGGGAGAGATTGTCGAAAACGGGTCAGGGCCACGTTAAGCACGCGAATAATTTCATGCCTTGGATCGTATGTGAGAACAAAAGTTCTCACATAGGCTCCAAGGCATCTCAGTCGATGTTTCTAAACCAGGCATTACGCTAGCCCAGAGTCAAAGGATGTCGAATGACGGATCTCTAGTCACTGATCACGGATCCCCTGATGAACAAATAACGATCCCAAAGCAGGTAAAGAAAATGAAGACACACACTGCTGCCAGACCCCGATTTTTCACTTCCATACTGTTGTTATTCCTTGGCATCTTCATCGCCGCGCTTCCCACAACCGCGCAAACTAAACTTTCCACCAGATGGGAAGAGCTAACCGGCGAGGACTTTATCAAGGCCATCCAGCGCTCTCAGGGGACGTGCTTGCTTCCCTTCGGAATCCTTGAAAAGCATGGCCCGCACCTGCCGCTGGGAACCGATCTTCTCAACGTGCGCTACATCAGCCTGGCGGCTGCCGATAAAGAATATGCCCTGGTCTTCCCCGAATACTACTTCGGGCAAATCTTCGAGGCCAGGCACCAGCCGGGGACCATCGCCTACAGCCTGCAACTCCAACTTCAGCTCTTGCAAGAAACCACCGATGAGATGGCGCGCAACGGCTGCAAGAAGATCATGATCGTCAACGGCCACGGCGGCAACGAGTATCTGTTGCCGCTATTCGCACAGGCGCAGATGGCGCAGCCGCATGACTACGTGGTCTATGTCTATTGGCCCATGCCCAAGGGAGAAGGGCGTCCGGAAGTGGCAGACAAGCTCAACATGCATGCGGGAGAGTCGGAGACCGCGCACACCATGATCTCGCGCCCCGATCTCGTCCACCTGGAGCGCGCAAGCAGCGAATCGGGAAAAGACGAAGCCCGCCAAAAACTGCCTGCAGATGTCTACACCGGCATCTGGTGGTATGCGCGCTTTCCCAACCATTATTCAGGCGATGGCTCCCTGGCCAACAAGCAGTTGGGCGAGTTCGACAAGGCTTCTATGACCACAAGCCTCGCGGACGCCATCCGCGGCATTAAAGAGGATGAGGCCAGCCTGCGCCTGCAAAAGCAGTTCTACGAAGAATCCAAGCACCCGCTAGACACCAAACAGTAGAACCAAATTTTAAGATGACGCTCTTACGGGAAGAGCCCGGCCTTGGGGATTAAGGGCTGAGGAGTCCTGGAGCGATTGGCTCACTTAGGCTGCGCAACCCGATAGACAAACGTTTCGCGGACTTGGCCATCGTCGGTCGACGCCTCAGCCACGTAGTCTCCAGCATGGAGCAAAGCTTGGCTCATTGTCACGGTCAACACCTGACCGCCTTTGCTTGAAGTGTCACTTGCGGACAACAAAGGCTCGGGGCTGCTCCACACCGGCACCCATCGGCCGTTAGCGTCCACCATGGAAACTTTCACGCGGCACCGCACCGGCAGCTTCTCGCCCGGCAACTCAAGAATCAGTCTCACCAGTGTAACGTTGGCGGGCGGCGCGATTTCCCTCGAAGGCGACCCAGATCCTTTGCTCTCTCCCGGACTGAGGCGAACCGAAAACGCGACATATTCTTGCGGAGCCTTCGCATCCACCTCCAAGAGAGGTCGATGAATCTCCGTCTCTGCAGCCAAGCGCGGTTGGGACACCATACGGGACCGAAACATCCATACACCGAACGCCAAAACCAGCACTGCTGCCACTGCCAGAGCTGCGCGCCAGCCGAAGCCGGCGGTTGGCCGCTCCGCCTGTTTCAGCCTCTTCCTGTCCCGGCGAACCTCCTCAACCTTCTGCAGCAGCAAAGGTGACTGTAGATAGCGTTCTTCAAAACACTGCTTTGTCTCAGGCGACAATTTTCCATCGAGATATTCCTCGATCAATGCGGTTTCTTCGGCCTGGATCTTGAGGAAAAATTCACGATTGGTGAAGTATTCCTCTTCCATAGCTGCGGCGCGATCTTCAGGAAGCTGGCCCAACAAATAAGCTTTCATAGACTCGTGGGATATATGGTCGATTTTCATCTAGTCATTACACCCCTTGTAGCATTACCAATGTGCGTGTACCAAGCCGTTTTTCTACGCGGCCTTCAGCTTAGTCTCTTCTTCAGGAGGGGAAAAGCCGGGCCGCGCAGCGATCTTGATTCCCGCTCACACTGATGCTAAAACGTCTTAACGATGAACTACAAAATGCCTCCCGCCGGATGCAAGATACAGGATGCAAGATAGAAGAAAGGATTCCAAACTTCCGCATCAAGGCGTTCCAATCTTTTTTGAGTTTCAGCACCGAGTGTCCAGGTAAAACTTTACTATTTTCATCGGAAGCACCCCGTCTTGGAAAAGCGTTCAGGTCTCGTCCAATCCCGTCAGCTTGCCGAGCCTGCTGCGAGCGCGAAACAGGCGGACACGCCCCTTGTTGCTATCGCCTTTCCCTAGCTCTTTCGCCATGCCGCGTTGGTCGAGATCCACTGCCTTCTGAATGATTTCCCAATCCGTTTGCCGCAGTTGAGACTTTCCAATTTCGAACACCTTCCGCAGCAGGATTCGAGCCTCTGTGGCGCGAGTACCGCCCGGATCGTGGGAAGGAGCGGGCCAGGCCGAATCGAGAGCTTCGCCCGGAAGGCGGCTGGTTTCGCGGTAACTTTCCTGCAAAATGTTGCGGGCGAAGCCGAAGCAGACCTTCGGAAAATCCTCCTCTCGCTCGAACTGGTAGTCTTCCCGGTTCCAAACGGTAATTAACGTCTCCTGCGCCAGATCCTCCGCGTCGGCCCGCAAGTGGCGGCGAGAGAAATAAAAGATCAAACTCTCCCGGACATGTGCCCACATCTCCGGCGAGATCGAACGGCAGTTAATCATAACCAATGCCCGCCTTTCCTGAAGCCGGTTCGCCCGCGGTTCGAGCGGTCGGCTGCCCAATCACGATGAAGGACGCCCAATAATAAGGATCGCGAAACCTGTGAGAATGAGCCATCGCCTGCCGCGCCAGAGTCATGGAGTGCTCCATATCATTCGTGCCCGGTAAGAAATGCCGGTAAACGTCGGCAAGGAAACCCGAGGAAGCCTCCGCGTCCACGGCGGTGAGCGTAAGCACCAACTGCGCACCTCCGCCATAAAGCAGGCTCGTGGAAAATCCCATGATCCCTTCGCCCGATACTCGCCTGCCAAGCGCGGTATTGCAGGCCGAAAGGACCACGGTGGATCCGGCGAGATGCATCTGCGCCAACTGATAAGGGTGGAGAAAGCCATCCACCGGATGGCCGGAGCGATCCACCATCGACAGCACAATGCCGGACAGCTCGGGAATCTCGTTATCGATCAGCGCATGCGTTGAAAAATGCAGCACCCCGAAATCCTCCAGCCGCAGATGGCCTAATGATTCCCTGCTGGCGGCGTAGCGCCGGAGAACACGTCGGCGCGATGCGGGAACCAGGGATTCAATCGTCCCGATCTCGCCCGCAAAAACCAGTCGGCTCCATCCCCGGCTAATGTTTGCTGCGGAGCTTCCCTGGCCGCTGGCCTGCGGCGCGTTCGCCAATGGATAAAATGAATAAGATGGATATACCGGATCGGCAACGGCCAGCACGGTCTTCGGAAACTGGCTGATGGGCCGAGGCCGCGCTCCCGCCAATAAGTATGCCGCCGAGGGCGCCTGCACTAGGTCATGAACCAGGCCCAGGGTCCCCCTGCGGTGCGGAAGTTCCAGCGCCGCAAACGGAACCTGATGGAGAATGCCATCGGGAACAAGAATCAAGCGCTTCGGCAGTTGGATCGAAGAAAGCGGCCCCAGCAACATCGTGGAAAGGCTCTTGAGCGAAGCCCGAAATGCGTTTCTCCTCGCATCGGAGCGCTTCCGTTCCACAATTTCTCCAAATTCATGGACGATGGACGACGCAACGGAATCGATTCCGGCAGCGGGTTTGAGGGTGAATTTCTGGACCCGGTGGCCATCCACCACCCACAGGAAACTCCGTTTAGCTCCCAGGCTGTACTCAAGAAGAGCGCAATCGTCCCGAAGAAGCTCCGCTTGCAGTTCTTCGAGGGATTGCAATGGCTGAGCTATCTTCTGTCCCGCCAAGGCAGTTTGGATGCGGGCGTCGATATCCGCTCGGTCGTCCAGAAGCTTTTGAAAGTGCACACGCAGATCGGCGTCCTTTCCCGGAGGCGTTCTGGCAAGTAAAAAAGAAACATAGTCAAGCTCCCGAAGGTTGGCAGCGCGCAACGACAGCAAATCGTCGGGAATCGGCCCCGATAGCGCTCCGCTTGCCAGCCAGTCGATCAAAGAACGCCCTCTTCCCCGCTCCACCGCCAGCAAACCGTCCTTGTCCGCGTTCGGATTTTCGGGAGACATCGCCATATCCACGAGCAGGTCAAAGACCTTCCGTTTGCGGGCGAAGTAGGAAGCGCGCAAGGCCGGGCCCGGCACCTGGCTGCGTACCGATTCAAGCAGGGCCAAGGCCTTTTCTGCGTGTTCGCGGGCTTGCGGAAGGCCGGCGTAATATTCAAGATCGGCCAAGGAGAATAGGGTTTCGGACGCATCGTCCCGTAAACCGACGTCCATCCTGATCTGCGCCGATTGCTCCAGGAGACCTCGCGCCATGGCAATGTCTCCTTTCCCCTTGGCAATAAGGCCAAGGTAGTAGAGTGCGCTACTCTCCCCACTGCGGCTTCCAATCTCGCGGTTCGCTTCGAGGGCCAGTTCCAGCCTGGACTGGGCCTCCGGCAATTTTCCGGCGCTCCACAGGCTCTGGCCGAGGTTGCTAAGAGCATGCGCGCGAATACGACGATAGGCTAGTCTGTTGGCCTGCTCCAGGGTAAGAGTCAGAAGGCTCTGGGCGCGCGGCAAATTGCCCTCCAGCATGTAGTTACCGCCAAGGTTTACCCGAGCCGTAATCGAATTAGGAAGATCCTTGTTATCCTCAAATAACCTTGCGGCTTCGTGAAAATAGTGCCGGGCCCGGCGATACTCTCCCAGCGACTGATAGTACAAACCCAGGTTAGTCAAATCCTGCGCATATCTCACGGGGTTTCTGGTCCGCAAAAGAGTCTCCGCTTGATTCAGAGATGAGATGGCCTGGGAATAGTCGCTCGCCTGCCATAACATCAGCCCCAGGTTTGAGAGCACCGCGCCCCATCTTTCCTTGTCGCCGATCTTTTCCCAATCGCGGCTTGCTTCCTCAAGCCGAAGCGTGGCGGCATTGAAATCTCCCAGCCGGCTGGACATCAGGCCGCTATTGTTTTCACCCTCTGCGGAGCAGCGCGCGTCGAAGATCGGCCCGCACAATGCAACCGCCCTTTCAAATGCGTCCCGCGCCGCCGGCCAGTTATTGTAAGGATCGCGCTCAAGGACCGATCCCCGCTTCAAGTAGGTGCGCGCAATGGAACTCGCATCGCCCACGTCCTGCCACAGCGCCAACGAGCGGTCCAGATCTTCGGTCTTTCCCGATTGCTTCGAAAGAGTGGCCCACGCCTCGGCTTGCTGCCACGCCGAAGCTCTTGGGGCTTCCAGTTTCCAGCGGACAATCGAAAAGGTAAGGGCCCTGCGAGACGGCTTCACTCTGCCAACCTCAACCCGGTAGGCGCCCGGCTCGTTGATAGTTAATGTCTCAATTCCTAGATCGAAGCTATCCACATCTCTTATATTCGGCTTGCCTGCTTCCAAGTTGCCGGTGAGATGCATTGTCAAATCCTCTGGCTGATCCAGCAACAATTGCGTGGCTTCGCCCGGCTCAACTTCCAGTTGAAAACAAGCGGACTGCCGCAAGAGAATGCGCTTCTGGGGCCGGTCGATCGGCAGCATCGTGCAGGAGTTTCCGCTGCCGCGCAATGCGGCTTTCGCGGTTACAACCGCTGAATGTGGTGGGAGATGTTTCGGTTGCGGATTCGAGGCAATGCCCAGGCCGGCGGCGTACAAACGCAGCGCTACAGAAAGGCCCAGCATACTCACTGCGACTGCATGTTTTACGAACATTACCTTCTCGTTCTAGCTGAGTGTTCGGATTCTAGCAGAAGTTGGGGAGAAGTTGTCCTTCCCCCCATTGCTTCTAAGCTCGATACTGAGTGGCCTATCTACGGCTTCATGCCGGTGTCTTGAATGACGTCGAAAAGCGTGAGAAAAAATTCCACGATGCAGTTCATTTGCGCTCCTCTCTAGCCCGGCAACCGCCGCGTTCATTGCTTGGCTGTCGGGAAAAGCGGGAGCGCAAAGAAAAAATGGTCAGGTTTTTTGCTGCTGGAGCTTAGGAGGCGAACTTGAACAAACGTTCCACTCAGTTGCCTATAGATTGCATAAAGATGTGAAAACTCTTTCACGATCGAACGGAAGTATCGAGTACTGAAGTGCTCGAATCTTGAAGAGCTTGAAAAACGACATCTGAAGTGCTCGAAAACGACACGCCGAACGGCCAAAGTAGAAATTTTTTCAGGCCCCTGTAATGCTTCCCGGCCTTCCGACATAGCTCAGATACAGGCAGTGCAGGGCTCTACTCGCCGCAACCGGTGTGGAGGGCCTTGAGCCGAGATTTCGACGAACGCCCCCGAATCGACAATCAAGAGAGGCACATCCATGGAAGACCAGATCGAGGTTACGGGCCTTCTCCATCAGCTTCGCGCGGGCAACCGCCTGGCTGAAGACCAACTGATCAACCTGGTCTATGCCGACCTGCGCAAGATCGCGCATCGTTACATGGCTGGCGAGCGGCGGAACCACACGCTGCAGCCCACGGCCATTGTGCACGAAGCTTATGCCCGCATCTTTCATAGTGGTTCTGGCCATAGTGCTTCGGGGCATAGCAGCTCCACTCACAGGGGCTCGGTGGACGATGGCTCAGGAAATGGCAGCTCTGTGGACTGGCGCGATCGGGCGCACTTTTTCGCAGTGGCCGCATCGCAGATGCGGCGCGTCCTCATCGATTATGGAAGGGCCTATCGCGGGCCGAACCGTGGAGGCAACTTCAAAGTTGCGCTCGACGAAGCGATTGTTCCCAACCCGCAAGCGCCATGCGACATAGAGGTGATTGAAGACCTGTTGCAGAGGCTCCAAAAGACCGATCCCCAGGCCGCGAAAGTGGTTGAGCTCAAGTTCTTCTCCGGCCTCACTGACCAGGAGGTGGCAGAGGCGCTTTCTACGTCGCACAGCTCGGTGCGCCGCCACTGGATGTTCGCCCGCGCCTGGATGGAAAAGCATCTGGCCGCCTGAGTAACAGTGATATCCACTGCCTTGATACGCGGTGCAACTCAAGATTCAAGTAGTGAAGAAAAGGAAGGTATCCACCATGTATAAGCTCCCGCTTTCCGTACCCATCGCGGTCCTGGCGATTGCCGCTTTCGGACCAAAGCCATTGGCTTGTCAGCAGGGCTCCGCACCGGCGCACAAGGCGGCCGCCCCCGCCAAATCCGGCATCGATAACGTCATCGAACTGGTGAAGAACGGTGCTTCGGAATCGCTCGTCATCAAGACGCTGCAAAAAGAAGGGACCGCATACAAGCTATCGACCGGCGACCTTGTTCGTCTGCAAAAGGCGGGGGTCTCGGAGAACATCATCAACGTAATGATGGATCCGAAGGCCAGTGTAACCGCGTCCGCGCCCCCTTCTGCGCCTTCAGATCAACAGAAGGGTAAGGAAACGCCGCAGGCCACCGCCTCGCAAACTCCAGCTCCTGCTCAGACGACCGCAAATGCATCCGCCGGGGACACGCCTTATCCGCCAGACTTGAACCTTCCACCGGTGACCCAGAAAAGGCGAGTGATCGTCGCACGGTTCTCGTATGGTGCCATCAAAGACACCATGCAGAATTTTTATGCGAACTACTACGCCAGCCAGGGCATGGCGGTTCCAGCCACGGTACAACAGACGGACGATATCGGAATAGGTATCCGCGCCATGCTTATGGATCGTCTACGGCAATCCAATGTAATTAGCGTACTCGATCGCGATGCGGCTATCGACAGCGAACTGCAACGAGGCCCTTCGTCGAAAACAGACCAGGCCAGCAAGCCAAGAATGGGCCGCACCCTGGGCGCCGACTGCGTGGTAACGGGAGACATCATCACCTTCGGAAGAGATGATAAACAGAATCACAACAGCGCCGCCGCCGGAATTTTGGGGGCATGGACAAAAAGTCTGGGTGCGGGATTTAGCACGTTCGGACTTACAAAGAAAGAAGAAAAAGCGGTGGTGGCCCTGGCCTTCCGCATTGTAGATACCGAAACTTCGGAGGCAATCCTATCGGAAAACGCGCGCGGCGAGTCCAAGCGAAAAAGCAAGAACCTTGACCTGGGAGGCCTGGGCATAGGAGGAGGAGGCGCCGCCGGAGGAATCTTTCAGAACGGTCAGACCAGCAGCGGCTTTGAAAAAACCATCCTCGGAGAAGCCACGGCGGATGCCGTCGACAAGATCGTGCAGAAGCTTGAGGTAGAGATTCCCAAGCTCCCCCCAAAGAAACGGAGCATTGAAAGCCGCGTGGCGGTCATCAAGACAGACGGGGCTACTCTGGCTGTAGGCAGCAACGCCGGCGTGCAAATGGGGGACCGCTTCGAAATCTTGCAAATCACCGACGTAGTCCGCGACCCGCAGACACAGGAAGAGATCGACGTTCAAACCGTCAAAGTGGGTGAGATGGTCGTGAGCGAGGTGCGCGAGAAGACTGCGACCGGTAACTACGGCGGCCATCCCCTGGCGCAAGCGCAGATAACCGGCAAAGGTTACCTTGCCAGGCTGGCCGCAAAATGAACCTGTGTTACGCGCTACTGCTCTGGACGGCGATCTTTCCGGCTCTCACCGGGACGGAGGATCGCCTGCGGCTTGAGTACGACGACCTGGTTGCCCAAGCCTCGGCGCTCATCGACGCCACCGATCACATGGAAGCTGATCTGCGGCAGCAGGGCCTCGTGTTGCATCCCGATATCGCCATCGCGCGCAACCGGTTGGCCACCGCCATAGACAGGGCCACCACTGCCCTCGACAACCAAGACTGGAATCAGCTGCGCAAACGCCTCGACCGGGCGCGAGGCTACGCGGAGCAGCTACGGCGGAAACTACTATGAAACAGACCATGGAAACCGCGCGCTTCGCTCACCTGCAGAAGATCTTCTGCGAAGCGGTTGCACTGCCCTCTACCGAGTGGTCGGGATTCGCGCGCCGCGCCTGCGAGGGAGACGAGGGTCTTTACGCCGACGTAATGGGCTTGCTGATGGCCCATCAAAGTACCGATACAACCGAGCGCGGCACGCCCCAAATGCAGATGGGCGCCATGCGCATGATTGGCCCGTACCGCATACTCCGCGAACTCGGCGCGGGAGGTATGGGCGTGGTGCACCTGGCCGTGCGCGACGATGGAGCCTTTCGCAAAAACGTTGCGGTCAAGGTACTCAAGGCCAACCAGGATCTTCCCGATTTCGTGCAGCGCTTCCACCTTGAGCGGCAGGTGCTGGCCAATCTCGATCATCCCAATATCGCGCGCATCCTCGATGGCGGACAAACCGCCGAGGGCCTGCCTTATCACGTGATGGAGTACGTGGAGGGCCTCACGCTCGATCGCTTCTGCGACACGCAGAAGCTCGATCTCGCCGAGCGCATACGGCTCTTCCAGCAGGTCGTCTCCGCCGTGAGCTACCTGCATGAGAACCTGGTGGTGCACCGCGATTTGAAGCCTTCCAACATTCTGGTGACCGCCGAAGGCCAGGTAAAACTTCTGGATTTTGGCATTGCCAAGACCCAGGCGGTTGTTTCCATGGCCCCGGACCTCACCGCACCGGCCACGCGCATGCTCACGCCGAGCTATGCCAGCCCCGAGCAGATGGCGGGAGCGCCCATCACCAGGACCTCCGACATCTATTCGCTGGGCATCATCCTCTATGAACTGCTGACCGGACGCCTGCCCTATCGCGACTCGGTGGAAAAGCTGATGGAGGAGCCGCCGCTGCCCAGCGCCAATATCCGCGATGATTTGCGGCGCACCCAGGAGACCACCGCGCAACTGCGCCGCCGCATCGTGGGTGATCTCGACCAGATCGTGCTGCTCTGCCTGCGCCGGAATCCGCGCCACCGGTACGCGAGCGCCAACGCGTTGGCGGAAGATCTGTCCCTCTTCCTTGATGGCAAGCCGGTTCTCGCCCGCAAGGCCAGGATGACCGAGCGCGCCCTGCGCTTCGTGAAACGCAATCGCATCGCGGTAGCGATGAGCATGCTGGTTATGGCAACTCTGGGAGTTGGCGTGTGGCAAACCGTAAGCGCCCAGTTTCATGCGCGCATGACCGATGCTCGGGAAAACGCGATCCGCAACACGCTGGAGGCGCTGGAACGAAACGGCCCCAAGCCCGGCGCTGGGGCCGCATCCGGAGCTGGATCTGGATCAAAAACTGATTCCAAAACTGGATCCAAGACCGAATTCAAGACTGAATCAAAGACCGTGTCCAATGGAGCTCCCAATCTGCCGCGTGTCGATGAGATTCGCAAACTGCGCGATGGTCTCGCCAAGGAACTAGTTCCAGAATGGTCGAATCGCCCCAGCCTGACTCCCGAAAGAAAAGCTTTGCTGGAACGCGCGGGGCGTTATCTCGATAGCATTCGCCCCTACGTCGCGCAAAATGCCCTGCTCGCTCCGGAGATCGCCGGCGCCTATCAGCAACTGGGTGCGCTCTCCGAGCCTTTCTACCACGACTTTGCCATGCTGTCCTACCGCAGCGCCGCCCAGACGCTTCAGCAGGTTTCAAAAGGCGATCCGAACCAAGGCCCTTATCAGATGCAATGGGAGGTCATTACCGCCAGAATTACCAGCATGGGCGGTACGATCCCACTTTTCTCACCCGCGACTCCGCTTTACTCGCCTATGACCTCGGACAAGTCTTCTCCCAAACCAACACCGGGCAATGCGAGCCTGCCGCCGCATCAGACTACGGTTGCCCCAGAGAGACCGCCCATAGCAACTGCCTCGCCGGAGCCCACACCCGATCCCGGAGAATATGCCGCTCTCGAAAACCGCCTCGACCTGGTTGCGGGCAAGGTCAAGCTTGCGGACGAAACGTTTGTCCGGCTCAAGCAAGATCTGGAAAGCTCTGGCCAAACGTTGCACCCCGATATCACCTCGAATCATCTGCGCATGCAAACTTCCATGGATTCGGCTCGCCATGCCCTGGAGCGAGGCGACCTGGCCGCGGCCCGCACTAGCCTTGAAAGCGCCAACGAATGTGCGCGTCGAGTGATGAAGGAAACCGGGAGGTGAGACGGCAAGGTAAGTGGATGAGAAAGGCGCAGCAGAGATATATTGACTCAATCTACCCGGCGAACTATGTTTCGGGAACCCGTCTCTTAAACATCCACCTGCCTCCCAATTTTTCTCCGTGACCTCTGTGGCTTGTCCTCCGTGATTGAGGTTGTGGACGACTGGCCGATCTCCTCGTCCTTTCTAGTTCCTCAACCGGTGGGTGCCCCATCCTTTGCAAGAGCGCGCTTTTGGGTTTGCGCTCGCAGCAAAGGGTGGGATTGATCCTGGATTAAAGATCGATTTCTATATCAAAGATTGATCCTAGATTCAGGAGGCATACCACACGGGAACTATGCGACCACGACCTCGTGCTGTCAAAACATCGACCTGCCTCCCGATTTCCTCTGTGACCTCTCGGGCTTTTCCTCTGTGACCTCTGTGGTTAAGGTCTTGCTTTTTCGTTGGCCGATCTTCCGAATAACGCCCCTCGGCACCTTCAACAGAACTGTGAACCAAAAAGGAACCCAAAAGAACAACCACTCGGCAACCAGGGAAACGATTTGGCGTAGTGAACCGTTAAACTTCTTTTCTTCGTGCTCATAATAGGCAATTGATTCACCGTCCCAGCTTACCGAGAACCTTGGCTTGTATCGCATGGCTGAGAGACGTGGCATCCGCAAGCCCACCGCACTAACCTGCGGCTCCACAAGAAATGTCTTTCCATCCTTCTCGAACGTAACCCAGGCATGCCCTTCACCGTATCGGCCTGCCCTGCCGATCACAAACCTCGCAGCATAGTTCATCTGCAGAAGCTGCCGCCACGTCCACAGCGCAAAATCATCGCAGTCGCCTCTTTTGCTCTCTTCGAAGTGTTCAGGCGGCTGCCAATAATCGTCTTTCCCGAATTGCTCTCGGTCGGATACGTACTTGCACGTTGCCAGAAATTTGCGAAGCTCATCGAGGCTCAAGCAGCGGTGCTTGAGAGGCTGGCTGAGGAAGCGGCCCATGGGATAGCTCGGGCGAAATCCGCTGTGTCGCCTGAAATCAGGCCGAAAGACTTTTCTTCCACGAATGTCGTAGGACTCGGGCAATAACTCCGCAATCAAAATGGACACCAAAGTTGAAAGGACTGCTTCCAGTGTAACTTGAGTGGACCTTTTCTAAAATCGGCAGATCACGCTTGCTGGCCCTTGCGCAGTAGATCCTGCGCCTCTTCCAACTCCCCAAATTCTTGCAACACGGTTGCCAGGTTCGCTTGAACGATGGCAATGTTGGAATGCCCAGTAGGATAGGCCCTCTCAAGGGAGGCCAGCGCCTGCCTCAACAGATTTCGTGCCTCCTCCAACTCTCCAAGATCGTTCAGCACCGCCGCTAGATTCGATTGCCGAATCGCAATGATAGGGTGACCGGACTCGTAGGTCTTCTCAAGGGAGGCCAACGCCTGCCTCAACAAATCTCCCGCTTCCTTCAACTCTCCAAGATTCTTCAGCACCACCGCCAGATTCGATTGCCGAATCGCAATGATAGGGTGACCGGACTCGTAGGTCTTCTCATCGGAGGCCAGCGCCTGCCTCAACAGATCCCGCGCCTCTTCCAACTCTCCTAGATCCTTCAGCACCATCGCCAGGTTCGATTGCCGAATCGCAATGATAGGGTGACCGGGCTCGAATGTCTTCTCATCGGAGGCCAGAGCCTGCTTCAACAAATCCCGCGCCTCCTCCAACTCCCCTAGATCCTGCAGCACGATCGCCAGGTTCGATTGATCGACGGCAATGGAGGAGTGGCCAGGCTCGTACGCCTTCTCATCGGAGGCCAGCGCTTTTGTCAGCAAATTCCGCGCCTCCTCCAACTCCTCAAGATCCCGCAGCACCGCCGCCAGATTCGATTGCTGCGTAGCAATTTCGGGGTTGCCGGGCTCATACGTCTGCTCAGATGAGGCCAGTGCCTGCCTCAATAAATCCCGCGCCTCCTCCAACTCCCCAAGATCCCGCAGCACCACCGCCAGATTCGATTGATAGGTGGCAATGTGGGAATGGCCCGGCTCGTATGTCTGCTCAGCGGAGGACAGTGCCGAAGCGAACGTGCGCCGGGCTTCCGAATACCGGCCCAATGCCTGATAGTGAGCGCCCAGTCCATTCGCAAGTTTCAGAGTTGTCTCCGGAGGTATCCGCTCCTTTTCAAGAAGAGACTCTACATGAGGCACGAGAAGGCTTAGGTCGCTAAGGGTAGCGGCATCCACTAGCAGGTCGGCGCGATCCATCTGCTCTTGGATCACCTTCAAGCACCGATCAAAAGGCGATGCCGAGTCAGCACCATTGCGATGCCGCGCGAAGGCTAGAATCAACCGATGGGCGACGGGATTGCCATTGGTATCCAATTCAACCAGCGAGAGCCGGACAAGTTCGTCCAACGCGCTGTCCAGTGGATCGTCGATGCGCGGATTGGCGGGCAGGTCCAACGGTGGCCGGAGCAGGAACCGGGGAACCGCCGCTGGCGCAAGTTCTCCCATCACCCGCAGTATGTTCCGGCCGAGCTCTGGTGCGGCATCCCAGCTCAACTGAAAGGTCTTGACTATGTCCTTTTCGTGGCGGGTGGGAAGATGGTCCCGGTATTCCGAGACGAACTTGTTCAATAATTCAATCTCGGTGTCCATCTCTTCCAATAACGCAGGAATCGTAAGATTGCGGCGGTGGTTGAGATACCCTCGCGCCAATTCCAGAGCCAGCGGCAGTCCGCCCAATCGCTCCACCAATACCGCCGCCTCATCGCCAAATTGCCTGATCCCTGAGTTGAGGAGCCGGACGCCTTCTTCATCTGTTAGCGTGTCCAACCGGGCCGAAGGGTAGTTTAGATCCTGGCGGCGCGTAGTGATGAGCGTGTGGACCTTATCCCCCACCGGAAGGTACGGTTGCAGCGGCTCGTCCTCGGGAAAATTGTCGAGGACGATCAGCGAAGGCCCCGGTAGGTTGTTCAACCCTCGCCAAATCGCTGCCAACTGCGTCTCTTCATCTTTCTTGGTATCCGTTTCGATGCCCGCAGCCTCGGCGACCTGCGCGATGAGCGTGGAAAGACCGCGATCGGCATCCACCCAATAGACGCCGCCCGTATACTTGAACCCAAACCGGTAGGCATATTCAATGGCAAGCTGCGTCTTCCCCAGGCCGCCGGTGCCCACCACAACCGCCTCGGCCGTGAGCACGGTTGTACGGTCGCGGAAGAGGCAATCATGCACCTTCCAGAACGAATCCACGCGCCCGACGAACTTGTCATCCAACGACCGAAAGGGCATCCGATATTTTGCCGGAAGTGGACCGGGCGGCGGCAGCTTGCTTCTATCCTCAGTTCTAACGACGACGGCATCCGGGCGAACCGAGCCACCAAGGTTCTCGCAAATCTTGGGATAATTCGATTCAAAGCTCGAAGTGGCCGAGACATCGATCGTCTGAATTTGGCGGAAGAATCGAGGAAAGTTGGGAAGGTCGCTGCAGGGCCGAAGCATCAGGGGCAAAACCTTGCGCGTTCGTCCCGCTGGATCATTGGCAATGCTGCTGGTGCGTTCGACCTCCACCCATTCGGAGTTGATGAGGTCCGGCGACAGGACGAACACCACAGACTCGCACTCATCCAGCGCGCGCTCCAGCGCCCTGACCCAGTTGTCGCCCCATCCGATCGACTCGGCGTCGAAAAAGCAGGAGACGCCATCCCGCGTGAGACGGCGATAGATTTCTCGGACGAAATCCTTGTCCTTGCTGCTATGACTGAGGAAGACTCGATAGCGCTGGTCCACCATGGAAAAGATGATATCTCAAGTTCGCAAAACCAAGAGCTTAGCCACAGAGGTCACAGAGGAGAAGCACGGAGGTCACAGAGAAGCGCAGCAGGCCGGTTGTTCAAAGGCGGACGGGTGGCCTACCCTACTCTTCGCCTTTCTCTGCAAACATGATGAATGGGTGCTGGGTTGGTGGTGGGTGCCCCATCCTTTGCGAAGAGCGCGCTTTGGCTTTTGCGCTCGTAGCAAAGGGTGGGTCTGTCGCCCAACCAATCATCTCAGAACTACTCAAGCACCTCGCCGAAAAGAATTTGCGCCAACGCGGTACAACCGATCAACAGATGGAAATGTAAATGGCGGACCAGATTTATCACGCCTTTCTCCGTGACCTCCGGTTCTTCCTCTGTGACCTGTGTGGTTGAGATTTTGCTTTTTGTTGGATGAGAACGTTTCTCCCGCGATGCCCCAAGCGCCAGCGGCGCGACGAGAGGGTAGCCCACCGGCGAAGCGCAGCGAAGCCGTGGGTACCGGTACCAAAGGAAGCACAGAGCGCCAGCGGCGCGGCAGAGTTGTTCCGCATCCGGCATTATCGATCTCTTTTGCACGCTGGATCAGGATGCGCATCAGCCCTTGAATCAGCCCTAGTCTACTCTGCTAATTCTGCTTCGAGCACACCTGCTTTCAAAACATCGATCTACCTCCCGATCTTCACTTGGGACGGGTGACCTGTCCTCCTTGTTTGTCCCGTCCTTCACCATGCTGATGGTTCTTGGGTCTTTGCGAACAACGCAGCCTTCAGTAGCGCTTCAGATCCCCACGACTCTCACAACACGGCAAAGCAGATGAACGTAAGGATACAGATCAAACCTGCACAAAGCCAAAGGTGGGATCGAATCCTGAGGCGGCTTTGAGGAAAGAGTTTTTGATGCTCCTTCAATATCTCAAAATGTTGCTCTTTGACAGAAGCTCCTGAGTACCGCCGGTTTGGCGGCCGCCTTTCATTCACCTCCTCAACAATCAAATAGAATAAAGAATTTGCCTGGGCTACACAGCCAATGGCGACTATAAATAGGAAAATGCAGCTATAGGTTTTGCCTGCGTGGTTATGATGAGCATAGCATTCGGTGGAATGGAGAAACCTGCTTTTCGTGACTCCTTCCTCTGTGTTCTCCTGGGCTTATTCTCTGTGCCCTCTGTGGTAGCGCCGCAGGCACTAGCGCGTCGGGTGTCGTATTCCGCAGAACTTGGACGAGCCTACCCTGCTCTTGGCTGCCCCTTAACCATGCTGATGGGTGGTGGATGCGCCCATCCTTTGCGAAGAGCGCACCTTCAGCAGTGCCTCAAGACGTCTTACTCGCTGCGCTCTTGTAACGCTAGTAGCATGCTTTACTTTATTTCACCGCACCTCGCGCATCAAGAACATACTGCTCATTTGAGCGCCTAGCTCCGTGACCTTCGGGTTCTTCCTCTGTGATCTCTGTGGTTGAGGTTTGGTTTTTGTTGGACGAGAACGTTTTCCACTGCAAACACTCCGAGAGCGCCAGCGGCGCGACGAGAGGGTAGCCCACCAGCGAAGCCGTGGGTATTCGTACCGAAGAAGCCCAGAGCGCCAGCGGCGCGGCAGAGCTTGTTTCTCATCCGGCATTATCGATCTTCCTCCAACGCTGGATCAGGATGCGCATCAACCTTGAACGAACCCAATTTATTCCGCTAACTCTGCTTCGTGAAACACCCACTCTTTTGAAACACCGATATGCCTCCGCCTTCCTCCGTGACCTCCGGGTTCTTCCTCTGTGACCTCTGTGGTTGAGGTTTCGGTTTTCCTCGCAATCTGTTCCCGCTTACCATCGCCTCTCACGTGCGTCTAACGAGCGTTCCCATTCCCAAGTGCTCTCTTCAATAACCCTGTTTGGAG
>DATGIO010000060.1:0-42638 GCA_035295685.1 Candidatus Angelobacter sp.
CACGATACCGGGGAATGGACACTTCAACCTGCGGCGACTGGACATCCTCAATACTAACTATGCCGACTACTCGTTCCTGTTCACGCTCCACAGCGGGGAGCCGGTCAACCGACACCTGGGGCTTGAATATCTGGCCATCCTTGAAACCAGCCATAGCGGCCTTTTCTATCTCAATCTGCATTATCTCGACACGGCCCACACGCTGATTACCGGGCGGATCGGCTCGGGCAAGTCCTTCCTGCTGAACTTCCTGATGGCCAACATGCAGAAGTATTTCCCCCGGACGTTCATCTTCGATCTGGGCGGGAGCTTCAAGGGCATCACCGAGTTATTCGATGGTTCCTATATTAAGGTGGGAGCCGCCAGTCGCTCCTTTACCATCAACCCCTTTTCGCTGGAGCCAACCACAGAGAACTTGAACTTCCTCTTCTCGCTCCTCAAGGTGTTGATCGAGGGCCGAAATCAGTACGCCTTTACCCACGCCGACGATAAGGAAGTCTACGAGCAGATTGTCGCGCTCTATCAGCTTCCAGCGGAACTGAGACGGCTCAGCGTGCTGGCTAATACGTTGCGCCGCGATCTGGCCGACAAGCTCAACCGCTGGATCGAGGGCGGCCAGTATGCGGCCATCTTCGACAATCCCGAGGATACCCTTAGCTTCCGGCACTTCCAGTGCTTTGACTTCGAGGGCATGGACCAATACCCGGAGGTTGTCGAGCCGCTGCTCTTCTACATCCTCCACCGGGCCAACATGGTCATCTACGACCCGAAGATTTCCGTCACCTTCAAAGCGTTCTTCATGGATGAAGCCTGGAGGTTCTTCTTGCATCCCGTAATCCGGGCCTACATCGTGGAGGCGCTCAAAACGTGGCGCAAGAAAAACGCCGCCATGATTCTTGCCACGCAATCGCTCGACGAACTTCGCAAGTCCGAGATTCTGGACGTGGTGCTTGAGAGCTGCGCCACCAGAGTCTTTCTTGCGAACCCAACGCTAGACCGCGATTTATACCAGAACACTTTTCGCCTGAACGAAGGCGAGATGGAGCTTATTTCCGGACTCATACCCAAACGCCAATTCTTCATCAAGCGCACGGACATGGCCAAGGTGCTGAACCTGACCGTGGATGGGAAATCCTACTGGCTTTATACGAACGACCCTATTGATAACCAACGCCGGGAGGAGGCGTTCCGGGCGCACGGATTTCTGCAAGGACTTGAAGTCCTTGCGGCAACGCAACAACCCAAACAGTAAAGGAGTAATTCATGCGCGTCATACCAGCAATCTTACGAACAGCCATCGCCTCGGTTCTTTTCGCGGGCATGGCTCTTGCACAGGCCCACGAGGCCCGCACCGTCAAGTACGCAGTCCAGGACATCGTTCCGGTTAAAGCCAAGATCCGCTTCACGACTTTGATCGTCCTGCCCGCCAACGAAAAGATTCTCGATTTCGTGGTGGGCGACAAGGATTTCTGGATCGTCGAAGGAACCCATAATTTCTGCTACATCAAGCCCGCCAAGGCCGGTAGCAGCACCAATGTCACGCTCACGACCGCATCCGGCAATGTGTACTCCCTGCTGTTGAACGAAATCAGCGAGGCTGGCGGCGACGCCGACCTCAAAGTCTTTCTGGAGCCGACCGACCAGAGCATGATCCAGGCGATGAGCGGCCCGCCGCGCTTTGTGGCAGCTTCGGAGGTCGAGACCGTGAAGGCCGCCGCCCGCCAGCAGACAACCAGGGCCGAAGAGGCAAAAGAGACCTTCCGCTCCGAGTACCCGGTTAAAACCATTCAATTTGACTATCGCTTTAAGCGCGACAAGAAGCCCTTCCGCGTCGTGGCCATGTATCACGACGACAAGTTCACCTACATCCGCTCACTCGCCCAGGAGAAGCCGACCTTGTACGAGATCAAAGACGGAGCGCCCAACCTGATCAACTTCGACCTTCAAGATGGCGTCTACATTGCCCCTAAGGTGATCGACAAAGGCTATCTCGCCATCGGCAAGCACAGGCTCACCTTCGAAAGGAGCAACTGATATGCCGGATAACCAGGAGACACAAACCAAGCCCGTGCAAGTGCAACCTGCTACCGAGCCGGAAATGGCGGGAATCAACGACCGGCGCTCTGCGCCGCCAGGAGTGATGCGCAAGTCGCTTCAAGCATGGATCACGATTGGAGTGGCGGTCGTGATCCTGCTGCTGATCTGGTTGACTGGCGGCAAGGCCCAAAAGCCATCGCCTGCAACGCCATCCGCAGCCACGGCTACACTCCAGGCGGGCACGTCCGGCCTGGATGACCTGATGCGGCGGCTGGCCGAGCAGCAACAGCAGGCGCAGAATGCGACCCGGATCGCCAATGCCCAGGCCGCGCAACAACAAACATCCACAACCAACCCGGCACAAGAGGCGCAGACTACCGCGCCTCCGGTCGATCCGATTGAAGAGGACCGTAGAAAGCGCAACTATACGTCTCTGTATTCATCGAGTATCGCACTCAGCTACCGCGAGTCCGAAGGCAAACCGGCGAATGCACCGCAGCCGCCGACGCCTGAACAGGTCGCGGCGGCCATCGCTAACCTGCCGATTTCCGGCGCAGTGAATACGGATGTATCAAGCATCCAGACTCCTGCGACGGCAGCCGCCAGCCCACAAGGAAAAAAGCCACCTTCTCGGGTTGTGCCGAGCGTAACCGCGGAAGAGGCCGGGGACAACGAGTATCCGGTCTTCGAAGGAACGCTGTTGGAGACAGTGCTGGTGAATCGCCTCAACGGCGATTTCAGCGGCCCGGTCCTTGCGATGATGACCAGCGATGTCTACTCCAAAGACCGTCTCAAGCTTCTGATCCCGGCAGGCAGCAAGCTGCTCGGTGAGACCAAGCAAGTGGATGGCTTTGGACAACGGCGTCTCGCTGTATTTTTCCACCGCCTGCTGATGCCGGATGGATCTTCGGTCGATCTTGACCGCTTCCAGGGGTTGAACCAGATCGGCGAGACCGGCCTCAAGGACCAGACCAATCATCACTATCTCCAGATCTTCGGCGCGTCGATTGCCGTGGGCGCAATCTCTGGGCTGGCCCAGGCCGGGACGCAGCCGGTTACCATCGACGTTCCCCAGTCAACTACCGACACCTATCGCCAGGGCGTTTCTTCGAGCCTTGCCCAATCTTCCGTTCACATCCTTGACCGCTTTCTGAATGTCCTCCCGACCATCACCATTCGCGAGGGACATCGCGTCAAGGTTTATCTCACGCAGGACCTATTGGTGCCGGAATACGCGCCACGTCCGGCCACGAGTCCCGCGAGTTTCTAGGAGTCTTTTATGAAATCACGCATTGCGATGCTTCTGCTCGCTCTCAGCCTGAGTCTCGGGGCGATCCCCGCCTCGGCGCAGCTAGGCAGCGGAATCGTCTTCGATCCCTCGAACTATAAGAACGCGCTGCTTCGTTATCTGCAACTTCAGCAGCAGCTTCGACAGTTGCAGATGTCCTACTCCCTCTTTCTCCAGCAGTACCAGTTTCTTCAGACCCAAGCCCAGCAGATACAGAACATGCCCGCCCGCTACCGGGCGGCCTTCTCCGACTGGCATCAACTTCTGTCTCAGAACACCTTCGGTAACACCGGCCAGTGGACCAACGGCGTCAACACCGGCAATCTATCGAACATCAACGCCGGATACTCGCAGATTGTCGGGCCGCTCCGCCGCTACGACTCCGCCAATCTGAGCGCCAGCCTAAACGGAAGCTTGCAAACCCAACAGGGAATGCTTGAGTTGCTGGACGCGGCCAACGTGGAGAGCTTGCGCACCATTGGCGAGATACGCAACAGCTCCCAGCAGATTGCCGCCATGCTTGGCCGTCTCGAAAACGATTCTCTCTCTCCCGACAACCAGTTGAACGGCCAAGTCGCCGTGTTGAACAAAATCAATGCGGCCAGCGTGGTCCTGGCCCGCTCCATGCAGGACACCAACAAGCTGTTGGTCGGGATGCTGGAACAGGCAACCGGCAGCGCCGCCCACGAGCGCAAGCAGCAGGGTGAGGACATGAACGTAAACATCCGCGCCCAGGCCATCATGCAGCAGACCTTCGCCGCCATCGACAGCCAACCCTCATCCGGCCCCTTCCGGCTGCCATAGGAGTCCTTATGCTGTTTCACAGTCTCTTGGATTCGGTCCGCAACGACATTGCGGGCCTCTTCGCCCAGAACGCCTTTTTCTTCACGGCGCTCGGCATGAACTTGTTCCGCGGCTTCGCCACCATTCTGATCGTGTGGGTGGGCGTGAAGAACGCGCTCAACGCGGCCTCCGGAGGCCCAGGGCTCGACTTCGGCGTCTTCGCCGATTTCGTCCTGGTCCTGAGCTTTGGCTACGCCATGACGCATTACTACTCGGTTCCGATTCCCGGCATCGGCACGAGCTTCTATCACCTGATTACCGATCAGGCTTTTATGCTGGCCGACCGCATCGGACAGCAACCTATCAACGAGTTGGTGATGAAGCTCGAAGGCTACGTGCAAGCGGCTTCCGCTCTTCGATTGCTCACCATGGGGCCGGGCTATTTCTTTTATTCGATCTTCCTCATGCTCATTTTCTCGGTGGTTGAGCTGCTGGTATTCGCCATCATCGCTTTCGGTTATATCGCCATCGGCGTCCTGACCCTGATCGGCCCCATCTTCATTCCATTCTTCATCGTCCCCAAGATGGATTTCCTGTTTTGGGGCTGGCTCAAGTCGTTCTTTCAATACGCCTTCTATCCGGTCATCGCCAACGCCTTCCTGTGGGTGCTGGCCAAACTCATGCTCCAGCTTCTCGGGCCGCTTGAACCGCAGTCGTTCAGCGACATGGCCCACGCTCTGGCCATGCTGCCGTTCCTGACGGTGGTGGTCGGCGCAGGCATCTACGGAATCCTCAAGATCCCGGTGCTGGTCAACCACGTCTTCAGCGGCTCATCGGGTGAGGGCGGGGGCGGCGCGGTCCAGACGGCGGCCACCATGGCCGTAAGGGCGGCTCTATGAACAATCAACATCCCAATCCGGTCGATCCGAAGTTCAATGCCGCCCGGCAGCTTTACGCCGAGCAGTTTGGCAACGCCCTGGTCACGAATACTTATCTGCGGATAGCTCTCCTGGCGATGTCGCTGGTGTGTATGGCCTCGATCTATAGCAACGTCCGGACGGCGCGCATGGTCCAGAACTTCAAGCCCCTGGTCGTGCGCATCAACGACGTGGGCCGGGCCGAGGCCATCAGCTACAGCAACTTTGCCTACAGGCCGCAGGAAGCCGAGATCAAGTATTTTCTCAGCGAGTTCTGCCGCCTGTACTATACGCGCAGCCGCTTCACCATCCGCGACAACTTCCACAAAGCTTTGCTCTTTACCGACGCCCAGCTAGGCAACGGCCTTGACCGGGCTTGGAGCAAGGACAAGATTATCGAAACCTACCTCGAAGGCCAGCAGGCCGACATCGACATCAGCATTGCCAAAGTCTCGATTGAAGACCTGCGCTCCGCTCCCTTCAAGGCCACAGTGGACTTTTACGAAATCTTCTACAACCCGGTGGACAGGACCGAGACCAAGCGCGTCCTTTACACCGCTCACTTTGTCTTTTTCTTCAGGGACTCGGTTCCCAACGATTTGATTCAGGTCAATCCTCTGGGATTGGCCATTACCTACTTCCGCGAGGATGCGGCTTTTCAATAGCACCCCTGTCATGACCGCCGTTGCCGCAACCCGCATCAGTCCCACCCCAACAACCACACAAACATGGCCGGGACCGCGCACCCTTCGCGCCCCGCTTACGCGAAGCGGCCCCGGCCCTTTCCCGCCTAGCTCTCAGCAAGACAAGGAGAATCTTATGCTCGGAACTTCGGTGCTCATTACCTTCGGCCTGTTTGTGGCCGCCATGATCGTGCTGCTTGATCGCCTCAAGTTTCTGATTCCATTTCGCAATCATCTGTTTGCCGCCTATGGCGGATACATCGAGGCGTTCGTCCTGATTCTCTTCCTGAATATCTTTGCATTGAACTTCGCCATCTTCCGCCGCTTCTTCCTGAAGAACACCGGGCAGAAGCTCCTGCACCTGGACAAGCAGGTGAAGACCGGCCACAGCGTTCTCGCCAACGAGATCACGGAAAAATTCGAGGAGTAGCCATGGACCGCGATCTTGACATCCCCGATCAGCCAGACCGGCAGAAGCCGGGCCGCGACGTAAGAACGCGGCCCACGCTTCCGGCTCTCATTCCCTTGGAACAGGAAACCATAGTTCCGGAGCAAATCGCCCCAGACCGTGAGAACGACCAAAGGCATGACGGTAGAGCGGTCTTTGAACTGAGGCAGAGGAGCTACCGCTTAAATAATCGCGAAGCCCAGGTGCTCACCGAAGTCGGAATCTTTCGCGTCATCGAGAAAGGCGAGCTGATGAAACAGGTCTATCGCGGAGACAAGGCATCCTTCGACCGCGACCTAACGCACCTGCACCGCCAGAACCTCGTTCGCATCATCGGCTCCAAGGCATCGCCCATCAAATACGTTTCTCTCGCCAAGCCCGCCAGGGAGCTTGTCCAAAGATATCTCCGGTCGAACCCCGACCAGACCATTCATGCGGGGCCGGTGAAGCGGCGAGAAATCGAGCACGATGCCGCGCTCTATCGCATGTACCGGCACGCCGCCCAGGACATTGCCAACCACGGCGGCAAGCCGCGCCGCGTTCACCTGGACTTCGAGTTCAGGAGGCGGATCAACCGCCAACTGGCCAAGTCCTATCACTTGCCCAAGCCCCAGAGGCTCCGGCACCTCTTGGAAGTCGCACAGCGCGAGAACCTGAAGGTTGTCAACGGCAAGGTTCCCATTCCCGACGTTCGCATTGAATACGAGACCGCCGGAGGCGGCACGTCCTATTGCGACTTGGAACTGGTTACTACCAACTACAAAGCCGAGACCGTGGCCGAACGTTCGGCGGCAGGCTTCCGGCTCTACGGCAGCAGCCGCCGGGGACGGAGCGCAAACGGCCCCGACCTCATGGGAGGAATCATCTCGCGATGACGTTCAACGAACAAAATATCCAAGCGGTCATGAGTCTGGGCTATACGGACCGGGAGAGCCGCTTTCTCTCCATCGTAGCCGCCCACTCCGGCCATTTCCTCCGCCGCCAATTTCTTCAATTCAGCGGCGCGGAGCGCGGCTACGCTCCTCAGGACTTTTTGAGAAAGGCGGTTGCCAACCGCCACATAACCGCCAACACCTTCACCCAGGCTAACTATTGCCGCTATCACCTGTTTGCCCGCGCCGTCTACCGCGCCCTCGACAAGGAGCATTCCTCCAATCGCAAGACTGGCTCGGAAACTAGAGTTCTCCTCAAACTCAAGGTGCTGGACTTCGTTCTTGAAAACTCCGACGAGGAATATCTGGAAGAGGAGTCCGACAAGGTTCGATACTTCACGGTTGAATGTGGCCTGGACAAAGCTTGCCTGCCCGCTACTGAGTACCGATCCAAGACCGGCGGGGTATCGACCATCCGGTATTTCGTCGATAAGTTTCCTATCTTTATTCCTCAGCCCGAGGTTGACCCCGGCACGCCTTTGACCTTCACCTATTTTGAAAGCTTTCACGAAGGTTCAGAAAGCCTTGTGACTCACCTCGAAACCTATCGTCCCCTGTTTAAAGCCTTGAAGACTCCCTTCCGCTTCCTCTACGTCGCCAACAAGGCCAGATATTTTGAGCTGGCTGAGAAGCGGTTCAACGCGGTTCTTTCCCGCCACAACCAGGAGTTCTACTCGCCCTCGATGCTGGCTTACTTCCGCCTGAGAAAGATGTGGGAGGAGAAACGCTTCGCGGAGTTTACCGACCCGGACATCAACCGGCTCAATCGCGGCGCGAAATATTTTTCACGCGACGAGCATCAGGCGCGTTATCGCCAATGGCTCACTACTGAAGTTCAGAGGAAGGAGGACGCGTCTGGACCGCGCCCTCCTTCGCAGTCATCCGCAATCTTTGAGACGTACTTGCTGAGGCGATGAGAACAGATGGCCACCAAGCCCCAAACACGATGGTCAGGACCATGGTCAGGAGCACGGTCTGAGGATCAAACCGCTAAATGCTTAGCTTATCGCTACTTGCGTAGCCGCAGGCGGCCAGCGAATACACCCTCGGAAACTACTAGTGGGCATGGGATCAACCCCGCCGCCGCCGCAGGCGTCGGCCCCTTCGGGCTGCGCTTCGCTCCGGGGGTTGCTCCCATGCCCACTGGCAACTTTTAAAACCAAGGAGGCACGCTATGCCACTGATCGACAGCGAACCCAAAGGCAAGGCGTCGATGCTTACCTTCAGCATCGACACCGAAACCAAAGCCAACTTGCACGAATACTGCAAGTTCTCCAACAACAAACCCGACCGCATCATCCGTGAGGCCCTGAAGCTCCTCTTCAGGACCGACCCGGAGTTCGCTCCCTGGCAGCAGCGCCAGAGACAATCCGCCGCTGCCGGTTCTTCGAAGAACCCGGCAGAAAAATCTTCCGAACCTTCTTCAGCCAAAGCTTCCTCGGGCTCGGCCTCTACGTCTCGCTCCGACGAAGCCTCACGGAAGCAATAAAGGACACATTTATGCTGGAACGAATCCTTAACTCGAAAAACTTCGTCAGCTTCGTGCTGGCCGCCGTCACCGGAACGGTCCTCTATATCATGTATCCGTTCCCCTCGGCCAATCTTTATCTCCAGCTCATCGCCATCAAAGACCCAACCGTTTATTCCGCAATCTTCTGGACTTATTCGCTTCTGCTTTTTACTACGCCGGGCATCGTCTATTCCTCCATCTTCTCCGCCCTTTATATCTTTGGCTACCGCAACGCGCCGCAGGGGAAGCTCGTGCCGCTCGAACCGTATCCTGCTCCCCACAAACGCGGCAGCCTCTTCCTGATTTTGGGAGAGCAACATCACCAGATTAAGTTCGGCCCTTGTCTCAACCCGCGCTGGCTGAAGATCCCCGAGCGCGGTCTCTACACCGGAACGATGATTATCGGCGCGATGGGATCGGGCAAGACCACCGGCGCTATGCGCCCAGCCGCCGACCAACTTCTCGGCTTCAAGTGTCACGATCCGGAAAAAAGGATTAGCGGGCTGGTGCTGGAGGTCAAGGGCGACTTCTGCCATCAGGTCCGCGACATCCTCCACAAGTACGGGCGCGAGGAGGATTATGTCGAGATCGCGCTCGGCTCCGAGTATCGCTACAACCCGCTGCACAACGACCTCGATGCCTACGCTATGGCATACGGCATCGCAACCATGCTGAATAACATGTTTGGCAAGGGAAAGGAGCCTTTCTGGCAGCAGGCATACACCAATCTGGTCAAGTTCATCATCCTGCTGCACAAGATCCTCTACGACTATGTGACCTTGTTCGATATCTACGAGTGCGCCATCAGTTCGAACGTCCTGGAAAACAAACTGAAGGCGGCTCGAAAAATCTTCAAGGGCAAGGAATCGATCCTTGTGTCCTCGGAGGCCTATCGCGACTTCAAGGACCGCTCCGACAACCCCGCTGACGGGCTGGTCTTTGACGAGCAGCTTGGCATGTTCCGGGCCGACTACACCCGCGAACTGGAAGAGACGCTCGGTGCGCTGGTGCCTCCCGTTGAGTTCAGGATTCACGCCGGTCCCGCTCCCCACAGCGACCCAATTAAGGTGGAGCAATTCGAGGCCATCGACCGCTGGTACTACAACGACTGGACAAAGATTGAAAACAAGCTTAGGTCAAACGTCGTCGAGGGTATCTCGGTCTTTCTCTCCCTCTTTGACGACAATCCCCACGTCAAGAGGCTCTTCTGCCCACCGAAAGAAACCTACGATCCGCAGCTCAATATTAAAGACCGCGAGGGGCGCTACAAGTACGGCAAGCCCTTGCCGTCTTTCTCATGGCTGATCGAGGAGGGGAAGGTCTGTGCCTTGAACTTTCCCATCTCGCTCAACGCCGGTCTGGCCCGCGCCATCGGCACCATGATGAAGATGGACTTTCAGCGGGCCGTTCTGCTGCGCATCCCCGAGATGGTCAAGCATCCCGGCAAGCACTTCCGCCCTACTCTTTTCTTATGCGACGAATACCAATCCTTTGCGACCGTTGGCGAAAACGACCCGAGCGGCGATGAAAAGTTCTTCAGCCTCTCGCGTCAGGCCCGCTGCGTCCCCATCGTCGCCACCCAGAGTATTAGCTCTCTCCAATCCACTTTACCCGGCGAAAGCTATCGCACCCTCATGCAGACTTTCCGCACCAAAATCTTTCTGGCGCTTTCTGACGAGTTCTCAATGAAGAAGGCCAGCGAGCTTTGCGGCCAGGAAGATCGGCCCTTCATCACCTATACCATCACCGAGTCCGGGCAGAACTCAAACGTCAGCCTCCTGACCGGCAAAACAACCTCCGACAAAGATTCCATCAGCGCCAGCAAGAACTACAGCCTGCGCAAAGATTTCCGTTTTCAGCAGAAAGTCTTTGCCGAACTTGCCAACGCTCAGGCCATCGTCATTCCTTACGATGGCTTCCAAACCAAGCCAGCGACCATCTGCTACCTCAAGCCCTGCTTTCTCGATCCCGATATCTCTTACTTCGAACAGGTAAAGAGAGGCTGGCTATGAAACCGAATCCCGGATTTGAGCTGGTCCTTCCATACTTGAGGCCCATTGAAGCACTCATTCTCGATGAGACCGTCTCCGAGATCATGGTCAACGGCGGTCCCCGCGTCTTTGTCGAGCGCGCCGGACGGCTGGAGGCCATTCCCGATTCCGGTCTCACCGAAGCCGCCCTCAATGCCGCCATCCGCAACATCGCCCGCCGCCTTGGCGATGATGTCTCGGAGGCCAAACCTATCCTCGACTCTCGACTGCCCGATGGCAGCCGGGTTGCCGCCGTCATCCGTCCATGCTCGGTTGACGGCATCACCCTGACCATCCGCAAATTTGCCGCACAGCACTTCACCATGAACGACTTGCTCGATGCTGGTACCGTAACCGCTCAAGCCGCCGCTCTCTTGCAACAGCATGTTGAGCGGCGCAGCAACATCCTTATTAGTGGTGGGACAGGCACCGGCAAGACAACTCTCCTGAATGTCCTGGCGAATTTCATTCCCGATGACGACCGCGTTGTCCTGATCGAAGACACTGCGGAGATTCGCTTCCGAAAGCCGAACTTAGTCCGATTCGAGGCCCGCCGCGAACAGAACGGCATTCCCGCCGTTACCATTCGCGACTTGCTCAAGGCCACCCTGCGCCATCGCCCCGACCGCATCATTGTCGGCGAGATTCGCGGCGGGGAAGCCTTTGATTTGCTACAAGCCTTGAACACCGGCCATTCGGGTACCATCTCGACCATTCACGCCAACTCCGCTGCGCAAGCCTTGCAGCGTTTCACCAGTTGCGTCTTGCAAAGCGGCATTGAACTGCCCTACCGGGCCATCAAGAGCCATATCGCCGATTCCATCCAGCTTCTCGTTCACATCGAGCGCCATCATGGCAGGCGTTATGTCTCCGAGATGCTTGCTATCGAAGGCTATTCCGCCGATGCCGATAAGTACGAACTGGCCCGTCTTTTTGTCCGGAATCAATCCCCAGGAAAGGAGGACTGAAGAGAGCCGAATGCCGTCTGCAGAAATTATTCCGGCGAACCTTGTCCACAGGCGCAAGCGGGAAATTGCTGCACCTTCGCCCAGACCTGGCAGGCTGGCGGCGCGCCGCGATCGCGTCAGGGCAAGGGCCTGTCCGCCATTTCATCTTGATTGGAGTAGTTCCATCATGGGTAGTTATCCTAATGCGCAATCATCTTCACCATTATCTCCTTCGGGCCGCACGGTCGGCCCCAACCAGTACCGCGGCGACTGGGCCTATGCCGCCCGCGCTCTTGAAAAGGGTCAGTCCCCGGAAAAGGTCATCAAAGACATGGCCGCCTTCCGCAAGGACTTGCCCGATCCCCAAAAATATGCCGAGGCTACTGTGGCCAAGGTCCAGAACTACCTCGAAGTCCAAAGAGAACTGGGCGCTACACCGCCGCAAGACGGACCTCAGAAGGAAACGCCGGATCTAGCGCAACTCGACAAAAACCTGAAGCAGCTTTCGAATGCCGAGTTCGCCCGGCGCATGTACGACGATGGAGCCGAGCGGCCTGCGGTAACCGAAGCTCTTCAGCAGGAGCGTAAAGTCGGCAAGCGGGATTCCGCCAACATCGCCACCGAAGCACAACTTCAAATCTTTGCCGAGCGCGATATCAACTATGCCGTGCGCGCCCGCGAACGCGGCGAACCCGACGAACGAATTGTTCCGAGAATCGCCGAATACCGCGAGGGCAAGGTGCCCGAGCCGCAAGGCTATGCCTTAGCCATCGTCGAGCAGGCCGACCGGGTTCGGGAAGCCGAGCGCGGACGTTCCCCGGATGCGGCTGCATTCGAGCGGATCGATACCGCCCAGGAACAATACCGGCGCGATCTCCATCACGCGGTCATGCAATTGGAAAGCCGTCCTCGCGATGAGGTGCGCTTTGAGATCGAGCAACGCAGGCCGGAGAGAGTGTACGACTCTCCATCATTTCGTATGCACAATCAACCGGACCACAGCTATGCCGTCGCTGTGGTTCAACAGGCAGAAAGGGTAAGAGAGATAACGGCCGACGGACGGAGCCTTGAAAGCACTCTGGACGTTGCGGAGCGCGAGTTTGGACGCCACGTTCATCAAGCTTACAACGCCCGCGAAGGAGGCAAAGCCCGTAGCACAGTGGCCGAGCACCTCAGCAAAGGCGCGCCCTCGCAGGAGTTCTACGCGCGCGCCGTGGTGAACCAGGCCGACAGCATCCGCGACCATCAGCGCGAAATCAGCGTTCGTCCCGAAATGGCTCGGGCCGCACTCGATCAAGCCCAAAATCAAACCATAAACCGAGAGCCGGTATCCCAGGCCAAGGCTCAACCGGCAACGATAGAACGGTAACAAACGAGCAATCATTCAAGAGCCGTAGGATTCAATGTCCTACGGCTTCTTGCATAAATACTGATTCGAGTTAAAAAAGAGTTGTCAAAGGAATTTTGTGATTCGACTCTTCCAGAGAAAATCGACCTTGCGGTCGCCGCTGATCGCGCCTTTGATCGTAGCTGCAGCACTAAGCAGTGCGGAGGTAATTGCAAAGATTGGCCCCACCTTGGGTATCCAATTTTCACCATTGTCCTTCAACTTGGAGGGATTTGTTTATTTACTCCATGCACGGCCCCGCGCATGGGGCCTACAAAAAGAGGGACCACGTAGCACAAGCATGCGGCCCCTTTTTACCAATGAAAGATCAGTCGATTGAGAGAACGCGGAGGCGGCCACGGACCATACTGATGAGTGAGAGAATCCTCGGATAGGCCAGGAATGCCTCTGCGTCTTACTTAGATATAAATTGGGTACCATAAATCCAGCGTATGACTTTAGGAAAGTTTGTATCGATGAGCGTCTTAACATCCCAAATCAGAACTAAATCCAATATTTTCCGAAAGTCATACGCTGGATTTCTCACTCTCCAGATATAACGTCCGACGACTGCATAAGATCAGGCGAATCTACGAGGGCTTATCTTGCCTGTTCGCTTGGTATGCACGTCGAACGATTCAAATAGGGAGAGTATTTGTGGAAGCACTCAGGAGAATTTCTTGCGGTCGTAGCAGTATCTGTTGTCTTCTACTTTTTACGGCTATGCAGTGTTTCGGGCAAAGCGGTACGTCCGACGATCTGCCGTCTACAACACCGGCATTTAGCACCCTCACCAGCGGGCCGGAAGTCATCAATCTTGGCAGCCTCAGTATGCAGTGGAACTTCCCAATTGTCAGCAAGCAGGGCAGGGGCCTTCCGCTTCATCTCGGTTTGAGCTACAGCGCTCCCTTTTGGCGGCAGACAACGCAAGGTTGGCAGCCGGGGAATTGGGGCTGGAGTTCGCCTCTGAATATCGTTGCCGGATCGCTTACCAGCACTTTAACCAAATCCGATTGCACCGGCTCAACCGCAACCTTTCATACTCCGATCTTCCTTTTCTCGCGGTCGGCTTGGAGTTACACCGATTCGGCTGGGAACACACACAAGTTCCCTCCGACCATCACTTCCTTCAATGCATGCACCCAGGCTTTCTCTGCCGCCGTCGATGTTGCTGCGACCGATGGTTCCGGCTATCTCCTTCATGTCAGTGGCGGCTCCTCGGTCACCGGAAGCGGATCGGTTACCGGCCCTGACGGAACCATCCTCACCCCGAACATTGGAGCTTCAGGTGTCGGAGTAGCGATAACCGACACGAACGGAAATACGATCTCCGCGAATCCAAATTCCACGCCCACCCAAACTGTAACCGACACTTTGGGCATGACGGTGTTAACCGCAACCGGAGGCGCTGTCCTCAATCCTCCTCGCTCGCCGGACACCTATACATATACGGATTCAACGGGGACAGCGCAGACGGTAACCGTTAACTACACCACTTATAACGTCCAAGCCAATTTTGGATGTAACCTCCAGCAATTCATCGATCAAAATCACTTCGCCAACAACAACGAGCCGCTGGTCAGCGCGATTGTTTATCCCGATGGCAGCTCGGTAGCCTTCACTTACGAACCGTCTCCGGGAGTCTCTGGGGCAATAACCGGCCGGGTTCAGTCGGTAAAACTGAGGACCGGCGGAACGATTTCTTATACGTATACAGGATCCACCGCTGGCGTCGATTGCACCAACCTGAACGCCATCTTATCGATGACGCGGCAGACGCCCGATGGAACGACCACTTATTCTCGCCAGAATCTGAGCGGAACATTGTGGGAGACCACGGTCGTTGATGCCCAGGGGAACGAGACGAATTATTTCTTCCAGTATTTGGCCGTCAATTCTTCGCCTGGCGCCAATGGCCAGTTCTATGAAGTCAAGCGGCAGATCTATCAAGGCTCCAACCCTGGCCAGCTGTTAGAGACCGTATTCACCTGTTATAACGGTAGCGTTGCGGATTGCAGCAACACTGCGATCACCCTTCCTATTAGCCAGCGCGTGCAGATCGTCCAGTTGCCCAATGGGCTGCAGTCGCAAACCACATTGTTCTTCAACTCCTCCGGCTCGGTGACGGAGGAAGACAAATACGACTACGGGCAGAATGCTCCGGGATCGCTCATCAAGAAGACAACGATTGCTTATGCGTCGCTGGGAAACAATATCCTGAACCGGCCTGCCAGCGTCACGGTCTCCGATGGCAGCAATAATCAGGTGGCCCAAACCACCTTTGGTTATGATGAAACCCCTGTCGCCTCCACATCTTCTCAGACGCCGCAGCATGCCGCGGTTTTAGGCTCACGAGGTAATCGGACCAGCGTCTCACGCTTATTGAGCACGGGCAATACGACCATCACCACACACAAGACCTACGACGATTCAGGCAATGTGGCTACCAGCACCGATGCTTTGGGAAACACCACCCAGTTCAGCTACGCCGACAACTTTAGCGATGGCGTCAATCGCAACTCGTTTGCCTATCTCACCCAAACCACCTTGCCTACAACCGGCTCAGTTGCCCATGTAGTCAGCCGCCAGTACGAGCCGAATACCGGACTTACGGTAAAAAGCACGGACCAGAATGGCACTACCACCACATTTGGCTTTGACGCGATCAACCGCCCACTACAGGTCGTCTACGCCGATGGGGGTGGAACCAACTATAACTATCCCGATCCCAACACCTTGGAGCGCAAGACAAAACTGGTCGGCAATACGGTAATCGACAGCTTTACCTCTTTGGACGGGCTTGGCCGCACGAAGCAGACCCGCCTGGTCGATCCCAACGGCGACGATTTTGTCGATACCGGGTACGACAACCTGGGGCGAAAAGCCAGTGAATCCAATCCGCATCGCTCTACATCATCTTCGACAGATGGAACCACCCAATACGCTTATGACGCGTTGGGGAGAAATACGCAGATCACGCGTCCAGATGGCGGCATCGTGTCCATCGATTACTCGGCCTTTCCCAAAGTGATATCCACCGACGAGACCGGACGCCAACGGTCCTCAAAGACCGATGGTTTGGGACGCCTCCTCGAAGTGGATGAGCCCGGAGATGCGTCCTCAGGATCTGCTAGCCAAGGAACTGCGACGATAAACGGGAATCTTCTCTCCACTCAAGTGCAAACCCAGACGGCCGCTGCAGCTTCCGCTACCGTCTCAATCTCCGGAAGTGAAATTCCTCACACAGTGTGCATTAATGGCCACTGCACCCAGCAGTTTAACTCCGGCACCGTAAATTTACGCGTCAATGGCTCTTGCGGTGGGGGTGCCACTTTTGCCGAAGGATCAACGTCAACTGGAATGGCGAGTCAACTCGCAGCAAGCCTCAACAGCAATTGCTCCAGTATCATCAGTGCGACCGCGAGTGGAGCCGGGGTGATCCTTACAGCCCGCACATCTGGATCAGGAACAAACTATTCACTCACCACTTCTCATAGCGGCACCTGCGTGTGTTTTAGTATTAGTGCTCCTAACGCTATGAGCGGTGGCCAGGACAATGCGTTCGCGACCATTAATGACGCAGGCACCGTCACGGTTACCGTGGGAGGATTCAGCGCTAGTCCTGTCTCCTACAGTGCCTCCACCAATAGCAACCCCACACTACTGGCTTCTGCTCTCGCTCAAGCCCTTAACGTCTCCGGTTCTCCTGTCACTGCCACCGCGTCCGGCAGCAACATTGTGCTTACGGCAAAATCGGTAGGCGCAGCCGGAGATATGGCTGTCAGCATTACCTCCAGCAGCAGCCAGGCGAGCCACTTTCCCCAGGGTTCCTTTAGCGGATCGGCCACGATGTCTGGCGGAACCGACGCTTTTGGACCGGGAATCGCCCATCCGCATGTCACCCTCTATACTTACAATGCTCTTTCAAATCTCACCTGTATTGAACAGCATGGCAGCTCTCCCCAAGGTACAGGTTGCTCGGCTGCGCCTTCCAATGACGCTTCGAGCCCTTGGCGAGTCCGGCGCTTTATTTACGACTCGCTCTCGCGTTTGGTGTCTGCCACCAATCCCGAATCCGGTACAATCAGCTACCAGTACGACAACAACGGAAACATGCTGCAGAAGACCTCCCCTGCCGCTAACCAAACGGGAGCCGCACAGCAGGTTGTCAGCTTCTGTTATGACCCGCTGAACCGGGTTACCGGTAAGGCATATTCGGCGCAGACGTGCCAAAGCGGCTTGTTGCCCGCCGGTGCTGCAGCGGTTTCCTACACATACGACCATGGCGCGAACGGCATCGGTCATCTGACTGCTCTCGCCGATCAGGCCGGTTCCGGCAGCTACACCTTCGACGTAATGGGCCGCATTGCTACTGAACAGCGCACCCTGTTGGGTGTCACCAAGAGCATGAGCTATGGCTACAACCTGGATGGCTCGATTGCGTCGATTACGTATCCCAGCAATGCCACCATCCTCTACACACCCGATTCCACAGGACGGCTGCTGAACGCCGTCGACAGCGCCAATAACTTAAACTACGTCAGCGGTGCTGCCTATGAACCCGGCGGGGCGCTGACCGGCTTTGTCAGCGGCAATAGCGGCTCCTTCGCTGGAATTACCAACTCTTTCAGCTATAACAGCCGCCTTCAGCCGGTGAATGTCTCGGCTGCTTCCCCCACGACAACTGTCCTCAGCCTCAATTACGATTTCCATTTTGGCTCGGGAGACAATGGTGACGTTTGGGGGATAACCAACAACAAGGATGCAACCCGCAATCAGAGTTTTAACTACGACTTGCTGAATCGTCTTACCTCGGCCCAAAATGCGGGAACCGATTGCACGGTGACTCTGTCCGGCTCGGGGCAGTCTAAATTCTGGGGCGGAAGCTACAGCTATGATGCCTGGGGCAACCTGATTTCAAAAGGCGTCTCCAAGTGCTCAGGAGAAAATCTCACTGTCACTGCCGACATCCAGAATCGCCTGCACGCCGGTTCCGGGACCGATTTCCAGTACGATGCGGCAGGAAATATGGTCTCCGATCCCACCGATGGCGTCTCCGCTTCATACGATGCCGAAAACCGCATCACAACCATGACTAAGAATGGGGTTGCGATCACTTATGTCTATGACGATGAAGGAGCCCGTGTGGAAAAATCCAGTGGCGGAACCGGAACGCTCTACTGGCGCATGACGCCGGGGGTGGTGGCCGAGTCCGATCTGGCTGGTAACCTTCAATCGGAGTACGTCTTTTTTGCCGGCAAACGGGTAGCACGCCGCGACCTGCCGAGCGGAGCGGTTTCCTACTACTTCTCCGATCACCTGAACTCAACATCGATCGTGACCGACGCCCAAGGCAATATCAAGAATGAATCCGATTTTGACCCGTGGGGCCAGGAACGCGCATTTGCCTCGAGCGATTCCAACCACTATAAATTTACCGGCCAAGAACGCGACTCCGAATCCGGCCTCGATTACTTCGGCGCACGATATTACTCCGGGAGCCTGGGGCGTTTCATCAGCGCCGACTGGTCTGCCGTCCCGGTGCCTGTGCCGTACGCCAACTTCGGTGATCCCCAAACCCTCAATCTCTACAGCTACGTGGAAAATAGCCCTCTAAACAAGATCGATGCCGACGGGCATAATTTTGCGCCATTCTATTCATCGCTCGGTGCCGTCGAACAGGAAAATGAAGAAGCCTATGAAGCTGAATTTCTAGGTGAAGAGCAGAAGCAGGCTCAGCAAACCCAGCAGGCAGCAACACATCTCTCCGCAGCAGATGTTGCGAAGATCATTCAACAAGCACAACAGAGTTCTTCCGATCCCGCGACAACAGCGATCAATATCTTCAATGGTTTGGGGGATAATGTCAGTGTCACAGGTGACGCACTTCGCCAAGGAATTAAGGATTCGAAGGTCACATTGGACGATACGTCGAGTGCTTTGTTATCCAAAGCCACGTCTTTAACCAAAACGGATAACGAAGTAACGATCAACAGCAGCAGTAAAGAGAGCTCAGTCTCACTTGGTATCCTTAATTTGAAGATCGCGAACAAGGTGACGTTTACGGTTGGATCAGAAAAAGGAAGTCCCGAACTTACAAACATAGCTGGTCTCAAAGCTGGAAAAGGCGTTTATCTTGACGTCCAAAAAATATCCGTTCGACCATCTGGCAACAGCAAGGCAGTATTTATACAAGCCGGGAAAGGCCTTGCTCATAAGGAGTTTAAAGTAGTAACTTTCTAGGAAGAACAAAGGTCATATGCAAAGTACTTGGAGATGGGTGAGTTTCGTATCAGTAGTAGCGTTACTATTTGTATCTAGATACTCGCTCCCGCTTCAGCAGAGCCAATATGAAACAACTCTTCCTCCTCAACAACTTACCTTTGGCCCCATCGGTGAGACTGAACCCAATGTCTCACCCGATGGGCGTTGGTTAGCGTTTCAATACTTTTCGAAGAACCAACCAGGATTCCCTCAGATTTGGATTATGGAGATTGCCAAAGGGTTTACGTCGGCTAGGCGGTTGGCTGGAATCTATCGCTACGCTGGGGAAATGAGTTGGTCGCCCGACAGCAAATGGATAAGTTTTATCAGTAGCTTGAAAACTAAGTCAGGCACCGATACCAATCAAATTTTCAAGGTAAATATCACTACGGATGAAGTAGCTCAGATTACGACATTTGCCGACGAAACGGTCATTGGCGATAGTACGGCATGGTTAGCGACTAATTATGTTGCTTTTGAAAGGGATGGAGTGATTTATCTTGTGCCGTCTACAGGAGGCAAAGAGATTCAACTTCTGGACACGAGAGATGCCCTATCTCACCAAGAGCCCTCTTATTTGAGGTTTTCGCCAAATGGTAAAATGCTGATCTTTTCGGCAGAAAATGCGACGAAAGATCAATCAAGCATTTGGTTAGCAAATATTAAGTCTAAGGTGTTCCATAGACTAACGAAAAACCATTTTGACCTCTGCCCAGCCTGGATCGATGATGAGCACATACTCTTCATTCGTCAAACAGGGGCTGGGTGGTCAGAAGTCGAGGCCTTTTCTCTTCGCACAGGAAATCTAAATCGGATTACATCCATGCATACTGATTTTACGCCGTCTACAGATCCTCTAGGCAGAATGTTATATATCAGCAGGGAGAATCCTGTGCAGAAAGAAGCCGGCCGCACTGATTACTTCGATGGCTTCCACATCTGGCGCACGCCGTTTAGTCAAAGGGAAAGCATTCGGAAATAGGCCGAACGACATTCGCCTATCTATCGGGCTGCATTCCAACTGGAGTTCATCTCACAGATTACGAAATCCAGTAATCGCTAGGCCACAAACGCAATATTTTAGGAATGCCAAGGCGGCGCTCGGCCTCATCAAGACCTCTTTCTGAGTTGATGAAGAAAAAAATCGACCGGCTCTTTTTTTGCTGCAATTTACACTTTTCCTGCAAAAGAACTCCGCAAATCGAGCTTAACGCGTGTTTGGAAAGTTCCGATGGCAACATGGAATCGCGGCGTAATTGCAGAATTGCTTCGGAGTATCGGCGGACCTTCGCAGGATCGTTTCCATCGCGCAGGTCTCCAACCAAAGCTTGTTCACGCTGGGAGGGGCTGTCCATCGATCTCGGAATCGAGAACGCCTGCCGAAATACATAATCGACTAAAAACCGGTTGTCGAGGACCGGTATCTTTTCTGTGAGAGAATTTACCAAGCCCAGCACAGCAGGCATGTCGGTGATCCGATCGGCATAATATTGAATCAATCTGGTTTCGGGGCTGCTTGTTACACCATTGTTATAGGCCAAGCCTGCTTCCCAAGTTTTCATGAAAAAACTTTGCGGCCCCGATCCAGCCAGCAACTTGCTGGAGAGCCCATTCACCAACGATTGCCTGTCTAAGTCTGAGTATCCTGAGAATTGAGCGGTAAACACAATATCTCCAGTAATTCCACCTGGATTTGAGAAGCCGAGATAAAAGGGAAAATTATTTACTGCCCCGTATCGCTTCTCCAGTTTTGCTTCCATCGCGGGCTTAGTTGTCCTATTTTCACTGCCTTCACTTTGCTGGTTTTGTGCGTCCTGCTGATTGCTCGCTATGGTTTTGAGGAAGGTGGCAATCTGTGGCCGCAGTTTCGTAAGCATCGGCTCACTCATCATAAGATCCAGATAGAGGCCATGGCGGCTGATAACAAGGCGCTGAAGATCTTTCAAATCACGGATTGCCGCGCTTGGCCCAGTTTGAAGATCTTGTTGAACCTCAATGGTCAACTGCTGAAGCCCTTCCACAAGCTCGGTTTCCTCAAAAGCGTTGAGATTTTCTCGCCAATAGTCAACAAGTTCCTTTTGCAAGCCTTCCACCGATAATGTACGAAGAGTTGTGTCAGCATCTGCCCTCGACATACCCGCTAATGATGAAAGGGTGGAGGTTGCAAAGTTGTGCAAGCTGACGAAAGTATCTGGCTTAACTTGCGGATGAAACAGCCATTTAAGGCGAGCGTCCCAGTGTGCGTTTGTAAAGTGAGAGTTCAAAGCAAGGAAGAGTTCATCATTCTGGTATCGAAAAGCCTGCACTGGGTTGTCGATCCAGTCGGATTCGCGCTGTTTCGTGAAGATACTATCCTCAGACAATCGCTGATTAACGATATCCTGTAATCGCCCAATATTCGCTAGATCTAGATTATTGGATGTCACCATCCTTTTTATGAGATCAAGTGCCTTTTGAAATTCTGCTGCGTCACTCGCGGAAGCCCGAATTGTTAAGTCGGCGCGCTTTGAAATCGGATCGGATTCAAATCCTGTGGAAAGATTCGCGATCTCCTTCCGTATCTGTGAAAGAAATTCGGAGTAGGGGACGGTTCGTCCCGCTTCTTCTAGTCCTATTGAATCGAGCATTCTGGGCAAGATCGGCAGATATCGGTAATACTTCCTCGGGATGTGTCGAAGATCAAATGAAAGGCCAATATCGATGGTCGGTGGATGATCAAATGTTGCAACAATCGCTGGCACGCGCTCGATCTCGAATTGCCTGTAGCGGATATCGTCGTCAGGAGTCAACGGCGGATTTTCCGTAAATGAAGGGCGCTGAACCCTGTTTTCAATTTGATCGATGCCTCTCGTTGTTGTAAGTTCATCCTTTTCAAATCTTTCTAGCGCTTCCTGATCATCGCTAGTATGGTACCGCACCTTGAGTGCAGCAATTTTCGCTTCGCTTCTTCTTGTTTTTGCTTGCCGCAGGTCTTCGACGAGACGTGGGGATGGCATGGATGCCGTTGCATAGGGTTCGTCAAGCAAGTGTGCCTTGCGGATCAAATCGGGCCAGATATTGTCATGTGATGCCATCCGTTGTTCGACGGAGCGCCACAGTGGTTCTTCTGATATGGATCGCACAAACGAAGGATTAGTTTCTAAATTCTCAAGGTGCTCCTTCCAATCTGTTCGATAATTGCCTGCACCGAAACCGGGGGGACTATTGAGCCAAATTCGCTGATGCCGGCGCCAACTTGCAGTATTTGCTTCTACTAAGGCATTGAATCGTGCAAGTTCGGGCGATCCCGCTGGATAATGAATGATCTCCTGGATTTTATCAAGTATAACCTCCCGCATTTTCTCAACCATGCTAGTTGAGATCCTATCTCCCGGGATGCCAGAAACCTCTATATTCCAAATAGGAAAATGTGGAGAGTTTCGCAGAAAGACATCCAGGTTCACTTCGGTTGCTCCCGAGTTAAGTTGGCGAAGGCTATTGTCAATGAGCGCCGTTTGCAGTACGGATTGCTCTCCGCGGGCTAGGGCGCGAAAAAAAAGCTGTAACAAGCGGAGATCGACCATCGATTCGATATTCGTAGGCTTCCAGCCAAAGCGAACCGCGCCGGCATCAGTCTGACTTTCGCTCGGAAACGGATATATCTGTATTGAATGGTCCTCGGATGACGTAATCGGATACTTTGGTTCGTTTGGATCAGGCCTTGGGCGCACGATGCTGACTGCCGAATTCGGAGGACTTAATTTGCGAAGCTCCGCTGATAACTGATCGACAAATGTTGCTAGATTTTCTCGCGCACTCAAAGCGAAAATGAAGCCCATACCGGGTCCCAGACGGTAGTGGCTGCGATAGAAATGTTGAATTTCCTCGGGCGTGACTGCCCTCATGGCGTCAGGCGCGCCACCACTCTGAAAACTGAACGGGTTTTCCTTGCCTAACAATCGGCTATTCAACTCAAAGCGATATTTTTCAACGCCCTGCTTCGCCTCCATCTCGGAGTAAACTGTACCGCTCTCCACCAGCCTTTTCTTATTAGTGCCTGCATCAGTGACTACGCCAAAATGGTAGAACTCCGTCTGAGCCTCTGCATCTGTAAAATCAGGGTTCATGAGTGCATCAAGCTGGGAATGAAACAGCTTCCAAAAACCGTCGATGCCGGTCCCTGAAGCAAAATCATAGAAGTTAAAATCCCAGAACGTAGCTTGTTCGGCGCGACTCAGTAACATGTCGGTCAAAAGCGATGAGTATCTGCCTTTCGTGCCTTTTCCAGCGATCAGGTGCTCAAGAGCATGTGGCAGACCCTCGTTGGAATAAATCGGTGTATCAACCCAGAGGAAAGCTTGGGGCACGGTGTCTGATTCCAGAATAAATATTGGCGCTCCGCTAGGAACGTGAAGGAATTTTATGCCTATAATCCTTTCCTCAGAGTCGCAATAGAGGTTCGTAACCTGCAAATCACCAAGTATTTGATTTTGCTCTAACTTTGGTCTTTCATATGAATAGGAAGAATAGCAACAAATGCAACATAAGACTGGAAGGAGCATTAAGCGCGACAGATTTCGAGGGATAAAACTCTTTTTCCCGGACAGGCCGAGGATGTCGACGAGGGTCATTTTTGGGCTTTTCAAAATTTATGCTTTCGTCACCGTTGAATTATGCTTGCCTTTAAACTGTTGTTCGATATAGGATTCTTAATGTTTTTTATCTTGTCTACGGAGTATTGAAATATGCTTGATTTTATCTTAGAGATACTGGGATTTTCACAAAATCCTACACCGACTCCAGCACCTGGTCCCCATCCGCATCCCCAGATGCCGACACAGCCTTCTACGTAACTCTCGGGATTTCCACGAGTTTTTTATTGGCTTCCGAAGGGCCTTGATTTGCGTAACAAACGCCAATCTTACCTGTTGATTGTGGATTTAGCGCGACGACTCCCCCCTTGTATTTCCTTCACCCTGGAAAATGTTTTTTCCAAATGGATGTTGCTGGGTCTATTGCAAGCGATCAATGTCCGGGTGCTAGGTCAAAGCCCTAACCACCATCATGATGCTGAGCCTGTGCTCGGGAGAGGCGTTGTGGTCACCTACGTCTTGGCTGAGACCGCAGGCGAACGAGCAGGAATAAAACCAGGTGATATTTTGTTGACCTGGACGAGAGGGAATGCCAAGGGTGAAATTGAGTCACCCTTCGTAATGGCATATTTGGAAAATGAAGAAGCTCCTCGTGGACCGGTAAAAATTCAGGGCATCCGGAACACCGAAAATCGTACTTGGCTGCTAGGCAGAGACTATTGGTTGATCGGCGTGAGGCCGAATCTGCGCAACGGTGCGCTAGTTGAACTCCTCGAAGGAGATAAACTCGCGAAAGACGGTAAAATCGACGATTCCATCGTTCGATGGAGAAAGATCGCCAACTACGTAGAAGATGAGAAAATCGAATGGCTTCGACCCTGGGTTCTATTTTATGCGGCGGATTGGTTCAGTGTCAGGCGAGTGTGGAAACAGGCCGATGCGCTCTATGAGGAAGCAATTTCTTCATCTGTCAAAGCCGGGCCCATTGTAAGGGGCGAACTATTCTTACAGATGTCCCTGAGTTTTGAATCGCGCGATGATCTGATCAACGCTGAGCGATATTGTGAAGCGGCATTGTCCGAGTGGCGTCTACTGGGGCCGAATAGCCTTTCGGCGGCTGCGGGCTTCAGTGAAGTTGGCAGAATTGCGCTGAAAAATGGCGATTATTCCAAAGCGGAGGAGTATCTCACTCAGGCCTCTTCCATCCGGGTAAAACTATCTCCAGATACCACGCAAGTAGCCCAGAGCTTCATCAACCTCGGAGTTTTATATCACCTTCAGGGTGATTTGGCGCGCGCTGAAATCTTCTATCGCAAGGCATCCGCCATTGAAGAGCGCATCAAGCCTCCGAGTTACAATTTTTCACTCGCAATGGTCAATTTGGGCGAACTTATTCGTCAGCGCGGAGATCCTACAGGAGCGGAGATTTACTATCGACGAGCTTTGGCAGTAGCAAAAAAACAGAAGCTGGACGATCAGGTTGCCACGATCCTTAGCGATCTTGGCGAATGTATGCTGGATCAGAATAAACCTAATCAATCGGAGAAATATCAGAAATCAGCTCTCGTTATTCGTAACAAGCTTGCCCCAGATAGTGTCGCTGTTGCCCTGGTTCTTGCGGACCTTGGAGCGATTGCGAAATTTCATGGCAATCTGGCAGCGGCTGAAGAATATTATTTGCAGTCTCTCACCATCGGAGAGAAACAGATTCCTGCTCCGCCTGAAGTTGCCGGTTTCTTGAAGGAGCTTGGCGACCTAGCCGATCAGAAAAAGAACTTTGCGGCTTCGGAAGACTATTATCGGCGAGCTCTTGCAATGATGACAAAAATAGCTCCCAAGAGCCTGGGCCAGGCGGAGATCCTAGCTGGGCTAGCCCTCACGCTCCGCCATGAGAGGAAGGTCGACCTCGCTTCCACTGTATATCGAGATGCGCTGGACGTATTGGAAAATACCAGTGCACGACTTGGAGGGATGGACCAAGAGAGGTCACATTATCACGCTCTTCATTCCCGTGCATATATTGAATATTCGAATCTGCTTTTGGAGCAGCGAAAGCCGCAATTGGCGCTAGACATAGTGGAAAGATCGCGGGCGCGGACTTTGCTCGAGATGTTGACGCAGGCGCGGGTGGACATCACTCAGGGTGTAGACTTCGCGCTCTATGAGAAGAGACGATCTTTGCAAAAGTCATTTAACTCCCTCGTGCAGCGTCGTGTGCTCCTGCTCAACCGTCAGCATGCGGAGGATGAGCTAGCGACAATAGATCGTCAAGTCGATGCTTTGAGGAAAGACTATGAGGAAATAGAGGCGGAGATTCGAGCAAGCAATCCTGGTTATGCTTCGCTTACGCAGGCCAGCTCGTTGACGACGCCTGATATCCAGAATCTGCTGGATGAAGACACGCTTCTGCTCGAGTATTCTTTGGGAGAAGATCGAAGTCATGTTTTTGCGGTTACACGCGAATCAATAGCCGTCTTTGATCTGCCGAGGCGTACCGAAATCGATGGTATTGCGCGTCATGTTTATTCTCTTTTGACTGAACGCGATGCTCAAGAAAAAAAAGACATCGAAGAGCAAAGGGAGGCTAATCTTAGAAAGGCCACATTGGAACTAAACCGAATGGTCCTTGATCCGATCGCTGCGTTGCTTCCCGGCAAGAAGCTTCTGATGGTTAGCGATGGTGCTCTACGTTATATTCCCTTTGCCGTTTTGCCCGATCCCAACCTCCCAGCTCAGCCATTGCTGATCAATCACGAAATTGTTAACCTCCCCTCCGCTTCTGTGGTTGCTGAGCTTCGCAGACAAGAGACGAATCGCGCTCGACCTCCGAACGAGATTGCTATTCTCGCCGACCCCGTCTTTGATGCCTCCGATAATCGAATCACCCATCCCTCAAATGCCATCGGCTATCCTTCAGCAAACCCTTCATCGTACAGTGACCAACCTGCTCTCCAAAATCAGCAGGTGCGCGGTCAACGGTTAGGAGGCCAATATGCGCGCTCGGAATCGCAATCAGCATCAATGGATAAATTCAGGCAGTCGGTTTCTGATATTGGCCTACGCCGTCGGAATGGTAACGTTCATTTTGATCGTCTGATCTATACGCGCACGGAAGCAAAGAACATCATGGCCGCAAGTTCTGCTGGAAAGAGAAAGCTAGCTCTGGATTTTGAAGCTAGCCGGGAGATGGCTCTGAGCGGCTCCCTTGCACAATATCGTATCGTTCATTTTGCGACCCATGGGTTAATAGACAACAAGCATCCGGAACTTTCCGGTTTGGTTTTTTCGCTTGTTGATCGGCGCGGGCGTCCAAAGGATGGGTTTCTAGATCTGCAGGACATCTACAACATGAAGTTACCGGTAGATCTGGTTGTTCTCAGCGCCTGTGACACAGGACTGGGTGAAGAAATTAGTGGCGAGGGTTTTATTGGATTAACGCGCGGGTTTATATATGCCGGCGCCAGCCGGATTGTCTCTAGCCTCTGGAGCGTCCCGGACGAAGCAACCGCTGAACTCATGTCACGGTTCTACAAAGCTATGGAACGCGATGGCTTGAGGCCAGCAAGTGCTCTCCGGCGCGCACAAGAGGAAATCCGGAAGAGGCCCGAATGGCATTCACCGTTCTATTGGGGTGGGTTCCAACTGCAGGGCGAATGGAGATAGCACTCATAGAATCCTTTGCAGAGAAATCAATTTGCTGTGGCATGAAATATGAATCGAATTGACTGTCTTGCATTTTTCCCCTTGGCCAATAGATCGAGATGCACCTTATAAAAGCCATCTGTAAGCAGAGTGCTTGGCACAATAAGGCGCAGAGTCTTATCGTCATCTGACCACGTTGCTTTCGCAATATCTTCGCGCAGTAGTTCTCGGTTGTCCGGAATGGACTCTAAGATCGCAGTGTAGGAAACCGGTTGTACTTCAACTGGAAGCTCCAAAATGATAAGCTCATCCTTGGCAAGCACAGTAACAACTGGCAGATCGGATTGAGGGCCGCGCGCCATAAAGTTATTTGGAGTCAGCCTAAAGACTTCTATGTGAGTTGCATGGGGCGTGCCAATGTTGATAGCTGCATTTTGCCTCTCCGCCAATTTCCTTTTTAAACTCTCTACCAGAACTTCTTGACGCATAGTTTGCTGCCGATGACTCACAGTCGCAGCTAGCCAGCCGATTGCCAGCAACCCAGTTGTTGCGAGCGCAATTTTAGGCATGCCCCTCCAAAACGACGAAGAGCCTAGCCACTCAAGACAATTTGATATTGCGGAACTCGGACGGCATTGCAGCACAAGCGATGCGACTCCTTCTCCAAAGCCTCCCTGTCCAATCGGAATAATCCGCAGCATAAGCTCTCGGGCACTGTTAAGGTCTACCACGGACGTCATGTTGGCAATATCATTTTCTTCCGTGTATTCGATCCAGTGAACAGCCCACAAAAGCTTCCGCCCCTCCTTCTCGGTCCATATTTGGACTAACTTTGCGCCTTCTTTGATCTCACAGCGATGCTCCGTGCGCTGTTTGACGTCAAGCCACGCGCTTGGTCTCCCATCCACGTCGATCGTTAAAACATCCGGCGAGGTCGATTGGCGATGTGCCGATTCTCCTTCCAGACGATCTAGAATTAGGGCTCTCTCTTCCTCAGTAAGGGGATCGGGTTTAGGCGGAAGGTCAAAATTATTCGAGCCACCCCCGGAATCAGACCCATTGAAGAAAAACTTTGGAATTGCACGTCTCTGATTGGGCATGCTCAATCCCAGGCTACCCATCATCTCACTAAAACAATTGGGATCGATGAAGACATGGCAGCGTTGCGCCTCAAGGCTGTCGCTGTTCTTTGTTTTCGGGTTCATTTCTGCCAGCTTCGCGGCCAGGGTTCCTGCACCGCACTGATCGATCGTGCTCCAGGGTGTGAAAGCCTTGAGACACGCATCCACAAGGTAAGTCCACTCTGCTTGGTTCTCGGATGTCTGAAAGCGGATCTCCCCGCGTTGAACTGAATAAGTCTTAAGATAATGCCCAAACCTTTGCTCGAGCCTGCTAATCAGCATAGCCTTAACCTTTCGACGTTCAGCATCTGATGGATAACGATGAGTAAGCCACTCATAGGACTTGCGGGCCTCGGATGCATTGTAGTCATGAAGAAGGCGTTGAATTCCAACCGATACATAGACTGCCGTCAACGAAGTGGCCGCTTGAATCACGGTCTTGATATACCGGATGACCATATCGCTCGTCGTTTGCTGCTCAGCTTGCTCCTGTTGCATCTCATATTTTTCCGACTCGGTAAAAATAAGCCATTGCAATATGTCGCGCCGGTCTCTCACGATTCTGGTAATGCGATTTCGCAAGTGCTTTTCTCGCCAATAGATTCTCTTCCTTTCTCTGCTGTGCCGTGCGTTGAGATTACTCATTGCGTGGCCGAGAATCTCCCTAGCCACCGATCGAACGGGCATAAGAAAATAGGCAAGCTCGAACCCTCTGTCCAGTAACTCGTGACCCTCAACCAAGGCAAAATCTCCACATTAACGAGAATTTGCTGCGAACGTCCTTTCGTTGCCCAGCGAAAAGAATCGTTCGCAGCCTACTGCCAGTGACCCTACGAAAACAGCCAGAGCAGTTGCACCATTATGCTTCCGGAGCACAAATTCCAGCGTATGACTTTCGGAATGATTGTCGAAAATATCATTAATTTTTTCGGCTCTCCGCTCTCCGCAGGAATTCGACGGGAGGGCCATTTTCCGTTGGGACTTCAACCAGGCTGCGAACCCATTTGCTTCGTAGGCCCGGACAATGTGACAAGACATAGCAGCTTCACATTCTCAATGATCGTCTGGAATCCCATCGAATTTCGCCAGTGCTTGATTTCGAGACAGCCAGATTTCTTTGAGCACAAAGTGAAAATAGTTTGAAAGTCATACGCTCGAAAATTCCTTTCCTATGTATATACGAAATCATGGTTTGACTGTTTTTCATGGATCGGACTGCATGTCTTTGGCTTTGCGGTCCCGTTTTCGATGAACCGAAGGTTGGACCGTCCTTCATGAACGGGTCCGCAAGCTTTTATTCTGCGGACCCTATTTTGGGGGTCGTTGGTCTACCGGCGGCAGACGACCATTGAGACAGAAGGAAACGAGAAAGTTCATGGATGACACAAAATTAGCCACCATCTTGTTTGCGGAATCCGATCCCATCTTGCTCGGCCTTGTAAGTGAAGGGCTCGCGTTGAACCATTATCACGTGCTTCCGGCGGGCACGGTTGTGGGGATCGAGCAATCGAGTACAGCTTGGCCAGGGAAGATCGATTTGCTCCTGATCGACTTTTTCGATTTTCTCTCCGACGACCGAGATTTCTTGCAACACCTTACTGCCAGGAGGCGAAACCTCCCTGTTCTCCTGACCGGACATTGGCACATCGATTCCCTTTTACCTAACGACCAAGTATTAGCTGCGGTCAACCACTACCTGAGAAAGCCCTTTAGCCTTGCGGTATTGGTGGAAAAGATCCAATCGATCCTACATTCGCCTGATGCTCTTGAAATGGAGCCTTTGCTCCTCACCTCAGCATCCTAGACAGAAAACCTCTTTACTATCCATGCGGAGAAAAAATGGCTTTAAGAGCAATTGTGAAATGGTTTAACAACAAGAAAGGGTATGGCTTCGTTTGGGCGCAACAATCAACCGGGCGTATTGGTGGATTCCGCTATCGTTTCACTTCGATATAAGCGATTGAACGAAGGCGATGAAGTGGAGATTGTCATCGTTCAAGGGCTGAAGACATTTCAGGTGAGCCAGGTTAAGAAACTCTCTACCGAGGTGGAAGCAATTGGATCACGCAACAGCAATTAATAGCATGGCTGCGGAACGGTATTTATTGGATGAAATGCCGGCCATCGAACGCCATGAGTTCGAGGACCACTACTTTAACTGTCCGCTCTGCGCCCAATATCTTCTGGCTGCCGCTGATTTCATGCGGCTCCTTCACATGTACATGAACCAAAATTGATCGTGATGTCCTTGCGTCCGCCTTATGAAGTCTCGCAGCCTGGAAGTTGCTAAACCTGGTCACACATCAGCGAGGAAAATCCTCAACCAAACAAACAAGGAAACAGCCGTGAGCCCGATGCTTATTTCTTCCGAAGTTCCTAAAGGATCGGAAAATACCTCCTCCGTTTCAGAAGGAGATCTTGCCAGATTCTCTGATGGAAGAGCCGACCAGATCCAAACAACCAAGCTCAGGCGCTGCACCTTCTTGTTACAGGGAACCTTCGAGAAGCATTCACATCTATGCTGTATGTGTTAAGCAGCCACCCGGAAACCCGCCATCATCCCGACCTCGAATTTGGTTTGGAAGCTCGCTTCGCTCTGCTGCAGGATGATGCATGGATGCGGCGATGGATTCTTGGCTTCCAATGAGCGATAGCCCGCGGACACATATTGTCTTGAACGGCGAGTACGTAGCACTGTTCTTGGTCTGCGACCACTGCGGAACCTACGAGGAATCTGGGTTTGACACTGAAGCCATCTGCGAACGACACGGCGACCATCTAGAGGACATCGCTCTGACCGGGCGTATCACAGAGCCAGGTCCACTCTACGGCACGACTGTGGTGCTGATCCCGGTTTTACGGAGTACGCGAGATTAAGTCAGCGGATCACGGGGCATTGTACAAACCGCCTCCTCTGCCGATCCGGGAAAACTCCCCCATTTTCTCTAAACTAATTTGGCTGCTCCGCTCCGTTCTTCCACTGTGCTTTAGTCGGGTGAACGCCGCCTTGCGGCTCAGGCGGTCGCTCGGTCTGTGCGCGGTTTCGCGCCAAAACAAAACCCAACTGCGTTTTGTCACGTACCGCGCCGACACTCGCGCCCTGCCACCCTCCTTCCGCTCCGTTCCTCCCCCGTCTGCGCGGGATCGCCGTGATTTGTTGGGCTGCGCCTGAAGTGAACAACAAATCACGCCGACCCGGCAGACGAGGGTTTTTTTATGTTATTTGAAGGCAAAAGCAAACCAACCAGCACCTATCAACTTGTTCAGTCCACCGTCAATGAATTAGCGCAGGCTATCGAATCCGGTAAGGAAAAAGCTTTGTTTTCCTACCTCGAAACCATGGCTAGGTTTCATTCCTACAGCGCCCGCAACGCGATTTTAATTGCCGGACAATGCCCTGAAGCCCGACACGTTGAAGGCGCCCGCAGTTGGAGAGAGTTGGGACGCTCTGTGCGTCCCGGTCAAAAGGGCATCTTCATTCTTGCCCCCGCCGTTGTTCCCAAGAAGTCATCCGACGTGGAGAGAACAAACGGAAAGCTCAAAGATAAGAACGCCCCAGCCGCCAAACCAGAACCAAGCCAGCCCGATACTCAATTGCTTGGATTCCGTGGCGTCTACGTCTTTGATATCGCGCAGACCAGCGGAACATCGGAATTGCTGGACGCGCCAAAGCGTTTGGATGTGTCCGCAATCCTTGGCAAGTTGCTGGCGTTGGCCGAGGCAAAACAGTTCACCATCGAATATTCCGACAGCGTTGCTCCCGCAAAGGCAACCTCATACCGTGGCAACATCCGCCTGTTACCCAACATGAAAGATGACGAAACTCTCCCGGCGCTGCTACGCGAGATTGCCAGTCAACTGCTTTATGGAATGGAACGCCGCACCTTTGTAACCCGCGCCTTGCACCAGCAGGAAGCTAAGGCCGTTTCATTCATGGTTTGCGAGGCCCTTGGGCTGGAGCACAAGAGAGCCTTCTCTGACTGCCAACTCTACTACGGCGATTCCCGGTTATTGACGGAAAGTCTAGAAGTCGTTCACCGCAGCGCCGCCGAAATTCTTGCAGCCGTGAGCACGGAACATGAGACAGCCAAGGCCGCCGAGGTGAAGCAATGAGCAGCGCAGTCCCATACCTTCCGCCCGTTCTCGCAACGATAGACGAGATGTTAACGACGAAGAAAATTCCCGCGCTAGGGGGGGAAGAGATGGAAAGTTTGTGCGGCCATTTGTTCGTCCTTCACGACCGCGACCAGCGGATTACTATTGCCGAAATCGCGTACCTCAACCATGATGACCCGCAAGCATTGAACATCTTTTTGGCTTGTACGATGCCGATGGCTCAAGGAATGGTGAAACGCAAGGCAGAGCGGGTATTTACCTATCCTTCGGACTGGCAACTGGAAGCCATGTACGACGGAGCGGTTTCCAATCTCATCAATCTGTTTGAGGTTCACCGTCCGCTTAAACCGTTTGTCTCAAATCCATTCAAGCGTTATCTCATGCGGACCATCCTTCATGGCGCAATGAATCCGTTCCGTATACGTGATGAGCATTGGAATATCGAAGGCGTCGAAGACGTGACCAAGTTTGAGCGCATTCGAAGCCGAAAGCCCAATCCCGCTGAGCGGGACGTGATTACCCGCGAACTGCTGGAGCAGGTAACTACCTTCCCTCATCTGCGCGAGGAACAGGCCCAGGTACTCAAGACCATTGCCACTCTGGGACCAGAGAAAGCTCTGCACCACCCGCACTACTATTATGGAGGGGTATGCCGTGCCAACTCGCGGCATAACCTAAACCCGCGCGTCATGCTCGACGTGGCCAGCATAGCTAAAGCTATGGGTGTCAACAAGATCAGGATCAACAACCTATTGAGAAACACCAGACCAATCCTGCGCCATGTCTTCAACCATGACGGCAGGTTATTCGTAAGTTAAATTGACCGGATATTCTCGGGGTACGTGCCCAACGTGCCCCTGTTTCTTTCGCGCCGCCGCGCACACGTCTCCGCTTCCCGCGCTGACGTGTGTAAAAATCTTTCGCCGCCCGGCCTTCCGTCCGGGCGTCAAGATCGCTGGCCGCATTCGCGGGCCAAAATGCCAAGAAGGTGAAGCGCCTTATTAGGCGCTTGCTTTCTGGGCGGTCCATTCTGGATCTTTTTGGGAAAATTGATTTTCAGTCTTTCGAGCCAGCTATTTTGTTCTTGGCCATTATCTAGCCGCTCATTTTCCGCTTCTCCGCTTCGTTTACCGTTCTCAGCATCTCCAGAAAATGCCGGCCGCACAACTTGATGCTTCGTACGGCTTTCGAACCCGTCTTGATGGTCAAGACTCGATAGGCCATCGCTCCGCACTCGCTACAACCGCTTTGCAGTGCTTTGCTGTGCAGCCACATGGGCTCACACCTTAATATCTCTTCGTTCTTGGACAGCGCACTCATGGGACCTTGCCCCCTTCCGCTTTCCTTTCGGCTATTCCCAAAAAAACTACTGGTGCCCTGCCTAAATTTTCCCACTTTTTTCCCCTTGGATTCAAGTATTCCCCCAGGCGCGCTACCCGAACAGGAGCTCGATTTTGGGCACAGATGATTGCTGTTATTTTGCAGCTGATGGATTCGTTCGCAATGGCATCTCTCAGCACCCAAGTCCTCCGCAACCTGCAATGTTCCTTTGTGCAGTTTCTCTTCCCACGGGCAGAGCATGCGTTTACATAAGACAATAAGCGCCAAAATACGCCGTTATCGCTGCCGCAATTGCATTTTGTCTTATGCGGCTTTTATCCTGTGAGGCGGATCCTAAACGTCATCTACTTCGAGACTTGTGAGGATCTTCCTATGCGCAATAAATTTAAGGTTTTGGTAGTTGATGATGAGCGAACGATTGCGGATACCCTGGCCGTGATTCTACAGCAACATGGAGCCGAGACGCACGTGGCCTATTCCGGCCAGCAGGCGGTTGAATGCGCGGAGACGATTCAACCGGACATTCTTCTGACCGACGTAATGATGCCGGGCAAAAATGGAATTGAAGTCGCGGAAAACATCGGTGGGAAATTCCCGAATTGTGAAATTCTTCTCTTTTCCGGAAGTCCCGCAGCCGCTGAAATGTTGCTGCAAGCCCGCCAACGGGGACAAAATTGGGAGATCTTGAATAAACCCATTCATCCTTCCGACCTGCTTAAGAAGCTCGACCGCATGGCCGTCGGAGACAAAGCTTCTTAGCTTGCGCGGCAGATTGCTGCGCTCTCCGTAAGAGGATCTGGAAACGAAACCAGCGTAAAGGTTATGCCGATTCGCAAATCAAAGACCTTGGCAGGCCCGCATCCATCCTGGGGAAGACTGCTTCTTGTTTACCTAATGTGAAAGTGATCCGGTTTTGAGCAGCCAAGAGGACGCCTCAGGGCGGGGCATGCCTTCTGCTTGCGCATGAAAAACAAGACCTCTCTACTAGGCAAGGTCCATCGAGATAGCGGCGGATTTGCTCTAAGTGTGAAGGCCACCGGCACTCAACATGGTCCGTCACACCTAGAGCATTCTCCTGTGCGTCCAAATGATTGGACGGCATGGAGTCGGCAGGAAACATGCGCTAAGAAGCGACATGAGTTTTGCCGAAGACCGGGTGTAAGCTCATATTTGAATCGGAAAGAGGAGAAAGCTTTGGCGGATATCAAGCGGGCAGTAGAGAAACTGAGCGGCTCCGGATCGATCGGCAAAGAGGGTGAACAACAATACCAAGTGAAATATGAACTTACCGTGTATCGGAAATTCATTGTTGCCGGTTCTGAGGAACTTCCGAGTTCGCACTCTGTTCAGGGGACCATTGCCGGTATCAGCGCCGAAATGATGTTTGATTGCCTTGGCCAGATCCTCATTCTGACCATGCGTGACAGCCGCAAAGTGCAAGGACTCTTCATCGACTCTAACGGACATTTCCAAGGCACCGGCCCAATTTATGATTAACGATCTCCCACGTTTCGGTCGCCCGAAACGGTGTGACATGTTGCCAATCTCTATGTTGAAAAGATGCGGCCTGCGTCCGGCTTCGTATTGTCCGCTGACTTCCGACGGAAAAAGCCTTGAGGCAAACGGATTATTGCCGGAAGGGCAGCGATCAAACACGACAGAAGCACATTCGGGGAAGGCGATCCATCCTCGATTCGGCTGGCATAGCTCAGGCCATGGGCGTAAAGAAACAGAAGGTGAAGAACCTTTTGAAAGACACCAGACGAATCTTGCGGAATGCTTTCAACAACGATGGCAGGTTATTTGTCGGTTAATTCAACGCTTATTCTCGGGGTACGTGCCCCAACGTACCCCGGTTCTTTCGCGCGGAACATCCACAAATGGGCAAATACTCCCTTGACGGTTTCTTTCTTATTAACTTTTCAAAATACCTACGTGCTTGCTGATCAAAACAGCGGTTAGAAGGCTGGTTTCTGAGGAATGAGTGCTTTTAAAACAACGTTCTTAAACTGAGCATCCACAATATCAGCCGTTGCCTCTACTCCCCCACTCCAGTTCACGTTAATTTCTAACTCTTCTGGGGGTGGTGGAAGATCAGACTCATCCGGGGAATCCCCGCTATATGCCCTGAAAACAAATTTGAAAAAGGAATAGTCTCTGCTGACAAGAACTCTGCAATCGGCTGAAACATTGATTTGAATCGTCACCGTGCGATTCAAGGGCTCATCAGTTTTTGGAAGTGGGGTACCAACAGAGAGTATCCGCACGCTTTCAACTAACAAAATCTTTAACACTTTATCCCCGATCCCCGGCTTGAGCATGTCCTCGGTCAAATTTGATTTCATAAATATCGTCAGTTCAGAGAGAACCCCTTGAGCAGCAGTTTTAGCATTCTCAACTTCTTGCCTGTATGGTTTGATAACCGTTTCCTCGAAGTAAGGTTTCCACAATCTGTCAGACACAACATCCAGTTCTTTTACGATTTCCAATCTCTTAGAATCGAAGCCCGATAAATAATCAGTGAACCTAACGCCCTTAAAATCGTTGTCCGCAGAAATGAAAATTGCAGATACCTCTGGAAACTCGTTCAAATGATCCAAAATTGAAAGCAGGATGACAGCATCTTGAAACCCTCGCCCCTTGCCATCAAACGGTAAAACATACTTCGTTGCAGAGTCGAAAACTTCCTCCAGCGACCTCTTGGTAAAAGGAACCCGAATGATTGCATGTTCCTTCAGCGTTTCTGCGACCTTGGCTCGGTATCCTTCAAGGAGCTTTTCGACTGGAGTATGTTCTCCTTTCACTTCACAGGGGATGGGACTCGCAAGCCTTTGCAAGTTTTTCTGAGCGCCGTCAAATTCAGACATTCCTCTCTTAACATCACGTAACCAATGATCTTCGGCTTCCTTAATGACGGGGTCTGGTAAGAGAGCTTGAATCCCCCACCATGCGGCAAATCGAAACACATTATCCAGCAGAATTGAGCGGGAGGGCCAGCCCTCTGCAATGAGGACATTCGTGTCCAGATAAATTTCGTTGAATTTCGGGCGTTGGGTCTCGTTCTCAGAAGCCATGACACTGAAAGGTTAGCAGAGCGTCGCATTAAGTGTTAAACGCCCTGAAGCTATGCTAGACTCCGCTAAAATGACGCTGCAAGACTGGAATCCGCTCCCATACTTCAAGGAATTGGGGATTTTCTGTCGTACCCTTTTCCTTCTCGGCTTTGTCTTTCTCGGGGTCGCGAGCTTCCGGTTCCAAGTGCATCCACGGAGCACTAGTGATCGCCGGGTTGGGACCCAGCACACTGCGAACCACGCACGATAAGGCGTAAAGGAAAAGGTATTTTGGATGCTTACTTCAACGAAGAAGCAGCAGCTCGCTGAAGGGTGCCCGTGTTCACTCAAGTGTTTAAGCCGAGCTCCTACATCTCTCTTCTTTCACGATGACTGCCTTCACCCTCTGTTTATCGATGCGACCAAAAGAATCTTGGTCTTTAGCGCGGAAGGCAGCGAGCTGTGTGGATGTCAGTTCGGTAAGCCCATGGAGAATGTCGATCAACTCCGCGTCTAACCGCATGCATTCCTGGCAATATCAGTCCTCTTCATATCAAGATACGACCTTGGTGGAAAGACTCCCCGCCAATCGCAACGTGGGCGGGGAGTTCGGTTTCCAGCACTTATAACGCGTTGGATCTCAACAATATTTGTTACAGAACATAGTCACTGTTCAAAACAGAACACCGCCGCGCACTATTTACGCAATTTATACAAACTCCCATTTTGGGCTACTGATGATTAAGGCAATCAAGCATGCCGGCCTATTACAAACGAAAACAACCCTCATGCTGCCCATAAACTCAAGCGGGGCATCAAAGCCCCGCCTATAAAGTCCACCTATTTTGGAAATCAGCTATGGTTTGGTTTCTGACGCGCCTGACGGTGCAACATTGGGATCTAAGGCGACATCGAAGGAACCGCTACATGTTGGAATAGTTGCAAAATATACGGTGGTGGAGGTACCACTCTTTGTACACTGCATCTTGGTCCACCTGAACGTCGGTAGGCCATTCGGTACCGTCGTCATACCGGGGGCAGTTATCCACCAGTTATTCATCGTTCCAACACTGCCTTGGCCCAGGAGGAAGTTGGGACAGGTATATACTCCTCCACGGTAATTTAGGGTCAAAGTTCCCTTCACTGCAAAGTTTAGTTCACTGGGTTGTGAGGAAGGGGCGCTGCACCCCATCTTAGCGCCTCCGGACGATTGCGAGTTAAACCAATTGGCAACAGGAGAGCTTTTCTTTCTGCCAGCGCGCACCCTCAAGGAACCTCCGCCGAGGCTACTAACCCCTCCCCACGGCTGTCCGGACGTGATGGAATGTGATTGATAGGAAAAACTCGCACTACTGGAATCACGAAAGGTCATATCGTTGTCACGAATCGTGGCTTGTGTTTCGCTGTCTTGCTTTGGCGAAGAGTTTTCTTGTATGGGAGCGGCTAGCGAAGCCGTGCCGATTAATAAACTTGACAATAAAACGCGCAGTCCTTGAAAAGCTTTCATTGCTCTTTCTCCTTGATGTGTTCTTCAACATCCGGGAAAACAGCGTAGCAGCTTAAATGGAATTTCTCGTTCAAAACGGGAAATAGTGTTTACAGAAATTCCCATTTTGGGCTACTCGATAGCAAGAGGGCCAAAATCAGTGAAACCTTATTACGAGCACGGAGGGATAACGATCTACCATTGCGACTGCCGGGATTACCTGCCAACCTGCGCCAAAGGCAGCTTCGACCTTTGCTTGACCGATCCGCCTTACGGCATCGGCATTTCAAACAAGAATCTGGGATCGGTGCCTAACTCCCGCAAGATTTTCGGCGATTGGGACGAACAGCGCGTCTCGGCCTTCGCCATTGGCAGCATTCTCCGTGTCGCGAAGCATTCGGTCATCTCGGGTGGAAATTACTACGCCGATCTGCTGCCGCCAACCCAAGGCTGGCTCGTGTGGGACAAGCGCGGCGATGATCTTGCGCGGAAGTCCTATGCGGACTGTGAAATCGCCTGGACGTCATTGGATCGAGCGGCCCGGATGTACAAATGCCGATGGGATGGATTCATCAAGGACAGCGACGAACCGAGAAACGATCACCCAACACCTAAGCCTCTAGTGTAGTGCGTCGTAAATACTAACGATTATTGATGGTGCGCGTCCAAATACTTGTGGAGGACGACAGGATGCGGATAGCACCCCCGGTGGAACTCAAGCCCGAACAAAGAATTGCTCTGGAGCGCCTGGCACGGCAGCGCTCGCTGCCGGCCCGCGTGGTGGAGCGCGCGCGGATTGTGCTGCGAGCCGCAGATGGACTAGAAAACCAACAAATCGCACAACAGATGAGCCTGACACCGGAAAAGGTGTCGCGGTGGCGGAAGCGCTTTCTCAAAGGTGGCATGGCTGCCCTCCAGAAGGATGCGCCGCGACCGGGCCGAAAGCGTACCCTCACCGATCCACGGGTGAAACAAATACTGGAGATGACACTGGAGCAAACGCCCGCCAACGCCACGCATTGGAGTACCCGTACGATGGCGGAAGCGGCTGGCATCAGCGAAGCCAGCGTGCGACGCATCTGGCACGCACATGGACTGAAGCCGCATCTGGTACGCACCTTCAAGCTCAGCCGCGATCCCGCCTTTGGTGAGAAATTGCAGGACATCGTCGGCCTCTACCTGAATCCTCCCGAGCACGCCCTGGTTCTGTGCGCCGACGAGAAGAGTCAGATTCAAGCTCTGGACCGTACTCAGCCGGGTTTGCCCATGAAGAAGGGCCGCTGTGGAACTATGACCCATGACTACAAGCGCCATGGCACGGCCACCCTGTTTGCGGCTCTCGATACCCTCCAGGGCCATGTAATTTCCATGTACGACGATCGCCACCGCCATCAGGAGTGGCTCAAGTTCCTAAGAGCTATTGATTGGGTGGTCCCAGCCGACCTTCAGATCCACATGATCGTGGATAACTACTCCACTCACAAGCATCCCAAGGTGCAGCGCTGGCTCCAACGTCATCCACGTTTCCACATGCACTTCACCCCCACCGGCTGCTCCTGGCTGAACATGGTGGAACGATTCTTCCGTGATCTAACCCAGAATCGCTTACGGCGCGGTATCTTCCGCAGCGTCGAAGAGTTGATTGTTGCCATGGACGAATACATCCGCCGCCACAATCAAGCCCCAAAACCCTTTATTTGGACGGCCAAGGCTACCGACATCCTGGAGAAGGTCAAGCGCGCTCGGGTCAATCTTCATAATCCGCATTCTGCTTGACGCACTACACTAGCCGTGATGCGTTGATGTTTACGCCTCTTTCCCGATTATCAGACTGTGATCGATCCGTTCATGGGCGGCGGGACGACATTATTGGCTGCGAAAGAGGTTGGCATCAGGGCTGTTGGCATGGACATCGATGAGCGGTACTGCGAACTGGCCGTAAACAGATTGAGCCAGGAAGTATTTCAATTTTGAGTAGTTCCTGCCCCTGTTCGTCGACATTCCGACCAAAGAAGATATTTCGGCGAGTGTTTCTATTTTGGGAGTACGTTTCAGATTAGATATCCAGTTAAAGCAAGCTATAAGGAGATCAACATGAAACGCATTCTCGGATTATCTGTCGCGGTGGCTTTCTTTGCAGCCGCTACGTTCCATTTGCAGGCACAAACATGCACCAACGCCAGCCTGAACGGAAAGTATGTAATATCCGGACAGGGAGATATATTTACGCCGATCTTAGAGCTAAATCTGTTTGGGATTCTAGTTCAAGTCGGACAGACTGACACCACAACTTCAACGGTCGGTTACATCGTCGCCGACGGGAGCGGCAACATCACCTCAGCCCGTTTGTTCCAGGCCACCAACGCAGGAGTGAGCGATACCGACTTAACCACAAATCCAGGGACCTACAACATAACCGACTGTGACAACGGAACGTTCTCGCTCACCTTTGGGTCAACAACTTTCAACTACAACATTGATCTGGATCGCGTGGAGGGATCAGCCGATCCTAATCCGGGCTTGGCCCACGGCGCTCAAGCACTTGATGACGATGCGGGCCGAGATGAAGCATTTGAGTTGAGCCGCACTGTAGATCCATCGGGGTGCGGGAGCACCTTCAATCTCGGCGGTATAAGAACCAGCGGTACCGAACGCGGTACATCACCCAACGGAGACAAGGTCTCGGCCATCATCAGCATGGATTTCAGTGCAGCGGGGACTTTTTCGGGGACGGAAAGAAAATCAGACAGCGGGTCATTCACCAACACCGCATACACAGGAATCTACACGGTCAACGGCGATTGCACGGTCACGGCGACTCGCACGATCCCAAATCCCGGAACCTCGGGGGCTCATGTGATCACCGGACCAGATGGTAGAGTTACACCAATCCGCGCCTGGATATGGAAAGGGGACCAAAAGGACATCGAGTATTGCTTTATTGAGAATGATTCCAAGACCAAACTTACCGACAACGACATCTACCTTTGTCAGGGCGGTCTTAATGGGGGCGGTCGTGAGGCATGGTGACGCTGACCTATTAATAAAAGCAAGTTAATTATCCCACCACCAAATATCCAAGCCACCGATTGGGTAGGCTTGGGTTGACGGTGGCTTATAGCAACGTAATATCAAAGGTACTTCCCAGGGCCACTGCCGTTGCGGGTGACGCGCCAGCGCCCCACTCCCCTAGCGCCAGAAAATTTCAGAACCCATTGCCGCTTCCGCTCAAAACGCCCATTTTTAGCCCCTCCCAAACTTGCAACCCACTTATTGTCAATAACTTAGTTTTTCCATCGACCGGCAATCACCGGAAATGAGAGGCATTTCGTGCTTTTCCGCAAAAAAGCAAGAAATTCGCAAGATATTTTCAACCAAACGACCTACCAAGCCCTTGTAGCCATCGACGGCCGCTGCTATATATGGAACTTCCACGCACGAACGCATGGCGGTTGGCAAGCGGTTGCTTTCAGACGGAGCACGAAAAATGCTCGCCTGGACATCAATCCTGTCCAGGTAAAAGTTTGAACACTTGGGGAACACGCGCCGCATAAGAAGTAGCATGCGGAAATGCGACGACTGCAACTCAACGCGGCATATTCGTCGAGGACAGGTGGAAGCGTCAAGTGGGGAATACCGTCACGTAAACCGATAGGCTAAGGGGCAAACATCTCCCCAGTCCTGAGGATCTCACGACGCGTGGGCGGGTGGCCTGAAACAGTTACGTGGGAATCCCAGCTAGTTTAGCTCTGTACCCTGGCTCCTTATACGGGATGCTGCACGAAGCTACACTACGACCTCGGCAAGGTTATAGTGTGCCCTCCCCCTCCACCAAACCGGGATACTCACCTGTGTAAGTTTGGCCGCCACCGTGAGTTGTCGCCCAGACGCAATGAGCATCGAGTCCTCTGCAAGCCCCGACAGAGTGCAAATGTGCGACGAACCCCGGCGGTCACAAACTATGGCAAAATCCGTCTCGCAGCATCAGAATAAAGGACTTTGGCAGCGGAGATGATTGGCCTCATCGAATGGAAAGAGCCCAAGCGCAGGGCCGCAAGATAAGCCCCCCGACTGTTGCAAAA
>DATGIO010000061.1:0-34996 GCA_035295685.1 Candidatus Angelobacter sp.
AAGACGTGACGCAGGAAGTATTCATGCAGCTTATCACCAACCCGAAGAATTACGACCCTAGCAAGGGTTCGGTGGCCGGTTACCTCTTCGGAATCGCGAGGAATCTGACTCGACGTGACATGAACAAGAGCAGACACCAGGTGCCGCTTGAAGACGACCATCTCGTTGACGGTGAGGAACTGGCGGAATATGGGGACTTGCTGGAGGCACTGAGCCAGTCGGAACTTGTCGACTGGCTGCGAAAGGCGATCCTAACCCTGCCGGACCAATACAGAGAAGTCGTGGTGCTGTGCGACCTGGAAGAACTGAGCTATCCGGAGGCCGGCGATATCTTACGGTGCTCCGCCGGAACCGTGGGCTCACGCCTGCACCGAGCCCGGACCATGCTACGAGCGAAACTGAAATGCCAGGGGTGTTTGCCATGAACCGATCCCAACCCGAAAAGCGGATATCAGAGGCGCTGCGATCCCTGGCCAAGACGCCGCAACGCGAAGCGCCCCCAGAGCTTTATGGCAGACTTTCCGGGGCATTCCACCGCCATCATGCACGGCGGCAGGCAAGGGCGATGAGGATGCTCGCCGCAGCGGCGTGCCTCATCGCAGCTATCCTGGCCGGGTGGCAGTGGCGGAAGATGGACATTTTCTCTTCCCTTCCGCAGCCTCCCACAATTGCCAAGGTTCCAGCGCCGCCAACGCCGGCCGCTCCCACGCTGGTGGGCACAAACCACAGTCAGATTCCTGCGCCGGTGCCTGTCCCTCACCGGCGGAGAGCGGGCAGAACCGGAGACACGCAGGCAGCGCAGGCCAGCGCGTTTCTGGCTCTTCCCGCGTATGAAGCAGGCGCACCGCTGGATGATTTGCGGGTGGTCCGCCTCGACATGCTGGGTGCCGACCTCCGACTCATCGGCGTTCCGATCAGCGAGCGCATTGCGGACCGCCATGTACAGGCAGACTTTCTGGTGGGCAGAGACGGCACTCCCTACGCGATGAGGCCAGCACCATTTACGCGCAACAAGAACGGCATGTCTTACGCAGCAAGTTCTGTGAGTTTTACCCAAAGATAAAAAGCAATTTTTTAAGGAGGATGATTTCCATGAGCAAAATCGTTGCCATGACGATGGGCCTGGCGCTGGTGAGCGCGGGGGCCTTCGCCCAAACCGAACCGCCGAATCCACCAGGGGCGGTTGAGAAGCAGACATTTACGTTTGTGCAAAAATCCAAAACGGACCACGGAGATCACGATGCGTTCTACGGTCCCATGGGCACGACCGTAATGATCAACATTACCGATAGTGAAAAGACCGTAAAGGGCGCTCCGTACACAGCAACGGCCATTACGGAAACGACCCAGGTGCTAAGCGACGGAAATCGAATCTTGAGAAAGACCACCTCCATGTTAGCCAGGGACAGCCAGGGCCGCACTCGTGAAGAAATATCGGAGCCTAATGTCGGTTCACTGGCCGTCCGAGGGCGGGAAAGCGCCTTCATCAACGACCCCACAAGCGGAACCGTTATTGTCGTTGCCCCGGATAAGGCCGCTTCAGAGACAGGCGCCAAGGTTACAGGCGATAACGCCGCCGTGGCCGCCGAAATGGCAGCCAAACTTGCCGAAACAGCGAAGCAGAACGCCGAAAAAACCGTTCGCTCGATGCGGCTTGGAGAAACGATCAAGATCGTCAATACCGAGAGCGGAGAAGAACACCCGGACGAGATCAAGCACGAGACGCTGGGAACGCAAACAATTGAGGGCATCTCCGCGGAGGGCAAGCGTGAGACGCGAACGATTCCGGCGGGAGCGATTGGAAACGAGCGCCCCATCGAAGTTGTGACGGAGACGTGGTTTTCACCCGACCTGCAAGTGACCGTGATGAGCAAGCGCAGCGATCCCAGGTTCGGAGAGACCGTTTATCGCCTCACAGAGATTAAGCGGGTTGAACCGGACCCATCGCTTTTCCAAGTCCACAAGCGCAAGACGAAGCCGGTTGCACAGCTAGAGGATGACAGCGAAATCGAATAGCAACCGTTGATTACCGGAATGGCCGAGTGCTCATTACCATTTAATTCATCCGCTCGGCCATTTTTATTTTGGAACAAACATCAGCGGTGAGATGCCTTGAAATTTGTTATGCCCGCTAAGGGGGTTCTTCAGAACCCTCTTCTACAAATTGCGCCCAGCAGCAAAAGGCCATTGAATCATTTTTCGCCGCCTGCAATGGCGGCGTTTTTCATACGCGCGCTCCCGATATAATTCTGTCGCATTGCAACGCTTTAAGGGAGCCTCCCATTCATATACTGATTATCGGCGGCACACGCAATCTTGGGCTGACAGCCATTGAACTGCTTTTACAGCGCGGACACACAGTCACGGTCTTTAATCGCGGCATCACTCCCGGCGCTTTGCCCGAAGGAGTGGAGCGCCTCTACGGCGACCGCAGCAACCTGCAGGAACTTGAACGCGCACTCGCGGGCCGCACCTTCGATGCTGTGGTGGATACCACGCTCTATAACGGACCCGATGCCCTGACCACCATTCGCGCATTGAACGGCAAGACCGGACACTACATCTTTATCGGCACAGGCCAAGTCTACCTGGTGAGAACCGGTTTGCAGCGGCCTTTCCACGAAGAAGATTACGAAGGCGAAGTGATGGAGGCACCTCCCGAAGCGCAGGAGTCCGATTTAAGGAACTGGCTCTATGGCTTCCACAAGCGGGCCGCCGAAGACCACCTGTTTCATGCCTGGAAGGAATCGCAGTTTCCTGTGACCTCGCTGCGCGCTCCGATGATTAACGGCGAGAAAGATCACTATGGGCGCATCCTGGGATATGTACGCCGACTGGAAGACGGCGGCCCCGTGCTGATTCCCGAAGAAGGATCTCTTCAGATGCGCCATGTCTACTGTTCCGATGTGGCGAAGATCGTCGCCGACCTTATCGAATCGGGACGCGGCAAGGGCAGAGCCTACAATGTTGCGCAGGACGAGACCATCTCCCTCAACAGCTTCCTGGAATCCCTGGCACAGATCCTCAATGTGAAGCTGCAACTGAAGCGGATTCCGCGCGCCAAACTCGAGGAACTGAAACTACTGCCCGCTTGCTCGCCTTTTAGCGATCCATGGATGTCGGAACTCGACAACTCCCGCAGCAAGCAGGAGCTAGGCGTCCGCTACACGTCTTGGGAAACGTGCCTGAAGAATGTGGCGCTGCATTATAAAAATCACCCTCAATTACAGCCGGAAGGATACCAAGGCCGAAGCCGGGAGCTTATGCCACTATGAAATTCCTGAAACGATTTGAACCTGCCGCCTACGCCTTTATGAGAATCGTTACCGGATTTCTGTTTGCCTGCCACGGCGCGGACCTGCTCTTTGGCGCTTTCGGCGGACACCCAGTCTGGCACCACGCCCTATTGGTTGCAGCAGGAATTATCGAGCTTGGGGCCGGAGTCCTGGTGCTTCTCGGGCTGCAAACCCGCTTTGCAGCCTTTCTTGCCAGCGGAGAGATGGCCTTTGCTTATTTTATGGAGCACGCTCGCAAGAGCTTTTTCCCCATTTCGAATGGAGGAGAACTATCGGTGCTCTACTGTTTTCTGTTTCTCTTTATCGCGACACGAGGCACGGAGCGTTGGGGAGTCGAGAAGTAGCCGCCCGGTACACGATGCACGCGCGAGGCCGAGCAGCAAACGACTTTTCATGGCGGCAGGCCGCCGGATTCCGCCTGACCAGACATCATTTCTTAACCGCGAAGAACCCGGGTGTTACCGCAATTTGCCGCGATATTTGCGGCATGCAGGCACAGATCATGGCGGCAGCCCGCATTGGATTGTGGACGCGGGTGCATGCGACAAAGCCCGAGGATTTGCATGCGGCGCTATGGGAGAAGCGCACGCTGCTCAAGACCCACAGCATGAGGCGAACGCTTCACTTCCTGCCTTCCAGCGATTTCCCGATCTACCAGAAGGCGCTGCGGACAAGCCGCATGAATGCGCTCTTGCGAGTTATGGCAAGGTTTGGCTTGTCGCAAAAGGATGCGGAGGCGCTCAATTCTTCCCTGCTGGAAGCCCTTACCGGCGGCACAACCCGGAATCCTAAATTCATGACGCGCAATGAACTGACCGCATGGTTGCGGCCTGGTGCGGGAAGGAATCTTCGCGCATGGATGGATCGAGTGTCGAATATCTTCGTGCCCGCGCTCACGGAAGGACTGATCTGCTACGGCCCGGATCAAGGACAAGAGGTGACATTCGTGCGGATGGACCGGTGGCTGGAAAACTCCGTCTTCACAAGAACCGAAGAATTGGAGGCACAACGGATTCTTTTACAGTGGTACCTAGCCGCCTACGGCCCTGCGAATTTGCAAGACTTCTCGAAGTGGTCCGGCATCCCGATTAGAGACGCCCGGCCTGTGTGGAATGCGTTGGAAGATGAATTGAGCAAGATCACAGTCGAGGGAAACAAGGCATGGATTCTGCGGCGCGACTTCGATGCGCTCGCGGAGAGCGGATTCGATCAGCCGATGGTGCGCCTGTTGGCGCATTTCGATCCCCTACTGCTGGCCCATGCAGAGAAAGATCACCTCATCGAAGAGGAATACAAGAAAAGGGTCTATCGCAATCAAGGCTGGATCACACCGGTCGTCCTGGTAAACGGCACGATTGCAGGCATCTGGAACCATACAACCACAGGCAAAACGTTGCAGGTTGCGATCGAACCATTCAAGCGGCTATCGAAAAAGATTCAGATGCTTATTCGAGACGAAGCGGCCGGTCTTGGCCAATTTCTTGGCCGTGAGGTTCACGTGAGCTTCCAATGAGGACGCCTATGCAATTCCGCCTAGCGTTTTCAATGCGCTACTTCGCAGGGGCAAACGCAAAGTCAGCTTTGGCGGTTTCTTTGGCGGCAACTTTGATCTTGATCGTCTGCTCGCCGAATTTTTCGTGAACGGCAGCGAGCGTGTATTCACCAGGAGGCAGATTGTCGATCTCGAACGTTCCGTCGGCGGCGCTGACGGCGAAATAGGGATTCGGCATCACGCTAATGTAGGCTTTCATCCACGGATGCTGATTGCACTGCACCGGCATCATGATCTGCGAATGACGAAAGGCCCGAACGATGGGAGCTCCGCGCGGCATCTGGCTCTCATTCCATGAATCCTCGTCACTCTGCGGCATCGGATGCACGTTGTGCCCGGCTGTGTCGCTGTTCAAAACCTTGAGCGGCTGACCGACCATGAGACCCAGCACGTGCGGCACATACCGGCAGCCCTTCTGGTCAAGAACCACAGGCTCGGGGGATGCCGGATTAGCTCCAGCGCTCAAGCCATCTTTCACGTAGACAAACACATTCGCGAGATGACCGTGATTGACGGCGACCACCTCCGCTGCCTGCGGATCAGGCGGGCAGCCGGGATCCTGGGTCATATCCAACGGCGGAAACTTGGGGATAGCGCCTTTGAAAGCAATGGTTCCTGAGACCGTTCCAACGGTATTTTTGTCCACCGGAACGGGAGCGGCAGCATGGGAAGAATCGGAGGCCGCAGAAGCGGCCGGGCCTGCAGAAGGAGCAGCGGGATTCTCAGTCGCCTTTTCCGGCTTGGAGCAACCGCCAAGCAACACAAGCGACAGCAAAGATATGACAGGTAGGCCGAGGTATCTCATTATGTTGTAGCGTGAACAGCCGTTTCCATGTTGGCGACTACGGCATCGGCAAACTCATCGGTGCCGGCAGTCCCACCAACATCACGTGTAATCGATAGCTTGCTCTTATACGTTTTTTCGAGCGCCACCTGGATTCGTTCGGCGGCATCCGTCTCTCCGATGTGGCGCAGCATCAGAATGGCGGACTGCAATACCGCTGTGGGATTGGCGATGTTTTTGCCCGCGATATCCGGAGCGGAGCCATGAACGGCCTCAAAGATCGCGCAGCCTTCACCAAGATTGGCTCCGGGAACCAGCCCCAGGCCGCCAACGAAGGCGGCGCAAAGATCGGAGATGATATCGCCGTAGAGGTTTTCCATGACCAACACATCGTACTGATATGGGTTCATCACCAACTGCATGCAGGTATTGTCGATGATGTGCTCGCCGTAGGTGATCTCCGGGAACTCTTTGGCGACATCGCGGGTGCAACGAAGGAAAAGGCCATCGCTCAGCTTCATGATGTTGGCCTTGTGAATGGCATGAACGCGCTTGCGCTTCTCTCTACGAGAATACTCAAATGCAAACTTGGCAATACGGGTGGAAGCCTTGGCTGTAATGATTTTGAGCGCCTCAACGACTCCCGGCACCACTTCATGCTCGATGCCCGAATATTCGCCTTCGGTGTTCTCGCGCACAATGATCAGATCCACACCGGGATAGCGCGTTGGAAGGGAGGGCAGATTCTTGATGGGGCGGAAATTCGCATAGAGCTCGAACTTCTTGCGGAGAGTCACGTTGATACTGGCAAAGCCGCCGCCGATGGGTGTGCTAACCGGTCCTTTTAAAGCAAGCCCGGTACGCTCGATCGACTCGATGAGCTCTTTGGGTATGTACTCGTGATACTTCTCAAAGGCCTCGGCGCCAGCATTGTTCACTTCCCAATCGATCTTTACCCCGGCCGCTTCAACGATACGAACGGCCGCCCGAGTCACTTCCGGTCCAATACCATCTCCGGGAATCAGCGTAACTTTATGTGCCATTGCTCTGTTCACCTATCGCTTGCGCGCTTGCTTCAAGCTATTTTGTTCCGGGCTTGCTCTTCACCGGCTTTTGCTTTTCTTCCTTGGCGCTCAAAAGCTGCTCCAGTTCGGAGCGAAACTCGTCCACGTCCTTGAAGTCCCTGTAGACCGAAGCGAAGCGGATATAGGCCACTTTGTCAATCTGTTTCAGGCGCTCCATAATCAACTCACCAAGCTCGCTGGTGGTGCGCTCGCGTTCGGCGGAATCGACAACGAATTGCTCTACATCGTTGACGATCTGCTCCATTTTTCCCATGGAGATAGGCCGCTTTTCACACGCCCGCAACACACCGGCCAGGATTTTTTGCCGCTCAAACTTTTCCCGGCGTCCATCCTTCTTCACCACCATGTAAGGAATTTCGTCGATACGTTCATAAGTCGTGAAGCGCTTCTCACACTTAAGGCATTCACGCCGACGGCGAATCGCTTCGCCTTCCTTGCTCTCGCGGGAGTCCACCACTTTGTCATTTTCGAACCCGCAAAAGGGACATTTCATGAGTGTTGAAAAGAGATTTTTGTGTCTTGAGGTTTAATAGTGATTGTAGCAAAAGCGGCAAGTCAGCCATTTTGGCACTCAGCGATCAGCCAAACCTAGGGTCGGGAAAGAGCCCTGCCGGTGAGTGCATGCTTCCATGGCTACATTGCCTGACGCGTGTGCGACCACTCGTGCGAGAACTGGGCAAACCGCTGCATGGCGCGGGAAAACCACTCTTCACTCACACCGAAGCCCAGGCGAAAGTGATCGGGCATGCCGAAGCAATCCCCCGGCGCGAGGAGCATTCCATGGCGCGCGGCGGCCTGGCAAAAGGCGCGTGAATCTTCACCCGACTTGAGACGAGGAAAGCCGGTCATGCCTCCACGGGGACGCACCCACTCCATGATTTCCGCCTGTTCGGCAAGCACCTGGCCGACAATCGCAAGATTCCTGGCAGCAACCTCGGAGGTGCGGCTCAAGATTCGATCCCGATGGCGAATGGCAATATCCGCAAGATATTCCGCGGCCGGAACATTGGTGATGGTGAGATGCTCCCGAGCATTTACATACATTTTGCGGCGGATGCGATCACGCTCGATGATCCATCCGAGACGAAGGCCGCCAAGAGAGAACGCTTTGGAAAAATCGCCAATGACGGTGGCATGGGGCAAAGCAGCGGCAGAAGCCGTTGGCTCACCGTGATAGATGGGGTGATAGACCTCGTCGGAGATGAGTTGTATTCCCTTCCTGGCGGCGAAGTCATGGAGCCAGCGCATTTCCGCATCTGCTACCGTTGCGCCTGTGGGATTGTGCGGCGAGTTCACCAGAATGAGCTTGGTGTGCGAGTCCGCCAAGGCGGCAATTTCTTCAGGATCGACGCGCCAAGCATTCTGATGCCGCAAGCGATAAGAACGCACTTCCAGCCCAAGAGCTTCGGGAACCGATTGATTGGGCGGGAAACAAGGAAAGGGCACCACGACGTTCGCCCCCGGTTCGGCTGCCAGGAAAAAGGCGTGAAAAAGGGCCTCGGATGCGCCGGCAGTCACCAGCACCTCGTCGACAGGAACACCCTGCATCTCTGCAATTGCCTCACGAAGACGCGTCATGCCTTCAGCGCGGGAGTACGTGAGTTCCAATTCCAGCCAGCCGGTGGGAGCCTCTTCCCCTGTGAGTTGCAGCAGTTCCTGGAGCGTCCAGTGCGGCCCGGTGCTGGCGGCTAGATCAAATTCAATGGGCGGTTCGGCGTGGCTCTGGAGCCACTGGTCGAGGAGAAATGGCTGGAACTTCACGGGCGTGCTCCTTCCGAATTTCCTACTCTCACCGATTGTAATTGGAAAGCAGGCTTCAGAACGCTGCTCAAGGCGGCGACGACCCTTTTGAATCTCTCCGATTTTTTCAGTCTTTTGATTTTTTAAATCCTCCATTTTTAGACCCTCGATTTTTCGAAACCTCGATTTTTTGAAACCCCCGGCAGTCCTGTTATCCTTTGAAGTTTCAGAAATTCCTGCGAGGAGCCCTATGTTGAGCCTGGAAGGACGCACGGCGATCATCTGTGGATTGGCGAACAAGCGAAGCATTGCCTGGGCAATCGCGCAGCGGCTAAGCGCCGCAGGCGCACAGTTAGCTGTCACCTACCAGAGCGAACGTCTAAAGGAAGACGCCGAAGAATTGATTGCCGACCTTCCGGGCGCGCGATCCTTTCAATGCGACGTGGCTCAGGATTCCGAGATTGAGCGACTGACCGCCAGCCTGAAGGAGCATTATCCGCGAGTCGATACGCTGGTACACTCCATCGCCTTCGCGCCGGCGGACGACCTTAAAGGAGACTTCCTCAACATTACCCGTGAAGGCTTCCGTATCTCACAGGACATCAGCGTTTATTCGCTGATCGCGCTCTCCCGGGCCGCCGCCCCGCTGATGACCAATGGCGGCAGCATCATGACGCTGAGCTACTACGGCGCTGAGAAGGTGCTTCCCAACTATCACATTATGGGTGTGGCCAAGGCGGCGCTGGAGTCCTCCGTTCGCTATCTGGCTCAAAATCTTGGACCAAGGGCGATTCGCGTCAATGCGATTTCCGCAGGCCCCATCAAGACGCTGGCTGCGCGGGGCGTCTCCGGCTTTAGCGACATGCTTAAAGCGCAGAGCGAACGCGCGCCGTTGAAGCGCAACGTGGAGCCCCGCGAAGTGGGCGATACCGCCCTATTCCTGGCTTCAGACCTGAGCAGCGGAATTACCGGGGAAGTGATCTACGTGGATTGCGGTTACAACATCATGGGCCTTTAATGTCTCGCCGGAAAATCTTTGCCATTTATATCGGGGGCGATTTTGCCATCCTTGGAGGTGTGCTTTGGTGCTTCTTTCACCGCCTAACGCCCCGGCAATACTTCTTTCCGGCGATTGCGTTCTTCCTGCTGAATGGCCTGTGGCTTATCTGGATGACCATCCGGCATACACCGCCGGGAAATCCTTGAATCGCACCATGGGCCTGAATGTTCTAGCCAAATTTTGGCTTCCCAAGTCTTGGCTTCCCAAATTTTATTTACGCCAAATTTCATCTACCCAAGAGTAAAGCTGATTTTTCGGCGGTCGCCGCCCAGGTGCTCCAGCGTAATTGCAGCACTCTTTTCTTGGACAAAACGGCTGAACTTTTCTCCCCATTCCAACAGGAGGATCGTGTGAGGCTCCATCAGGTCGTCGAGCGCCAAGGTATCCAACTCTCGCTGGGTATCAATGCGATAGAGATCAATGTGGTAGAGAGTGACTACAGGACCGCGATACTCATGGATCAGAGTAAACGTGGGGCTAGTTACATCGGAGGCATTCGCGGCGTGAAATCCTTCGGCAATTCCTTTGACGAGCGTCGTCTTACCGGCACCCAAGCTACCGCTCAGCACCACTAACGAGCCAGGGCGCAGTTCTTGGGCAATCACGCGGCCTACGCCGGTTGTCTCCTCCGCCGATCCGGTTTCAAAGGTCTTCATTTCTGCAAAGATCTCATTTGCTCAGATAGAAGAGCCCGGTTTCCACCTGCTCCTCGCAGTTGCTGAATGCATCGGAAATGCAGCGGAGAATATGGCTGGCAAGAACTGAATTTTCAGTTTGCCCAATTCGGGCGAAGTCTCCGGCGAGCCCGTGCAGATGAACGGCGGCAGCCACTTTCTGCGTTTTTAGGGCAGACGAGAGGAGGTCGAAATTCGGTTCCAGTTCATGCGGCTCGATCCTTTCCAGGTCAGGATCGGTCTCGAAGAGCTGCTCCAGGAGGGAGTTTACCTCTTCAAATTCCGAGAGGCCGCTACCGCCCGCCCAACCAATGCCACCACGATTGCGCGCCAGCGCGGCGGCAATCATACCGGAGAGTACGTCGCCTGATCCGGCCTTCGCCATCGCCGCATTGCCGGTCATATTGATCCAGACTTCACCGATGGGATCAGCGACGACCGTGCGCCATCCCTTCAAGACAACACAAGAGCCGGTTTCAACAGCAATCCTCTTGGCTATTCCGATTCTGTTGCCCTGCACTTCTTTGATAGGCAGATCGACCAACCGCGCGGCTTCGCCAGGATGGGGCGTAAGAACGCGGATGGGTGCAGAGCCATTGCGGGGCCTAAGCTCGCCATATTTTCCGGCAAAGGCATTCAGACCATCGGCATCGAGAATCAACGGCAGGGGACAACTGCCAACAAGCTGGCGAATGACCTGCGAGGTTTCCTCATTTTGGGAGAGCCCAGGCCCGAGCACGATGGCATCTTTCCCGGTGAGGAGACGATCGATGCGCTTTTGAGCGGCCAGGGCTATGGTGCCTTCGGCTGTCTCCTCCAGCCCCTCCGTCATCAACTCAGGTGCAAAACCGGCGACAGTAGACTGGATCGACTTGGGACACGCAACCGTTACCAACCCCGCTCCAGTGCGCAAGGCACCCAGCGCGGACAAGGCCGCAGCACCAGCTTTTCCTAAAGAACCGGCGATCACCAATACGTGCCCAAAGTCTCCCTTATGCGCATCATCGGCGCGGGGGGGGAAGATCATGGCCAGATCTTGAGCTGTGGCTACATTCTGTTGAAGCTTGGCTTCTACGAGGGGCGTTGCCGGCACCAATTCGTGGACCGCAATCGGGCCGGAACAAAGATTTCCGAAGACATGCGCCGGGCGCGGAGCAATGAACGTGACGATGCCATCGGCCATCACGGCATCCTCTGCTTCCTCGGGAGGCTCGGAGATGTCTCCATCGATTCCAGACGGCAAATCGACCGAAACCACGAATCCGGGGCACTCGTTGATCGCATCGACCACATGCTTGTTCAGTCCCTTGAGCGGCGGCTTGAAGCCCGTACCTACAACCGCATCCACAATCAGCTCGGCGCTTAGCGCCTCGCGAGCCGCCCTACCAGCGAGGTCGCTCTCTTTGGAGATCCAAATCGGCTTAATGGGAAGGTGGGACAACATTTTGCCGGCGCTGCCCTTCAACTCGTCTGGCCCCTTCGCGATGATGAGAACGGAAACCTCCCGTCCAAGGGCCTGCAAAGCAGTCGCGGCGACCAGCCCATCTCCGCCGTTGTTTCCCCGGCCACACACCACGCAGACGGTGTTGAACTCATATTGCTGTAGACAGAAATTGGCGACCCCCGTGCCGGCAGCTTCCATCAAGACCAATTCGGATAGTCCGTGCTTTTCGGCATCTCGTTCGAGTTGGCGCACTTCTTCTTGAAAGAGGATTCTCATAGGGACCGGTTCGTGGGCAAAACGGGAAACTCTCCAGGCGGTTCAACAGATTGATGTATCCCAAAGCGGCGGGCTGGAAGAACCAGTGATGCCCAGAGATCAGGAACAGCAATTGTAGAATTGCTCCAGATTGCTGATTGTAGCAAGGAATGAACGCCCCGGTTTTGCTTGGACCTTTGGAACGCTCACTTGGCAAGAACTCCGACCGCGGTCTTCCCCTGTTGAACCCGGCTATTTCGGAGACCATAGGCGAAATAGATCACCATGCCAATAACAAGCCAAACCACCAACCTGACCCAGGTTGCGCCGTTGAGGCTCAACATCATCAAGAGCGAAATTAAGATGCCCATGATGGGAACAAGCGGGACAAGGGGAGTCATAAAAGGACGCCGCATTTCAGGATTGGTGCGGCGCATGATCCACACTCCAGCGCAGACGATCACAAAGGCCAAGAGTGTGCCTATGCTAACCATCTGGTTGAGCACCCCGACCGGAAGCGCGGCGGCTAGGACTGCAACAAAAGTTCCAATTGTGATCGAGGAAATATAAGGAGTGCGGAAGCGAGGATGAATGCGGCTGAACGTCTTTGGCAACAGGCCATCACGCGACATGGAGAAAAATACACGCGACTGCCCCAGGAGCATCACGACAATCGTGCTGCTCAGCCCTCCGAGAGCGCCGATCTTCACCAGGAAGCTGCCCCATTTCACTCCTGTGCGATCAATACCAATCGCAATGGGATCGGGAACGTTGAGATCTTTGTAGTTCACCAAACCCGTCAGCACGGCCGCGACCACGATGTAAATGATGGTGCAGATCGCCAATGAGCCAAGGATGCCGATCGGCATGTCTTTCGCCGGGTTCTTAGCTTCCTGGGCGGCGGTGGAAACCGCGTCGAAACCGATATACGCAAAAAAGATAAGCCCGGCGGCGCGGGAGATGCCCGACAGGCCGAAGCTGCCAAATTCACCGGTGTTCGGCGGAATAAAAGGGTGCCAATTGGCTGTGGTGAGTTCCGGATGTTTTGTAAGAAACGAAGCTCCGATTCCGATAAAGACCATTAGCACGCACACCTTGACGATTACGATGGCGGTATTGAAACTGGCCGACTCCTTGATGCCAATAACCAGGATGACGGTGGTGAACATGATTGCGATGAATCCCAGCAGGTTGAACACACCATGTGCGTGGGGCAGAGTTGAAGGATCAATACCGGCCGCCACAATCTTGGGAGATATTCTGGTGAGCGTCTCCCAATGCCCTTTGTAAAACACAAACTCATCCCAATGAGTTCCCGCAATCGACGGAGGCAGCTTGATGCCAAAATCGCCCAGCAGGCTCATAAAATACCCGCTCCATCCGGATGCGACCGTAGCCGCACCGAAAGCGTATTCGAGAATCAGATCCCAGCCGATGATCCAGGCAAAGACCTCTCCCAAGGTGGCATAGCCGTAGGTATAGGCGGAACCGGCAACCGGGATCATGGATGCAAACTCCGAGTAGCAAAGACCTGCAAAGACACAGCCAACAGCGGCGAAGATAAAGGCAAGAATGATGGACGGGCCGGCATTCTGCGCGGTGGCTGTTCCCGTAATTACGAAGATTCCAGTTCCGATAATCGCGCCAATGCCCAGCGAAACCAGGTTAGCAGGCCCCAAGACGCGCTTGAGGCTATGACCTCCGGTTTCTTCGGATTCCGAGAGAATCACTTTCAACGGCTTGGTAGCCAGAAGATTTGCCATGGGATGCAGTCCTTTCAACATCGCACAAGGTCGCAATTAAACCCGAATCAAACGCATACGTAGCATGTTTCAATTTCTTAAGCCTAGTGAAACCAGCAAACAGCAAATAGTCTGGACTTGGAGGGCATCTTACCTTGTTGTCCGACTTGGATGGTCAATTCACAAAACGATTTTCCCGAACCGATCAAAATTCGCCGTAGCGGCCGAAGAAACTACGGGCCCTCCACTCCAGAAAGCGGAAGGCCCTAATGCAAAATGGAGCGGCTTTACCTGCTTGCCGGAACAGAGGCGGAAAGCTCACCTTTCTGGACGCGGCTGTTTTTTCGGCCATAGGTGAAATACACAACCAATCCGATCGCCAGCCAAATGAAAAGCCTCGCCCAGTTGAGCCATCCAAGCTTGTACATCATGTACCCGTTGAACAAAATGCCAAGAATAGGAACCACAGGCACCCACGGAGTCCTAAATGGCCGCGGCTGCGACGGATTTGTACTTCGCAGCACCATGACAGCGATGCAAACGATGACAAATGCCAGCAGAGTTCCGATATTCACCATCTTGCCAATATCGTCGATCGGTGTGACGCTTCCAACAGCAGCCGCGATCAGACCGACTAAGATCGTGTTTTTCCAAGGGGTACGAAACTTGGTGTGAATGTCCGCAAAGAACTTCTTAGGCAACAGACCATCGTTTGCCATCGCATAGAGCACACGAGTCTGCCCCAAAAGCATGACCAGCATTACGCTCGTTAGTCCGGCAAGTGCGCCAACTGTGATGACGTGAGAGGCTCCAGTGAGGCCCCTATCAAGGAAGGCGTGGGCGATGGGAGCCTCGATGTTGATTTCCTGCCACGGCACCATGCCGGTCAATACGCCCGCAACCAAGATGTACAACACAGTACAGACCAACAACGAGGTAATAATGCCAATCGGCAGGTCGCGTTGAGGACGCTTCGATTCTTGGGCAGTGGTAGAGACCGCATCAAATCCGATATAGGCAAAGAATATATACGCCGCACCCGCGCCGATTCCCGAGAAGCCAAAGGGAGCGAACGAAGACCAACTCATACCCCAGCGACTAGTAGAGACATAGTGCATGCCTATGGCAATGACAAACAGCACAACTGCAACTTTGATGACGACAATAACTGCATTGACACGGGCGCTTTCTTTGATCCCCACCACAAGAATGGCGGTGATGATAAGAGCGATGACAAATGCCGGGAGATTGAAACCAATCTCAACGCCAAAGATTGTGGGAGCACCCAGCAAGTCGTGGGCACGCTGCAACAACTCCGGTGAATTAGCGCTCTGGATTGCCATTACTTTGTCGAGAAATGCCTGCGTTCCGGATATCAATGAGGAATCGGATGCCAGAGCCATCTGTCTGGCGACCATGTCCTTGGCGGTTCGCAACCCCGTCCAGTGATCGTAAGCGAGCCACATCGGCATCTTAATGTGGAAGATATTCAGCATCTCGATAAAGTGATTCGACCAGCCCGATGAAACGGTACTGGCCCCCATGGCGTATTCGAGAGTGAGGTCCCACCCTATGATCCACGCAAAGATCTCGCCTAGCGTCGCATAAGCATAGGTATAGGCGCTGCCAGCCAGCGGGATCATGGCGGCAAACTCCGCATAGCACAATCCGGCAAAAGCGCAACCCAGACCGGATAAAACGAAGGAGAGCATCAACCCCGGACCCGCATAGTGCGCGCCAAGACCTGAAAGAACAAAGATGCCAGCGCCAATAATCGCTCCAACGCCAAACGCCGTTAGCTGAAAGGGGCCAAGTTCGCGTTTGAGGCTGTGTTCGCCGGATTCTTTGGCCTCTGCGAGCAAAACCTCAAGAGGCTTTTTCTTAAACAATGAGCTAGCCACTATGTCCTCTCCGTTTCTTGAATGAGCCGCTATCTTCGACCTTTCGTGAGTTTTTTCTTAGGCCGGCGCGACGTGAGATTTACGAGACCATATAAGGTATACCGGAATGCCAAGCAGCACAATGATTAAGCCCGGCCACGTGAATTGGGGCTCATACCGCAATAATACGACATCGATGAAGATGGCCATTGCGATATAAATTGCGGGTAGAACCGGATATCCAAAGGCTTTGTAAGGCCGCTCGGCATTGGGCTGCTTGAAGCGCAAAATAAACAGGCCGCCAATGGTCAGGATATAGAAGATCAGTACCGCAAAAATTACGTAGTTGAGCAACTGGTTGTAGGAACCGGAGATGCAAAGGACGCATGTCCAAATGCACTGGAGAATTAGCGAAAACGCGGGGGTTTTGTATTTGGGATGGATGTTGCCGGCAGCCTTGAAAAACAGCCCGTCTTTCGCCATCGCGTAATACACGCGTGCACCCGCCAAAATCAACCCGTTATTGCATCCGAAGGTTGAAATCAGAATGGCGATCGCCATCAGCGAGGCGCCAAGCGGACCAAACATTTGCAACATGGCGGCGGTACCGACGCGATCCTGCGTCGCGTACTTAATCCCTCGGGCCAGCACTGTAGCTCCGTTAGGGTCTCCATCGAGCGGGAGCACGTTCAGATAGATCAGATTTGCGGCGATATAAAGCACAATGACGATGCCGGTGCCTAGAGCCAGCGACAGAGGAAGGTTGCGCCTGGGGTTCTTCACTTCCGCCGCAGTAAAGGTGACGTTGTTCCAGGCATCGGCGGAGAACAGCGATCCCACCTGGGCCACTGCGAGGATCGTCAATGTGCCTACAAAGGCCGTTACGCCGCTACTCCCCACCTTGACGGCATGTTGCGCGCCCAAGGAGGCATTGCGCCAGAAATTTGTGAAGTTCAGCGCGACCGCCTGCGGATTCCTGCCAACGAAGATACCCGCAAGGACCAGGCCCAATAGCGCGAGAACCTTGGCAATGGTGAAGATGTTCTGCACCACGGCGCCCGTGCGAAGCCCAAAGATATTTACGGCGGTCAGCAGAACGATGATGACAATGCCGGCAAGGTTTTGGGTGTTAATGCCAACGTCCACGCCACCAAAATTGCCGATATGCCAGATCCAGGTCATGGCCGAACCCGACGCCATGAAATGCCCAAGGAACTTCCCAAATGCAACGCCCACGGCTGCAATCGTTCCGGTTTGAATTACCAGAAAGAGAGTCCAACCGTATAGAAAACCCCATAGTGGACCCAACGATTCACGAAGGTAAACATACTGCCCGCCCGCCTTCGGCATCATAGCTGCCAGCTCGCCATAGGAGAGAGCACCCACAATGGTGAGGAACCCGGTCACAATCCAGGCCATAATCAGCAGGGCCGGAGAATCGACGCTTCGCGCGATATCCGCTGCGACGATGTAAACGCCCGATCCGATCATGGAGCCCATCACGAGAGTGGTGGAGCTGACAAGGCCAAGGCCTCTTACAAATTCAGGATTGGCGGGTTCAGAAGATGGTGCACGCAGTCGAATATCAGCGGAGGTGGACATTGTTCTGTATGTTTTACCGCAAAATGCTGAGAAATTCTTCTACTGTTTTGCGCGGAGATTGTACTAAATCGGCAATTACTGCAACCGAATTTGCACCTGATTCAAGCACCTGGCGGCAATTCAGGCGGGTAATGCCCCCGATCGCCACTAGTGGCTTCGCCGTAGCCCTTCTAGCCTCGCGTACTCCTTCCAGCCCTACCACTGGATCGGGATTGGCCTTGGAGCCCGTCGCGAAGACAGGGCCGATGGCAATATAGTCCACCGGCATCCGGTCGGCCTCACGAACCTGCTCTACGTTGTGCGTAGAAAAACCAACCCAGAGCGGCGATCGACTGGCACTTCTCTTTCCTTCGCCCTCTTGCTTTCCATCTTCTTCTTGCTTTCCTTCGGCAGCTTGCTCTTCGCTTACTTTCACTTGGCCGGCGTCTCCGCTTCCGTCGTTGCCATCGCTTTGCGCCACAGCCTGCAAGATGCGACGGGCAGCGATTGGAGAAAGATCGTCTTGCCCCAGGTGCACTCCATCGAATCCCGCTGCCACACACAGATCGACGCGATCGTTCATCATCAGGACAGCCCGGCTGCCGATGGCACGGCGGAGTTCACGGGCATGGCTGAGCATGGTGCGGGCATCACCCGATTTGTTGCGATATTGGATGAGGCTAGCGCCGCCGCCGACGAGTTCCAGGGCAAAATTCACAACGGATGCCAGCGGTGCGGCGCTCTGAGAAAATCGACCAGCATCCAGGATTGGATAGACGGGCGGAAGCGGGAATAACGGGCTCACAAGCAATTTGCGCCGTTTTTAGCGGGCGCTCTCCTCGCGTGCTTTCGCCGGCAGGCGCTCCAAGAATTTGGTATCGAGATTGCCAACCCTGAAGCCTTCGTCCGCCAAGATGCGGCGATGCAGAGGAATCGTGGTGTAAATCCCTTCGACAATGAACATTTCCAACGCCCGCCGCATACGCATGATGGCTTCCTCACGGTCCTTGCCATAGGTAATTAACTTGGCAATCAGCGAATCGTAGTAGGGAGGAATTACGCCCTCGGCGTAGGCCGCGGTATCGACGCGGATGCCAAGCCCGCCAGGAATATTGAATGTTGTGATCTTGCCCGCAGAGGGTGTGAATTTTTCCGGATGCTCGGCATTAATACGGCACTCGATCGAGTGCCCCCTGCGCTCCAATCGGGGAACAACGTCCCCGATTTTCGCTCCATTTGCCAAAAGAAGCTGCGATTTCACCAGATCGATCCCAGTCACCATCTCAGTCACAGGATGTTCCACCTGGATGCGGGTATTCATTTCGATGAAATGCAGCTTCCCAACCTCATCCATCAGGAACTCAACCGTCCCGGCGTTTACATAGCCGATGCCCGACAGACAGTCTTCGAGCTTGGCGCCAATTTCGCTGCGCAAGTGTTCGCTTACGCCGACTGACGGAGACTCTTCAAGCAATTTTTGATGGCGACGCTGAATGCTGCACTCACGCTCGCCAAGGCAGATGACCTTGCCATGCTCATCTCCCAGCACCTGAAATTCAATGTGCCTGGGGCGCTCAATGAACTTCTCCATGTAGAGGTTGCCATTTCCGAATGCGGCGGCAGCTTCGGATTGAGCGGCATTAAACAGGTTCTCAATTTCGCCTTCGCCTCGAATGACGCGCATGCCGCGCCCTCCACCGCCAGCCGAAGCTTTTACGATAACGGGGTAGCCGATTTCAGCAGCGCAGGCAACGGCCTCTTCGACACTGCCAAGCACCCCATCGGAGCCGGGCAGGATGGGCACGTTGGCTTCTTTCATCGCCTGACGGGCTTTTTCTTTTTCGCCCATGAGGCGAATCACACGGGGAGGCGGCCCTATGAATTTGATGCCGCAGCTCTCGCAAACCTCGGCGAAGTTGGCATTCTCGCTGAGAAGGCCATACCCCGGATGGATGGCGTCAACGTTGGTGATTTCTGCCGCGCTGATTACAGCGGGAATATTCAGATAGCTCTCCGAGGAGCGCGGCGGCCCGATGCATATCGCTTCATCGGCAAAGCGCACATGGAGAGAATTACGGTCGGCATCGCTGTAAACCGCTACAGTGCGGATTCCCAGCTCCTTGCATGCGCAAATCACGCGCAAAGCAATTTCGCCACGATTGGCAATCAGAATTTTTTTGAACATGCCCGGTCTTTTCTACTTGCGCGCGCGCACGGCAAACAGCGGCTGCCCGTATTCCACCGGCTGGCTGTTGTTGACATGGCGCTTCACAATCTCGCCGGCGACCTCGGATTCAATCTCGTTCATCAGTTTCATCGCCTCGATAATGCACAACACCTGACCCACTTCAACAACGTCTCCCGCCTTGACGAACGCAGGAGAGCCGGGCGATGGCGACTCATAGAACGTACCCACGATTGGCGATTTCACCACATGCAAGCCTTCGTCCGAATCCTGGGGTTGTTGAGGCGAAGAAGGAACGGCGACTGGCTGAGGATGGACCACAGGCGGCGCTGAAACCGCAGGCGCCATCGCCACCAGCGACGGAGAGAAATGAGGCGCAGGGGCCACGTGAGTTTCCACACCCCGCTTGATTCTCACCTTCACATCCGACCGTTCGAGTTCAAACTCGAAGATATCTTTTTCAATTACAAAATCGATAAGCTCTTTCAGTTCTTTATGATTCATGAATAGCGCCAGCTCTCCGGAATTAAAGCTCGATCAGGTCCTTGGCAGCAGGTGTAAGAACTTCATGACCTGAATCGGTAACCAGAACCATATCTTCGATTCGGACTCCGCCCTTGCCTGGTATATAGATTCCCGGCTCGATTGTGACAACCATACCCGGCTCAAGTTTCTGTTTTTGGTCTTTGGCCAGCCTAGGCGACTCGTGTACTTCAATGCCGACTCCGTGGCCGGTTGAGTGTGTGAAAAAAGCCCCAAACCCGGCTTTTTTCAGCCGTTCCCGGCCTGCCTTGTCAACATCTCCAGCTTCGACTCCAGGCCGAACAGCATCAATAGAAGCAAGCTGTGCCTCAAGAACCGCCGCGTACATGCGCCGCTCCTCGGCAGAGGCACGCCCTACATGCACGGTCCTTGTCATGTCCGAACAATAACCGGCGAGTATAACACCGTAATCCAGGATTATAAATCCGCGCTCCGGAATCGCCTGCGAAGACGCCCGCCCGTGAGGCAGAGCAGACCGCGGCCCGGCGGCCACAATGGTGTCAAACGACATCTTTTCAGCACCGGCCTTGCGCGCCTGCATCTCCAACTCACCCGCAACGAGGTTTTCGGCCACACCGGAACGAACTGCGCCGAGAGCAGACTGCAATAAGCCCGAGGCCAATAAAGCAGCAGATTTGATCCGATCGATTTCACCGGAATCTTTGATGGCCCGTAACTGCTCTATCACGCTTCCAGCAGGCTTCAACCGGACTTTATTTCCAAGGAGGGTGCGCACCTGCCCATGAATCTCGTAGGAAAGATACCCCGCCTCGAATCCTAAAATTTCGATCTCCGCCTTGCGCGCGCGATCACATGCCTCTACCAAAGCAGATTTCTTGGCGATCACTACCTTCGCACCCTGGACTTGTTCCGCCGCCTGCTGGGTATAGCGCCCGTCCGTATAAAAGAAGAGCTTCGGAGAGCGCGCACCCACAAGTACCAGCAATACGCCGGCGGTGCCGCTAAAACCGCAGAGATACTGCACGTTCGGCAGGTAGGTCACCAACAACGCATCAAGTCCGGCCTGACGAAGCCGATCGACGAGCTTTTTTTGCCGCGCAATGTAGTCCATGCAATTCAACAGTGTAGCAGTTTGATTTGCCGGTTCCCGGGACGAGTCCCTATAAAAACAAAATCCCCCGGAGACAAACTCCGGGGGATTCGTTTTCCAGTGTTTCTTTTTTCCAGCGTTTCTTTAGGAAACGACGATTTTGGGCGTGATGAAGAAGATCAACTCCTGAGTGCTGGTGTTGACCAACTTATGCTTGAAGAGATTGCCCAAGACCGGCAGGCTACCCAGGAACGGAACTTCGTTATAAGCAAGGTTGTTGGTGGTTTGAATGGCGCCACCAATGACGAGGGTTTGGCCATCGCTAACCAAGACCTGGGTTGTGGCCTGCTGGGTATTCAGGGTGGGGTTGATCTGCTGGCCGCTGATGGTGGTCAGGTCGACGGTAGTATTTTCAATGTCTACGTCGAGAAAGATCGTGTTTTCAGAGGTAATCTGCGGCGTTACCGTCAGCCGCAACAGCGCTTCAATATATTGAACCGTCGGCGGGCCTCCCAGCACGGCACCGGTAACCACCGGTACACGCTTTCCCTGCTTCATGACCGCCTTCGTGTTGTTTTGTGTGGTGATGCTGGGCCGAGAGAGGACCTTCAGCAAGCCACGACTTTCGGCGGCCGATAGAACAAGGTCAAGACGATAACGGTTCGTAAAATTGAGGAAACTCAGGCCGCTCGTCGGGCTAGCCGCAGGCAGGTTGGTAAACAAAGGAATTTGCTGCCCAGTACCGCCTTGCGTCGTAATAAACGTAGGAGTCGGAGCACCCGGAGGGGTGGTTACACTGATCGGCGAAGAGCCGAGATTCGGGTTACCACCAACAGCAGTTACCGCGTTGCCAAAGCCGAAAGCGATCTGCGTACCAATGTCGCGGATGAAACTTCTGGTTGCCGCTACGACACGGGCTTCAATTTGCACTTGCTTGGTCTTGGAGTCCAGTCCACGCAAAATTGCTTCAAGCTTGGGGAACGACGAGGGGATGTCCTCCACGATAATGGAGTTACTACGAGTATCGGGCACCGCATCGCCACGCTGCGTAAGGAATTTCTTGATCGTGGGTACGATGTCTTTCGCCTGTCCGTAGCTTAGATAGTAGGTATGAGTTTCTTTAGGGACGGCCAGCGCAATCGCATCCTGCTGTGCCCTGCGAGCATCCGCTTCGGCACGCAACGTGTCCAGCTTTGCAATTCTCAGGACATTCCCTTGCAGTTCGCACTCCAAGCCATTATTGCGCAGGACGACGGCCAACGCTTGATCCCAAGGAATGTCCTCCACATCGATCGTGAGGGACCCGGAGACACTAGGATCGAGAATTACATTCAGGCCGCTTAACTCGTGGATGAGCCGGAAGAAATCTTTCAGGTCGGCGTCCTTCAAATTCATGCCACCGATAATCTCTCCCGTAAAAGGACCGCTGGTGCAGTTCGTGATCCTCTGAACAGTTGCCGATGCCTGGGCAGGAGCGGGAGCGCCTTGCTGTTGTTGTTGTTGCAATGCGGCATTTACAGCTTCAGGTTTGGCCGCGATGCTTGCGCTGGCCACCGGCATATTGCTGCTGTAAGGCACCGTCACCGACTTTTCAAAATGCGATGCGGCCCTATCCGAGCGCGAATGCCCGCCGTTCTCCTCAGCCTGCGCTTGGAGGGCTTGGATGTGAGTACCCGCCGCACTCTGGGCCGTAGATACCGGCGTGGAGGGCGCCGCTCCAGCATTCATTTTTGCGGGGATGTTATCGCCTGACGTAACCGCCGGCACTGCCGCAATCGCTTCCTTAGCACCAGACAGAGACGAACCAGGCTGAGAGGCGGGCGCCGATGAGGCGTCTTTTAACCGCAAGATCAAATGATTGGCGGAAGGGACGACCTCAAAATCACGAGCACCAGCCATGTCCACGACGAGACGGGTGGTAGGCGGGGTATTTTGATAGCGCGCCACACGCACCTCCTTCACGTCGCCGCTGTTTACCTGAATCTCGCGGGAGCGTCCATCCAGCACCGAGTTGGGAATATCGAGCACCACCCGTTGAGGAGCGGTCAACCGCATCGTCTTTGCCGTCATAGGAGCGCTGCCGGTAATCTCGATATCGAGCCCCTCTTTGCCTCGAGCCACGGCTACATTGGTGATCCGGCTCAATTGCGACGCGCGGGGTAGAGCAGCATCAACTACAGAAGCTGGAACCACTGCCTTCGCCGATGCCGCGCGTACCTGAAGCTCCAAACCGCCTTCGGTTTCCTTCACCTTGACATCGGCGCCGCCAGCAAGGGCGAGCTCGACCCTAGCGACTTCGCCACCGCTCACGGAGCGGTATTCCGAAATCCGATAGGATTCAATTCCCGGGGTGGAAACCGCGTGCAGGGCCGAGTCCTGGGGTGAAACCGAGACTCCAGCCAGATCCACCAGCATCAGATTGGCGGAAGGGCGATACTCGGTGTGAGTGAATGTCCCAGTCGCGCGGATTGTCACCAGGCTGGCTGCATCGCGCTCCTCAACCCGAATGCCCGACAGTTGAGAGTCGGAGCCCGCGGCCAAGGTGGCCGCCATGCCCAGCAAAATGATTCCTAGTTGCTTATGCCTCATCGTCTTTTGTCTCCTCACGCCGGGCAGTCTCCCGCCCTGCGTGTGCGGCCTCCAATGGGAGCCGCATCGAATTAGCCCTACTGATTCACTACGCCTGGGTTCGAACTGAACAGTTACAGCTACCAGACAAAATTGCCAGCTATTACGAAACGGGACCGAGCCTCTTTACAATCTCTTTCGACGTTTCACGCCCGACAGCATCGGTTTCATACTGGCGGAAGATCACAGAATCGGTCGTAATCTTTTCAACAACCCCATTGAAGACCTGGTCGTTCTCCCTAAGGAAATAAACGCGACGTCCGGTATTGGCCACCACCGCCATCATCTTCCCTTCCAAGTCTTTGACGGTGCCTTGCAAAGTAAGTTCGGGAATGTAAAGGCAGCGTTTGCCTGTGGAACAACCCGGACCAGCCGGGGCTCCCACTACCGCCCGAACGGGACTCACAAATGGGTCACGCCGTCCGGCCGCCGAAGCTTTAATCGGCTTGGAGGCCGCCGAAGCGGCAGTCTTATCGGCACCAGGAGCAATCGCGGGGGTTGCAGCCTTTTTCTCCACCGAGGCAGGCTTGGCAAATGGACTCCTCTTCGGCTTGCCTGCTCCTTTCGCCGTAGCGCTTGTTTTCTCCGGCTGATTTGCCTTAAGAACCGGGATTGGCCCTTTCTTTGGCCGAGCTTTCACCGTTTGCGCTTGCGCCGTAACCGGTGATGGCGAAGCTTGTTTCACAATGGAAGGAGCCGCGCCACCCTTCACAATCGAAGGACTGGCTGTGACAGCCGGCGCTCCAGCCTTGCCCGTTGCCGCTTGATTCGAAGCTGTGGCTCCGGGCTTAGCCGCGTTGCCGGGCACGCCCGTAAGAGCGAGCGGCCTATTGGCGGCAGAAGGCTTTTGGCCACTCACCGAAGCGCCACTGGCATTCGCGGGGGAGGCAGGGTTACTTTGCGCCTTTGCGCCTTGACTCGTTGTTGCCGCAGGAGACGGCGTCGGCTTGGCCTGGCCGCTCGCACCCGAATTTTGCGCCATGGCAGCAGCCGCCAATAAGGCGACAAGCATCAATATGTGAATCAGCTTCATCTCAATTCCCTTATGCAAACCTATTACCTCTTCGGCGCCGGAGGCGCAGCAGACGTTTGATCATGGGTGTAGAACGTAGTCGCAGTGCAACTGGCCACGACCGTTTCGCCAGGAGCATAGGAATAGGTCATCTTCACCTTTGCCGGTCCGGTGGTTCTCGTGTTGCTCATCTGCAAGGTCGAGATGTTCACGATTCGGTCCAATTTGGCAATGCGATCGAAAAAGCTCATGACCGAGTAGTAAGGCCCGTCAATATCGATTTGAAAAGGCACTTCGGTATAAAACTCTTTGTTAGCTACCGGCATGGCGGTATAGCGCCTTAACTCGATGCCGGCGGCGCTTCCCGTGTCGTGCAACAGCTTGATGAATTTGTCCGCCTCTTTCTCGTCCGGCACGATCTGCTTTTGAACGTCCAGCTCACGCTGCAGCTCGACAATTTGCAGCTTGAGCTGAGCAAGTTTCGGCTCAAACTGGCGAAGCCTGTCGTTCTCAGCGTTTTTGTCCGCAACCTTCATCTGAAGCTGCTTGTTGTCCGCATTCAGCGGCCCAATTACCAAGTAGTAGAAAAGGCCCCCGCCAATCCCCACGATGAGCACGAGGATTCCCAGTTTCATCAGCCAAGACATATCATCCGTTTTTGCCATAAAAAACCCGTCCCTAATTAACGGTCATCCGTTCGCTTACGACTTCTTTTGTTCCGCCGCTTTTTCGCAAATCAGTTCGAACTTGAACGCCTGCAACTCGCGCATCTGCGAGTCCTGGGCCGTTTCCTTAATTTCCACCGACTTGAAAGCACCCGTCTTCTGCAGGTTCGCCATCAGGTCCGCGACAGAATTCGGACTCAACGCCATTCCCGTAAAATCGATGCTTCTGCCGTCGTCGGTCATCGCATCGAGCCAGACCGCGTCGGTGCTGTTGACCGTTTCGGCGACCAGGTTCATCAGGTTCAGCGGGCCGGCCTGCTGCGCGCGGAGCTGATTGATGACCTTGACCCTCTGCTCAAACTGATCGGCCTTGGCCTTGTTTTGCTCGTAATTGGCTTTCACAATCGCGAGACGCTGGTTTTCGATGGTGGCTTTCTGCAAGTCCGCGTTCAGGCGATCCTTGGTAGCCAACGCGGCATGGTAGAAATACCAACACACGCCAGCGGCAAGCAGGAACATCAAGAAGCCAACGAGAACGATATTCGGGCCGTCACCGCTGGAAACCGAGGGGGCCGCGGCACGCTTGCCACCACGCCTGGTCTTTGGAATTCCCAGTAAATTAATGCGAATCATAGGTTTTCAAAACTCCTGAGGGCCAAGCCCACGGCCACCGCAAGCTGTCCTGGGTTCTGCTCCAGAATCAAGCTTTCGGTCGAATCAGCCGGCGGGACAATCCGCTGAAATGGGTTCAATATCTCTACAGGCAGGGAAAATTCCTGCCGCAGCGCTTCAACAAGCCCCATGACCCTGGACGATCCGCCAGCGAGGTAAATGCGCTCGATATGCTCGCCAGACGCGGTTGCGCGGAAAAAGTCGAACGTCTTCTGAATTTCAAGAACGATAATCTCGGTGACCTGCTGGAGGATCGGCAGCTTGGCATCCTCGCTCACCGTGCCCACCTTCCTGCCGAGTTTGAGCGCTTCAGCATCGTCGAAGCTGAGATCAAGTTCCTTTTGGAGAGAGTCCGTGTACTGGTTGCCGCCAACGCTTACATCGCGGGTGAAAAGAGGCGTTGTGCCTTTGACAATGTTGATATTCATCACGCTGGCGCCGAGGTTCAACAACGCCACCGTGGAGTCATGCGCAGGCTGATAGTTGTACTCGTAGCAGTTCTGCAGGGCGAAGGCGTCAATGTCCACAACCGCCGGCGCTTTTCCCGCCAGAGAGAGCACGTTGGTGTAGTTCAGAATCTTGTCCTTCTTCACCGCCACCAAAAGAACATCCATCTGCGGGCTCGCATCGTCGGGATTCAGGATGTCGAAATCGACATTGACATCCATGATGTCGAAGGGTATGTGCTGCGCTGCCTCGGTCGTAATGCTATCCGCAAGCTCGGCTTCGCTCATGGGCTGCACAGAGATCCTTTTCACGATGACCGAGTGGCCGCTTACCGACGTAGCAACCTGCTTGGTCTTGATGCCGTGCTCGCCAAAGATTTTGCTGATCGCGCTGGAGACGCTTCCGGAGTCGACTATCATCGAGTCCACCACGATATCGCTGGCGAGAGGTTCCACGCCCAGATGCGACACCTGAATTTCCCCCTTAGAGCGCCTCAGCTCAATCGCCTTGATGCAACTGGACCCTATGTCCAATCCGACAATCGATTTTGCTGATCCAAACATTCCATCCGCCTTCGTAAGTTTGTTTTCCTGAATTTCCCGCTGTTAGCGTCCAACCGCGGCCCGCGCCGCCTTGGGCTTCTTCTTTGCGCTGCTCATGTTCATCGTGCTCTTTTGTTCCATCCACTGGTCCAGGATCGTCTTCTTGAATTTCCAGCGGTTCCCGAGTTTGAAAGCAGGAATCTTTTCCTCTGTGACGTACTTGTAAAGCGTGTCGGGACTGACCCCCAGGTATTGCGAAGCCTGGCGGATATTCATTACCTCACGCGAGTCTGCTGCCATAAATGTGTTGCCTTTCACAGTGGGTTGTCGGCCCCCTTCACACGAGGCCTGCGGAGAACATCCCTATATTCTTTTCTCGGGGGGGAAAACTTCAGGTCTGGCGAGTTATAACTGGGTTAACATTGGCGGGTCAAGCAGGAACTTCCGTTTTCTACCCGTAATCTCTGGATTTTCCACTGGTACATGCCCCTTTCATGCCAAGACAATCCTCAAAATCGTGTAGGCTCGCGTGATTGCCACCACAAGTTATTGTGGTATTAATGCACACGGTTCACAAATTTGCCTGAGAAGTTACTAAGGGCGCACTACTGGCCCCTGGGTTTACTCCGAAAGTAACCCCTATGACCATTCGATTACGGTGTACCCAGCATTGCTATTCCCTGTGGAGCGTGCTTCCGTGCAGCTTTCTTCGGCGGAAAGCCGCGACGCGTGTGACTTCCGGCCGCAGTTATCCCGATGATGCTCCATTGAGGAGCAATCCGGTTTTCATCGGTTGCCGACCGCAGAAGTGAAAAGAAAGAATGAAAGAAAAAGCAAGTTGGAAAGGCGACGTTTTCTTTTGCCGCTCGTTTCTTTGCTCCGTGGTTCTTGCTAGCCGCCTTTTCCAAGTTTGCGGCACAGGACGCCAAGCGTCTCCTGCTCATCGGGTGTGAGCCGACTCATGATCTCGGAGATCTGGCGCGAATGCTCAGGAAAGATCCGGGCAATTAGCTTGCGCCCAGCGGGGGTAATGGTCGCCATGGTAAAGCGTTTGTCGTCGCCTTCCTGCTTGCGCTTGGCAAGCCCACGCTTCTCCAGGTTGTCGACGACCAGTGTAAGATTCCCGCTACTCTTCAGGATTCGCCTTGCCAGATCGCCAAGGCATAAGGGACCAACGTGATGGAGCGCTTCCAAGACCGCAAATTGGCTGGTGCTTAGTCCCACATTATCCAGAGCGGTTTTCGTGTAGTTCAACGCCGTATTCGAAGCTCGAATCAGCTTGATGTACGTGCCTAGAGACAGTTCCTCTGCGGGCTCACCTTGATAGTTCTTGGCCATGTGTGTCCCAACATATTGGCTGGGTTTCAAAAAGACTGTCAAATGGAAAAAAGATCAGGTAAGCACGCTCAATAGTGCAGAGGACGGCACTACTTTTAAAGACCCATCCTTGTGGCGGGGATCCATTCCTTTTCTCGTTGGCCCCTTGATCCTTTGGCCCTTGCTCATTGGTCCTTGATCTTTGGAAAAGATTAGGATCACGGAGATGCAGCAGGGCTGGATCCTGCCTTCGGCGCTCACCGACTAGGGGGTTGCCACACACATCCAGAAACAGGCCGTCCATCGCCCTACGGTCACGGAAATCAAGAAAGGCTCCAGGTGGTCGCTTTGGAGCCTTTCTGTTACAAGGAGAAATCTAGTTTCAACAACGGGCTTTATCGAGCACGTCCATCCTACTGTATATCAAACTGCTCGGGGTGCAGCAGTGCATCGGACTTAACCAATATGGTGCGGCGGGTCAGCTCCTCCATCTCCTGCAGCCATTTGCCGGTGGTAGCTTTGAGCGCCTTAGCGACTTCGGGATTCACCCGCAGGACAACGTCGTGATCAAAGTGCTTGGCCATCTTGCGCATCTCAACATAGATTTCATTGCATACCGTGGTGACCGATTTAATCATGCCGGTCCCCGTGCAGGTGGTGCATTGCTGCCCCAATGTGCGCTCCAGAGACTGCTTGACCCGCTTGCGGGTAATCGCCACCAGGCCAAAGTCGTTGAACTGGAGCACCTTTGAAGGCGCGCGGTCGGCTTTGAGGGCCTCCTCCAGCGCCTGCATTACTTTCTGCCGGTTCTTGCGCTCATCCATGTCGATAAAGTCGATCACGATGATGCCGCCGAGGTCGCGTAACCTGATCTGGCGTACGATCTCCTTGATCGCATCCACATTGGTCTTCACGATCGTGTCTTCCAGGCGGGCAGTCTTGCCGACGTACTTGCCGGTGTTCACGTCGATGGCGACGAGAGCTTCGGTCTGATTGATGACGATGTATCCGCCACTCTTGAGCCAGACTTTCGATTTCAGAGCCTTATTGATCTCCTCGGAGACATTGAACTGCTCGAACAGCGGCGTCTCCTTGGTATAGAGCTTTACGCGCTTCACGAGCGACGGCTGGAAGCGGCTTACAAACCGCAACACCCGCTCGTATTCATGCTCGGTATCCACCCAGATTGCCGAGAAACTTGTCGTGACCTGATCGCGGAGAATCCGTTCCACCAGATTAAGATCGTGATAGATCAACGCCGGAGCCTTGGATTTTTCCGCACGGCCACGAATTTCCGTCCAGAGATTAATCAGGAAGCGGATGTCGGCGCGCAAATCTTCCTCGTTTGCGCCGGCCGCCGCAGTACGAACGATGAAACCGCCATGAGAATCTCCACGCTCACTAAGGACAATTCTCTTCAGTCTCTGACGCTCCTCGTCCGAAGCAATCTTGCGCGAGACCCCCGTGTGATGCACGGTCGGCATGTAGACCAGGAAGCGTCCCGGCAGAGCAATGTGGCTGGTAATCCGAGCGCCCTTCTTGGCAATCGGCTCCTTAGCAATTTGAACCAGAATCTCCTGGCCTTCTTTCAGCAGGTCGGCAATCGCCGGCATGCTCCGCTGGACCTGCTGACGATGGGGCCGACCGCGCATCCGCCGACCACCTTTACGTCCCCGGCGATCGACTCTCCGGTCGGTCCGCTGCTGATAACCGGCATTACCTCCGGAGGTGCGCATCGCGGCGTTGGTTCCTTCGAGTTCCTCTGCGTCTTCAGCTCCTTCGGCTTCGTCCGCGTCGTCGGTTTCCCGGGATGTTCCTTCGGCCAAGTCTAGTTCCCCGTCTTCATCCTCGTCGGAGTCGCCTGAATCGAACTCCGCGGAGTCCAACCCTTCGGCTTCGTACTGGCCGGTTGCAAGTTCCTCGGTATGCGCATCGCGAACGGCTTCGGTAATCTGGCGTCCCGCCGGAATCAGTTGATCGTCGATCGGTTCCAGCTCTTCCTCTTCCAGTTCCTCGAAGTCGGCCAGATCGGGATGCTCCTCAAATGCGAGCAACTCGCTCTCTCCTTCTTCGATTTCCTCTTCTTCGACGACGCCTCGGCTCGCGTCATACCAGGTACGCGAAGGCGGTATTTCAACCTTAGTTGGTGCGACCTCGGCTCCACTATTCTCAAGACCACCATTTTCAAAACCAGCGTTCTCAAAACCATGGCTACCTTCAAAACTATGGCTGCCCTTCCCTCCATCGCCAATATGATCTTCCGTAGGGATGGACGCCTCGGCGGCCGCATCCTCCGCAATGTGCGGGATACTCCGAGGGTGTACGCCGGAGTCTTCCGGCTCATGCAGGCCATGATTTTCGGCAACATGCTTTTGGGAATCGGCTCGGTGCGCTTCGGCTTCGAGATGGCCAATGGGCGCATGAGCAGAATCTTCTTGCGTGTGCTCAACTTTTGCCGATTCTCCCTGCTTGCGTCCCGCTTTCTTATCTTTATCTTTCTCGGCGGCGGGCTCGGCGATGGTTGGGACCGAGAACGGCAAGACATGGGTCGCTTTCACCGAGGCTTCACGGTCCCCCTCGTCATCCGTTTCATGTGTTTCACGAGTTTCATGATCGTGTTGCCCTGCTTCGTGAGCCATGTGCGGGCCATGCTGTTCTGCGCCGGCCACTTGCTCGTTCCCGGAGCTGGCGATTGAGGCGTCAGCGCTTGCAGGATGAGACAAATCCGTGGCTGGTTCTTCGCTATGCACCCCTGCGCTATGTACACCCACGCTATGCACACCGACATGCCCGCTTTCTTGGGCGACCGGCAGCGCATGCTCCTGCGGCTGCTCCTCTGCTTCCCTGGATACCTTGGCAGGCGAATCTTTTCCACCTCGATACTTAGCCAGTGATTCTCCAGGCAACACCATTGCGTCCGGGGAAAGCTGCACCGAACCCAATGTGTACTCCGTAGAGGGCCGCGTTCTATGCGGCGATACGTTCTGCGTGGGCTGGACGGGAGCCACCGGCTGCGGCGCGGACTGCGGCTGATATTTCGATATCGATTCTCCGGGGAGAACCATCGGCTGGCTGTGGGATGGGTAAGTCTTCCCCGAAGTTTGCGATCCTGCGGGCTGCGCCGGTACGGGAGCCTGCGGCTGCGGCATAGACTCGCGCACATGCTCACGCGGCTCCGCTTCCGCGTCTTCCTTACGCGCAACCTCCTGTGGTTGAGCTTCACGCTCAGGACGATCCCGGTCCGTGCGATCACGATCTCCAAATCGACCGCGACCGCGACGCCGACGGCCACGCCACTTGCGCGCCCCGCCTTCGCGATCCTCCCGCTGCGTTTGCGCATCGCCACCTTCCGCAGTGGCTTCGAGAGCCTCGCCCTCTTCCTGTTCATCGTCTTCCTCGGCCGCTTCCATAGGAGGAAGGACATCTTCCGCTTCAACCGGCCCCACCTCAACTTCGGTGCGCGCCTCACGCGCTTCGCGATCGGGGATTTCTATGACCTGGGGACCATGGGAGCGCGAAATAACCTGCTCCAGCGCTTCAGCATCGTCATCTTCTTCCAAAAGGAAATCGGAGACATAGAGGAAGGCGTCACGATCCAAGCCGATATTGACAAAGGCGGACTGCATGCCGGGAAGCACGCGGGTTACACGCCCTTTGTAGATCGAGCCGGCAAGGGTGTACTCATTTTCCCGCTCGAAATAAACCTCGTTTAGTTGGTCTTCTTCGACCACCGCGACTTTCGTCTCATGCGGAGTCGACGACACATACAATTCTTTTGACATTGATGTTTCTCTCCGGCCTGGCAATGGCCAGACCACCGGAACCGGGGACAAAGCAGGAAGGAATCAGAGCGTCAGCCAAGACGCACTGGGACTACGCAGCGCCGGACTAGCGCCGCACAATCGACTTGCAGTGCTGAGAAATTCAACCAGGTTCGTACGCAGAAGATGTGCAGGACTTCCGGGGAGCCCTTCGCTCCGGAAGCTACTCGACTCTGCCTGTGACTTTTTGGAAAAATCTTTTTGCACCTTTGCTTTGCCGGGTTTGTGGCCACTCAGCTTTTCGCGGGGCCGTTGCCCGCCCGACAACGCTGTCTCTGAATTCGTTCCGCCGTTCCTTCGGAACCGGCTTGCCCTTCATTTACGCGAGGGCACAACGTTAAATAAATTCACTTCAAAACGCGCTATCGAAGCGCCCGACTCCCATTGGAAAAAGCTTTCATCGCAAAAGCTTGAATCTCAAAGCTTCAGTTCACAAAGCGGCGCATGCGGATATTCATGACGATACCCAGCGCCAGAAACATGAACAACATCGAAGAGCCACCATAACTCATCAGGGGCAGGGGGATACCGGTAACCGGCATAAATCCCACCACCATGCCCGCATTTACCAGGACGTGAAACAGAAGCACTGCCACTACGCCCATCACCACAAAACCCCCGGCACGATCTGGCGCCGTTTGAGCGTTGTGGACTAAACGCGTCAACACCATAAAGTATAGCAGCAGTAAAGCCACCGCGCCGACAAAGCCATGCTCTTCCGACCAGGCGGCGAAAATAAAATCGGTATGCGGCTCGGGCAAGAATAACCCTTGTGTCTGCGTGCCTTTGCGCGTTCCTTTCCCCCAAATTCCTCCCGAACCAACGGCGATCTTCGATTGCTCAAGTTGATACCCCGCCTTCTGCGGGTCGGCGGCAGGATCCAAAAAGCTGGTGAGGCGCTGCTTTTGATACGGCTTAAGGCCAAAGCTCCAGACGGCTGGAGCCAGGACCCCAGCAATCAGCAAGATGGCTGCCGCGTGGCGAAACTGAATTCCCCCTAGAAACAAGGCCATTACCACTACGGGCACGTAGGTGAGAGCCGTGCCAAGGTCGGGTTGCTTCAGAACCAGCAACATCGGCACAACGGCAATCAGACCGGCCTTTACCACGTCCGAAAGAGAGGCCGAACGCTCATGCAGTTCGTTGAAATACTTTGCCAGCGCGAGAATCAGAACCAGCTTAACCCACTCGGAGGGTTGAAAGTGCTGTCCGGTGCCGAAGTCGATCCAGCGTTTCGCGCCCAGGTGTTTTTTTCCGAGAACCAGAACCAGGACCAGCGAAACTACCGAGACCACGTAGAACCATGGAGAACTCTCGAGCAAGACTTGATAGTTAATCAGGCTCATGATGCTCATGAGGACAAGCCCGCCGAGAATCCAGTAGATTTGCTTGACGGGCGCCTTGGCAAATTGCGTGCCATAGGTGGTGCTGTAGATCTCGATCACGCCAAGAGTGCAGATCAGCAGGACGAAACCCAGCAGGACCCAGTCGAACTCCCGAAACCATTCACCACCGCGAAAACGCATCATGGGCGCTCTCCCGAAACTGGCTGCGAGACTTCCGCCGCCGGGAGCACCGCGGCCAAAGCCGCCGCAGAACCGTTTTTGCGCGCCGGCTTGCCGGTCTTTACAAGAAGAGTGCCGCCTTGCAGGTGGCCGGGAAATTCATCCGCGGTTTGGTTCTCTCCGTTCTTTGCGCCATCGGTACTATCAGCGTTATCGGCGTCAGGCCGGTTCCAAAGAGCTGCCATCGGCACGGAATCGGGATTGACCTTGTCACTGAACAGCATGGGATTGTTCCTGATGCGGCGCTGTTTCTCGACATAAGCCTTAATAATCTGCGAAGCGATGCGCGCGGCAAGATAGCCGTGCTCCCCCTGCTCCAGAAGAACCGCCACAACAACCTCGGGATTTCGCCTTGGCGCGACACCGACGAACCAACCGTTGTCCTTGAAACCCGATCCAGCACCCGCCTTGCTCTTTCTCAACGTATTGCTAATGACCTGGGCGCTGCCGGTCTTCCCGGCAAAGTCAATGCCTTGGAGGTGGGCGCTCGGCGCCGTACCTATCGGGTTCACGACCCCAGCCATGGCATCGGTAATGATCGTCCAGTTCTGAGGATCAATCGGCAGACGCACCGTTTTTACCGGAGTTCTCATTCCTTCGGGAAGCTGATCGGGAGCGACTACGTGAGGACGATAAAGGACGCCTCCCATGGCGATACCACCTATGGCGCGCGCCAACTGAATCGGCGTGGTGGCTACGGCTCCCTGGCCAATGCCAACCGAGATCGTTTCGCCCGCATACCACTTTTGCCGGAAATTCTTGATCTTCCATTCCTCGGAGGGCATTACGCCGCTAGCTTCATTTGGAAGGTCGATGCCGGTTTTTTGTCCCAAGCCAAAGGCCATGGCCCACTTTGAGATCTTCTCAATCCCAAGGCGCTCCGCCAATGTATAGAAGAAGGTATCGCAGGACTGGTAAATGCCCTTAGAGATATCCACGCCGCCGTGGACGCGATGTTCGGCGGTCACCCAGCACTTAAAGAACCTTCCATAAAATACGCCGCCACCCCCACAATTGACGTGCAGATTCTGGGCAATTCCTTCCTGCATTCCGGCCACCGACATGATGATCTTAAACACCGATCCAGGAGCCAACTGCGCCTGAATCGCCTTGTTCAACAAAGGGTGCGCCTCGTCCGTTACCAACCGCTTCCACTCCTCCCGCTTGATCCTTACCGCAAAATCGTTCGGATCGAAGATCGGTCGGCTGACCATCGCCAGCACCTCACCCGTCCGCGGGTCCAGCGCCACTAAGGCTCCGTTCTTCCCCTCCAACGCCTCTTCCGCCGCGATCTGTAAGTCCAGGTCGATTGTCAGCTTCAATGGCTTCCCGACCACCGCAGGCTCCTGGCTTAGCCTTCCTCCTTCCGCCTGCCCGACTTCCCGCCCCTTGCTGTCCACCTGCACCAGCCTCGATCCATCCTTCCCCATCAGGATGTCGTTGTATTGCTGCTCC
>DATGIO010000062.1:0-9207 GCA_035295685.1 Candidatus Angelobacter sp.
CGTATCTCCGGTGCGCACGGCCGCGCGAATCTGCGGCATCATCAGGCCCCTTTGCCCGGCTAGAGTCGTAATCTCGCCGAGAGGAGCTTCAAGATTTTTCTGGATATCGTTGCCGAGCGCTTTCAAAGGCGAAACATAGAGAACCTCGGTCCGGTCCAGCAGATCACCCGCCAGCGCCTTGCGGACCAGCATATCGATGCAAGCGAGGAATGCCGCCAAGGTTTTGCCCGATCCTGTGGGCGCGGAGATGAGTGTGGTGCGCCCGGCGAGAATGTGAGGCCAGCCTTGCTCCTGCGGCTCAGTGGGCGTTCCAAATTTTTGGACAAACCACTCCTGCACCACCGGATGCGCCCAGCCAAGTGACTCGGGAATTTCCAGAGGCGCAGCAATTGCAGGAATTGGCGGAATCGAAGATTGCATGGAAGCTCTATTGTAGTCGATCTTCGCTAAATTTTCGCTCTCACAGATCTCAGTGAAAATTTGTCAGTTGCGTTGAAGACGCCCCCTTCGCAACAAAGGTTTCAGCATCGTTGAACCTTTGCCAATGAGCCGTTTGTGTACATCGCCCATGCAGAAATCGCGGCGCTTCTGTTAACTTTGAGGGGAATGATCTCTTTTTCGAATATTAATAAGCAGTACGGCAAGCAGTTGGTCTTTGTCGACGCATCGTTTCAGCTCAATCCGCGGGAGAAGGTCGGCCTGGTGGGGCCGAATGGGGCGGGCAAGACGACTCTGTTTCGCATGGTTGTGGGAGAAGAAGTTCCGGACGAGGGTGATGTCTCCGTCCCCAAGCGTACGACGATCGGTTACTTCCGCCAGGATGTGGAAGAGATGTCCGGGCGTTCGGTCTTGGACGAGGCAATTGCGGGAAGCGGGCGATTGGGCGATCTCCACCATGAACTGGAGGACTTGCAGCACGCCATGTCCGATCCCGAAAAGGCGGACGACATGGAGCGCGTCCTTGAGCGCTTCGGCGAAGTTCAGGAAGAGTACGAGCATCTTGGCGGGTATGCCCTGGAGGCGCAGGCGCGGGAGGTGCTTCACGGCCTTGGTTTTCACGATAGTCAGATTGAAGGCGATGTTGGCGCATTGTCGGGCGGATGGAAGATGCGTGTTGCGCTGGCTCGCGTCCTGCTGGGCCGCCCCGACGTCTTGCTGATGGATGAGCCTACCAACCACCTCGATCTTGAATCGATCATCTGGCTTGAGCAGTTCCTCAAGGCGTTTCCAGGCGCTCTATTGATGACATCGCACGACCGCGAGTTTATGAACCGTCTTGTAACCAAGATCGCGGAGATCGATGCGGGCGAAATCGTCACTTACTCCGGTAACTACGATTTCTATGAGCGCGAACGTAACATTCGCGCCGCCAATCAACAAGCCGCTTTTGCCCGGCAGCAGTCCATGCTGGCCAAGGAACAGCGGTTTATCGATCGTTTTCGCACCCATGCCGCCAAAGCCGCCCAAGTGCAGAGTCGAATCAAAGCCTTGGATAAGATCGAGAAGATTGAACTGCCCAAGAAGCGCCAGATCGTAAAATTTGAGTTCCGCGCCCCGGCGCGCTCCGGAGAGCAGGTCGCTGTGCTTGAAAATCTGCACAAGCGATACGGCGATCGGGTGATCTACGAAGATTTTAGCCTCACCATCCGCCGGGGAGAGCGGTGGGCGGTGATGGGCAGAAACGGCGCCGGCAAGAGCACTCTGCTCAAGATGATTTCCGGCGCTGCCTCGCCGGATTCCGGGAACGTGCGCCTGGGAGCCAGCCTGATGATGGGATATTTCGCGCAGCAATCCCTGGACGTCCTCGATCCCGACCTCACCATCATTGAGCAACTGCAGAAGGCATTTCCGCAGGATAGCCTCGGATCGTTGCGTACCCTTGCCGGCGCTTTCCAGTTCTCCGGAGACGATGTCGACAAAAAGATACGGGCGCTTTCAGGAGGAGAGAAATCGCGCCTGGTGATGGCTCTGATGCTCTACCACCCTCCTAACTTCCTGGTTCTTGATGAGCCGACCAACCACCTCGATCTGGCGACGAAAGAAATGCTCGTGGACTCCCTGAAGGAATTCGAAGGCACGATGATCTTCGTGTCCCATGATCGGATGTTCCTGCGCGGACTGGGTTCGCGTGTCCTGGAACTGGGCGGCGAGAGCGGAACCGATCGCCAGCCGCACGTGTATCCAGGCGCCTATGTTGAGTATGTGCAGAAGATGGGCCACGAAGCGCCAGGAATCTATGTATAAGAGAATCGGCCTTAGCGGGCGATCATGCTATAGCGTTTTCAGCATTACTTACCTGCTTGAATGTTCCCGCGCGAGTTTTCTTCGGCGGGAAGCCGCGCAGTGACCTTTGATTTCTGCTTATAGCTGCTTGTAGTAATGTTGAAAACGCTCAAACACCCTTAATTTGTCTTCTGCTTTTCCTTCAGTAAGCCAAGTTGCACCAGGCTCTCGGCGGTGGCGACAATTGATTCCTCGCGCGACCGCGGCGACCAGCCAAGCAGCCGCCTGGCCTTTTCATTCGTGGCATTCTTTACTTTGCCAAGCTCCGGCAAGATCTGTTTCACTGCCGGATCGCTCAATGCCGCCAGGCGCACAAGCCAGTTGGGTAGTTGCCGGGTCGGCACGCGCTTTGCCATTGCGCCCAGACGATCCTTCAGGACTTTCGCAATTTCCACAATCGACATAAAGTCGCCAGCGACGGCCAGGAAGCGCTCACCCTTGGCGGCAGGGTGCGCCATCGCGCGAATGTGCAGGTCGGCTACATCGCGCACGTCCACCGCTCCAAAAGAGAGCTGTGGGCAACCAGGCATTGCGCCGTCCATCAAGCGTTGGACCAGAAGGATCGACGTGGCATAGTCGGGACTCAGCACGGGGCCGAATACACCCACCGGGTTGACAACAGAAAGCTCCAGATTGCCGCCTTCTTTGGCGATGAAGTCCCAAGCCGCGCGTTCCGCGAGCGTCTTCGATTTCACATAGGGAGTCACGTCATCGCCATCAGGGTTTGTCCAGTTGGTTTCGTCGAACCGGGGCTTCTCCTGGTGGTGGCCATAGCCAATCGCGGCAAATGACGAGGTCAGCACTACCCGCCTGGCTCCCGCGGCGCGGGAGGCGCGCAGCACGCGAAGCGTCCCTTCGCGCGCGGGCACGATGAGTTCGTCTTCGTGTTTAGGGACTGTGGGCGGAAAAGGTGATGCCACATGGAGGACGTATTCGCAGCCTGCGGCAGCCTCCGTCCAACCTGCGTCATTTTCGAGATCGGCGGCAAAGAATGTGAGGCGGCCGTTCGGCTCCGCTCCACCTTGCTTTAGCGTGGCGCGCACAGCACTCTCACGCTTAAGGTCCCGCACGGTTGTGCGTACCTCATGGCCCGCAGCCAGAAGCTGCAGAATGGTATGACTGCCAATGAAGCCGGATCCGCCGGTTACCAGGACTTTGCTCATCGCTGCCCCTCCGATCCTTATGCTGCTGGAATTGGATCATTGTGCCGTTCGCGCTAAATTCAGGATTTAGCGCGAACGTATTGTAGCTTGGGGCGCAATTTTATTTTCGGGTGTTCCGGGCGGTGAGATTTGTTGGTCCTTTTCGCATGTGCACGGCCATGCCGCCTTCATCGAAGGAAACTTCATCCATGAGTTTACGCATCAGAAAAATTCCGCGTCCGTGCGTGGATAACCGGTTCTCGGGGGCTTCCGGGTCGGGCACCCCAAGCTGGTCAAACCCCTGTCCTTGATCTCGAATGGTAATTGAAACCTCGCCATCCTGGCCGCAGCGGCACCGGACGTAGACTCGCTTGTCGGCATGCTCGTGATTACCGTGAATCATTGCGTTGGCAAGCGCTTCACGTACCGCCAACTCAATGTCCGAGCGGCTTCCGTCTTCTTTTCGGAATCTCGCAATGAAGCGCATAAGGCGGACGACAAAAGGCGAGATTGCCGCGACCTGGCTCGGGAGAGATTGCCGCAACTCGAAAAGCGCGGCCTTGCCATTTGTACCTGGTGCGCGATCACGCGTGCGTGATCGTTTCATATCCTCGGGCCCTCCCGTCATCGAATATCTCTCGTTCATTTCACGCCATCACCAGGCGTCAGCGAGGTGACAGGATCGTTAGGGGATGCTTAGAGGCTAGTGTAGAACAACAAGACGCTTTTTCGAGGGTCCATTTTTCTTCAGAAAGTGGAAAGATGACCACAAAGACATAAGCCAAACCTGCCCGATCGTGACTGGTCAACTTGGGCGAATCTTTATTCCGGCGATTCTTAGTTCGAAATTCGAACGATCTGCCTATTCCTTCGTATTAAGACCCCATGTCCGCAAAATCAAGCATGCGGAGTCTCCTGTTTGAGTCCTCGATTGGAAATTTGAATGGAGTTTCCGGCCGGATCCTTGGCGTTGGCAAATTCTATGCCATCCACTTTGTGCACAGGGCCAAACTTTAAGTCCGTCGCTTTCCTTCTCTCTTATAAAACTCTGGATATCCGCAACCCCAAACACCACCTTGATGGCTGCGCCGGATTTTTGGCCTGCGGCAGCTTTGTGTAAGGCAATGGCGCAGCCGCCTTCTTGACCTGCAAGTTCAATCCATTCCGGCGCTGCGCCAGGCAGTGGCCGCAAGCCAAAATTGCGCTCATAAAAAACGGCGACTTTAGCCACGTCTTTTACGTAAAGAATCACCCTCGAAATCGGCGGCATGGTTATTCTCTTCGTTGTTTCGTTAAGCCCTGGTTTTACTAATTCTCGGTTTTACCAGACCCTGCATGACTTTGCGTGCACCATGGGCTGACCGGCTTTGCAGCCGAAAGCATGAGCAAACTCCGGCATATTGCCGACCACATTGTTGACGCGGTAGCGGTTGAGGGAGTGCCCTTGGGACATCACCGCGGTCCTGGCCGCTTCGGGACGCAACTGGCCGCACCAAACATTGGCATAAGCCAGAAAGAAGGTTTGCAGGTTGGAGAGGTCGGCTCCTGCGGGAGAATCGAGGTCTTTTCCCTCAGACTGCAGCTTCGCACGGAGCGCCCCGAGAGCAATGTGAATGCCTCCATTGTCGGCGGTATCTTCACCGGCGGAAAGTTCGCCGTTCTGTCGCACTCCGGCTTCGGGCACATCCTGCGTGTATTCCTCCGTGATGCACTTGTCTCGTTCGTTGTAGTTGGAGGCGTCTTGCGGCGTCCACCAATCCCGCAGGTTGCCTTGGGCGTCGAACTTGCGGCCCTGATCGTCGTAACCATGGATGATCTCATGGCCGATGACCGCGCCGATTGCCCCGTAATTCACAGCGGCCACCTGCGATACGTCGAAGAACGGCGGCTGCAAGATTCCCGCCGGAAAATTGATGGTGTTGGTGGGGGCATCTTCGTAAGCGTTTACAGTGGATGGTGTCATGCCCCACTCCTGGCGGTCGGCGGGCTTGCCGATTTTTGCGAGGCGGCGATCCATCTCATATTTGGCGGCGCGCTCCACGTTGCCCAAGAAATCGCCCCGCTCGATCCTGAGCGACGAATAATCGCGCCAATGGTCGGGATAGCCGATCTTGTCGATCTGCGCCGCCAGCTTTTCGCGCGCTTGCTTTTTGGTAGTTTCCGACATCCAGTCGGCTTTGCGAATGTCCTGGTCCAATGCCGCCTCGATGCCCTTTACCAACTCCAGCATGCTCGCCTTGCTCGCCGACGGAAAATAGCGGGCCACGTAAAGCTGACCGACCGCTTCTCCAAGGTCGGCATCTGTCTCGGCGGAGCAGCGGCGCTGTCGTGGTTGGATCTGTTGCGCGCCGCTGAGGACCTTTCCAAAGAAATCGAAATTCGCTTCAACGAACGGCTTGCCCAGATACTGAGCTTCAAGATGCACGACCGTGTAACGCAGATAGTTCCGCCAGTCGTCGAGCGATGTTGCCGCAATCACCTTTTCCAGGCCCCGGAAGAAATCCGGCGATGCAACCAGATATTGTGATGCGGCGGGCGCACCGATCGCGGCCAGGTATTGGCTCCAATGGAAGGATGGCGTCAAAGCCTGCAACTGCCGCAATGTCATTTTGTTGTTCTGGTTCTTGGGATCGCGGCGGCGCACAATGTCCATGGCGGCGTTTGCGAAGGCGGTTTCCATTCCAAGAATGGCTGGCGCCGCGGTCGACGCCTCCTTGTGCGTCTCGCCCGTCAATTCAAGCATCCTGGCGATATGGTCTACGTATGCGTCGCGGACCTGCTTGGATTTATCGTCTTTTTCCAGATAGAACTCGCGCGCCGGCAGGTTCATACCCGACTGGTCGACCATCGCCACGGTCTTGGAGGCATCGTCGAAATCCTGTGCCGCATAGATCCCAAAGACAACGCCCTGATATTGAGCGTCGATGAAATTGAGGTCCGCCGGGCGCACCCGCTGATGAATATAGGCGAGCAGGGAAGGGAGCTGTGCCTTGCTCTTGAGTCCGGCAATGCGATCAAGCATGGGCTTGATCGCGGTGAGGCCGGCTTTGTCGACCGCATCCTCATTCATGCACGAGGAGAAATAGTCGCCGACTTTTTGTTCAATGGGAGAGCGGGTTGCCGAGGCGTTCGCGGCCTTTTCGAGCGTCTCGCGCACCGCGGCAAGATTCCACAGGCCCAGCGCCCCAAACGTCCCATAGCCGCCCAACTCATCGGGTATGGGGTTTGCCTTCAGCCATTTGCTGCACGAGTACTGGAAGAAATCGTTGCAAGGATCGAGTGTCCGATCAACCTGGCTTGCGTCAAAGTGTTCCAGCTTCGGGGTGTGGTCTTCCGCCATTGCCACGGCGCAGCAAAGCCAGGCCGCCATCACAAACTTGTGGATCTGCATAGGGTCCGCTCCTGAGATGCTGCTTCATAGGACGTGCGACCCGAACAAACGTAAGCCGAATGCGGCGCGATAAATCGCCGCTTTCCATCTTGGCTCGAAAGATCGCGGCAGCGGGAGAGGAGTGGCTGTGTGGTGCTCTTTGCCGGAAGTGGAATCGTCGCTTTCCGCGCTCCCAAACATGAACCGTGCTTGGTGTTGGATTGAAGATCGCCGCTCAGCTTTCGTTCAAGCATTCAAGACCAAGCTACGCGGATGTTTGCGCAATTTGAGATGTGGCAGCCTCGCTGGGCCATAGCTCGACTGTTTTCTGAACTATGTTACTTAGGTAAGGATAAGTTAAATCGAGCTTTTATTTAGTAGTTTCTCCCAACTCTTAAGCTATCTAGGGAAAATACCGGGTACCAGCGTAACCTCACTCCCTTGTTGCAACGGCGCTCAGTTGCGGTAAGCTAGCGGCAATCAAGTATCGCAAGTCCAGGTACCAATTACCGAAGCACGATCAGGATTTGGTTGGCAAGAGCGCATTTTGTGCCCGCGAGGGCGCAGCGTGCAAAGGAGCAACATGACTTTCATCAGCAAACTGAGCTTTTTTAGGCCCGGACTCATGCTCGCGGCCGCAATCGCTTTGTATCTTCCGGCTCAAGCCGAAGTCAAAGTGATGCTGGCAGCCAGCAAGATCGTGGGCCCGGACGGAACCGAACAGAAACAATCCAGTGACAAGGCTAAACCGGGAGACGTGATTGAGTACGTGGCGGAATACCGAAACACAGATACGAGGCCGGCAAAAAATGTCGTTGCCACGCTGCCTGTGCCTTCGGGTATGGAGTACCTGCCGCAAACTGCGTTGCCCGGAGAGGTCCTGGCCAGCACGGACGGCGTGAGCTATTCGCCCGTCCCATTAAAGAAGACCGTGCGTAGCGCAACCGGCCAGATGGTGGAGCAGTTGGTTCCTTTTTCGGAGTATCGCTCCTTGCGCTGGAACCTGGGCGACATATCCGGAGAGAGAAGCAAATCTGTAAAAGCAAGAATGAGAGTGAAATCACAGCAATAACACCAATGAAGTAAGGCAGTTAAAAATTCAAGCGACTCCCCAAAGCTTGAGATTTTTCTGTAATCGAGGAGAAGGCGATGAAACGGAAGAATTCGCAAGGGAGGGGATCGGCTTGTGTAATAACACCGCGGCCCTTCTTGATCTTAACGATATTGGCTGCGGTCATGTTATTGTCGGCGATAGCCGCCAATGCACAAACCGCCGCTGGAACATCCATCGGAAACCAGGCATCGGCCACCTATACCGACAGTTCATCAGTCTCTCGCACAGCGACTTCGAACGTGGTCACCACCGTTGTGCAACAGGTAGCCAGCCTGACCCTTACCGCCAATGGCGCAAAGACCGCGTCTCCAGGCGCTCCAGTTTTCTATCCACACACGTTGATCAACACCGGAAACGGATCGGACAGCTTCACCCTGACTCTGGCCCCGGCGCAGTCGGGTGCCTTCACGCTGACAGGTACACATATCTACCTTGACGCGAACGGCGACGGTATACCGGACAATTTCACCGACTTGACGGGAACCAGCGTGACCGTGGCTCCAGGCGCGGCCAATGCCTTCAAGTTCGTGATTACCGGCACCGTGCCTTCCGGCGCAACCGCCGGCCAGACGAATAACTTTTCCGTAAGCGCTACATCGGTTTTTGACAACACCAAAAGCGCTTCGGACACCGATACCACCACGGTGACTTCCAATGCCGTGATCAACCTGAACAAAACCATGAGCTCGAACTCTGGATCGTCTCCGAGCGGGCCTTACACAGTCACGTTGACCTATACCAATAGCGGCAACGTTACCGCGACTACCATGAACATCGGCGATGCTTTGCCGGCGGGCATGACCTACGTTGCCGGTAGCGGCCGCTGGAGCGTGACCGGAGCAACCGTATTGACGGATGCCACAGGCGACGTGCAACCTGCTGCAGGTTCTCCGCACATTGATTACAGCGTGACCGGCAACACGGTTACCGCCATCGTGGATCAAGTGGCGGCAGGCGTCTCCGGACAAATCACCTTCCAGGTGAACATTGCGTCCGGCGTCGCTCCCAGTGTGTTGACTAACACGGCCACTATTTCCTACAACGATGGTTCCGGCACCACGGTGAACGGAAGCAGCAACGGCTACAACTTTACCGTGCGCCAGAGTGCATCCGTTACCATCAGTGATACCGGTGTGGCCGCGAACGATAATGACGGCACCATCAACGGTATAGACACCATCAACTCCGCTGCCCAGGGAGCCACAGTCATATTTACTGACGTGGTGACCAACACCGGCAACGGAACCGATACCTTCAATATCACCATTCCGTCGAACACTTTCCCGGCCGGGACCGTG
>DATGIO010000063.1:0-8301 GCA_035295685.1 Candidatus Angelobacter sp.
GCCGGTGCCGGAGATACAATTCCAGTCCAGCCTGTGCCGTTTCATGCAACGGCACAAGGCGACTCTTGTGGAATTTGGTGTCTCGATGCGGATTCCGGGGCATGGTGATGGCGATTCCAAGATCATCGTGATGGCCATTCCGGGATGATCGTAATAACGATTGGACTAAACCGCTACGCGGTATGTGATGACCGGGCTTTCGGCGCGGGGCCGGAGGCGGTCTGTCGATCCCATCGTTGTCTGCCCTTCCTTCCGGCCTGAGCTCTTTTGCGTAAACATGGAAGCGCTGCTTGCAGCACATTCCATCTCGGAAAGGAGTTTCCCATGACCCCTCTTCGTCAACGCATGACCGAAGACATGCAGGTGCGGAATCTCTCCCCGGAGACCCAAGCCTCCTACGTGCAACGAGTCTCGCAGTTCGCACGTCACTTCGGCAAGTCACCCGAACTTCTGGGCCCAGAGCAGATTCGTTCTTATCAGGTTTACCTTATGAACGACCGGAAGCTGGGTCCCAGTTCCCTCATTGTCACCGCCGCCGCCCTCCGCTTCCTCTACAAGGTAACTCTCCACAGGGAATGGAACGTGGAAGACCGTATTCCCGTGCCGAAGAGACCTCAAAAACTGCCCATTGTCCTTAGCCCGGAAGAAGTTCTGAGGTTCCTCGACTCCGTTTCGAGCCTCAAGTACCGCACCATCTTGACGACTTGCTACGCGGCCGGGCTGCAGATGGGTCCTTCTGGTCAATCTGCCTGAAAACGTAGGCTTTTGTCTTGAAAAACCAGTCATCCAGTGCAGAGAGAAAGGCCTTGCGAGCCGCCTCTGCATTTCTGGACTTTATGGCTTCCACAATGGGGAGATGAGATTGCGCGTCTTCCAGCAGGTCGAAGGGGCGGCCAGAAAGAATGCGAATTGCGGAGAATGCGAAAATTGGGTGAATGATTCTCCGCAATGCAACCTGTAGATATTCATTGTTGGCAATCTCCCAGATTTTTTCATGTAGGCCGAGGTCTTTCAGAATGAAAACCTGCGCGTCCTGGGAGCGGGCGGTATCCAATAAATCCAAATAGCAATCTTCCAGCTCTTGAGCCTGCTCTGGAGTCACCAGGTGCGCGGCTTCCTCAATTGTATATGCCTCAAGAACCCGCCTGACGGCAAATATCTTTTCCGCGCCATCAATCGATAGTTTAGTGACATACGTTGCGGCATTGGGCTTTTTGGTGATAAATCCTTCCGCTTCCAGTTGGATAAGTGCTTCCCGAACGGCTGTCAGGCTGGTCTCAAACTGAGCCGCCAGCTTACGCTCAACCAGCTTCTCGCCCTCACGCAGGGCGCCGGTGAGGATCGCTTGCTGCATCTTCTCCGCTATTCTTCCGCGAAGAGTGTTGCTCGGCAATTTTTCAAATACAGCTTGCATGGCCTTAATGCGCGGCTCCTCATACATTTTCAAGATTGGCTTTGTCAAACAATTATACATCAACGATGATCTTGCAAATATCCTAACACATGACCATTCAACGGCATTGCTAAGATAAATAAAGCTTCACAAAGCAGCTATAATGGCTCTGAACGAAAAAATGTCTTGACATTTGATCGATCATCGACTATATAAGCTTCCTACACCAGTGAATGGAGGGCAAGAATGCTCAAGACTCATTTTAAAACCCTCGGGCTTTTACTCGCGGCAGTGCTGGAAACAGCCCTTTGCTGGGCCAGCGTGGGCGGCAGTATCTCCGGCACGGTGCGAGATGCCAGCGGCAGAAAAGGCTATTTATCATTCGGCCGATCTTGGGTTTTAGTTTTCTTGGCTGCTACGGTGTTGTTCATTATTGGCGGAATCGCTGGATATGCCCAAGTTGATACTGGAGCTCTGCTCGGTACCGTAACTGACGAATCTGGTGCGGTCATACCCGGCGCGCAGATCACACTCATCAATCAAGGATCAGGATTTAAAACAGCCAAGGTCACTGGTGCCGACGGACGTTACGTTTTCACACCGATAAAGATCGGAGTCTACACCGTTATTGCGCAGAAACCGGGCTTTCGGAAAGTCAGCCGTGAAAATATCCGAGTCAACGTCCAACAGCAAGTTGTTGTGGATTTCAGTTTAGTTCCTGGAGCAGTGACCCAAACCATCAACGTAACGTCGGCTGCCCCTTTACTCCAGACACAAAGTGCCTCCGTCGGACAAGTTATCGGCAGTCGGGAAATTAATGATTTGCCACTGAATGGCCGGAACTTCACTTTTCTGGCTCGGTTATCCGCTGGCGTCGTGGCCCCTCAGCCGACCGGGTACGGTTTAGAAAACACTGGAAGCTTCAATGCGAATGGTACGCGCCTCGATCAGAATTATTACATCCTTGACGGCATCGATAACAACAACGATACTGCAACCTACTTAAATCCAGCCTCCTACGTGGTACTCCCCCCTCCCGATGCTCTCGAAGAGTTCGACGTTGAAACGAGCAACTTTAGCGCCGCGCAAGGGCGAGCAGGTGGCGCCGTGCTAAATGCAACCATTAAGTCAGGTACAAATCAAATCCACGGCGACGCTTGGGAGTTCTTGAGGAATAGCGGTCTGGACGCAGCCAATTTCTTTGAGAACGCAGCTAATCAGCCGAAGGGAGAGTTCAGACAAAACCAGTTCGGATTCACTCTGGGCGGACCAGTTGTAATTCCGCATGTTTATAGCGGAAAGGATAAAACATTCTTCTTCGCGGATTATCAAGGGACTCGCATTCGACAAGCCTCTCCTTTCGTTTCCACTGTTCCCACGATGTCCGAGAGAGCATCCGGTTATACCGACTTGTCAGACCTCATCAGCGGCCAAAGTGGAACCCGTACGGATTTACTTGGGCGCAGTTTCCCTTTGGGAACGGTGTTCGACCCGGCTACAACGCGCACGGTAACACAGGGCCAGATCGATCCGCTTACAGGACTGACCGCAACAGGAAGCGGATTTGTGCGAGAACCCTTCCCAGGGAATATACTTCCCGCAGATAGGCTTGATCCTAATGCAATCCGCTTGCTTGATCTCTACCCTATTCCAAACGGACCGGGTCTTTTCAATAACTTCACAAGTGATCCCATCATCCGTGACGGTCTGAATCAATTTGACGTGCGCGTGGATCACAACATTGGATCTAAGGACCAAACATTCGGCAGAGTTAGTTGGAGTAGCGAACCCAAATTACTTCCTGGGCCGTTTCAAGGGTACGCAGATGGCGAGACCTATGCCCAGGGCGACTTTCAAATCACCAACCTTAGTGCTGTCTGGAGTGAAACGCATTCATTTTCATCAACATTGATCAATGAGTTTCGCGTGGGGTATCTGCGCTCGAACACAACTCAGTTGCAAGCCTTCGCTAACCAGATGGGCGTGCCACAACAGTTTGGAATCCAGGGTATTCCACAATTGCCGAAGAACGGCGGCTTGCCGTACATCATCATCTCAGGACTTAGCCCGCTGGGCCCTTCGAACTTCATGCCGGAGCAAACACTGGATGAAACTGACGAGGTCCAAGACAACCTAACGAAGGTCTATGGGTCGCATACTTTCAAAGGTGGGTTTGAGCTTCAACACATTCGGTTCCCCTGGTTTGGACCTCAAGCTCCACGTGGCCAGTTCCAGTTCGACGGAACTTACACAGAAGTTCCCAACACGGGGGGCGGAAATACAGGCCTAGCTCAGATGCTCCTGATGCCTGCCACTTCCACCGTGCCGAACGGGTTCAACAATGTGGGTGGAATGGATACCGTGTTCGCCAGCAATTTCGCAGGACCAGCAGACATTCGCAACTACTACGCTGCGTATTTTCAGGATGATTGGAAGGTCACCAAGAAACTGACCGCCAACCTTGGCCTGCGTTACGAGTACTATGATCCTATCATTGAGAAATACGGAGCACAGGCAAACTTTGTTCCGGGTCCCCCGACGGGAGGGGCAGAATACCTGATTCCAATTTCGCGGCAGAGCACTCTTCTTTCCTCTTCCTTTACCAGCCTGCTTAGCCGGGACGGCATCAAGCTGGCGTATAGCAACATTCCCGGCCTTGTGAGCATGCCGGCTCTAAATTTCGCCCCGCGCGTTGGCCTAGCATACCAAATAGCCCCGAAGTGGGTGCTCCGCACCGCCTACGGTATTTTCTATGATAGCCTTGAGGCCATCGGCGGAGCACCTGACATTGGATCCAACTACCCATTTCTTTACACTTTTAGTTTCTTCAGTCCTGACCCCGCACATCCAATTACTTATCCCAACGGTTCCATAGCTACTCTGGAAAACGGGATGGCAAGCATACCTTTGAGTCCAGCTTTCGTGAATGCTGAGGGGCTAGGCCTTGAAGGGATACAAACGAATTTTCAAACCCCCTATGTCCAGGAATACAATTTCACTCTGCAATATCAGTTGACGCCGAATCAGTCGCTTCAGATCGGATACGTCGGAAACGTTTCTCGCCACCTGATTACGCCCCCAGGGAATAACGAAGTTAGCCAGATTCTTCCTCCTTACCTCAACCCGCAGACTTTTGTTCCTTTTCCTGATTTTGCTCGCAACAGCTTCTATATCACCACGGACGGGAATGCCAGTTACAACTCTCTTCAAACGACCTTTGAGAGGCGGTTCAGCCAGGGTTTAGATCTGTTGGCTAACTTCACTTGGTCAAAATGTCGGACTGATTCCGAGGACATTCTGGTGGGGGTAACAAATCCCGGTTATCGGGCTCCCTATCTTCCCGGCTTCGGGATCCAAGGCGACTACGCGCTTTGCGCCTATGATGTTCCCCATGCCGTCAACTTAAGCGGCGGATACACTATTCCGTTCGGCAGCGGGCACCACCTCTTTGCCCACAGCCGTGGATTGGTGGACCAGCTTGTGAGTGGCTGGAAAATGAATTTCATTCTTACACTCCGGGACGGTGAGCCTTTTACAGTCGGTTGTCCAGAAGGGACGACGGCGGGCCTAGGATGCGCGGCACTGCTGGTGCCCGGAGAAAATATCATCGGTGGTCCGCACAATGTCAATCAGTGGATGAACCCAAAGGCATTCGCCAATCCGCCTGTAGCTACGACCATCGGGCAGAGCAACTACGCTCCGCTCGGAGGGGCGCTAAACCAGCTTTATAGCCCGGGCTTCCACCGGCTTGACTTCTCACTGTTCAAGGAGTTCCGGGCGTCGGAAAGCACGCACTTGGAGTTCCGCGCAGAGGTATTTAACTTGACGAATACACCGCAGTTTGGATTCCCGGCTTTTACGGATTTTACCAATCCAGCCACATTCGGCCAGATCACTTCGACTGTCGATGGCGGATACGACCAGCGGGAGATCCAATTCGCGCTGAAATTCTACTGGTAGACAAGCGCCTTCACACCAGTCAGCATTCGATTCCACGGGGCAAGGCATTTGCGTGGAATTTTATTGCTGGTCTTTTCCTGCGGGAGGGATGGGCGCCAGCGTGAACAGAATGCGGAGCCCAAGTTATCATGCGAAGACGCCAGTTCATAGCAGCCGCATCGGGATTCCCCCTGCTAAGCGCCGCACTTCCCAACAGCATGCGCGCCGCGGCCGAACTCTGTCCAACCGAACGTCCCATCAAAACCAGACCTGCGTTAGATCGCCCATCTATCACGTGCCCCAGGGTGCTAGTTAATCACGTAGGTTTTCGGCCCGACGATGGAAAATACATAGTCATCGACGGGGTGAAAGGCGCAAAGACTTTCGGTGTGGTCTCTATGCACCAGAAGGGATTCCAGCCAATTTTTACCGGTGAACTCGAGCGGGCCGGGCCTGATCTCGGCAACCATCTGATCGGCGATTTTTCCTCCTTCAAGCGGCCCGGGACATATCGAATCTCTGTAACAGGCAGTTATCCTTTTTGGGGAGGTGAAGGGGGGACGCTGGCCGTTTGGTCGCATAATTTCACCATTGGCGATGACGTGTGGGACAGGCCGATTAAGAAACTGGTGAATTATTATCGAGTCCAAAGCTGCGGTCCGAGCAGATCTGGGTACAACTCACCCTGTCATATCGACAATATTCGACGGGACGACGGAGGGGAGGCAAAACCAATTTGGCGCGGCTGGCACGCCGCAGACGATTGCGTGCGCGACGTTCCGGAAACGCTGCATGGCCTATTCGGACTGCTTTACCTTGCCTTGGCGAGGCCGGAGATCGCCGCAGAGTTGGACCTCTTTCAAGAAATCTCCTGGGGAAATGATTACTTTCACGCCATTCAAAGCCCTGAGGGCTATCTATACTTTGGAGTTTTCGCGGACAACTACTTCGATGCAAGTAAAGACTGGTGGGACTGCGGATCGTATATTTTGATCACGAAGCCAGCGTCGCTGTACTTGCAGTATAACTTCATTTCGATCCAGGCTCTGATCATTCAACTCTATGGCAAGAGTCATCCGGATTATGCCACCCGTTGTCTTCGTGCCGCCAAGAGCTGTTTCGAGTATGTGTACACCAGAAAGAGTGGGGACTTCGGGCCAGAGATGACCAGCTTCGAACTCGCATCGGGCGTGCTGGCCGGCATCCATATGTTTCGAGTGACCGGAGGGGAACAGTACCGCACGCTTGCAAGGAATATGGCGAACCGCCTGGTTGAATATCAGGCTTCCGGAGGATTCTGGACTGAGCTGCGTGGAGTGAACCTGCCCGACCCACCGGCCTATGGATATGACTTGCTGCTTCCTCGCACCGTGTACCAGCCGCTTGTCCTGGTGGGACTGTGCGCGGCGGCGCGGTGGCTCGGAAGTGATCCTGATCATTCCCGCTGGACCTCTGCTTTGCGCAAGTTCGCTGATTCCTACGTGAAGCACTTTGTAAAGGCAAATGCCTTCGGGATCCTGCCGTTCCGTATCTGGCCTGAACAAGGCCCGGCCGGGACGCGCAATTGGGATAATCACGGCTACCGCTATTTCATCAATCTCGGCGTGAAGCTCCATCAGCCGAGGAGTAGCACCATTAACTGGCAAACCGGGAATACAGCCGTCACCGCTGGATATGGCGTTGTAATGCTTTATCTCTCGGAAGTACTAGGCACTCCGGAGCTGCGAAAATTGGCGCAGCGGCAACTTGATTGGGTACTCGGGGTTAATCCCTTTGCCGCGAGCATGATCCTGGGAGTGGGGCGAAATCAATCAGCCACATACCCTTCCCTCGACTTTGTCCCGGGCGTGCCAGACATCGATGGAGCCGTCTTTGAAGGGCCCATTGGGGATGAAATGGACAACCCAGTGTTCATACCAGGGCTTTATGCGAACGTCGAGTTCTGGATGCCTCACCAGGCGTGGACCTTGTGGCTGATGGCAGAGCTCTCCACAGATCACCCGGCAGGCCCTTAGATGCTTGTAGACTACACAGTTCCAAAGGACGTCGACCGGAAGTTGGGAAAGGGAAACACATGCGTTGCGGTTGATCACCACATCGGAGCGCCCACAACGATTCTCCCGCGGCTCTTTACCGCATCACTCCGTGCAGGTCCTGTTAAGACGTCGCAACAAAGGAGCAACATAGGAGGATGAAGATGCTGAGAACATATCTTAGGATCGTCGAGGCGATTCTCACCACGATACTGGGAACAGCCCTTTGCTGGGCCAGCGTGGGCGGCAGTATCTCCGGCACGGTGCGAGATGCCAGCGGCGGTCTCATTCCGAAGGCTCAAGTGACGATCACCAATGTGAATACCGGAGTAAGCCAGACGGTTACCACCAGCAATCTGGGCGTCTATTCATTCCTGGCGTTGCCGGTGGGCACTTACAAATTGGTCGTTACCAAGCAGGGTTTTGAGACTTATCAGCGCAGTGACATCACGCTAAACACTAACGATCAATTGCGCTATGACGTGACCTTGCAAGTAGGGCAAGTCACGCAGGAAGTCCGGGTGACGACGAGTGCATTACACGTAGAGACAGCGAACACGCAGTTGGGCGATGTCATCAAGAGTAGAAGCATGGAAGCGCTGCCGCTCAATGGTCGGCAGTATACGGATTTGCTGGGTCTTCAGCCTGGAGTAGTACCCGCAGATTCCACGCCCAGCAAGCCCAACACCTTTGACAGCACCGAGCAGGGCAATGTCTCCATCAGTGGACAACGAGAAACGGCAAACGGATTTCTGGTGAACGGTGCCAACGTCGATAACGCTCTCAATAACGGAGCGACGATCATTCCCAACCTGGACTCGATTGCAGAATTCCGCGTCCTCACTGCGGATTTCGACGCGGAATATGGCAATTACAGCGGCGGGATGGTAAGCGTCGTAACGAAATCTGGTACCAATGAGTGGCACGGGGATGCAT
>DATGIO010000064.1:0-23466 GCA_035295685.1 Candidatus Angelobacter sp.
CTCATCAACGCGGTTCACGTTTCCGGACTTACGGCGGAGCAAGCCCAAAAGCGGATTGAAGCCAAATTGATCGAAGGGCAGTTCATGATAGCTCCGAGTGTTGCGGTGTTTCTGAGCGAGTATGCCACCCAGGGCGCGTCGGTGCTGGGCGAAGTATCGAAGCCTGGAGTCTACCCGGTGCTGGGCGCGCGCAGGTTATTCGATCTGATCTCGCTCGCTGGAGGCTTCACGTCCAAGGCCGGCAACGTAGTTTCGATCACGCACAGGGGAGAGGTAACTCCTGTCCGGCTGCAGATTTCCAAGGATCCAGTCAAAGCTTCAGAAGCGAACGTTCCCGTCCTGCCCTCAGACACGATTCTGGTTTCCAAGGCGGGGATTGTGTATGTGATTGGCAATGTAAACAAGCCGGGCGGCTTTGTTCTCGATAAGGATTCGGGTCTCACGGTGTTGCAGTCAATTGCTTTAGCGGAGGGCACCCGGCCGAGCTCCAAGATGAATTCCACGGTCTTGATTCGCAAAACGGAGCATGGAACGCAACAGATTGCCATTCCGCTCAAGAAGATCATGGAGTCGAAATCGCCGGATTTGGCACTTCTTCCCGACGATGTGGTGTTTATACCCAACAGCGCATCGGCGGCAGTGGTGAAACGCGGAGCGGAATCGATTTTGCAGGTCGCTACGGGAGCGGCGATCTACCGATTTTGATCCCGGAGCGGGTTTAGGATGCGCAGGAAAAATGGCTCACCCCCAGAGCTGATCTTCCTGCTGAACAGGGACTGAAGGTCTCCATTCGAAAAGGCTGTTGGGCCTCTTGTAGCAGAAGCCTAACGTGCCAAGAATGAAAACAAGATGTGGATTTCATCATGAAGGTCCATGGGACTTAGAGGGCGAAGCTATGCGCGCCGTAGCCACCGGTAGCTGCGAAAATCACAACGAGACAATGGCGGTGCCTGCCGCCCGCTGGTACGCGGTGCAAACGCGTCCCCGGCATGAGAAAGCAGTGAGTTCGCGCTTAAATGCCGCGTTGGGCAATTGCTACCTGCCTTTACTTGACGAAGTCCACTATTGGAGCGACCGCAGAAAAGTCGTTCAGGTTCCGCTCTTCCCCTGTTATGTGTTTGTTCACATGGAGTTTTCATCGCAAACGTACCGTTCGGTGCAACAGACGCCCAATGTTCTGCGGTTGCTCGGCACAAAGCCGGACGAATGCGGCATCTCCGAAGACGAGATCGCCAATATAAGGACCGTACTGACCGAGCGCATTTCATTCTCGCCCTATCCATTCATACGGATTGGCCAGCGAGTGCGGATTCGCGGTGGCTGTCTCGACGGTGTAACCGGGATTCTCGTGGCAAACCAGAGCGATCAAAGCCTGGTGATTTCCGTGGAACTGATCCAGCGCTCTGTGGCCATCAAGGTACAAGGTTTTGATATTGAGCCCGTTGGGCATTCTTAGCCAATGAAAGTCGTACTTCTCGAAAACGATCTTCTTCTCGCGCGAGCGGTACAGAGCGCGCTGGAAGGGAGCCGCGTGACGGCCGAACTTGCTGGAAGCGCGGACGAGGCCCTGCGAATGGCGGGCGCGGCTGGACATGGCGCACTGATTGTCGATCTTGCCGTGGGCCAATTGGCGGATCTGATTGCAAAATTGCGGCAGAAGGCCACCTCTCCTCTAGTCGTAGCGATCGGAGAGTTCAACGCTGTAGAGGATCGTTTGGCCGCCCTGGAGGCTGGAGCCGATGAATGCTTTGACCGATCCTGCGATCTTCGGGAACTGGTTGCCAAGGTTTGTGTCCTGCTGCGGCGGCAAGAAGGGCCTAACCGCACGCTGCAGATCGCCGATTTAAGACTAGATCGCCTTAGTCATACGGTCACCCGGCAAGGCCGGCATATTTACCTCACTGCAAGGGAATATTCCCTTCTCGAATACCTGATGTTGAATCAGGGTAAAACGCTGACGCGCGCTATGGTGATGGAGAATGTCTGGAACACGCCATTTCAAGGGTTAACCAATGTCGTTGATGTTCACATTCGCTGCCTGCGCGTAAAGATCGATCAGAACTTCGGAGTGAAGCTCATACGAACCGCCCGGGGGCTTGGATATTCCCTAGTCGATCCCATGCAGGATCCAAACCCCGATCCCATGTTCGTCCCTCAAATTGATCCAAAGCCCGATGCAAAACTCGATGTGAAGCAAGATGCAGAATCGGCGACCCGCCTTCCGCAGGCTGCCTGAATCCCATTCAGACTCACAAGGCTGACTTGATCCTTCTACACCTGATCGCATTCCTAAGCTCGCTCGGGATTTCCCTGGTTTTCACCCGTTGGGTGCGCGACTCGGCGTTCCGTAACGGCTGGCTCCGTCCTCCGTCATCCTCTCATCACATCCACGAGCGGGCCATTCCGCGACTGGGCGGGATCGCTATCTTCGCCACCGTGTTGGTGGTGACCATTGTGATGGCGGGGCTGGCAAAGGCCCTTCATGTGCGGCTTGCCACACCCATGGGGAAGCTACTTCCTATCATCTCTCCCGCTGCGCTGGCATTTCTAATTGGAGTGTATGACGATCTTCGCTATATCAGCGCCACCAGAAAGTTGCTCTTGCAAATCGTTGCGGCAAGTCTCGCTTATGCCGCCGGCTTCCGTGTGCTGTTTGTGCCATTGCTGTTTGGAAGTCACGAATTTGGCCACGTGGCTAGCTTTCTGCTCACCGTACTCTGGATTGTTGGCATCACCAACGCATTTAACCTGATTGACGGGCTCGATGGCCTGGCCGCCGGATCGGCCTTATTTTCAATCTCCACGGTCTTCGTCGTCTCGGTAGCTGGAGCCAACTATTTCACCTCATGGATCGCCGTTTGCTTGGCGGGCGCGGTTCTCGGGTTTCTGCCCTTCAACGTAAATCCCGCAACGTTGTTTCTCGGCGATAGCGGCAGCTTGTTCCTGGGCTTCATGCTCAGCATTCTTGCCCTCTCGGGAAGCCAGACGCAGAAGTCTTCGACTCTGGCCGGGATTGCTATTCCGATAGTCGCGCTGGGCCTGCCGATTCTGGATACCTCGCTGGCGGTTTTTCGCCGGTTCATTAGTGGACAGTCTCTATTCGCGGCGGACTGCGATCACATTCATCACCGTTTGCTGAAGCGCGGTTTTACCCACAGGCAGGTGGTCTTGATTCTGTATGGAGTCTCCGCATTGCTGGGCCTGCTAAGTCTTACGCTCATGTCATCGAACGGAAGCAGGATCGCGATTGTCCTGCTGATGTTGGGCGTCGGCATAGGCGCGGGCGTGCAGGCACTCCGCTACCCGGAGGTGCTGGAGTTGCTCCGGGCCGCCGAGCGCACCTGGGAGCAAAAAGAGATGATGGTGAAGAACGTCGCGGTGCGCCGCGCAACAGACGCGATGGCCCAATCGCAGAACCTTACGCAGGTGATTGGTGCGCTGATCAACCTTTCTGAGAAGAACGATTTTGACGCCTTTGAGCTGAACCTGGCGCCGCAGTTCTCGTCCACTGCCATCGCAAATCCCATCGGCATGACTTTGCGCAAAGATGCCACCGGATGGAACCTGACCTGGCGCCGCGACGGAGTATTGGTGGAAGGGAAGAGCGACCCCTTTTCAGGTTGGAAGCTGACGCTCGAATTGGTCACAAAATATCAGGAGAAGTGCGGAACACTCGCGCTCTTCCGCTACTACAACGGCGATACGCCGCGAATCGACTTGGGCTTTCTTACTGACGGTCTGCACTCGAGGCTTGCCGACGCCTTAGCGCGAGCGGCCGTTCCGAGAGTTGTTTCCTCGACGCCCTCTAAAGACCGGGCGCTTGCCGGTTGAGGCGTCGCGGCTCGTATTCCATCCACCTTCCCCACGGCAGGAGCAAGACATGAAATCGCTATCGGCCCCTGGACTTCCAGACATGCCAAGGCTTGCAGATCCGTCCCACACGATTGAGCCGGCTTTCAATACATCCAGCCTGCGCTCTTCGGCCCTTCTCGAATATCTGCTGATCTTGTGGCGGCGCAAGGCCGTGATTCTCGTGTGCATCTCCATTGCCCTTGTTCTTGCCGTGCTCGTTACTCTCAAAGCGACTCGTTTGTATGAAGCGACCGGCAGGCTTGCCATCACGCGCGAGAGCGCCGACGTGATCGGACTTAAAGAAAGCAATACCAATGACGGTGATTTTTGGGACTACACCGTTGCTCTGGAAACGCATGTCCGAAGCCTGCAGGGCGACATGCTGGCGCTCAAAGTCATTCAGGCTTTGGGCTTGCAATTCGATCCCTATCTCGCCCGTATAAAGGCGGCCGAGGCAAAAGACTCCAACCCGGTTCCGGTTGAGGGCTCGGGCCTTAGTGCGGCGCAAGAGTCGGACATTCTGGAGCGCTTCCACAAATCGCTCAACGTGCTGGTGATTCCTCGAACGCAGATCATCGAGATACGCTTCCTGCATCCAAATCCGCAAACCGCCGCCAGCGTAGTCAATGCGTTGGCAAATGTCTACATCGAACAGAACTTCAACACGAAGTACGACTCCGTAACGCGCGCGACCAATTGGCTCTCGCGGCAACTATCCGATCTCCAGCTCAAGGTGCAGTCGTCCCAGGAAAAACTGGTGCGCTATCAAAAGCAGGTTGGCATCTACGGCCTTGATGAAAAGCAAAACGTCGTCACGCAAAAGCTCGACCAGTTGAACAAGGAACTCACCGAAGCACAAGCCGACCGGATCAAGGCACAAGCCGACTACATCGCCTTGCAGGCTGGAGGCGCTGAGGTTGCGGCCAAGTTGGATCCGTTGAGCCTGATCGAGAAAATACGCGGCGATCAGATTACGCTGCAAAGTCAGTATGCACAGGAAACAACTCGCTTCGGTCCGGCGTATCCGCGAGTGAAAGAGTTACAGCGCCAGCTCAACGCGGTGAATACTTCGCTGGCCAAAGAGGTGGACAAGGCGGAGCAGCGAATCAAGAACGAATACCTGGCGGCGCAGCATCGCGAAGCCATGCTTACGGCTGCCCTGGAGAAGCAGAAGAAAGACCAGAGCCACTTGAACGAGAGTGCCATCGAGTTCACGCTGCTCAAGCACGATGCCGATTCCAACCGCGAACTCTACGATGGGCTTCTGCAAAAGCTGAGAGAAGCAGGGGTTCGCGCAGGATTGAAATCGAACGATACCCGTGTGGTGGAAGTAGCGCGCGTACCCGCTAAACCGGCCCAGCCCTTGCTGAAGACCAATCTTGGCTTGGGCGGTTTGTTGGGGCTGGTTTGCGGTATTGCATTGGCTCTCCTTTTGGAACATGCCGATTCAACCGTCCGAACGCCGGAGCATGCGCAGGTGGCTTCGGGGCTGCCGGCGCTGGCGTTCATTCCAGCATTCCATGGCAAGCAAGTGAACGGTCTCCGCCACACGATGAGCCTGACGCAGTCTTCATCCGCATTGGTGGAAGCTGGCGTCGCCTTGATGTCTCTGGAGCAGCCTGGCTCGGTGATTGCCGAAGCCTATCGGGCATTGCGCACAGCGCTCCTGTTGTCCCATGCGGGCGCTGCTCCCAAGGTCATTCTGGTCACCAGTGCCTTGCCAAGAGATGGCAAAACATCGACCAGCCTGAATCTCGCTTCGGTCCTGGCACAGGGCGGTGCACGCGTGTTGCTTGTGGATGCCGATCTACGGAGGCCCAGCGTCCATCGAACACTTGGAATTGGGGCAAGGCCTGGACTAAACGAGGTTCTTGAGGGCGAGAGCGCTCTTGACAGCGCGGTCTCTATGCCGCGTATTGCGAACCTGCACGTAATGCCTGCAGGATCGATCTTGAACCAGCCGGCGGAACGGCTTGGGTCACGCGCCATGAAGGCTCTGCTCGAGGAGTGCCGCAAGAAGTACGACCACATTGTGTTGGATAGCCCGCCCGCTTTGCTGGCGACCGATCCCGTTCTTCTCTCGGCAGAGGCCGATGCCGTGCTTCTAGTGGTGCGCGCCGCGCAAACTCCTGTACGGGCTCTGCTTCACGCCCGCGACCGCCTCTTGGGCGTGAATGCCAACGTGTTGGGGCTGGTCGTCAACGCCGTAGAGTCGCGAGAGCTTTCCGGCTATGGATATAGCTACAAAGAGGGCTATGGCGGCACGTATGGCGAAGGCTACAAAGCGGGAACAAAGAAAGCCGCGGGTGCGCGCCAGAACGGAAACGGTCATCATCATGGCGGTATTGCCCTCGTTACCGAATTGCAATGCGAAGATTGCGGAGTACCCATACCGCCGGGATCAGCCGCGTGTGAAAACTGCACGCGCGAGGCTGCCGCGAAGCGCACCTGCTGGCAGTGCAAATCGTCCTTGCCCGATGGCGCAATATTCTTCTGCGTTTCATGTGGCGCCAACCTTGGCAACGGAAATGGGAAAGCGGGTGGCAATGGACAAAATGGAGGCAAAGGCCTGAACGGTGGTAATGGCAAGAATGGCGGCAACCGAGGCAATGGAGGAGGCGGCCATCCATCCAAGATTTAAACGTTTTGTGCCCGCTTCGGTCCTACTGTCTGCGTGGTGGGTATTGATCGCCGCCTTGATTGCGTGGGCGATCCAAACGCGCCGCGCCGATCTACTTGATCAAAATGGAGACGAGGCCAGCTTGCGCAAGGCCAGCCGGATTGAACCTCTCAACGCTGAGCACGTCCATACGTTGGGGCGCTACGCCTTGTTTCAAGGTCAGGATGCGGATGAAGCCATATCGAACTATCGCCGCGCGGTGACTCTCAACCCTCATATTTCCCGCTACTGGCTTGATCTCGCCGGTGCCTATCAGGTCAAGGGCGATGTTGCCCTGCAGCAATCGGCTGTGGAGCGGGCGTTGGCGGCGTATCCCACCAATCCCGATGTCGCCTGGGAGGCGGCTAACTTCTCCATTCTTTCCGGCGATGTCACGAAAGCTTTGCAGCACTTTCGTACGGTAATGACTCACGACCCGGCTAGTACGGATCGTGCATTGGAACTGTGTTGGAAGGTGAGCGGTGATGTCGATGCGATTCTGAGCGAGGCGGTTCCTTCCGATGCCGGTTCGTATTTCCAGTTTCTGGATTTCCTCACAGATCGCGATGAACCGGAGGCGGCCCAGCGCGTATGGTTGCGTCTGCAGGAATTGAAACAATCCGCTCCGGCGCAGCTCGCGCTTCCTTATATTCAATTCCTCATGGATCGCGGATCGATATCTGAGGCATGGGGAGCCTGGAAACAACTGGCTCAGCTTGATCCTGCGTTCGGCCATCGCATGACGCCGGAGAACCTGATGGTGAACGGCGGTTTTGACGACCAGATTCTGAACGGCGGCTTTGATTGGAGAGTCCAGCCCAAGCCTGCAGCGCGGCTTGCCTTGGATGAGTTTACCTTTCACTCGGGGCGAAGATCTCTCTTGATCGCCTTCAATGGGCTGCCCGTGGATGATGTCGGCATCGAACAACGGATGGCGGTGCAGCCACACACAGACTATGAGCTTTCTGCTTTTGTTCGAGCGGAAGATATTGAAAGCCGGAGTGGGCCTCGGCTGGCCATTACCAATGCGGAAGGCGCTCTTCTGGCCTGGACCGACGATTCTCTCGGGACCGTCAACTGGCAGCAGGAGAGCCTGCGGGTCAACAGCGGAAACGCCCGCTTGCTTTACTTCAGAGTCCTGCGGCAAGCCGGAGACTCACCTATTAAAGGCAGGTTCTGGATCGACGACCTGCAACTCGTAGCAAGATGACCACGCAGCCACTTTCGACATTGCCATCCACCTTGCCGCGAATCGGGTCCGCACCTCCGTTTCAGGCGGTAAAGACTCTTCGTGAAACGATGGGTGGACGAGTCGAGGCAATCGTTTTCTGGGTTCTATGCGGCTTACAGCTCTTCGGAATACTGGCGTTTGGCGCGGTGGAAGGCTGGGCTTGGTTTGCTTTTCAGATTTCCACGGCTGTGCTCGGCCTGTTGTGGTCGGTGGGCAAGTTGTTGCAGGGGCGTTTCAGCATACGCGCCATCGCCGTTTACTGGCCGATGTCTCTATTTGGAGCACTCATTCTCGCGCAGGCGGCTCTCGGAATTACTGCATATCGATACGCAACCCTCACGGATTTCTTTCGTTACGCAACCTACGCAATTCTTGTCGTGATCGCCGTTGAGACCATCCATACGGAAAAGCGCTGCCGGAATTTCTTGGGATTTTGGACAGTCGCGGGCTTGGCTATTGCGATCTTCGCCATCGTACAAAGCCTGGCCGCCAACGGAATGATGTACTGGATGATTCGCCAGCCCAGCGCGCGCATGTACGGCCCTTACGTGAATCATAATCACTATGCCGGGCTGATGGAGATGCTGGCGTGCTTTCCTATCGTGATGAGCGCTTCCTGGCGTCTCAGCCGATCGATAAGAATTCTGTTGGTCTTTGCTTGGGTGTTGATGAGCGGTACGGTATTCCTCTCGCTGTCGCGCGGAGGCATGGCGGCTTTTACCGTGCAACTGCTCGTGCTGGGCGCGTTCTTGTTGCGCAACAAGACGCGACTTCTTCCGTTGGTGCTGGCCGCCGGTTTGCTCGGCTTTCTCTGGTGGATGGGCAGCGCCTCGCTTACGGATCGGGTGAATACTCTGCATGCGCCATTCACGGACGATGCCATCCGCTTTCGCGTGGCCGTGGCAAAAGACAGCCTCAGGATGCTTGCGGATCGTCCTGTAGCCGGATGGGGAGCGGGAGCATTCTCGCTGACATATCCGCAATATCGAAGCTTTTACTCCAAACTCTATCTGCAATCGGCAGACAATGACTACGCCCAGCTACTGGTTGAGACAGGAGGCTTGGGCGTGGCTCTGGCAGGATGGTTCATCTGGATCGTCTGCCGATCCGGCCTTCCTGCGCTGATGCGGCGGCGCGGTAGCACACGCGGTGCGTTGGCGTGTGCCGCCTTCGTTGGAGTCCTTGGAATCTTGATTCACAGCTCTTCAGACTCGAACTTGCATCTGCCGGCCAATGCGTCTTTATTTTATGTGCTTGCATCGCTGGTCGTCGCCTTGCGGTCGGCGGCGCAATGAGACGAATCGTGGTGAGCGCGGCACAAATTCGATCACGAATCATGGGCCTCGGGTCGCCGCTCGCGGTATCCTCTTCGGGAACGGACGAAACCACACAGATGGCATTTGCAGGGAATGTTGCGGATCACGCAAAGGAGATTGGCTGGACGACCCTTGCCCAGGCTGGAACACCTTTGGCATCGATCGTCAGCCTCAAGCTCTTTACCTCGTTTCTCGCGCCCGGTGAATACGGGATTCTGGCGGTGCTCTTGAGCTGTGTCGTTGCAATCACGACGGTTGCCATCGTGCCGATGAGCGGCCCAGGCACAACGCTCCTTCATGAGTGGAAGAAAGAATCTCGGGTGGGTGAGTTTACCGGCACTCTGGCGGTGTTCTATGCAGCTTTGGCCGTTCTTTCCGGTGTTGTGATTTTGATCGCGGCTACTCTGACCGCAAGAGGTTGGACCAGGGCTGTAGCTATCACCGCAGGCTGTTTCCTTTGTATGGAACTAGTCAAATCTCCGGTGATGACTCTGACCAACGTCGCGCGCCAGCGCCGGAGATATGCCTTGCTCTCCTTCCTCGATGGCTGGGGCAAGCTGGGGCTAGCCTGTGGATTCATGGCCCTTGCGGGCAGGTTCGTGACCCCTGTGGTCCTGGGATACGCGGCAAACAGTGCAGTCGTGGCGTTACTAGGATGGTGTACGTTTGTGCGCTCGATACCTGGGGCGCAAGCGGTGGCGAGAGCAAAATTGTTTTCGCATTCCTTGCTCCTCACTCTGGTGCGGCGGGGGGCGCCTTACTTCTGCATCGGCCTTGCCAACTGGGTCATGAGCCTTTCCGATCGCGTACTGCTTGGCGCGCTGGCGCCCATTCAAATGGCGGGTGTGTACACGGCTGGGTATCAGGTGGCGTCGTTGCTTCCTTTGCTTCTCTATTCCACGGTGGGCATGTTTGTCTTTCCCCTGATCTATCAAGCGTACGCCGAATCCCCTGCTGAAGGCGCAAGACTGATCGGCCAGAGCATGGGATATATGCTTTGGCTGCTGATTCCGGTTACAGCGGGTACGGTTCTTGCCCGCGGCTGGCTAGTGCAGCACTTCGCGCGGCACGGTTACGAGGCGGGTAGCGCTGTAGTTGCTTGGGTTGCGCCCGCGCTGGCCCTGAACGTATTGGTCAGCTTAACGGCCATGCCGTTTTGGTTGAAGGACAAGAGTCTCAACTATCTCGCCTTGGCGGGCGTGGCTGCGGTTTTCAATGTGGCCTTCAACGCCTTTTACATTCCGCGCATGGGATTTAAGGCGGCTGCCATCTCTACCTTGGCCACCTACGCTCTTTTATTTGCGGGTACGCTGGTCGCGGGTAGAAAACTAATCCTGTGGAAAATTTCCCGAGTTCACTTGTGGGCGGCATGCTCCGGCAGCCTGGCCGCACTGATTTTCTACGGTCTACTCGCTGCCCGCCATGTCTCGAAACCGGCAGAACTTATCTTGGCGGCTGCAATGTATTTCATGGTTAGCGGTGGTACGTTGTTATTGCTCGATCCGCGCTGCCGAGGCGTCGTCCTGGCGATATCGCGTACCTGAGTTTCTGGTATCGGCGCATTCTGTGGTCTTCCTGTTAGCGCTCCTGCAATTCGTTTTGATCGCCATGATTGTAAAACTCATGGGTAGGCCAGGGGTGTCACGCGTCCTTTCTATGTTTCTTCTGGCATTGGCAGTCATCTGGTATGCCGCGCCCGTGCTCATCATGGCCTTCTTTCGGGAGTCCATCATGGAGCGGTTGGTGGTCGACTATGACCAGATAATGAACTACGGAGTCATAGAGACGCTCGCCTTTATTTTGAGTATTGCCTTTCTTTTCAGGGCGCAGCCCTATTTCCCGCGCATCGCGTCTCCCCAATGGGCCCTGAGAACGGTGAGTGCGCCCGCGACCGTGTGCATCCTGCTTTGCTTTATCGCAGTGAGCTTCGCCGGCCCGTTTGTGCAAAATGCAAGCCAGGATAGTTACACGAAGCATAACGCTTCGTCCATTAACGCCGAGGCGACTTCGGACTACAATAATGCGGGTAGCTTCGAACTGGTGGGCATGCTGCTGACTTGTTTCGGATACGCCTGCCTGCTTCATCCGTGGCCGCGGGGCTTCAGCGCTCACTTGATTCGCATCCTGGTCTTCGGGTGGACGGCTGCTGTCTCCGTGGCGCAGTTGTTGAGCGGCTCCCGATTCGGGATAATTACGCCGCTCCTGGCATTCGCTGTTTACGCAAGAAGTCAACGGTGGTCGATGCGCAAGATGGTGGCAAGTATTGGTCTAGTCACGTTCCTGACCATTGCCATTGGTGGAGTAGCCCTGGTGGAGGTGGGCCGGGCGCGCGGCGAGCACACGCTCTCGCTGCAGTCCACGGTTTTGAACTCAATCCGCCTGAGCCGCGAGCAGGGCTTCGGGTCGAAGTTCGGCGCCTCGTTGTTGATGGAGGCGGTCACCAAGGCCGACCGCTTGTCTACAGGCGCGTTGTTGATTCGCTATGACGGATACGCTGCAGCCGGCTGGCAGCCGTACATCGGCGCCTTCCTTGCTCTTGTGCCGCGTCAGCTTTTGCCGTCGAAGCCCGTGCCCGGGAGCATGGATGGCACGTATCGCGGGCATCCGGGACGTGTGGCCGCTGCGGCCATGGGAATGGACCCCGCGAGCGGCAACGTCCAGATTGGCCCGGCTGCGATCACGTTGTGGCAATTTGGATATCTAGGCTTGATTGGCCTGGTTCTCGCGAACGCCTTGCAGTTCTATGTAATCAATTCTCTGCTGGTTTCGCGCTCCTTGTGGCTCACCTCATTGGCGTTGTTCCTCGTGGGGATTCCTACATTTCTTCCGCTCTTTACGTCTCCCGACATGGTCATCATGAATCTTCAACGCACGTTTGTGCTCTACGTGGTTCTGTTTGCGTTGGTCAAAACCTGCGTTCCGAACCCTAAGCCCATGCGGAGGGCCGCGTGACAAATAAGGCGAGGCCTCGCGTAAGCATTCTCTTGCCGGTCCACAATGGCGCCCCGTACCTCAAGGGCTGTCTAGATAGTTTGTGGGCGCAGAGCTTCGAGCAATTTGAATGTCTGGCATTGAATGACGGCTCTACCGATGAGACCGAAGAGATTCTTTCCCGAGTGAGGGATCCTCGTCTGGTGCATGTTCCGCTGCGGCGCTGCGGACTGACCAAGACGCTGAACACCGGATTGGAGATGGCGCGGGGCGAGTTCATAGCACGGCAGGATGTGGACGATTTCTCCATGCCGGACCGGCTGAAGGTCCAGGTTCGCGCGCTGGAGGCTTCTCCACGGTTGACGCTCGTTGGCTCGGATGCGCTGGCGATCAATAGCAGGGGGCGAGTGATTCGAAAGATCGTCTTTCCGGTAGTGCATCGAGAGATCGTGGAACGGCTTCTTGTGCTCAACAATCCTTTTGCGCATACGGCGATCATGTTCCGCAAAGATCCGATTCTGCGTTGCGGCGGATACAGGGAGATTATTTTTAAAGCGGAAGACTACGATCTCTACCTGCGATTGTCGGAAGGCCACGAACTCGCGAATATTCACAAGCCTCTGGTGAAGGTGCTTTGTTCGATGGAGTCGGTGAGCTGCAGCGATCAGCAGGGGCAGCAGTTCAAGTCGAGCGTGCTGGCGCTGGTCTCGGCGCTCTCCCGCCGCGGTCACGCGAAAGATCCTTTGGAAGAACGAGACAAGGACAAGTTCCTCGCGGAGTTCGATGCCTGGTACGCCTCCACCCAATACTCCGACTGGTTCCGGGCCATCAAATACCGCCGTCAAACGCTGTTGGCTCTGAGTGAGGGGCGGTTCGGCCCCGCATTCTCTTCTTTAATGTCGTCACTGAGGGCGCATCCGGGCTGGCTGCTGAATCGGGCGATGTCAGGATCAAATGACTGGATGGCGAAAGAAGCCATTCAATGGGCGCAAACTCACACCTAGGTTTTCCCGGTCTTACCAACGATGTGTGGAATTGCAGGATATATGGGGCCCCGGCGCGTCGACCTGAATGAGGTTGGAAACAGGCTGTGTGCCGCGCTGAAGCATCGCGGTCCCGACGGAGAAGGACGCAAGGAGTTTCTGTTCGAGGATTCCGGCCGCTGCTTGCTCCTGGTGCATCGGAGACTTGCCATTCTCGATCTTTCCAGCAATGGGAACCAGCCGATGTGCGATCGCGCAACCGGCAACTGGATGATCTACAACGGCGAAACCTATAACTTCCGTGATCTGCGCCGTGAAATGAAGCTCCAGGGTGTGGAATTTACTTCGGAGTCCGATACAGAAGTAGTGCTGAAAGCCTATGGCCAGAAAGGCGCTAGTTTTCTGAACGATCTTTGTGGAATGTATGCTTTGGCAATCTACGATTGCCGCAAGCAACACCTCGTTCTGGCTGTCGATCCACAAGGCATCAAACCGCTCTACTACTATCAAGGAGAAGATGGCTCATTTCTGTTTGCATCGGAACTGCGCGCCCTGCTGGAAACCGGCCTTGTTCCCAGGCGCATCGATCCGATGGCCCTGGAGAGTTACTTAAGCTATGGAGCGGTGCAGGCGCCCAACACTATGATTGCGGGCATCAAGGCGCTGCTTCCAGCGGAATGTCTGATTGTGACGCAGAGCGGCAAAATGCAGGGGCCGACGCGTTACTGGACGGCTCCATATTCCTCCGTATGCGAGAACGACAAGGCAGCCGCGTTCAATGCGAAAACCATGCGGACTCTACTGGATGCCGCCGTGAAGCAGCATCTGATTTCCGATGCGCCACTGGGGATCTTTCTGAGCGGTGGCATCGACTCCAGCAGCATCTTGGCATCCGCCAGCCAAAGCGCCGTGGGTTTGAAGACGTTTTCGATCACGTTTCAGGAGAGTCAGTTTTCAGAGTCGAAGTTCTCCCTTGGCATGGCCAAGAGATATAAGACCGACCACACGGAAATCTGCCTGGCTGAAGAGGATTTGCTGCGCGAACTGCCGGACGCTATGGCCGCCATGGACCAGCCGAGCATCGATGGAATCAATGTTTTTGCTATCTCGAAAGTAGTTCGGGCGGCTGGAGTGAAGGTCGTGCTTTCCGGGCAGGGAGGCGATGAACTCTTTGCAGGGTATCCGACTTTCAAGTACGTCCGGCTCGCAAAAACCCTGCGCTCGCTGCTGCCGCTTCCGGTCTCCAGTTACAAGGCATTGGGGCAAATTTTTGCTTTCGCCCGTGAGCGCCAAAAAGCCATTCCGGGGAAGGTTGCGCAATATCTCGCCGGTGACGGTGACCTGATTCGTAGTTATTTTCTTGCCCGGCAACTCTTTCCGATGGCAACCAGGCGCTCTCTTTTTCCGGCAGGCGGCGAGGGCTGCACTCCCGAAGGCCTGCCGGAAGACCTGTTCACCTCTCTGTGGCGCGAAAGCAATCACCTTGATCCGGTCAACCTTGTCTCCCTGCTGGAAATGCGCACCTATCTGGCGAACATGTTGTTGCGTGATGGCGATGTCATGAGTATGGCCCATGGGCTGGAAGTTCGTGTGCCGTTTCTCGACCGTCGTTTGTGCGACAGCATGGCCCGCGTGCCGGGCGATCGCAAGACGCGCGGAGGCAAGCCGAAGCCATTGTTGCTGGAAATGATGGAAGGTTCGCTTCCCAGGGAGATTTGGGCCAGACCCAAGCAAGGTTTCACGTTCCCGTGGGAACTCTGGCTCAGGGCGCGCTTGTTTCGGATGGTGGATATGGCTCTGAACGATTCCTCGTTGTTTTTGAAATTAGGTTTTGCCTCAAACCAGGTCGTCGAACTATGGAAGGCATTTCAAAGACGAGCGCCGGGGCTTCGTTGGTCTCGCATCTGGGCGTTGGTGGTTCTGCACCACTGGGCGCAAGCCAATAGAGCGTCGTTGTAGGAGTAGCGAAAGACGTATGGATCATACCTTGAAGAAGACGAATCGCGCCTTGAAGAAAACGAATTGCGAGAGAGCCGAGCCCCTCGGCTTCGCCCCGGACTTGATTTATGACGTTGGCATGCATAACGGGGACGACACCGCCTACTACCTGCATCAGGGATACAGGGTTGTGGCGATTGAGGCCGATCCGGTTTTGGCGCGTGAGGCGAACGTCTTGTTTGCCGAACAGGTTCGCAGCGGGCAGCTAACCATTCTCAACGTGGGCATTGCCCCGGAGCCCACCGCAGAGTGCAAGGCGGGGGATTGCAATTCGAAAGAGTTTTGGATCTGCGACGACAACCGGCTGTGGAACTCCTTCGACCGGGGCATCGCCTCTCGAAACGGCTCCCGGCATCACGCCATCGAAATTGCCACGCAAAGGTTCTCGAGCATTCTCAAGAGCTACGAAGTGCCATTCTATTTGAAGGTGGACATCGAGGGCTGCGATCACCTCTGTGTGCAGGAGTTGGCGGGTGGGCCGCTGCCGATGTTTATCTCCGTGGAGAGCGAGTGCGCAGACGACAGCCGGCGTTTAAGCGAAGAAGCCTCGCTGCAAACGCTGCAACTGCTCCACGAAGTTGGATACCGGCGATTTAAGTTGATCTCGCAGATCGATCTTCAGCCGGCCACCGTAGTGCCGCACGGAATCCTGCAACATACGTGGCAAAGATGCTTGAATTCGCTGGCTTTTGGAAGGCTCAGCGTTCCCTGGCTTGCTCCCCTCGTGCAGCCTTTTACGGCGTTGGGACGAATCTCGCGCCGTTGTGACTACAACTTTCCTTTGGGTAGCACCGGGCCTTGGGGAGAAGAAGCAGCCGGAGAGTGGATGCTCTTCGACCAGGCAAGAACCTTGTACTTGGAAGCTCGATCAAGGCACTTTGCGCAATCGGCATCGCCGTGGTTCTGGTGCGATTGGCTCGCCACAACAGCCTAAGTGGATAGGTGAAAGCCGTTCCGAATCCCCGACAAAGAAAAAGATCATGATATTTGCAAATGCTGCAAGAAAAATTGTCTATCTTGCGGTCGCGGCCGATTGCGACCCGGACGCGAATTTTCCCTATCGAACTCTCCCTTCTGGCTGCGATCGATCGCAGCTTTGGCAGGGCACGATGCAGGGCATTCCCGCTTTGAGGAGACTGTTGGCCGAAAGCTGGTTTTCCTTCAAACACGGCCCTCTCCCAATCACATGGCTGCTTCGCGCAGACCGCCAGATCCTCGAGGTCTACGGCGACGCCTCTTTCTGCTTCCGGCAGTTTCACAAAGTCTGGGCGGCGGAGAGCATGCGTTTTGGCTCCGAGATCGGTTGGCACCCTCACCTCTATCAATGGGACTCCACCCGGACCGAATGGATTCCCGGATTGGGAGACAACGAAGATCTGGGCATCCTGGATGAGTGCCTGGCCGCGCTACGCGGCGAGATGGAGATTACGTCGGTCCGCACGGGCTGGGACTATCACTCGCCGGCGCTGTTTCAATGGTTCGATCGCGCGGGCCTGCTGGTGGACGCATCGGCAATTCCAGGAGTCGTGCAGAACGGAAGTTGGTTTTTCGACTGGCGCGGCACTCCACGGCAGCCATACTTCCCGGCAGCGGCGGACTGCTGTCGTCCAGCGACGGAAGCGGAGCAGGCGCTGCAGATGATCGAAATGCCGGTCACCGTCAGGCGCCTCAACTTTGTGCTCCATGCCTTGCGCTATAGCTCACGGAAACTGCGATGGGGTTTTAGTCGGACTGCGGGCCTCACCGATTGGGAGAGTGCGCGCTTCCAAGGCGTGCGAATCACAGCGCCGGCCAAGCCTTTTAAGGATGCTGTTTTGTCGATGACGTCCATCGCGGCCGATCGTAGCGTGTACTTTCTTACCACCTACTTTCATCCGGATGAACTCCTGTCGCCTCTGGGTTTGCGGAACACGGTCGCCAATCTCGAAGCTATTTCCACGATTGTCCGCCGCTTGGGATACGAATTAATTCCAACAACGCTCACTGCTGCGGCGCAATCCGCAAAGAGGCATCTGGCGATGGAAAAAACTGTCATAAAGCCGCAGGCCGAACTTAAGCCTGCGGCCAACTTCCCGATAGGAAGCGCTTCTTGAACAAGACACCGAGGCGATCCACAATTTGCAAGCCAGCCGCAAGCGATGTCCGGTTACGGGCTGCGAAGGAAGTTCCGTCCGAAGCCCTAAGGCGCTTTTATGAGCGCGTTTATCCGGCCCGCGCAGACTTTCTCACGCGTAACTGGCAATGGCTCTATCGAACGGAAGAGTACCCGAATTTACCGGGCTGCATGCTGGCGGTGGTGGATTCGGAAGTAATCGGCCACACGGGAGCAATCCCTGTGATGTTGCGCCGTGGAAGTGAGGAGCGCACAAGCCTTTGGTTTGTCGATGTTGTCATTGTCCCGGAGTATCACGGCCAGGGTGTCGGCACCATGATGGCTCGTGCTTGGATGTCGCTCCACCCCATGCTCATGGGTTTCGGCAGAAAGCAAGCTGTCGATATGCTGGCAAGGCTTGACTGGCTACCGTGGTCCCGCGTTTCTGTAAAACGCTTGCCGCTTCGCCCCGAGCGGGCCTCTGGCTTTCCGCGATACCTCGCTCCGCTTGGGGCCATTGCCGGGACGGCAGTTCGAGCGGCTTGGCGTTGTGGGACCTACTTTAGCCGCAACCTGACTGTTTCGAGCGTTTGCCCGGAGAGTCTCAATCGCTTTGTCGGGTTCGATTCCACGCATCGTCTTCATGTGCCCAGAACGGAATCGTTTCTTCGCTGGCGGATCCTGTCGCATCCATCGGCCTCCGAGTATTTTGTGCTGGACCTTGATGGCGAGTACGCGGCTCTCGCCCGGTTCGTGCCCTCTGGAGCCTGCCGGCGTTTGCACCTGCTCACGATAAAAGACAACAGCGGAAGCGGTAGCTGCGAAAACGAATCTCAAAACAATGAATCTCGAAACAACGAGGTTCGAAGTAACGACACTCGCAATCAGCAAGGGATCTCACGGTTCTTGCGTGCAATCATCCATTGGGCGATGGATCAAAACGTGGACGACATCGTCCTGATTACCAGTGATCCCGGAGTAGCCGCAGCGGCCGGCAGATGGCTCCCGCTTGGATCGACCGTTCTCTCCACATTCTATGGAGCCGACTCCGCCTCCAGACAATTTTTAGGCGGTAACGATCACCAATGGGAGTGCCTGGATTCGGATTTCGATCTTATGTATTCGTGATTCTGGTGGCATTATCATGAGTGTCCTCACAAATCAGTCTTCATCTTCACCTTCGTCTCCTTCTTGTTCAAAATCAGAGCGCCTAAGGAACCTCTACTATCGTTCGCGCGAACGCTGGCAGGATGGCACAACCCAGTTCAAGAGCATGATTCACTCGCATCTCCCGCAATCGGCCAAGGTGCTCGATCTTGGAGCGGGATCGGGCCGGAACTATGCGCACGATCTGCGCAGCGAAACCCGGCGGCTTGTAGGTGTCGATATCTCCATCGAAGTGATGGCGAATCCCTATCTCGACGAGGCCTACCAGTGCGATGCCGCGGCCATGCCATTTCCCTCAGAAGAGTTTGACCTGGCCTTCTCCGACTATGTATTCGAGCATCTCGCCGATCCGCCCGCCGCGATTCGCGAACTCCATCGAGTGTTGAAACCGGGCGCATGCTTCATACTTCGCACACCGAACAGGTGGCACTATGTGCCGCTGGCGGCCAGCGTTCTCTCTCATCCGCTGCAAAGCTTCCTTCTGGATCGCTTTACCGTGCGGAAGGCGGAGGACGTATTCCCTAAGTTCTATCGCTGCAATACGGAACGCGTGGTGCTTCGGGAGTTTGAGAAAGCCGGGTTTGCGATGGAGGAATTTGCCTTGATCGAAAAAGAGCCAATCTATCTCGAACGGTCGGAGCTGCTCTTCAAGGTTGGCGTGCTGTACGAAAGGATCGTCAACAGCAGCGAGCGGCTTCGCGGGCTGCGGAGCAACATCCTGGCAGTATTCCGAAAGCCGCTGAACGAGGGACGCCCAAAAGGCGCAAAGTAACGAATCGCAGAGAACAGAGAACAAAAAATAAAGTACTTAAAGAAGTATTGAATCGAAGAGAGTGGTAAGGAGCACGGGCAATGAAGGTTGGCATTGACGCCTCCAATCTCAGGGTAGGCGGCGGAATCACGCATCTTGTTGAAATTCTGCAAGAGGCAAAACCACTTCAGTACGGAATCAACCAGGTGATTGTTTGGGGCGGAGCGGAGACGCTCGAGCAGCTTCCTACGCGCCGCTGGCTCAAGCTGGTGCATGAGCCAATGCTCGATAAAAGCCTTCCGTTTCGTTTGTATTGGCAAACGGTTGTGCTCGAAAAGAAGGCGTGCCGTTCTTGCGACCTGCTTTTTGTGCCGGGTGGAAACTATGCCGGCAAGTTTCGGCCTTACGTAACCATGTTTCGAAACCTGTTGCCTTTTGATGAGGCCGAAATCAGCCGCGCGGGCTTTTCCGCGCATGCCTTGAAAATGCATGTCCTCCGGGCAGGGCAGTCGGCAACGTTTCGCAAAGCCGAAGGCGTTATCTTCCTGTCCGAACATACGCGTTCGGTGATTGCAAATCGTGTCGGCAAGCTGCCTGGAAAGTCGACAGTAATTCCGCACGGCTTGAGTGACAGGTTTCGAATGAGTCCAAGGAGGCAGGAGGATGTTCGAGAGTACTCCACTCAACGCCCGATCAGGATTCTGTATGTTTCTCGCATCGAGTTTTACAAGCACCCATGGCATGTTGCCGAGGCGGTGGCAGACTTGCGGAAAGAAGGGCTTCCCGTTGCGCTGGACATTGCCGGATCGGCTCATCCGCCGGCATTGACGCGTCTGTTTGCGGCATTACGTAAATTCGATCCCAAGGCCGAATACCTGCGTTACCGTGGGGCAATTCCATTTACCGAATTGCATCGCCTCTATCGTGAAGCGGATCTCTCTGTATTTGCATCCACCTGCGAAACCATGCCCAACATTCTGCTGGAGAACATGGGAGCGGGCCTGCCGATTGTCTGTTCAAACCGGCGTCCAATGCCGGAGATCCTGCGCGGCGGCGGAACCTATTTCAATCCCGAGAGCCCGGCGCAGCTTCGCGATGAGCTGCGCCGGATGATTCACGACCCTGAGCTGCGTGCTTCATGCGCGGCGGAGGCATATCGGTTAGCCGAGAAATTCTCCTGGCGAGCCTGTGCCGAGGAAACTTTTTCTTTCCTGGCTCGCGTCGGAAAAGCTCGCAAGTCGCGTATGCATCCCGCAATGGCAAGCTGAGCTTCTGAAGAGAGCATGCGCGTACTGATTCTTGGTGGAACTGGGATGTTGGGCCACAAACTGTGGCAGGAATGCTCGATTCGTTTCGAGGCCTGGGCGGCGATACATCGATCTTTTCAGGAGTCTTCGGGCCGCGATGTGCTTGACGCGGGCCGCGTGGTCGAAGGAGTTGAGGCGGCGGACTTCAGTACGGTAGAAAGTGCGTTAGCTCAGGTTCAGCCCGAGGTGGTCGTCAATTGCATTGGTATTGTGAAGCAGTCTGCGGAAGCGAAGAACCCGATTCCCACATTGGCCATTAACGCTCTGTTTCCACATCGCCTCGCACGCGCCTGCCGCGATAGAGATATTCGCCTGATCCATATCAGTACCGACTGTGTCTTTTCAGGACGCCGTGGCATGTATACGGAAGAGGACGCCTCCGATGCTGAAGACCTTTATGGGCGCTCGAAGTTTCTTGGAGAAGTGGAAGGGACAGGGTGCCTCACTCTTCGGACTTCCTTTATAGGGCCTGAGCTTTCGCGTGGCGTTGGACTATTAGAGTGGCTGTTGAGCCAACCTGCCGGAGCCGACGTACCCGGTTATACCCACGCGATCTACACCGGCTTCACGTCCCAGGTCCTGGCTGGAATGATCCGGGAGATTATCGCGCTACATCCGGAATTGTGCGGCATCTATCACCTCGCCAGCGCGCCGATTTCGAAGTATGACCTTCTCTGCATGATTAAAGATCAATTGGCATTGCCGGTTTCTGTGCGGCCGGCGAGTGAAGTGCGGATCGATCGTAGTTTGAATGCCGCCATGTTTTTTGAAGCTACCGGTATGCGAGCGCCAGGCTGGGAGGAGATGATCCAGCGTCTGGCGGTTGACCGGGAGCAGTACGAATCAAGGAGATTGGAATGGGCTACTTAGATGGAAAACGAATCCTGGTGACGGGTGGAACCGGCTCACTTGGAAAAACGTTGGTGCGTAGGCTTTTAACTGGGGAAATGGGGCTGCCGGAGCGCATCACGGTTTTCTCCCGCGACGAGGCCAAGCAGAACGACATGCGTCTGTCGTATTTGCAGCGTCCCTCCGCGACCGACGAGGTGATCTATGAGAATTCCAGATCGATTCTGGCATTCCGCATTGGCGATGTAAGGGACTATGCCTCCGTCTGCCGGGCGGTGTGCGATGCCAATGTGATTGTCCACGCAGCCGCTCTCAAACAGGTGCCAACCTGCGAGTATTTTCCTTTTGAGGCTGTGCAGACCAATATCCTTGGGCCGCAGAACGTGGTGCGCGCGATCATTGAGAACGATACCGCCGTTGAAACGGTTGTGGGTATCTCGACCGACAAAGCGTGCCAGCCCGTGAATGTCATGGGTATGACGAAGGCCTTGCAGGAGCGCGTTTTCCTGCAGGCTAATATGGAGTGTCCGCGAACCCGTTTTATCTGTGTCCGTTATGGAAATGTGATTGCCTCGCGGGGCTCCGTGGTGCCGCTCTTTCTTGAGCAGATTGCCAACGGCGGGCCCGTCACGATCACAGATAAGGAAATGACCCGCTTCCTGCTGAGTCTTGATCATGCTGTCGATACCGTTTTCGCGGCCATTCGCGGTGCCAACCGAGGTGAAACCTATGTGCCAATCGTTGCCGCGGCCCAGGTGGTGGAGATCGCTCGGGCCATGATCAATGGAAGGGACATCCCTCTCTTGTTTACCGGCATTCGGCCCGGTGAAAAGGTGCATGAAATTCTGGTGTCAAGGGAAGAGAGCCAACGAAGTGTCCGACGCGATGGTTACTACGTGATCGGCTCCATTCTTCCGGAAGTGCAGTCGGCTGCCCTGGGCGACGTGATGGCGGAAGAGTATTCCTCCTCGGAAGTTACGCTGCGCCTCACCGATCTGCAGCAGATGCTGAGGCCCTTCATGGGCGAAGAAGTCGAAGCGGGCGTACTGGCCGCGTGAGTATGAAACTGCTGACGTTTTTTGGAACCAGGCCGGAGATCATCCGCCTGAGCCGGATCATCCCCCTGCTGGACCGGCTTTGTGAACACACGCTGGTTCACACCGGACAAAACTACGATCCCAACTTGAGCGATATCTTCTTTCGCGATCTTGGGCTTCGTCCACCGAATTTGCACCTCGGGGTCCGTGGCGGCAACTTTGCGGAGCAGCTCGCCCAGATTTTTGTGCGGTCGGAGCAGATCTTACGGCAGGCCAGTCCTGATCGCGTCTTGATCCTCGGCGACACGAATAGCGGTATGGCGGCGGTGATTGCTGCTCGAATGGGAATCCCCGTCTATCATCTCGAGGCTGGCAATCGCTGTTACGACGATCGCGTTCCCGAAGAGATCAACCGGCGCATCATCGACCACAGCAGCACCGTCCTCCTGCCGTATACAGGCCGCTCCAAAGATAATCTGGTGCGCGAAGGCATCGCGCGCGAGAAGATTTTTGTGGTTGGCAATCCTATTCATGAGGTCTTGCAGGCCAACGAGAGTGGAATTGCCGCAAGCGGCGTTCACGCGCGGTTGGGGCTTGTGCCTGGCGAATACTTTGTTGTGACCTTGCACCGGGCCGAAAACGTGGACGCGCGGGAGCGCCTCGAAAGCATTGTGAACGGCCTTCGGCTGGTGGTGGAGACCTATCGTAAGCCGATGGTGTTGAGCCTCCATCCGAGAACTGCCGATAAAGTCCGTGCCTTCTCGATTGATTTCTCTTCTAGGTACTTTCAGGTGATCGAGCCGCTTGGGTTCTTCGATTTCGTCAGCCTCGAACGGCGAGCCCTCTGCGTGCTTACCGATAGTGGCACGGTGCAGGAAGAGTGTGCGATTCTGAAAGTCCCCAACGTTACCGTGCGCGATGTTACGGAGCGGCCCGAGACGTTGGAGTGCGGTAGCAACCTCTTGACGGGAGCGGAGCCTGAGTCGATCTTGCGGGCGGTAAACATGGCCACCCAGGATGGGCCTGCCTGGAATCCTCCTTCGGAATACCTTGAACCGAACGTTTCGCGCATCGTGGCCAACATCGTGCTTGGCTATCGCCATACAGCAGCCTGCGATGTGCGGCCTCGTTCGGAATTTAAAGTTGCTTGAGAAACGGTTCGGTTTTGGGCCATGCGAATCCTCTTTCTTGTTGACTCGTATGCAAAGGGTACAAGGTCGTCCGACAGGATGATCCATGACCTCGGATTGGACCTGCTGCGGCGCGGGCATGACGTCACAATCCTCGCGCCCA
>DATGIO010000065.1:0-109299 GCA_035295685.1 Candidatus Angelobacter sp.
GGCATCGCGATAGGCACGCTCCGCCGGATACTCCTCGACAAAACCGTATCCACCGAAAATCTGTACGGTTTCGTCAACCACATAGTCCAGAAGCTCAGAACCCCATACTTTCAGAATCGAGCATTCAATCGCATACTCTTCAATGCCCTTGGCGTTTTGCTTGTAAACGTCGGGCGCGTTCTTATCGATGCCGGAAAGGGCCACATCGATCATGCCGATGGTGCGGTACGACATGGATTCAAGAGCATAGATTCCTGCCGCCATTGTCGCCAGCTTTTCCCGGATCATGCCAAAGTCAGCCAGGGTCTTTCCAAACGCCTTGCGCTGCTTGGCATAGGCAATCGCATGGTGCAGCGAGTTACGGGTTCCGCCTACGCCGCCCGCTCCGAGTTTGAAGCGTCCGATATTGAGCGTGTTAAACGCGATCACATGGCCTTTGCCAATCTCGCCCAGCAGGTTGTCCTTAGGCACGCGGCAGTCGTTCATGATGATCGGGCAGGTGGAAGAGCCACGAATTCCCATCTTCTTCTCTTCCGCTCCGACCGAGAAGCCCGGAAAGGTGCGCTCGATGATAAACGCGCTGAACTTCTCACCATCCACCTTGGCAAAGACAATGTAGACATCGGCAAAACCGCCGTTGGTGATCCACATCTTTTCGCCATTGAGAATCCATTCCTTCCCGTCAGGAGAAAGAACCGCCTTGGTGCGCGCATTCAAGGAATCCGACGCCGAGGTGCCTTCGGAAAGCGCGTAGGCGGCAATCCATTCGCCGGTGGCCAGCTTGGGCAGGTATTTGGCCTTCTGCTCCTTGGTGCCGAAATAAACGATCGGCAGCGTGCCGATTCCCGTATGGCCGCCGAAGCTAACGCTGAAGCTGCCGGACACCGAAAGATGCTCGGTGATAATGGAAGAAGAAATCTTGTCCATGTCCGAGCCGCCGTATTGCTCGGGAATGTCCACGTTGGCAATGCCGATTTCGCAAGCTTTGCGGATCAACGCCCGGGTAACCGAAAAGTCTTTGTGCTCGATCTTTTCGACGTTGGGAAGAATTTCGTTCTGCGCAAATTCCTGGGTTGTACGCGCAATCTGTCGATGCTCTTCGCTCAAGTCTTCCGGGGTGAAGACGTCCTCAATGTGGTGCTCTTCGATCAGAAAGCTGCCACCGGTTAACTTCGTCTTTGGAACAACAGCGGTCGCCATAACCTCTCCTTCAATCTTCAATCCTTCAAAAGTCTTTGCAAAATTCTTGCGTTGGCCCGTGGCCTGCCGCAATTTCACCCTTATTGCAGATTCTCAAAAATCCCCGCGGCTCCCATCCCGCCGCCAATGCACATCGTCACCATGCCGTAGCGCGCATTCCGCCTTTTCAATTCGCGGATAATGGAGGCCGTGAGCTTCGCCCCGGTGCAGCCCAGGGGATGTCCCAGCGCGACTGCGCCGCCATTCGGGTTGACCTTGGATGGATCGAGCCCACCTTCCTTGATCACGGCGAGAGCCTGCGCTGCGAACGCCTCATTCAACTCAATCACGTCGATATCGGAAAGCTTCAGGCCAGCGATTCTAAGCGCCTTGGGAATCGCGTAGACCGGTCCCAAGCCCATCTCTTCCGGCTTATACCCGGCCGTGGCAAAAGAAACAAACCGGACAAGTGGTTTGATACCGAGTTGTTTGGCTTTGTCAGCCGACATGACCACCGCTGCCGCGGCGCCATCGGAGGTTTGCGAGGAGTTTCCGGCCGTGACCGTTCCCTTGGCGTGGAACGCGGGCTTGAGCGCCGCAAGCGCCTCAATGGAAGTGTCGGCGCGCGGGCCCTCATCCACCTTGAAAGCGATCTCCGTACGCTTGGGCTTGGAGCCGTTCGGAGTGGTGAAGCTCACGGGCATGGAGACGATCTCATCGTCGAACTTACCCGCCTGAATCGCAGCAACAGCCTTCTTGTGGCTGTTCAAGGAAAATTCGTCCGCCTCCTGCCTCGCAATTCCAAACCGCCTGGCAAGGTTTTCCGCCGTAAGCCCCATGGAGAGATAGGCATCCGGATAGTTGCCAACCAGCCAGGGGTTAGCCGAGACCTTGTGCCCTCCCATGGGAATCATGCTCATAGACTCCACGCCACCCGCAACCATGATCTCCGCGCGACCGGCGATGATCGCCTCCGCTCCCATCGCAATGGCCTGCAGGCCAGAGGAGCAGAAACGATTGATGGTGACCGCCGAACACTCCACGGGCAATCCCGCACGCAAAGAAGCGATGCGAGCGACATTCATGCCTTGCTCGGCCTCGGGCGTCGCACAGCCGAGAATTACATCTTCGATTTCCTTCTTATCAATCTGCGGGTTGCGGTCGAGCGCATCCTTGATGCACACGGCGGCCATATCGTCAGGCCGCGTATTGCGCAATGTTCCCTTGCCCGACTTGCCCACTGCTGTACGTACAGAACTGGTGATCACAACTTCACGCATAACCTAAGCTCCTTTGCCGGATCTCGGCGGAAGCAACCATCGCCCTTAATTCCTAAGCGGTTTTCCTGTCTTCAGCGTGTACTGAATTCTTTCCTGAGTCTTCTTTTCCCCGCAAAGCGATTTGAATGCCTCGCGCTCCAGGTCGAGCAGATACTGTTCGCTCACGGGCATCCCTGGGGAAACATTACCGCCGCAGATGATCTCCGCTACCTTGGTTCCTACCTTCACGTCATGGTCGCTGATGTACTCCGCCTGACGCATTAGATGAATCCCCAGTTTCAAAGTAGCAAGCACGTTCTCGCCCGGAGCAGGGATATCGGTTCGGGGAACCGGCGCTTTGTATCCAGCGCGGGCCAACTCCAGAGCCCGGTCCCTGGCGTCCGCCAGGACACGTTCGCGGTTCATCGAGATCAGGTCGCCATCGGAGAGGAACCCGAGGTCGCGCGCCTCGTATGCCGACGTGGAAACCTTGGCTGTGCCAATGATTTCGAAGATGCGCTTCATGCCTTCCATCAGCTCGACCGATTCCGCGCGACCGTCCGGACGAACCGCATGAGCGTTGTTGATCGCGCGCAGCAGCATCTCCTTACAGCCGCCGCCTCCGGGAATCAAGCCTACGCCAACTTCCACCAGGCCCATATAAAGCTCCGCGTGTGGCTGGCGGGCGGCGGAATGCAGCGAGATCTCGGTTCCTCCTCCCAGGCACATGCCGAAAGGCGCGGCTACTACGGGGCGGCTGCAAAACTTCACCGCCTGGGTCATCCCCTGGAACTGCTTGATGGCCATCTCTACTTCATCCCACTCTTCTTCCTGAACGGCCAACATCAGCATCATGAGGTTGGCGCCCACGGAGAAATTGTCCGCGTCGCCGGTGATCACAAAAGCTTCAAACTGGTCGCCAATGCCTCCGGTTTTCAGAGCCTGTGTCACCATCTGCACGATGTCGCCGCCCAGGGCATTCATTTTGGTATGGAATTCGATGCAGCCGATCCCCTGGCCAAGATCGATTAAGGACGCACCTGCATTTTTCTTGACGACTCCATGCGACTTCTTGGCTACGGCCACCGACCAGACACCCTCAGGAACATCGATCGGGCTGTATTGGCCCCTGCCCAGATCGAAAGTGGCACGGCCCGAGGGCGCTGTGGCGTCATCGGCATACCAGCTTTTCTTTCCCGAAGCCAGCAGCTTTTCGGCGTTGGACGCGACCGGCTTCCCTTCCTTTTTCATCCGAGCTACCGTGGTCTCAACGCCCGCCATATCCCATAACTCAAATGGGCCAACTTCCCAGTTGAAGCTCAGGCGCATGGCACGGTCGATCTCCATCGGCGAATCGGCAATCTCGGGGATGCGATTGGCGGCGTAGGTCCACAATTCCGACAAACTGGTCCAAGAGAACTGCGAGGCTTTGTCGCGGGCATCGCTGTTCACCATCATGCGCAGCCGCTCGCCCATGTCCTCCACGTTTTTGGCCATATCGAGCGCCGGAAATTTCGCCTTCTGGACGGGACGATACTCCAGCGTCTTCCAATCGATGGCAAGCCGCTCCTCGCCTTGCTTCTTGTAGAAGCCGCCCTTCGTCTTGTCGCCGAGTATCTTCCGTTCGAGCATCTTTTGGAAAAACTCCGGCAGCTTAAGGTCGGAGCGCTCATCCTGAACGTTTTTCTTGAAGTTGCCAACTACGCTTCCCAGCACATCGAGTCCCACCAAGTCGATGGTGCGGAAGGTCGGAGCCTTGGTCCATCCACCGGCGCTGGTAAGCGCGTCAATCTCCTCAATGGTGAAATCCATCTCCTGCATAAGACGGAAAACGTTGAGCCCGGAGAAGGTACCGATGCGGTTGGCGATGAAATTCGGGGTGTCCTTGGCGTAGACGATGCCTTTGCCCATACGCACATCGCAGAAGTGGACAATCGTCTCAATCGCCGACTGGTCCGATTCGGGCGTAGGAATGATCTCGAGCAGGCGCATGTAGCGCGGCGGATTGAAGAAATGCGTTCCAAACCAGTGCTTGCGGAAATCCTCGCTGAACCCCTCGGCAATGCTGTGCACCGGCAAGCCGCTGGTGTTGGTGGTGACAATGCTTCCGGGCTTGCGCACCGCCTCGACTTTCCTGAGCAGGTTGCGCTTGATTTCAAGGTTCTCAGCCACCGCCTCGATGATCCATGAAGCATCGGCGAGCAGCTTGAGATCGTCATCAAAATTGCCGATCGTGACCAGCTTTTCGAGGCCCTTGCGGAAAAACGCCGCCGGTCTCGACTTAACGGCAGCCTCCAATCCCGCCGCAACGATTTTGTTGCGCGCTCCGCGATCTGCGCTGGATGACTGATCCGGCGGCACAATATCCAACAGATAGCAGGGCACGCCCGCATTGGCCATATGCGCCGCAATTCGCGCGCCCATGGTTCCAGCGCCTAAAACAGCGACTTTCTGAATGCGCTGGGGCGCGCCATGCGCCTTCGGTGCACTTCCTGCATTTGCGCGCGCATCGGGTGCGCTGGCACTGACTTGAATCGGATCGGAGACGGCTGCATTACTCATCGGGAAACTCCTGTGAACCAGGCAGCGGAATATTCTGTTAGAACCGCCGAATGATAACAGTTTCTTTTCGCTTGTGGATGGCCCATCGAATTCTCATTAATCATCGGTCATCGGTCATTGACCAACGAGCAACGATCAACTCCTCACTCAGAGAATCCTGCAAGGTGAAACCTTGGCCAATCGAGCTTTGCGCCTGAGGCTCGATGGAAATAGGCGCATTCAATACGGGTTTCATCAATTTGAGACTGCCCCCAGATCACCAGACGTTCGGCGTTGCTGCATCGTATTCTGCGCGGACAGGTTCTGTGTGTACGGCCTCATGGCCTCGGATCTCTCCCCTGCAGGTCACAGATCGTCACAATTTCAATACCAGCAACTCAGATCGTCCTAAACGCAGACCGTCCTAACTCAGATCGTGGTAACGCAGACCACGCGAATTTAGCGGGATTCGCGTGTGCCAGAACGAAGCGGCGGACGCGAGCCAAAAACCCCAAAATGAGCCGCTTTGAGTCTACTGAATGAATGCTCATTCAGTCAATATTTAAAACGCATTCCTATTGAAACAAAAGTACTTATACGACGTCACCTGAAAGGCTCTTTGTATTTTTGCGCAATCGATTTTTACATTTTAGAAGACCCTGGTGGAGCCATAGGCCGGGCGAATATCCGCACCCCACCTATCCGCACCCCATCGGAGAGGAGCCAGCCAAGTTCAGTCGGCAGGATTCTGGAAAAGCCTCTCACTGGCCCAAGCGGCAATGATAGAGGTTGGCCACGTAACCATCACGGTATATACGCTCCACTTACTGTAGGTGAAGGCCGCTCGGCTTACCTCCGTGTACCCCTTCTTGCCTTGATGGTATCCCCACACAAAGTATTTCTCCCCGTCGACTTTACCGCTCCACGCTTCTCCGCCCAGATACAAATCCCCCGCCAGGAACACGATGAAATTCAAAAAGCCGATGACCATCATCGCTAAGCAGAATCGTGGAAACCAGCGCGCCATACCTTTGCGCACAGCATCTTGGCGAGCCGCTTTCAATATGTCTGTCCGGGGAGGATTCTCGCGAGTCTTCGTCACAGAAGTAGTCTACCGGCTCGAATGCTTGGAAACATTGAGGGCGAAAGAATACGAGAAGCAAATCAGGACATGTACCAGTCTGAGTGGGCCGACCATCGATGACAAGACAAGCACTGGGTCATCGTCCACTGGTGGAGGCAGGCAGGGCATACTCCGCCGGTGTCAAAGGTGTTCCATGCGTGACCACAATCGCAAGACCACATGTCACCCTTGCGTGGCGACCATCCACAAAGGGGACAACGGATGTGCGGCCCCGATGGATCGTGATCCTTCTCTTCCTCAATCTCGATCTCGCGATCCGATACCACCGTCGCTTCGGCGCAACTTGAGATAGAAGACATTGGTGACGACGGCATGATCGCATAGATTGCTTATGTCCGCGAGAGCTCTGCAAGCTTAACTTCTGCAATCTAGCTAGAGTCATTCAACCGGCCCTTTGCTCCTGCAAATCACGAGGCTCGCTCCAGCTTCGGTTGTATCGGGAATCGGCTTCGCTTGGGGAATCGCTTTCGCCTGGAATACGGCGCGGCTTTGCTGACGAAGACTTTTCCGCCCGCCCAAAGATGGGCCGCAGAGAACGTCGTGCGGGGCAATCGCATGAAAATTTGACAGCCTCTTAATATGAGTGGAAGGTTAGAGGCAACCTGGATGGAAAACGCCTAGCACGATGCCTTGGAGCACAAATGAGAACAAAAGTTCTCACATGTGCTCCAAGACATGAAATTTATTGGGCTTGCTTGACAGGGCCCTAAAGGGCCCTTCTTCCACAGTTGCGCCAGCTTCATCGCGAGCCTGATTTATCGAGGAACATTGAAGGAGCGCGAGTCGTGAGACAAATTTCGACACGGCACGAACGATTCACATTTCTTTTATACGATTCCCCTGAAACACCGCAGAGCACGACATGCCGAGGCTAGAAACGCTATAGAATAAATCTCGATGGTTAAACGCGCCCCGGCGAAACGGCGTCCTCGCAAGGCCAAGGCCGGCACCAAGGGGATCACGCCGCAAGAATCCATTTTGGAAAAGCTCGAAGGATCGTCCGCCGAGGCAGAGACGGCGATCGAGAAAGCCGGCGGCAGGCTTATTGCTTCTTACAAAGAACCTCTTGGCGGTCATCCTGTGCTTCTTGCGATTCTTCCCGTTGAAGCCATCGAGCCAACTCCTTTTCAACGCGACCTTTCCGACACACACCACAAACGGCTGGCCGATGTAATTTCCAAAACCGGACGGTATCTCGATCCTGTGATTGCGGTTGTCGCTCCCACGCAAGGATTTTGGACGCCCAATGGACGCCATCGCTTAGCCGCCATGCAGCGCCTGGGAGCAAAATCGATTGTGGCGCTCGTTGTTCCCGACCGTGAGGTTGCCTGGCAGATTCTGGCCCTGAACACGGAGAAAGCTCACAACCTGAAAGAGAGGGCCTTAGAAGTCATACGCATCTATCGCGGCCTTGTGGAGGAAGATGCTTCGCGGCCCGAGTCGGACTTTGCCTTCTATCTGGAAGAAAGCGCCCTCGTCACTCTCGGAGTATGCTACGAGCAGGCTCCCCGCTTTGGCGGCGGCGTCTATCACTCCATCTTGCGCCGCCTGGAAGAGTTCTCCGATGAACCGCTTCGGGCTACGCTTAAGACGCATGAGAAGCGCGCAGCCATGGTGCTGGATCTGGAAGAAAAGGTCGCCTCGGTGGTAAAGAAGCTGAAAGACCAAGGCTTGGTCAGTCCCTACCTGCGGTCGTTTGTTGTAGCGCGCATCAATCCATTGCGCTGGATCAAAGGCGACGCTCCGCCGCTTGAAGATGTGATCAAAACGATGCGAGAGCGAGCGGCAAAATTCAACGTCGAGAAGATCAAGCCTCAAGATCTTGCGGGCGCGGCCGGGCCCCCGGATGAAGACTAGAAGGCCGCATCAAGGCGATTAGGATTCTCGATCCGCTACCCGCGGCGGTCTGTATTCTGCACCGCTTTACTAGACGAATGAATTTCCAGGAGTATTCGCAAGCCTTTCTCGACGCAATCACCCTTAGAAAGGGTGTACCATGCTCATCGTAACTGGCGTGCGTGAATCGGTTGAAGGGAGCGTTGACAGCTCTTGCAGGAAGCCGCATCCGTTCTGACAATCTGGATGCAATAGGGACATTGAACGTATCTGTGAGAGCCACGTTGTACGATATCATTCCCGTTGCGCTTATCCTTGACGATTTGCTTGACGATTTGCTCGACAATCCGAAGGACGAGGTAGATTGGCTCCATACGGAAAGCTCTTTCTTAAAACTGCGGAAATAAAAATCGTGTACACGAATTATAAGAGCACGATTTGGGCGCCGGCAACGAATACACCGGGATCGCTGTTCAAAAAATCAATTTTACTGTCTTGACAATATTCGTTTGAACATATAATATTAGCTGCAAGATGAAAGAAACTGCCGAGCCCGAGAAAAAGACACGCCGAGTGCGGAGCCCTGAGGAAGAAGCTTATCTCGACCTGCTTCGCACGACCGACATGCTCTCGCGAGGCTTGGTCTCTATCCTCAAGCCCGAGGACATTTCCTCCACGCAGTACAACGTGCTTCGCATTTTAAGAGGATCGCCGGATGGCCTGCCGTGCGGCGAAATTGCCAATCGCATGATTACACGCGACCCGGACATCACCCGGCTCCTCGACCGGATGGAGAAACGCGGCTTGATTGCACGCTCACGAGAGACCAAAGACCGCCGCATGGTGCTGGCTCGAATTACCTCAGAAGGATTGAAGCTGCTGGCCAGGCTGGACAAGCCCGTAGAGGAGGCGCATCACCGCCAACTCGGCCATCTGGGACGCGAACGGTTACGGGCGCTCACCGAGCTTCTCTTAGCGGCACGCGCAGCGGTCAGCTAGGACCACCTATCGCTGGCTCGATCCCCTGAGTGGCCTGCATTCAACGAACGGGCCAATTGCAAGAGGCTGATTTTAAAGACTTTAACTTGTAGAACATTTCGGTCAATTAATTGTTTAAACGAATATCGTCGGCACACATCCAATGAACTGATCGAAGCGGGCGGCAAGAAAAGCGCGACGAAGAAAAGAAAGCAAGAAAGGAAGGAACAACAATCATGAGTACAACGGCTTCACAAAACGTATCCGTCACAACCTGGAACATTGACCCGGCCCATTCCAGCGCCGAGTTCAAAGTCAAACATATGATGATCTCCAACGTAAAAGGCCATTTCTCCAAGATCACCGGCGCACTGCACCTGGACGAATCGACGTTGGCCAATTCTCGCGTCGAGGCTGTGATCGAGGCATCCTCAATCGAAACCCGGGATGCGCAGCGCGACGCCCACCTAAAGAGCGCCGACTTTTTCGACGTGGAGAAATATCCGACGCTCTCGTTCCACTCGAGTCGAGTAACGCCTGCAAAGAATGGGGAGATGACGGTAGAAGGCAACCTGACGATTCATGGAGTCACCCGCAAAGTGGTTTTCGCCGTGGAAGGGCCAACCGCGCCCGCCAAAGATCCATGGGGCAACACGCGAATCGCAATTTCGGCCACCACCAGGATCAACCGTAAAGACTATGGGCTCACCTGGAACGCGGCGCTGGAAACAGGCGGCATCCTGGTTGGCGATGAGGTAACCATTACGCTGGAAGCCCAATTTATTCGGGCCTAACCAAGAAGAGTCAAGGGGTCATCGACAAGGGGCGCCATTCAGCACAATAGCCCCCGGCGGTCGAAGAATTTATCACTTCATTAACTATAACTATAAGGAGGAGGTGCCATGTCACTCCGGCCAGTAAGACAGACGATTCAAACCAAACCAACCCTGGAAGGCGCGGGTGTGAAGCTGCAGCGCGCCTTTGGGTTCGGCAAAACCAAAGATTTCGATCCATTTCTCCTGTTAGACGATTTTCGTAACGACAACCCGTCCGATTACCTGGCGGGATTTCCCTGGCATCCCCATCGCGGGATCGAGACGATTACCTACGTGCTTGCAGGTTCGGTGGAACACGGAGACAGCCTTGGCAATCGGGGCAAGATGGGCGCGGGCGATGTGCAATGGATGACCGCGGGAAGCGGCATTCTGCATCAGGAGATGCCCAAAGGCGACCAGGACGGGCGCATGCACGGATTCCAACTCTGGGCCAACCTGCCTTCGTCGCTGAAGATGACCGATCCGCGCTATCAGGACATTCCGTCAAGCGCGATTCCGGAAATCACCGATGACGACGGCACGCATGTACGGGTGATTTGCGGCGATTTTGGGGGTAAGAAAGGTCCAGTGGAAGGCGTGGCGGCGGACCCGAGCTACCTGGATATCTCGGTGGCGCCCGGCCGGAAAAAGAGGATCAAGGTGGACACCGCGCGCAACGCATTCGCCTACGTCTTCGCCGGCGCGGGCACGTTCCGCGATTCATCGAAGCCTCGCGCTGTTCTAACGGAAAAAACCGAAAACCCGGACGCCCCACCGGTGTACGACGCTCGCAATCACTCGCTGGTGCTGTTCGATCGCGGCGATGAGATTGTTGTACAAGCGGGAGATCAAGGGATTCGCTTCTTATTGGTCTCAGGCAAGCCCATTGAGGAACCGGTCGCCTGGTATGGGCCGATCGTGATGAACACGCAGGAACAGTTACAACAAGCCATGTCGGAATTGCAGACGGGCAAGTTCATCAAGCACAGTTAATCTCAAGCACCTACGAATCCAGCGCCGCTGGCCTGCCTTGGGTCACGGCGCTTTTTAATTTGGAAAACACCCACCTATCGAAGAATCTTTCATCAAGCTACGATTCGGCCAAAATAGGGCTAACCGGCTTGCACCCCTCCCGTCTAAAGAGGCACGCGGGGTCTTTAAGGCCTTATTTGTCGAGTTCTAAAGCAAAGTCTTGCTAGGATGGCTGACCTCCTCCCGTGGAAATCTGCCGCTTACAAACTTTGCCGGTTGGAACTACGGGTTCTCAGTCCAACAATATCGTGAAGAGGAGTAAGCGAGATGAAGCGAGTGGCTGGCGGCATTTTGATCGTTCTTCTTGGAGCGTGCCTGGCGGTTTCGGCGGCCCAGCGCGTTTGGCATGTATTTGCGGCGGAGCAGAAACATACCAACGTTACCATAACCACCACCAATGACGACGACTCGTCCGACGATTGCGCGGCGCACCTGGATATGCATAGTCATGAGCACCGCGCCGTGGTGCGGGGTGAAGAGGTGCAGTCGGTTCCCAATCAGGCGCTCAAGATCACAGCCGAGCACAATGGCGGCATATCCGTAACCACCTGGGACAAGCCCGAGTTCTCTATCAAGCTCTGCAAACAGGTAGGCGCGCACGACGACTCGCAGGCCCGCAAAATCCTGGATAGCACCAAGCTCAATATCGGTGGGGGCAGCGTTTCCGTGAGCTCTCCTGAATCGGAAGGCGAATATTCGTTGGGAACCCTCATGATCGTCAAGGCTCCCCGTGAGGCACAGATCGGCTTGAAGGTCATCAACGGCGGAATCTCCCTGAATGACTTCACGGGCACCGCCGAGGCGCGCGCGACCAACGGCGGCGTCACCGTCAAGCGCAGCTCAGGACAACTGACCCTTGAAGCCGAGAATGGAGGGGTCTCCATTCAGGATTGTGGCGGCGATGTAAAAGCCACCGTCGAAAATGGAGGACTCTCCCTGGTGCTGCCGGAACACTGGGAGGGCAAGGGCCTGGACGCCCATACCGAGAATGGTGGATTGTCGATTTCGATTCCCAAGAACTTCAATACGGGCCTGGAAGTTACAAGTTCCGAGTACGTGGGGATCGTGTGCCGCGGCAATGTGTGTGAAAATGGCCGGCAGACCGAGAGAGACGGCAACAGGATATTTCACCTAGGCGCGGGCGAAACACAGATTCACGCCGCCGCGGTCAATGGTGGAATTGTGATCCAGGACCGTGGGCGTACACATGCGAAAGCGGACTCCCGATAGCCTTTCTCACAGCCAGACTTCTATCTTCCAGGCTACCAGTGAATCCATAAGTGAATGCCCCGTGCAAACTCTTGCGCGGGGTATTGTTGTTTTATCCAGCCAAGCTTGCGCCTTTGCCTGTAGCGGTTTCGCCTGCCACACGGCCCATTTCCATATAACGGCAGAAGGCATTGGCTAGCTGCATCTGGCGGGGACTACGGCATTCAGGTTCAAAAAGCCTCGGGCTGCCCACCACAATGCAAAGCGCGCGCGCCCGCGAGGTAGCCACATTGAAGCGGTGCGAGCTGTAGAGAAACTCCATGCCGCGCGGGGCGTCGTCCGGCGAAGAAGTTGTGAGCGAATAGATGACCACCGGGGCTTCCTGGCCCTGGAATTTATCCACAGTGCCGACGCGCGCGCCAGGAAGGCGGCCAGCAATCTCAAATACCTGGGCGTTGTACGGGGTCACAATCAAGATATCGGCTAACTCAAGCTGCCGGGGCCTGCCGTTCTTGTCCACCCAAGACACACCTAACTTCGCGAGCGATCGGACTAATTCTTCAATGCGAGCCGCTTCTTCCTGCGACGAATTTTGATTGCCCTCGTGTTCCACTGGAATGAACCATAGCCGATCTTCCCCCAACCAGTCATGCCCTTGAATCTTCTGTTGCTGCAGGCCAGCAACCGATTCCAGGCGATCTTCATAGAAGAGAGCTGAGGTAAAAGCGCAGATGGATGGATGCAATCGCCACGTTTGCGGCAAGAACAAGCCGCGGTCCGAGGGTATCGTTTTGGCACCCGCAAGCAGATGCTCCAGCGCGGAGGCCTCCGCTCCATCCGGGTGAGTCCCTTTCAGAGGCTGCTCCAACTGTTGCGGATCGCCCAACAGGACGAGGCTCTTAGCGGCCTGAGCCACGGCCAACACATTGGCCAGCGACATTTGCCCGGCTTCGTCCACAAACAAGACATCGACCGACTCAAAGAAATCCTCGCGCGACCAAAGCCATGCCGTGCCACCTACGACCGTAGCTTCGCCGTTGCGCAGCGCGGATCGCGCTTCCGCATTTTCCTTCACTTCCTTAATAAACAAAGACGGGACATCGGGAAGGTCGTTCACCTTTTGCAGACAGCGAACGCCGTTCAATCCCATCGCTTCCGCCGCCTTGGTTACCTCTTCCATAAGGTTCCGGATGACTTTGTGGCTGAGCGCCGTGATCCCCACCCGCTTGCCCTGGCGCGCAAGCTCGCAGATCATCCGCGCGCCGGTGTAGGTCTTTCCCGCTCCGGGCGGGCCTTGCACGGCAAGAACACATGAATCAAGAAGCGGAGCCAAGCGCGTGGCCGCCCCCAACACATCTTCATCGCCTTGCACCAGGTTCACATGCGACGGCGAGCCGCTGGCTACGCCAAGAAGGCGCGGGCCGCGGCGCAGCAACAGATCGCGTGCAGCTCGGTACGGGCCTTCGCCATCCAAGCCATGCGCCTGCACCCACAGACCCAGCCGAAACAGTGATTCGGCAAGCTCCTTGGGATTTGGCCGGGAGAAACTATAGATTGAACGGGGATGGATGCCCGACATCTTCGTGGTCTTCTTTATGTCGATCGTTCTGGCTACCGGATCAAAGCCGTGAACCGTTCCGACTCTTTCTCCTTTGTGATGAACTTCATCATTGCAGCGCACGTCGGTTTCCTGCGCATCGAACTCGTAGCGGTCCACCGTGCTTCTCCCATCCACGCCAAGGGACTGCACAAATCGCAACAGCGAGATTGCAGACTTCTCGTCCATTAACTCTTCGTCGGAAAGCTCGGCAAGCCGGTAGTATTCCCACCATTCCGCTCGCCCCTCGCGCCGATGCCAATCGAGTAAATTCGCGAGCAACCAGCGAGCCGACTGCTCCTCCGTTCGGCTCTCGGTTTCCACTGGAACGTCGCGAGTCAGTTCGCTGAACAAAGCTTCCACGCGCTGCTGCCGTTCATCCACACTGGGCGGCGGGGCCGCATCTTCAGGCTTGGGGCGCGGGACTTCCCTGCCCGATTCGATCGCGGCAGTTCTCTGCTGTTCAAGCCACTCCTGCAGCCCGATGAGCGAAAGGCAGTCATCCTGGTTATAGCCCTCCACGGTCATCTGTACGATTTTCCAAACGTCCAGGGAGCGCGAAAGCTCCAGGCTGTGCTCGATGGTTCGGCGGGCATACGTGGCATCGTTGAGCCGCACCTGCCGATGGAAGCCATAGAACGGCTCCATATTCTTCAACCCATATTGCTCCACGCTCGCCCGTATGCCCTGGCGTACGATACTGTGAAGATCCACAAACAGCTTCCCTCGAAGCATACGGTCGATGGCATCTTCGCGGGAAGCATAACGGCCCATCAGGCGCTTGAGCGTGGCAGGCTCATACGCGCCAAAGTGGTAGACGTGGCTGTCCGGATGCCGCGACCAGAAATCCATGATGATATCTACAAGCCATTCATAGGCGGCCTTCTCTTCTGTCTGGTTTCGCGCCCAGCGATGCTCGTAGACGGGCTTCCCTTGCTCCCCTTGGCTGACTACACCGAAGAGATACTCCAAACCGGCGGTTCCAACGAATGGGTCGCCCTCGATATCGATGTATAGATCGCCGGGAGAAGGCTGCGGCAGCCGCGCCAGCCCGAACCCCGGCTCAACCTCAATGAGCTCATGAATCGGAATCAGCAGGTCGCGCCCGGCAACTTGCACCCGCGCCTGCTCGCGGCTATGCACATAACTTTCCTGGGAGCCGCGCTCCGGCTTTTGCCTCAGCGGCAAAGGAAGAGCGGCAAGCCTCTCCACGGTATCGGCGTTCCAAGCGGCAAATTGCTTTCGCTGGAGCCTCGCAATGCCAGCAACCAGCGAAAGATGATCGTCTCTACGCCAGCGGCTTTGGCACTCCTGACCCCACTTACAGATTTCGCAGTGAGCATTCGGTTCAGGATAGGTGCGACCTGGATCGCTGCGGTCTGGATAGGTGAGCTGTAGGCCGCCCACATTTTCCACCGCCCGCTCCAGCCGGCTTTTTACCTGACGATAGTAAGAGCCGTACTCAACTACGCGATAGCGTTCTTCCTCGAAATTCTCCGTTCTCGGCACCACATACATGAAATCGGGGGCAGTCCCCTGCGTCAATGCGAGAAGTTCGGAATATAAGGAGAGCTGCAGGATGGTCCCGGCCTTGGTGTCGCGGGCGAGCTTGCAGTCATAGACTTCGTACGACCATGGTCCAAAGGAGCTGGGCTTGCTTGTGCGCCGCAGGATGTCGGCCCGACCCAGCCAGCGGCCATGGCAGAGCGTCCCCTGGACAATCACATCCGCGCCCGCTTTCATGGCCGCGAGTGTCTTCTCCGCGGCCGTCTCAATAGAATCGTCCTCAAGGTTCCTTTTGTTTCTCTGCCGCCCGGTCCCGCCACTCTCTTCGTTATCTTCATCGATCTCGCTCTCCCCAGCTTCGCTTTTGCGAAGATCGTTTTCTCTAGAATTGTGGGCTCGCAAATCATGCTCGCGCGGATCGTGCTGTCGAAGATCGTGCTCTCGAAGATCAACGACCGATAGGCCTTTGGCCGCCAAATGATTCACATAGTTCTGCTCGTGCTCAAAACCATGCTGCTCCAGCACCCACGTATCGGGACTCTTCCATCTCGGCGGCTCTTTCTTACCCAGAGCGACTCCGAGATCGTTAGCGGTGAGGTGATGGCAAACCAAATGATTGCTCAGATCGGTAGCGGAGAGCCGTATCGTTCCGCTTTCAGCTTTCATGTTGGTTCCGGGATGAGCTCAAGTAAAAACAGTTCACTTGGTTATTATCGCCAAGATTTTGGGGAGAGTGGAAACGCACAGCGCGAATTCCCAACACCGGGCATTCTCAAGGCCGCCTTAAACGGGATCGTTGGGCTCATAACCCCACGGTTTCCGCTCGTTTCCGGGGGCAGCAATCCTGCCCTCTATGCTCACTTTGCATTAACTGCCTGTCACACCGTTGTACGGCAATGGCTTCGTCCGCTACGGCGCACCGGCCTTCGGATCGCTAGTCATCAAGGTACAATCTATCTCTGTTGAGGAAATCGAATGAGGCACCTCTTCTCATTGTTGCTCCTTGCAATTCTCGTTGCTTCAAAGCTTGACGCACAAACCCAGTCGCAACCGAAACCTACGGAACCTCCGTCGAGAATTTCAAAGGTCGAGATCGGCGGAGTGTGGGAAGCGCCATATGACAGGGACGGGACTTTCGGTGATCAGCTGCCTGCTCTTGTCATCATTAGGATCAAGCAAGACCGGGACAGGATCGATATCTGTTCCCTGAATCAAGAGCCAATGCACTGCTCAGCTGGCCAGTTCATTGAAGAAAGCTTGATTTCCGTGACCTTGTACCAGCCAGCTAATCTCCCGAAGACTGAGAGCAGGTTCCTTGTCGACGATCAAAATCACTTGCATACCGCCAAAGGCCTGCACTTTTATCCGCAATCGGTGATTGAGGGATATGACACTTGTCCGGAAAGGAAGAACAGTCCCGCCACGCATCCGCGAAAGGTTGATCCGACCTTGTATCGGACTCTGTCATCCGATCCGCCGCCAGAATGCAAAGTCACTGCCGTGAATGCATGGCACGCCTGGGACGAAGGTTACAAACACTTTGCGAGGCAAGAGTACTCGGCGGCGCTTTCCTGCTATGAGAGGGCTGCCGCCGAGGGGAACGCCGATGCTGCATTGGAGATTGGCTCGCTCTACGATCACGGCTTTGGTGTCGGCAAGGACCTTCCTCTGGCGATGCAATGGTATAGGGTCGCCAGCGACGCCGGAAACTCCGTGGCGGCGCAGCGTCTATCGACGCTATGGTTTCGCGGGGAGGGCATCGAGCACAATCAATCTGAGGTCGTGAACTTTGAGGAGCGGGCCTACTGCCTGGGCGAGTCAGAGGCAGCGTTTAGCGCCCATATCCATTATTTGCGGGGGCAGCCGGGTCCGGCCCCGGCTCCTGCAGACCAGGAACTATGGCGGCTCAGGCACCTCGCTGAACTAGGCAAGGCCCAACCAATCTGTGAACTACCTGATGTGCGTGCTCAAATGTCATCGCTGTTGACGCGGATGTCCCTGCGGAGTCTGGTATCGTCCAATGATACTGAGTCATTGTCGGGCTTGATCGGGCTGCTGCCCAACCCTGCAACCGGAGATCCGCGAGCAGTCATTGGGGTCCGGGCGATACAACGCCATGGCGAAGGCGAAGTGGAGTGTGAGGGTATGTTCTCAACCGCTCCGACGGAGTGGTCCTTCAAAGTGAACCGCGTGCCTAACACCACTCATCCCTACCTGGTCACTGCTGCCACGGGCACGCAGTGGTTTGCTCTCCTTAACTACAGAACCGCCCTTAGCTTAGCCGGCGCACCACCAACGATTATAGGAATGCACAACCTATATGACGTTGAGGTCAGAACCGGCGACGAAAGGGTAGCTGGAGCAACGCCTCCAGTCGCTTCCGCTCCCGCCACTCCGGCTGCCCGGGTCCCCACTCGAACTCCAGAGTCACCTCCGCCATCTCCGGCGCCCGCTCCAATACCATCCCAGACCCAAGCTCCAACACCGTTACTCCCACAAACCTCCACCCCAAGCAGTCTAACCGAGCTGGAGCGGAGAGCGAACGGCATCGTCCTCTCGATGGCGTCCGGCGACTTCAAGGCGGTCACCGATCGTTACACCGAAGGGCTTACACGTCTCGTAGTCAATCGCAGGAATCTACCAACCCCAGATGCTTTGAGTTCTACTTGGCAACGTCTCATCGACGCTTTTGGTCCTTTTGAAAACATTATGGAAGTTCACCAGGAGCAAGGCCGCTATCCTGAAATCGTGTTTCTCGTCTGCAAATTCAAGAACGGTAGCGTCAACATTGAAGTTGTCTTCGGCCCCAACCCCGCACGTAAGACGTGCAACTTAGTGCTCCAGGGAGCTCCAGGAAGAAAGTGGCCCCCCGGCACGCCGACAAATTGTCTCTAAGCTCCGGCGTGTCGGCCAGACGGAAATTGACCCGAATTCAAAAGCAGCCCGAAAGCGCATCATAGCAAAGGAAATTCCCGCGTAGTCGGTTGATACCGATTACGCGGGAACTCTTTCTACAACTTGTGAACAACAACGGTCGGCGAGCATCGCCATCGAACCAGGCCAACTCACGATCAATTTCGCAAGCATGGAGGAGCTGGCCCAGGCGCTTTTGGCCATGTCGCAAATTCTCGACGATCCCAAGCAATTTCATATGTTTGAACAAAGCTTTGTGTCGACAGTCCTTCCCGGCGTCGATTCAACAAATAGATGCCAAAAAAATAGGGGACTAAACGAGGGACTGAAGCTGCATTCTTCCACCTACATAAACGATTTCAAGACTGCCTTACTGTCCGACCGCGAGAGGATCGAAGCCGCTGATTGCGGAGAGCTTTCCTGAAAAAATGGACGTATCTTCTCAAAACGGATATTGACGACGGCCTTGTTGCATCGTAATCCATTTTATTTCTGTTAGTTCGTCGATTGACCAATGTCCGCCTTCCCGACCGTTGCCGGAGTTCTTGACGCCTCCAAATGGGGCACGCGGATCGTCATGAACCGTCGGGCCATTCAGATGGACCATTCCTGCCTCCAGTTCATAGGCGAAACGCAAGGCAAGCTGGAAATCGTTCGTCAAGACAGCCGACGAAAGCCCATACGATGAATCGTTAGCGAGCGCAAGCGCGTGATCCGGATCGTTGGCTTTTGTTACGGCAGCCACAGGGCCGAACAACTCTTCTTTGAAAATCTCCATAGACGGAATCACATCGGCAACGACTGTCGGAGCATAAAAATTCTTCTTGAACGTACCGCCACAAAGCACTCTGGCGCCTGAAGACGTGGCTGCCTGAATTTTTTGCGAGATCAGGTGGCATTGAGCTTCGCGAATCAAAGGCCCTATAACCGTGGATGGCTCTCGCGGATCGCCGATTTTGAGGCTCTGTACTTTTGCTACGAGGCCGTTAAGGAACGCTTCATAAACCGGCGCTTCAACGATGATGCGGGATCCGGCCATACAAATTTGACCTTGGTGTATGAACACTCCAAACGATGCGGTATCGATGGCATAGTCGAGATCCGCATCTTTCAGGACGACCAGCGGACTCTTTCCACCGAGTTCAAGAATGGCCTTCTTGCCGCTCTTGACGCATTCCGTGGAAACCAGCCTGCCGATGGCTGTTGACCCGGTGAAAGAAACCAGCTTCACACGCGCGTCACTGAATAGGATTGGACCAAGGGTGGGCCCATCGCCTGGGACTACGTTCAGGGTTCCCGAGGGCAAACCGGCCTTCTCGAAAATTTCCGCGATCTTGAGCCCTATCAAGGAGGTCTCTTCCGCGGGTTTCAATATGCAGGCGTTGCCGGCCGCCAGCGCAAGAGATACTTTTTTGGTGCTGAGCAGAAGTGGAAAATTGAAAGGAGTAATAGCGGCAACCACGCCTAGCGGCCTGCGAATGACCCACGATGTCATCCCCGGAACGTCGGCTGAAACAACTTCGCCGCGTATGCGCCTGGCTTCCCCTGCAACGCACCGCAGCATGTCGACTGTGAACGAGACTTCAAATTGAGCCTTGCCGAACGTCGACCCAGCCTCATCAATCAGCAAATCTACGATCTCGCCGCGAGCGGCATCCATCATATCTGCGGCCTTTAGCAGAATCCGTTCCCGATCCGCGGGCAATGTCTTCCCCCATTCGATCCTGGCCAAATAAGCAGCGTTGATCGCTTGACGCATGTGATCGGGGCTTGCCATAACAACCTTGGAAAACGGAACTTGGTCTGCAGGATTCACCACATTGGTAAATGTTAAGCCTGCTTCGTCAATTGACTTGCCGTCTATATAGGGAGTTTTGAGCATGTTTACCTCGATACACTGTGATCAGAGCAAGATTGTTGAAGCCGTTGCTCCATTAAACCGCTGATACAGTTTTCTGGATGCTTCGTGCGGGAAAACACCGATGCATCCGCTAATCAAAGACTGACTTCGGCGCTTCCTTGGTTTTGGTGCTCCACTTTTATCTTTTTAGGATCGCTCTGTCAATTCGACTTAAATCGTTTTTATGTTCCTTTGTTTTCAGCAATCGCCGCCGGGCGGAAGGCTGTTCCCCGCCCTGCCCTTATGTTCGCCAGCAATACCTTGCGTTCAAAGAAAAACCATGCAAGGTGCCCAAAAGGGGCTCTCTTTTCAAAATGAAAGCTGCGGTCGGCTGACGCTATGACCCTAGATCAACGCACACGATAACCACATAAGAAAACCATTGTGTTTGGCTGCACGCCCATCGCGAGGCTTGCTGAAGACGGCTTTCCGGTGGGAGCCTATGAGATTTGAATTGGCAGACGCAAGTGCGGAAATCCATGATATCGAGGGAGTAGGTGATGCGGGACCTGGAATGCATCCGGACGACAATGCATATCGTCTAATTCTTGCGCAGACCAGAAAAAGCTTAGAGGCAAACTCACGAGGATTTACATGCCATCGACTCGCGATCCAATTACGTCAGATGTTTGGGCTACTATGAATCGCGTCATTGCCCTGAATCCATCGTCCCTTCCCAAGTGAGAAAAGGAGATAGTCGGTAGCCGCGTCAGCCAAGTTGGAGAATTCCTGAACGCACTGATACTTATCCTTATTTGAAAACCAACCAACCGCGAATCCATCGCCCGTCTCTACGATGAAAGACGATGGCGAGAATCTTTTGTCGCAGGATTCACCGAGTAAGGCCCCGGCTATTTCAGGATGTTGCCGAAGATATTTCGCAATGTCGTTTGCCGGGAGTTCGGAGATAGCCTTCGCAGCAGCTATGCTTATGCGCTGAACCTTGAAACCCTCAGGAAATCCGGGAAATCCTTCGGCGCTTGCTCTTCTTCGTCCCCAATTCCACATGCTAAATCGTACCATCCGATTCGAGATCAGAGTGGAAGGCCCACATAGTTCTCGGCAAATGTCTGCGCGGCGGCGTGTGACCTTATCAGATAGTCCATTTCAGCCAATTGCCGCTGTTCCTCGAAACCATCGCTGCCAGGAAAGCGGTGTAACATGGAGGTCATCCAGAGGGAGAAGCGCTGTACCAACCAGACTCGCTTTAAGCATGTGTCCGAATAGCGATCCAGTAGCGCGGTAGAACCAGAGGCGTAGAATTCGGCGACGGCGCCGGCCAGAACACGAACGTCAGCCACCGCCAGATTAAGGCCCTTCGCGCCTGTCGGGGGCACGATATGAGCTGCATCTCCGGCTAAATACATTCTGCCGTATTGCATCGGCGCAACCACGAAGCTGCGCAAGCCCGTCACCCCCTTTTGCAGGATGCACCCCTCGGTCAATCTCGCGGCGTCACTTGCGGTCAGCCGCGTCTGCAGTTCCTCCCATATTCGATCGTCTGACCACTCGGACAAATCTTCCTCGGGTGCACACTGCAGGTACAAACGTGTGATCTCCCGGGTACGCATGCTTTGAAGAGAGAAACCCCGTTGGTGATAACAGTAGACCAATTCCTCGGAGGAAGGCCGGGCTTCCGCAAGAATCCCCAGCCAGGCGAATGGAAACGAGCGTTCGTAAACCGTTAGGGCCTTGGAGATGCTTGGGCGGCAAATACCATGGAAGCCATCGCAACCAACGATGAAATCGCAGAGAATCTCACGCGGCTCGCCGTTGTCCGCAAATCGAATGACTGGTTTTGCGGACTCAAAGTCGTGAACGCTAACATGATCGACTTCAAAGTGAATTTGGCCTTCTGTTTCCAGCCGGGCTGCGATCAAGTCCTTCACCACTTCCTGCTGGGCATAGATCGTGATTGAGTGTCCAGTAAGCTCCTGGAGATCGATACGATGAGTACGCTCCTTAAAGCGAAGCTCTACCCCGCCGTGGGGGAGACCTTCCTGCTTCAATCGAGCTCCAACGCCGATATCCGTCAGCAATTCGACGGTACCATGTTCCAAAACTCCAGCCCGCACCCGCTGTTCACAGTACTCGCGGCTGCGAGTCTCGACTACCACCGACTCGATACCGCGGAGATGCAATAAGTGAGACAAGATAAGCCCCGCGGGGCCTGCGCCTACAATTCCGACCTGTGTCCGTATGCTCATTGCTTTTTTCGCCTTGGAGCCTTAGGGCCCTTTTGAAGTTTGGGGCTCGCCATCGTCCCGAACTTTGCAATTACCTCCTTGGGCACAGGCTGGCTTTCAATTTTTTCCGGGTCCGTGGGAGATGCGGCAGCCCAAACCCGTATTTCTGTGCATTCCACTGCCAAGACACCTTTGTTGAACAACCTGTGTCGCACACAAAAGCTGCTGCGCCGCCACTCAGTGATCTGCGATTCCACTACCACAGTTTCGGAGAGACGGGATGGCATCATGAAGGACGCTTGCAACTGCACCAGAGGCATTCCGATAATTCGGTATTTCTTGAGCATCTGCCGTTTCGGCAGGCCAGCCTTTTTAAACAAAGCGGTGGTGCATCCATCGAAATAGGCAAAATAACGCGGGAAATAGACAATCTGCGCGGGATCACAATCGCCCCATTCAATATGGATTCGCTTTGTGCTCGTCACGTTCTGGTCCTTGCTCATTCATAACCTCAATATTGGAATTTCGGGACAGGAATAAGCCCTCCACAGCATTCCCTAGGTCGGACTATCATCTCGACCTGGGAAGAAGGCTGCGCTGTCCCTGCTCGATTCGCCAGCGTCGTGCAAGGTTGCATTGCTCAGTTGTTTCTTGTTTCTTCATTATTCTAATCGACAAGACACACGCCTTCCGTGCTGCCTGCCTCTAGAGGGATCTCTGAATACGTACGAAAAGCGCGGAGCCAGCGGAGATTGCCCAGACAATTTAGTGGGCAATCGGCTGAAAATAGGAGGGCAAATCTTTTTTCGTCTCTCGTAAGATCTCTTCGACCGCTTGCCGGTCCGACAAGGAGAGCGCCGCATACTTGCCTCCTTTTTCTCGCCCGGACAGAATCTCCCACATTCGCTTGTAAATTGCGTCTTTTGCCGGCTTTGGCAACGTGTCGAAAGCCGGCGAATAGATCATGTAACTGCAAGGGTAGCGCATAAGACGGCGACGAAGATCGAATTGACGCAGCGAGCGCCCCTTACTGTCGTTCGGACCTTGTCGTGAGAATTTTTTAGCAAATCCCGATGTGCCTTGGATAGGATTCTTTAGCGACGGCTCATCCACAAATAGAAGATAGTCAACCAACTCGTTTGCAATGTAAGCAATATCCGGGATGGCGACCTCAAAACCATCGGCAACTTCGCCAGGCGTTGACGGCTCGATCTGGCTCCGGTATTCCCTATAGCGCGCTTCCCAGCCGATCTGCGTCAGCAGGTTTGTCATGTGCATCTGGTGATCGAATACCATCAGCGCAACAACATCGCTGTAGGGAGAAGGGTAAAAGTCCGCATTGAACCTTCCTAGCAGCGATTTGGGAGTGGAGTTGAATGTCGCCGCCGATTCTGGCATGCCCGAATTTGTAATTGGCATGTTGCCCATGTGTTCCATGGAAGTGTTCTGGCCGGTTACATACCATCCACCCCACCGCTCCGTGATCGGACTCCGGTGATCGGAGATGTATTGGCCAAATTGCGGCTCTGCGCGTCCATCGGAGGCGGTCATCACGCTGCGTACCAACATGCCGGGAACCCCCAGGGTTGCGTAGGATACGTGGCATCTGAGGCAGTCATCGCGTCGCACGAATACCGGCTTGTCCTTAGGAGACTGCTCCAGAGTGTAAAAAGAGACGCCTTGCCTGGAATCCTGCGTGGCCAGCTCGATAAAACCGCCATGCACATATCCCACTGTCACTTGGTCGTTAAAGAAAAGCGCGCGGGGATTGCTTGGCTGGATGATCTCACTTTGAAAACTGGTCTTTGAGTACACCATCATCTGGGACTCAATTGGCACCTTGAGCGCTTCGAGTACAGATTGCAAATAGCCTTGTGGACCGTGGAATTCAAGGTGAACCAAGCGCTCTTGGATATCGCGATTTAATGCTGAGACAGGGTCGTTCGCAGGCAGCACCCCATATTGGATCGCAGGATGATCCGGTGGCAGAAGGAACACGGCATCGTCCCTCTGCGCGAAGCCAAGGACCGCGAGGCTGAGTATTCCACCGAGGAGTGTTTTGCATCGCATCGGTTATCTCTTGCTCAGTTCCGCTTCCATCTTCGGTCTTCAGTCTTCAATCTTCAGTCTTCAGTCGTAGTAATCTTCAATCTTAGTGTTCTAAGCTTCGAATCTTCTGATCTTGCAATCGCAGAAACGAATTCCGCCCGCGTCGCACCCGTCCAAGATTTCCGATCAGAGATTGGATGAAGCGAAATGGACCAATGGTGCATCCGGAAAGATGGCAGACCTAGCTTCCTCATCGGCCGAAGGCAGACGATATACTGTGAGAGTTGGCAGTTTCATGGTGTCTCTGATCGAGAAATCCCTAAAACAAGTTGACGATTTACGTCGTCTCCAATAATTCACGGTTTTATTCTTTTGCAAACGCACTGTCAATTCGACCTAAGTCGTTTTGAACAAGTCGGTCTGTTATACTCGCGCCGCTGACTTGCGACGTAGCAAACTGAACCCCAACAAACAAATGGATGGCGGACGCCATATCCACCCACCGGGAGCCCTCATGCGCTTATTTTCCAGAAATTTATTGTTTGTTTTGACCCTGCTGGCCACACTGGGTGCGGACAGAATCAACCAAGACCAAGATCGATCTGACCCTGGAGTGAAAAGTAAGAGCTTGGGGTGCTTGAAAGACGACAGCGGGCTGAAGTTGCCGGCCGGCTTTTGCGCAACCGTATTTGCAGATGACATTGGTTATGCCCGCCACATGGCGGTGGCTCCGAATGGAGTGGTGTACGTAAACACTTGGTCGGGCAGGTACTACGGCAACCGGCCGCCCCATCCAGGTGGTTTTTTGGTAGCCCTTCAGGATAAAACGGGCGTAGGAAAAGCCGATGTGATTGAGCGCTTCGGCGAAACGCCGCAAACTGGGGCCGGCGGACTCGGCATTGCCTTGTACAAAGGGTACATTTACGCCGAAATCAATGACCGAATTGTGCGGTACTCACTCCCTTCAGGCGCGATCGTTCCTAAGGACGGCCCCGAGACCATCGTTTCCGGTTTGCCTCTCGGCGGTGACCATCCTATGCATCCGTTCATCATTGACGCAAACGGGGCTTTGTATGTGGACGTGGCCACGGCGACCAATGCTTGCCAATCGCAAAACCGCAGGGCCGGATCGCCAGGTTCAGACCCATGCATCGAACTGGAAACCCGGGGCGGTGTCTGGTTGTTTGACGCCAATCAATCGAATCAAGTGTTTTCGCCCGGCAAGCGGTTCGCAACAGGAATACGTAACGCGGAAGGTTTTGCCATTGATGCCTCCGGACGTATCTTTGTGACTCAGCATGGTCGAGACCAGTTACACATGAACTGGCCCGAGCTCTATCGACCCGAGGAGGAAGCGACACAGCCTGCAGAGGAATTGCTGCTTTTAAAGTCGGGTGGGGATTATGGCTGGCCTGAATGCTACTACGACGCAATAGCGCAAAAGCGTGTTCTCGCACCGGAATATGGTGGCGATGGTGGAAAGAAGATTGGGGTTTGCGCGAACAAGATTGCTCCAGTTGCAGCATTTCCCGCGCATTGGGCGCCGAATGGGATGGTGCTGTACAACAAGCAGCAATTCCCAGACCGCTATCGCAACGGCGTATTCATTGCATTTCACGGATCATGGGACCGCGCTCCTTATCCACAAGGTGGCTATAACGTGGTGTTCCAGGCGCTCAACGGCGATCATGCCTCCGGTCAGTGCGAAATATTTGCAGATGGTTTTGCCGGAGCGCTGAAGACTCCGGAGGGAGCCGTCCATCGGCCGAGCGGACTTGCCGTTGGACCTGACGGGGCACTTTACGTTTCCGACGATGTGCGCGGCAGAATTTACCGGATTGTATATTCCGGTGGAAGTTCCGGGAGTGCCGCTGCTCCTACTCCATGTCCAGTTCCTTCGGCGCCAACAGGAGAAGTTACTGCTGTCACCGCGAAGCCGCCGGAAGGCACACATCCCGATGCGGGCAAAGCAGCCAACTCAACCACTGCCGTTCCTCAGGGGGCGACGGCGGAGATGGTTGCACTGGGAGATCAAATTTTCCACGGACAAGTGGGTGGAGCATCGTGTACCGGCTGTCATGGCGAAAACGGAAAAGGGTCACCTGTGGGACCGGATCTCACGAGCCGCAAATGGCTGTGGAGCGACGGGAGTTATGCAGGAATCACCAAGGTCATCACCAGCGGTGTCATGCAGCCCAAACAGTATCGCAGCCCGATGCCGCCCATGGGTGGATCCCGACTCACGCGCGACCAGGTGTTGGCACTGTCTGCCTACGTGTGGAGCTTGAGCCATAATGAAGCCCCGATGGATACGGACTCTGCACTGCCTTCGAGGTGATTATCCCAGGAGAGAAGATTCATCCTGAGAGCCTTACCTCGAGCAACGATGGAAGAATTATCATCGGCAGCATAAGCACGCGAACCATCTTTGCCGTGAAGCCAGGGAACGATAAGGTAGAAGCATGGATCCTCCCCGATCAAGAGTCCACACTAGGTGTCTTCGGCTGGCGGCGCGAACTGTTCCAAGCAGGCGTCCGCATGGTAACGGTGTCTCGAATTCATTCTTCGGCCCCATTGCCATAGAACAGCCTGGTAGCGGGGTTATGCCAGCTTTACGAATCGCAAGGACACCGAGTTCATGCAATATCGAAGACCTGTAGGCTGTGGGCCGTCGTCAAAAACGTGGCCAAGATGAGCGTCACAGCGGCGGCAAGAAACAGCAATCCGTACCATGCCCAGGGAGGAGTCAGAAATTTCCCGCACATTCTCTTTGGCGATCGGTTGCCAGAAGCTAGGCCAACCGGTCCCGGACTCAAATTTTGTCTCGGAGCTGAACAGGGCTGTATCGCAGCAGATGCAACGATAGATCCCTTTGTCGTGTAGATTCCAGTACTTCCCCGTGTAAGCCAACTCCGTGTCGGCATGTCGGGTCACATCAAATGCCGCGGGCGAGAGTTGCTTCTTCCATTCGGCCTCGGCCTTCACAATCATCGGGAGCGTAACCGTCTTTCCCCGTTGACCGGAATCGGAAAACTCAACAACCGTGACCTCCTTAGAGGCAGCTTCGGTAGCCTCGCCAAGCTCGGATTTGCCGTTGGCGACCTCGGATTTGTCTTTGACAATCTCGGACTTGCCCTTGACCATGAAAATCAATCCAACTGCGGCGCAGGCGCCCGCAGCAACAAAAGTCCGGCGGGTCATTTTCTTCGCGCGATCTCCCTGGCTCTCAATCATGATTCGTTCCTTATTTGAGATTGGCTATGCCCTTAGAGTGTCTCACAACCTATTGCCTCCGGGAGCGCCTCCCAAAAACACAAGACTGCCCGGCCTTACGTTTTCGCGACAACGGCTCTGCGCCCCGGCTCAGGAAAGCCCGGCATGGCTCAAAGTGGCGGATCTCCCCATTGGGCTCGCTCCGGCTCCATCGAGTGAGCGAGGGAGTTTAGGGAACGCTGCATTCGGCCAAATTTCTCCCGGGCCAATAGCTCACGATTTTGTGGTAGACCGCTGAACCACGACTTTCGTTGTGTCTTCCAAGAAGGCCTGAGGAGCATCTTCCCAACTGGCGACCATGGTCGTCACTTTTTCCGGTTGAAAACGGCGGTCGGCGATGAGTGCGAGCAAATCGGGCAGGTCCGAACGTGGATTCGAAACGCCGAGGTGTAGGGTAGTGGAGTTGAAGTACATTTGTGCAATCGGAAGCCTCGCGCTCTTGAAGAAGTAGTACCCAACACCGGTACAGCAGCCGCCGGGAGCAAGCGACCGAAGAGCAACCCTAATTCCGTCTATGCTAGCGCTGGCGTCGACGCTGATGAGATAGCAGCCTCCTTTTGCGGGAGCGTAGTTGGCAAGCCCCGTTCCCTTGGGAATTTGGATTGGGTTTGCCCCCAGGCTTTCGGCGATCTCCAGGCGCTCGCGATCGTAGTCCATGTAGTCAACTTGTGAGGATCCCATGGCGACGGCGACTCCGGCTGCATAGAGCCCAATGCTTCGCGCCACGCCACCCACGATAAGCACTGGAGCCCCCGGCCAACGGCGCAGATGCGGCGCTACCGTGCGATAGCCATCGGGAATGTTGTCGCTCGCGCTGGCAATTGATAAGGGTTCCAGGCCGAGTGGGACCGGCAGCAGCATCGCATCCGCGAAGGGAACAAGAAGCTGGTCGCTTACTGCGCCTCCCCAAGATCCCAATGCAGAACCGAATCCGTAAGCGGAAAACATTGTGTTTCCGCTTTGCGTGCACTTGGCGGTAAGACCGTTTTGGCAGGGAAAGCACTGCCCACAAGAGATCGCCCAAGGCACAATCACTTGGTCGCCAACGTCAACCGTACGCACCTCGTCTCCAACCGCCAGCACCGTGCCGATGCATTCGTGTCCAAATGCAAACGGTCCCTGAAAGGGCTTTGGACCAAGCACATTGGTCACAACGGGATCCAGCACATGTAGGGCAATCCCAGCATTCATGAGATTGGTGAGAGAACGAAACAGCGGAACGCAATCGCCGTCACAACGCGCCGCCACGAATGGGCGGACAATGGCATTGAGTGGACCTGTGAGTCGAGGTTCGGGAACCTCCTGCCATTCAACGCGGCCTTTTTTGATGAACGTCAGTTGGCGCATCAGCCCTCCTGGACAAGGGTACGCTGTTCGCTGATCCTCAATTGCAATTGGTTTGTAATATCTGCGCTGCGCCGTTCCTATCCACGTCCGACTCCCTGATAGTCGGCCAAATTCGGAAACTATCCACAAACGGGCTTGGCGGGATCTTCTGAAAGCGGCTTCCAGGGGGGAGTCTGGGCCTGTGATCGCATACGCTATCTTCGGGACTCTCTATCCCGAGGGCAGCATTAGCGCTTGGGCAGTACCCCAACTGCAATGCCTGACGAAACTTGCGTGCTGTGACAAACGCGCCCGGTTGCTTTTTTAAATGGGATCTTGCATCCGCGTTAGTGCCGACACAATCGTGCGCGCGGTGCGGGTCTCGTGCGAGATAATGTCTTCGACGCTCATGAAACTGGAAGTCGGAGAAACGGATGATCCATATTTCATTCAGTACCTCGCCTCGTTGGTGAATGGACTACTGAAAAAGAACTCGCCTAAAGGTCTCTGGATCATCCAGATAGATAACTGGTTCGATCACAGGTGGCTGCGATTTTCCGGTCTAGGCGTCGTGGATTTCCATTTCCCCGCTTTCATGAACCTGTACGACGCAGCCCTGGATGAGTTTTATCAGGACAAATTGACATTTCCACCTTTCACACCAAACAGGATTCTCTCCCAATGGGCGTTCGCTCGCGTTGGCGATCACTATGTGGAAACGCCAACGGACGTACCGCATCGATGGAAAAAACAGTCGAGTGGAGAGAACCTGCACAGGCGCGTTCAGGACTTTAGCCGCTCTGGGTGCTTCGTCTGGTATAGCTCGAACACGGTTGCAAATGGTAGGGGAAGCGTCATGGTCTACACTGTCGCCGACCATCGGATTGAGTGCTGGTTCGCGGGATTTAAACGGCACGAAGAATGGAAACTACACACAACGAAAGGCATTCCCCGCGAGGAAGTCAACGAGCTACTCAGAGCGCAGAATATTTCTGAGGACGAACCGACCCGTTGAAACACTAGTTACATATCCTACACACCACAAAACTTAGTACCTTCTAATTTAGTATTGCGCCAACCCCAACAGAAATTTCTGCCCAAATAGTGAAATGTTTCTTCCACTTTCACATTACTCTGTGAAGCGGTTGAAACGCAGCAGAGCCAAGCCATCTCCCACAGTATTCCTCATGTACGTGGGCCTTGGCGCACATCACACTTCCGCTTGGCGCGGAGCTTTCATCGCTGAGGCTATCGACTGGATGCTTGTACAGATGCTGCGCACGATTAGGCTGAGCAAACGAGCAACCGGCGAGCCCGTTCTCGGCATTCTTGAAGTTCATTATGACGGAAGATAAGGAGGTCATAGAACATGGCAACACCAGCAATGAGCCCAGGCTCGACGCTTGTCAATTTCAGCAGGAATTTACCTTACCGCTCGGGTGCGGCGGGCATTACGATCGGCGGAACGAACGATCCCCTGGTTCTCCAGGCGATTAGCGCGGACCGGCCGTTCCCTCCAGGAGACATCGACTTGGCCAAGGCCAGTGTAACGGCCAGCGCAAGCAGTGACATTGTCTTCGATTCCGGCAAAGGGAGTGTCGGGTTTTCAGCGAATGGTGGCGGATTTGCAAGCTTGGGTCTTTATCAAGATCCCTCCGCCGCAGTCGCAGCGATGCAACTCGTCGACGACATCAGCAAAGGCTTCACTCTGCCAACCGCCTCCAATAAACGCTGGCTCGTTTTGCGCTGGGGTTACGACGCCACGGCGTCGGCCAATGGAACCATCGCTTTGCAGGGAGCGTCGGCCCAGTTTCATACAGACGCATCCAGTCACGGAAAATTCTCGATCTTCAACTTCATTCCAACCGACGCACCGGCCTTGCAGGCGATCGGGCGCTTGTTGGATTCGTGGGTGCTGCCCTCAAGAGTAACAACAGCAACCGACCTCGAAGAAGGCACCTGCATCATCGCCGAAGTTGACGGCCAGGTTGCCGCCAATATCGGCTTGACCTACGGCTACAACTTTAACTGGATTCGTGAAGCCCAATATGCGGGGCTTACCGGAAGCATTGGCCTCAAGGTTGAGCTTGGGGTCACCGCAACACTAGGTTTTTCCCTGGCTGGGTCGTATGTTCTGGTCTTGAGCCGCGAAGGCAGCGCACCCCGGTTACGAGTCCGTCTATTCAAGCAGCGAAAACAAGGCGTCTCCTTCGCGCTCGATGCTGGGGCAGCGATAACACCTTCCACGGGCACCTTTCTACCCGGCACTTTCGACCAATTCGTCGCTGGAGTGCTGGGAATCGACAGCCGGCAACTCACCAAAGACCTGGCGGCAATTGCGAACTGGGCGGGCGGCAAGGCGCCTCTTTCCGGCTTGCTCAGCGGAGTCAGCCCCGACTACGTTAGCGCCCTGATCACCAAGGTTACCGGCATTGACGCTGTCGCTAAGTTCGAAGACGCACGACAGAAACTATTGAATTTCCTCGATACCTGGAACGGCCTGGACAGCAAACTGGCAGCTCTGATCTCTTCTTATGTGAAGGGAGACCCGCAGCTCCTCAACCAGATCAGGGAGATCGCCAAGCAATTTGCCGGAGCCTCAACGACTGCCGACTATGCATCCCTCGTAAACCTTCTGGTGAAAGGCGACTTTCTCAGCACAGCAGCAGGCAAGTGGCTGGAGACGGTAACCCTTAGTGCCATCCTCAACCCGATTCAAGATAGTGCCGCATTCCAGAAAGTAAAGGAAGCAGCGGGACTCACCGCCACACTGCTCGATGGCGGCACGGCAGAAGGATCGGTATTAAAACAGCTCCGCGACTTCATCGATTCGAGGATCGGTTTGGACCAGATCAAGAAGGTCGTGGACGAGGCGAGCTTCAACAATCTGGACGAATGGATGAAGGCAAAAATAGGCGCTTTCCTGGACCAGACGGTCAGTTCCTTGTCCCAGGTCAAAACGGTTCAGAGGACCATCGACCTAGTCTTGAGCAAAAGCCAAGCCTTCTATGACGAGGCCGTAAAGGTGCTGAACGACAAGTATATGTTTTCCTTGACGGCGCTTTACGAAAAAAATATCTCGGATCAGGCCCTTGCGGACGTGGAGTTTGATTTCAATAGCGGACTCAATCCTTCCGCCGCCTTGCAGAATGCGATTGCCGGCCGTTTTGACGACCTGTTTTTCAAAACTACACCTGGCGTAACGGTGCACTCGGCAGCGATGAGCCACGGGTTGCAGCGTCACAGTCACATTGATTTGAAGCTGCCCCTCTACTCCGGCAGCGTGGATCACATGAATCAATCGATAGCCAGAATTAGCGCCGGCAACGGCATCGTTGGCGCCGATGGCAGCTTAAGTGTCTTCGATCTCCAAGCAAGCGACACGGTCACCAAAATCTCGAACAACGCAGCGTCGCAAAGCGTGCTAGCCATTGCCGGCCTGATTCCACCTGAGAAGGGCAATGCCGTTTACAACTTCGGCTCATCCGACGGCCTGACCTACCACTATTCGTGGCGACAGGCCCGAGCCAAACTAAACCTGCCGCAGCTGCGGTATCAGGTGCGGCAATACATAGACGAATATGTCGGGGAAGCATTCTCGGTCACCGGCTTTGATACATGGATTGAAAGACTGTTTAATGCCCAGGGGCAGGCACTCATCCAGAATCCCGGTCCCATGCTTCTTTCACTCGATCTATCGCTTCCAGCATATGTCATGTCCGGCTGGTTGAAGGCGCAAGCCTCGGAACGCTGGATGCCCTACATGACCATGTCGACGAACGTGCAGCAAGCCATGAAGCGAATCGTGCCGTTTTACTATTTCTCCGATCCCAGTAAATACAAGGATATCGATAGCGCCTACTTGCTGCTCGCCTACGCGGCCATGCCCACATCAACCTCCGCGACCCTCGATGCCAACAGCTCTCTGCATCTCAATACCAACAAAGAGGTCTATTGGGATTGGATGGATACGGACCTCCGCAACGCGATGCTCCATTGCTCCTTAGCGCAGGCCAAGCTGCAAGCCAAGCTCCCTTTTATCTATACCAGACTACAAGCGACCTATCCGGAAACGGCCAAGTTTTATGCTCCCGGAAACGACACTGTCCGCAATATCTTGTCCGCGGCGGGCACCAGCTTCGGACAGGACCTTCTGCGCGGCCTTTTGAGCACCGAGGCTGCAATTGTTCGGGGATGTCTTGCCGCTGGCCAGAGCATGGCCAAATTTGTTGCCGCCGAGAACAGCAATATCAAGGCCGCAATCAAGGCCCTCACGGACTTTGGATCAAACATTGCCGAGACTTTTAACGGCAAGATCAGCTCCGTATACGGCGGCGACGGGCTGCGCCCGCTCTCCGCAGCCGTCTATCTGATTGCCGCTCGGGAGTTCTATGAGAAGCCCGTCGAGCCATCTACGCTTTTTGAATTGATCGTCCTGAGACCAGGTTCCCGCTTCGTGCTCGCCGATTTCATCAAAGGCGTTCGACCGACCAGACAGGATGTCCTCCTAGACCAAACTATTACCAACGCGTAAGGAGAAGCTCCAATGCTCGATCAACTGGATACAGCAATAGGCTTTGCCTCGGTAATGCTGCTGCTCAGCATGATTATCACAGTCGTAGTGCAGGCTATTTCAGCGCTCCTGGATCTGCGCGGAAACAATCTGGTGTGGGCTCTCTCCACGTTGTTTCTGCAGATCACGCCGGAAGCCGCAAAATCAGGAAAGGGATTGCGGCTGATGCCTCTGGGAGTAAATTCCGCGGCTCAGGAATTGGCCAAAGCGGTGGCCTCTGATTCCGCCGTAACGTCTGGAGGCAAGGTCGGCAAGGCGAAGGCCATCCGCACCCATGAATTGCTGGCTATCCTGCAAAAACTTTCCGCATCCCCCAATACGCTCAGCGACGCCGCCAAGAGTCTGCTTTCCTCTCTCACTGAGCGGTTGCCTGGAAGCACCAGCAATACCGAATCCATTCAAGAACTCGCTGCCTCGTTTGCCCAGCGCTTTCCAATGCACAGTGTGATGCTGCAAGACGCGCTGATGGATATTGCCGGAAGCACGACACGCATCGCCGCCGGCATCAACCGCTGGTTCCATACCGTGATGGACCGCGGGGCGGATCGATTCGCCCGCAATTGCAGAATCTGGACGATTGTAGGGGCCGCAGTGTTGGCCTTTGGATTTCACGTCGATACTCTCGAGATTTACCGCAATATCTCTTCCAACACGGAAACCCGCTCCAAGCTGGTGGCAGCGTCTAGTTCCATCACCCAAATGGCGGAGAAGTCCTTCGGCAACCTGGGCACGTCGGTCATCTCCGATCTGAAAAAGAACGAAAAAGGGCTTGGTGATCTTAAGCCTGCAGAAAAAGCAGCATTTCTAGGTGCTGCTGTCCCCTCCGATTTGGCAAATTGCTCACAGGTGCGGTCTTGGCTCCAGGCACAAGACGCATTGAAAACCAACCAGAAATTCGCGGAGAAACTGAATGGAGCGTGCACTACGGCAACGGAAAGCAAAATCCGCAATCTAGCTCCCGACCTCTCCAGTCTGAGCGATCAACTGGAGAGCTCCAAGATCAATCTGCTTACTCAATTCAACCTTAAACTCGATAGTGCAAACAAGCTTGGCGGTGAATTCTTAACCGTCCTTTTGCTGAGCTTGGGCGCTCCTTTTTGGTTCAATGCTTTGCGGCAACTATCAAACCTGAAGCCTTCTCTCTCCAACAAAGTAGACCAGGAAACTACGGCGCCACAACCGGCGGTCGCGCAGCAAAATGTCAAGGTAGCAGCTGCCAACGCTGGAAATTAGAGGAGATTCACGAATGGCTAGCTCTGCAATCGGTATTTCTAATTTTCCCGGACATGTGATCGGCCTGAGGGATCCCGATACTCGTTCGATCGTACTTATCCAAAAGCGGCTGAACCAACTCGGTTGCGGCCCAATCGCAGAAGACGGCGTCTTCGGACCGCAAACGGAAGAGGCAGTTGAGCTCTTCCAGATGCGGTCTGCGGATCACTTTAGCCTACCCCTCGACATGGACGGAAAAGTAGGACCGCTCACATGGGCTAGCCTTTTTGCGGCGCCTGAGATCGCTACCGTAACCGCCGCGGGCAGCCGCTTGCTCGCTGAAACCCTGATTTTTGCTGCCACACAGATTGGCGTGATGGAACAGCCTTTGGGATCCAATCGCGGTCCCGAGGTCGATAAGTACCTCCAGTCGGTTGGGATCGATCCCTCCCAAGGAAGCTTTCCCTGGTGTGCCGCCTTCGTTTATTTCTGCTTTCAACAAGCGGCTATTGGCCTGGGCTTGGCCAATCCGGTAATCAAGACCGCGGGCGTTCTCGATCACTGGAATCGCGCCGGCGCCGCGGGCATCGCCCGTCTTGGCACGGCTGAGTGCTTGATGAATCCTTCCCTAGTAACGCCGGGAATGATCTTCATCATCATTAATAAGAGCGGCAGTGGCCATTGCGGCCTTGTTGAAGCCATAACCGGCACGTTTTTAACAACCATTGAAGGAAACACGAACGATAACGGATCACGCGAAGGAATTGGCGTGTTCCGAAGACAAAAACGGACTATCGGCTCGATCAACAGGGGATACATCAACTATCGATAAACATTTCGAGGGCAGAACGTTTGTTGATTGAGCAATCCGACTCAAGGCGGCACACACGGATAATACGATAGGTAGTGCCGCCTGTTTGGATTCTGGCACCTAGTGCCCGCGAAGCCCGGCATGTATCATGCGCCAACTCGGCGTTCAGCGCCCGCTTACTGCCTGCTAACCTGCAATAGAACCTGTGTTCCAGTATCGAGCCTTACGTCGTGATGAGTCGATTTGATCACAGGACCTGTCCCACCGCTGGACGTACCGGCCGGATCGAGCACCATTCCGGTAATACCAATCACTCCCCGGCTGGCGACACTGATCGAATCCTGATTCGAAGAAGCTCCTGTCCGAAAAGAGCCAGGACCAGTGGCGGCGGTGGTTGCGGCGCTCGCCCCGTTCTTACTGAAAACCTGCATAGAACCGCTACCGGGCCTGCTTCCCATTGGGCCGCCGCCACCTGAGAGTCGACCGCCAAGTGCGGGCGTGGCCATTTGATCGGGAGTATCGACTAGTGCAATCCTCTGTGGCGGAGCAAGCGCCTGAACTATGCCGTGGAAGGAAAGCTCGCCTCCGCCCTTTAAGCGGGCTTCGTCAAACACAAATGCCAGTTCCGACTCAACGCGATCTTTGGTGCGCGCCAGCGCATGCACTACATGCCCGGTGAGCTTGGACCCCCTGCGCACCGCGATTTTTCCATGAGAAAGCAGGTCTTGAATGACCACAGCCGTCACGCGATCGCCGGCTTTGGCCTTTCGGGCGTCAATGCCTTTGGTTAGCTCGGCAACCAGATAGACATCGGAGCTAAGCAACGACGGATGCCCCGCTGCGGAATCCGCCGGTGGCTGAACGGGAGTTCCCACCAATCCCCGCGTGTCGCCGGCTAGAGGATGTGCCGCGACAGGCGTAGATCCAGCATCGGAGCTCGATGCGACTTCAGCCTTGATCCCATTGGCTGGAGTGGAGCCTCTTTCAGTGTTTGCCTGGGCAATGGGTTCCTGGCCAGACGAGCCTTGGCCGTACTTGGAATCAGACGGCTCTTGCGCAAATGCGGCAAGGGTCAACAGGCTTGCAGATAGCAGGGTGCTCCGCCAGTTCATTTTTCCGCCTTTGATTTCGTGCTTAAGAATGCTGGCGGATATTCTGCATCAGAAATCCTGGAACGCAAGTACAAAATCGGCCCGCAGTGAGCTCTGTCTGTTCTGGCCGTTGGTAATGCTCCAGAAACTGACCTTCATTTAACAAACCACGCTTCAAGATGGGAAAGGCCGCTTCATTCATCATCCAACCTCCAACTTTGGACGGAAATGAAGCGGCCTGTGAGCCGAAAAACGATTTACAACCTATGGGATAGGAACCAGGAGCCCTATTGTTTCTGCACCAGCAATACCATCTGCGTACCGCTATCGAGCTTGACGTTCTGCGTTGCCGAGTTGATCACTGACGCCTGCGCATTGCCGCTCGTGGCCGAGCTCAAGTTGAGCCCTTGAAGCCCAACAACACCTTGGCTGGCGCTGCTTAGAGTTGCCGAGCCTGCCGCTCCCGCCAAACCTCCCGTGGTACCGCTCACCGCCCCCGCGGCAGATCCGCCGGCCGATGCCGCCGTGCGGCCAACGGCCCCAGCCGTAGAACCTACTGTAGAAACTGCGCCGCCAGCCGCGTTAACCAGTCCGCCACCGCCTCCACCGCTAGAACGGGGACCGGGGGCTGGTGCCGTTAGTGAATCGTCACTCATCCCTGTAGCAGCCGCTCGCACGGGAGGAGCAAGCGCCTGGACCATTGCGTTCAAGGAAACTTCCTCGCCATTCTTGGCTACGGCGCGATCAAAAACGATTCCGAGGCGCGATTCCGCGTCTTCCTTGGTACGGGCTTTCGCCTCGGTCACATGCCCAATCAGTTTCGACCCTTTGTGCACCACAACCTTGCCATCGGCTTTCACGTCCTGGGTAAGCTTCGCCGTGACCTCATCCCCCGGCTTCGCCTTCTTTGCGTCGACGGACTTGGTCAGCTCGGCTTGCAGTGTCGTACCGGCGTTCAGCGCGGCACTTCCGCCTTGCCCCGCCGACATGCTGGATGATGAAGCGCCCGAGCCTTTTGCTTCTCCAGAGTTTTGCTTTGCGGAATGGGCGGAAGCGCTAGCTCCGCCTGAAGCGGCGGCCGACGCCTTGTCGTTTTGCCCAGTGGAAACAGAAGCTCCCGCGGAAGCTGATCCGCTCGCGCTGGTTTGCGCAAACGCAGGAACGGCCAGCAATCCCGTCAACATCAAAGCGACCACGTATCTCTTCATTTCAACAGTCCTCCTCAGATTCAATGCTTATCGGCTCTATCCAATCCAAACGTTACTTAGGAAAGAAACCTAAAGTGAAGATTCAACCCTCATTGGACCCCATTACAGAAAACAAATGTGCAAGCCGGATTCCATTCCATGTATCCTTAAACCGTACCCTAGATAAACGAGTCACGCCCTTTGTCAGCCTCAATGACGGCTTTTCGATTCGGCAAAGCGGCAATATTTTCAACCATTTACACGCCAGCCATCGGGGTCAGCCCAATTCTTGCGCAGAAAACCGCCAAAGCAACTATATTCAAGAGTTTACGTTGATATAGACTTTTTTACACACTCCGGCATCCAAAGCTGTATCGCATCGAACATTTTCAGTTTTTGACCGCCGTTTAGACAAAGCAACGACCATATTAAAAGGGGATAGAAGCTTTGACTCAGGAACGAGTCCTAATTGTTGAAGACGAAGAAAACGAACGGTATGGGTTGGCGGAGCTGGTATCCGCCTGGGGTTATCGGACAGAATCGGCCAAAGACGGCCTTGAGGGCCTGGAGAAAGTAGCGACCTGGTCTCCAGGGATCGTGATTACCGATCTTAAGATGCCGCGCATGGACGGCATGGAGTTGTTGCAGAGAATTGCCGAGCAGCCACAGCAGATTGCCGTGGTGCTTTTAACCGCTCAGGGCAGTATCGATGTGGCAGTCGATGCGATGAAAGCCGGAGCCTACGACTTTATCCAAAAGCCGGTCGATCCGGCCCGCTTGAAGCAGATTCTCCAGAACGCCGCCCGCCAGCGCGACACCGCCCTGGAACTTGAGGTAACCAAACGTAAGCTGCGCGACACCGGCGTCTTCGGGCGGCTTATCGGCTCCTCCAAGGTGATGCAGGAGATCTTTCGGTTGATCGAAATGGTGGCTCCCAGCACTGCATCCGTGCTGATCACTGGAGAGAGTGGCACGGGCAAAGAGCTGGTGGCGCGCACCATCCACGAAATGAGTTCACGAAAGAGTAAGCCTTTTGTGGCGATCAACTGCTCTGCAATCCCTGAGACCTTGATTGAGAGCGAGATTTTTGGACACGAGAAGGGCGCATTTACCGGCGCTCTGGAGCGCCGCGCCGGCTGCTTTGAATTGGCGGAAGAGGGCACCCTTCTGCTGGACGAAATCGGCGAGATGCCCATTGCCACGCAGGCCAAGCTGCTGCGCGTTCTGGAAGACCGCACGCTGCGGCGGCTGGGCAGCAAGGTGGAAACCCCGGTCGACGTGCGCGTGCTCGCCGCCACCAACAAGGTCCCCGAGGAGGCGGTCGCGCGTGGAGAGCTGCGCGGCGACCTCTACTACCGTCTGGACGTGTTCAATATCCACCTGCCGCCGTTGCGCGAGCACAAAGAGGACATTCCCCAGCTCGTGGAGGCCCTGCTGGCCGACATGAATGCCAAGCATGATCGCGCAGTCAGTGGAGTCAACGAATCCGTCCTGCAGATGTTCCACAAATACAACTGGCCGGGAAACGTACGAGAAATGCGCAACACTGTGGAACGTGCCGTGATTGTGTGCGAAAGCTCGTTCATCGAGCCGCGCCATCTGCCGCCAAACTTCGGCAGCGCGGGACTGCGGGCGCCTACCGGAGACGATGAAGGCATTCGTCTGGAGGTGGGTACGACCGTTGGACAAGCGGAAAAGACACTCATTCTGAAGACCCTGGCGGCGACCAACAACAACAAAACCAAGGCCGCGGAAATCCTCGGCATCAGCCTGAAAACCCTACACAATAAGCTGAAGGAGTACGGCAGCGCTTCCGCCCTGGCCAGCGAAGCGGTAAGTTAATAGAAGAAAGCGAAGCGATAACCGAATAGAAGCGATAGCTTACTAGAAAAAGCGAAAAGGCGGCGGGCAGCCCTGCCGCTTCGAGCCGTTTCCAGGCGATCTTCATAAAAGAGCGCCGCGCGCATTTCATGCCCTTTCTGCACTTAAGAACGAAGCTGGTTCTCGCCATCACCGCCATGGTGGTGGCGATCGTCGTCACATTGCTGGGGCTGTATATCTCCGAGGTTGTCGATCAGCGCATCCAAGAAGCCTCCCAGGATGCCGATTTTGTTGCGCATGAGATTTTTTCGATTGCACGCGAAGCCCTCGAAGTCGACCTGACCGATACCAAGGTCAACATGGATGATCCCAAGCAGGTTGAAGCGGCGGTGGAAGAGGCGCTGCAACGGGACTCAGGGGTCTATTCCCTGCTGGAGTCAGTAGTTGGCTACTCGCCTTCCGTGTACGACGCGGCCATCACGAATACCGATGGCAGGGCTCTGCTGCACACCAACGAAGCTCTGGTGGGAAAGGTCTTGCCTCGGCGGGAAGCGTTTTCTGCGATCATGCACGGCGGTTCGCGCAAGCAAATTGAAGCGATCTACGGTCCAATTCGCCAGTACGATGTGGTCGTTCCGCTTCGCCGGGATGGCATTCCGTTTGGCGAGGTTCGGGTAGGCGTCTCTACAGCCTTTCTCAAAAATATTCTGCCTTTTGGCAATCCCGCGCAAACCACGCGGCCTTTGTTGAGCCGCGCGCTGATCGTTTCCGGCATCACCATCTTGATCTGCATGGTGCTGGCCGCCGGCCTTTCCAATTTCGCGCTTCGTCCGCTGGAGGCGATCAGCCGCCGCCTCGACCTTATCACCGCCGGTCAGATCGAAGCGCCGGAGACGCCGGAACGATCCGACGAGTATGGAGCAGTCTCAACGAAGATCGAGCGGCTTGGCCGCCAAATGCGCGATGTGAAAGAAGTGTTCTCGGCATTGAAAGAGAACCTCGACCAGATGATGGCGAATCTGCAGGATGGCGTGATGTTGTTTACCAGCGATTTTCGGGCGGTCCTGGTCAGCGCATCGGCAGAGCAGTTTATTGGCAAGCCGCGGGGACAGATGCTCGGATGCCATCCGACGGAAATCTTTGAGGAGAATACTTTTCTCGGCCACACCATTCTGCGCGCGTTTGAAAACAGGCGTGCGCTCGTTCAGGAGGAGATCGCAGCCGAGGGCGGCCATCATATCCAGATTTCCCTCGACTTTATCGAAGAAGATGACGAGCGCATTGGAGCATTGCTTACGCTGCGCGACGCCGAGTCGGTCCACCGAATTGAAGATGAGATCGAGCTTTCTCGCCGCCTCGCGGCCATCGGCAGGCTTACCTCGGGCGTGGCCCACGAGGTGAAGAATCCCATCAATGCGATCGTCGTGCACCTGGAAGTCCTGCGGCAAAAGCTCAATGCCGTGGACCCAGCCACGCGCCGCCACCTCGATGTAATCGGCACGGAGATTCGCCGCTTAGATCGAGTGGTGCAAACCCTCGTCGATTTCACGCGGCCGGTAGAGTTACGACTGGCCGATCTCGACCTGCGGAAATTGGTCGACGATGTGGTGCAGTTGGCATCGCCGGATGCTGAGATGCACAGCGTCCACATAGAGCGGCACCTTAGTACCGAGCCTTTGCCTACACGCATCGACTCCGATCTGGTAAAACAGGCGTTGCTCAATATCGTCTTGAACGGCGTTCAGGCAATGCCGCAGGGCGGGAACCTGAACGTGGCAACCCGCCGCGAGGGCGAGAGCGCCGTGGTGCTGGTGCACGACGAGGGTCAAGGCATCGCACCCGAGATTCAGGACAAGATTTTCAATCTCTACTTCACGACGAAGAAAGAGGGGAGCGGCATCGGCTTGGCGATGACTTATCGTGTGGTGCAGTTGCACAACGGTTCGGTAGAGTTCGATTCCTCCGAAGGCCAAGGAACAACGTTTTACCTTCGGCTCCCAATGTCGGAAAATAGCAGTGTGGGCGATTCATTGATTGCGCCTTCGGAGAATTCGCTACGAACGACATGAAACAGATGCGGGCAGGATCGATTTTTTTGTTGGCCGGAGCACTGGCGCTTTCAGGATGCCATCGGCAAAAGACCGTGGTGCTTGTGCCGCAAACGCCCATGCCTTCCGCGGCAAAGACACAGGTTCCGGAGGAGCAGCCTCAGCAGCCGCCCCCGGAAGCTCAACCCCAGCCGCAGAACCCGGGAATCGACACTCAACCGGCGGACGATAGCAAGCCTTCGCCTGCCACTCCCGCCAACAAAGCCAAACCGAAGCAGGTGAAGCATCCGGCCCCCGCCCCCACACCCACCCCCAAAAAGCCTGTTGAGATTGCGAAGAGCACTCCTCCCCGCATCGTGATCCAGGAAGGCGGCGCGAATTTGCCGAATTCCCCGCAGGTATCAGGCGGAACCGCGAATGATGATGCTATCCGCGCTCTTTCCAGCGCCAGCACCGACCAGTTGCTCACCGACACGCAGACCAACCTGACCGGCATCAAGCGCGAGCTATCGCCGGAAGAGAAATCCATCGTGGAGCAGATCGGCGACTACGTAAAACAGAGCCGCCAAGCTACGAAAGATGGCGATCTCGTGCGTGCCCGAAATCTTGCGCTCAAAGCGCACCTGCTCTCCGACGAGTTAGCCAAACAAAAATAGATCCTCCAGAATCGATCTTCCGGCGAATCGCGTTTAGCCTTGGGTTACGTGCGCTGCAACTGACGGGCAGCACCGTATTTCTGCGTCGCATAGCCGACAATCAAGCCGACCAGACCGCCCGGCAGCATGATCTGGAAGTAATATCCATGCTGCAGTTGGGCGATGATAAAAGCAAGAAACAGGCCGACGCCCAGGCCGAACAGAATACCCAGCGGCAGCGAGTTGACCTTGCGTGCAAAAACACCGATCAGCACTCCGGCAATGATCCCTTTGAATGTCGACCCGATCACAATTCCCACAATGCCGCTTCTAACGGCTGGGGTAAACCACGACGTGAGACCGTCAAAGATTCCCAGCACCCCGCCCAACAGGACCCCAAGCAATATCTTGTTCATGGTTGTAAACCTCCTCTACAGTGGTATTACCCATTTTTTCCCGTTTCTTTAGCTATCGGCGAGAAAAAAGTATCAAGAGAAGCCGCATGACCAGATAGACCAGCACGAGCACCACCGCAACCTCATATCGCCGAAAAAGCCGCATCGCCCGTTCCGTCAGCTTCTCGCGATACACGCTGACCGGCCGCCCTTCGAGATACCGAATCATATCGGCGCTCATCTCTTCGACCGAAGCGTACCGCTCCTCAGGTCGAGAAGCCATGGCCTTGTCGCGGATGGCGCGCAACGGACCTGAAGGCGAATCGGATGCCGCCGCATGATCCGAGGGACAAGAGAGCAGAAAATTCAAGATGGCTCCGAGAGCGTAGATGTCGGCGCGCTCGTCCACCCTGTCGTTTTGCCCGTGCTCCTGCTCAGGAGCCATATAGCCAGGAGTCCCGAGTACCCGCCCTTGCCCTGTTGCCGGTGTCGTATGAAGAATTGACGACGAGTGATGGATCGACGGCGCGGCAGGACTTCCCTCACCTGTTCCAACGCCATCGCCGCCGTCTTCGTATCCGTTGCGAACGGCTTCGTTGGGGTTTGGACGCGAGTCCGCAATGACTTTGGCCAGTCCCCAATCCATAATCAGCACTTCGCCGAATGCGCCAATCATAATGTTGGCTGGTTTCAGGTCGCGGTGGATGATTCCCTTGGAGTGGGCAAAGGCCAAAGGCTCCATCACTCGCGGTAAAAGGCGCAAACGGTCGGAAAGGCTTGCGTGGGAAACATAGCGATCCAGCGTCTGGCCTTCCACATATTTCATGCAATAGAATGCCCGGCCATCGGGAAGCAATCCGGCATCGTGTACCGGCACAATGCCCGGATGTTCAAGCCGGGCGAGCACGATCGCCTCTCGCTCCAACCTAACTGCCAGCTCTCCGGCAGAGCGCTCCGCATCGACGACCTTAAGAGCGACTCGCCGATTTAAGTTCAAGTCTTCCGCAAGCCAGACTGTTCCCATTCCGCCGCTGCCGAGCAATTCAATGGCCCGGTATCTGGAAGCACCAAGATCGGGGAAGCGAATCCCGGCGCGCAGGCGGGTGAGCACGTCGTCTGGAAGCCAAGTCATTATTTGAGCTCCACTCCCAGCAGCGAGTGAGCTTCGCGCTGGAACTCTTCTTCGCTTCCGGTCATTTCCCGCAATTGGTGGAGAACGCATCGGCGAAATTCACGGCGCGCCGCCGCGAGATAGTTGGTTACGTCGGTGGCGGCCACGCCAAATTCCAAAGCGAGATCCGCATACGTTGGCCGCAGCGGCGACTCTTCAAGGTCGTAGCGCTCAAATAAGGCAAACTGGATCGGCTTTCCCGCGGCATCGCACTGAGCGCGCAAGCGCGAGACGGCCAGAGCAAACAAGGTGCGCGTCCACTCTTTTTCAAAGTACTCTTCGGGCGATTCGGCGTGCGCTGTTTTTGCCATCTCCCGCTCCGCCTCTTCAAAATCGAGAGGCACATGCGCCGCCCCTTCGCCCCTCTTCTGGCGGCGGGCATCCCGCGATTGGTTCAAGAAAAGCCTATCGGCACACACGCGAAGAAACGTCCGCAGATGTCCCTTGGCGGGATCGTAGGAGCCGAGGAATTCTTTCTCGATGAGCCTCGTAAAAAAATCTTGGGTGAAATCCTGGGCGTCTTCTGGGCGGATTCCCCACCGTACACGCACATATTTATAGATAGGCTTCCAATAGGATGCGGTGAGAACATCCAGGGCATTTGCGCGCTGCGCGGGGTCGCTGCCACAGGCGGCGGACAGAACCGAATGCCGCGTTACCGGGAAGAGGTCGCCTTGTTCTGAAGCATTCATGCTGTATAGCGCTTTCAGCATTACTGCAATCCTGCTGAAAACGCTCTAAGGCGTTCCACGTTCTGACTACGCCTGTTTCTATTTTCTTCCGTCGCGCTTTTGAGCGATCACCAATCCCCGAGGCGTCGGCAGCAGAATGGTCGAAATCAGTCCCTCCTGCTCCATGCGCAGCGCCGCCTCGCGCACGGTTTTTAGATGCGAACTGGCGTCGTGCATCAAGATCAGCCCATTAGGATTGATCTGCGGAAGAAAATGCCGGACCTCCGGCTCGCGCAGTTCGGGAAGCGAATCGCAAAAGAGCACGTCGATGGTTCCGGAAACATTCACCTTGAGGCTCGATTCGCAGCGAGAGTCGATCCACTTGCGCAGTCCCGAACTATCGATCTTTTCTTTGGCCTTGGCGAAGACCTCCGGATCGGGCTCACAGGTCACGATCTTGCCGAATCCGTTGCGCTTGATTCCTTCGGCCATATAAAGCGTGCTCGCGCCGAGAAAGGTTCCGGTCTCGATGACCAGATTGGGTTTGATCGTGGTCATCAGGCACTGCAAAAATTCCAGGACTTCAACTTCAGCGGTCATCGTGTCAAACATGCTCCAGCGTTCAGGATGAGGGCACTCGGGCGTGGGCCGATGGTATTCCGGCTTTACTTCATTGCCATGCTGCGTCACATGGTTGAGGACGCGATGGACGGGATCGACTTTGCGAAACTGGCGGCGCGCAATCGTCAGGAGAACAGCTCCTGCTGCTACAGATAAGAAGGCCGTAAATTGCGCGTTGCTCATCCCCAAAATAACCCTGGGATTGATGCGGAGAAACTCGACCAAGAAGCGGGACAGCCCGCTCAGAATTAGAAATTCGCCGGTCATCACACCCGGCCCCAGCGGCCGCTCCACGGCGCGCTCTCCCCTTCTCCACAGGTACCAGAAGATAAGCGCGCTCGCGATAAATTCATAGATCGGCGTTGGATGCACCTGGCAGTTGGCAGGCGCGCCCCACTGCACGCAGGTATCGGTTGTCGGGACCAACCCGTTAGGAAAGGCCATGCCCCACGGAAGAGTCGTGGGCCTTCCGTAGTCGCCATCGCCGGAGACCAAGCATCCGATTCTGCCAATCGCGTAACCCAAAGCCGCGGCGGGGCTGGCGATATCGAGCATGGTTAGCATGTTCACGCGATAGCGGTACGCGAGAAACAACAGCGTGGCAATGCCCGCAACGAATCCGCCGAACCATGCAAATCCAGAGCGAAGCCACGGCACGAATGCGACGGTGAACAGATCGCTGAAAGGCAGGCGATCAGAGGGCGTGTCAACGACGTGCCACAACTTTGCGCCGACAATACCGGCGATGGCCATCCACACGATGACGGTTTGTGCGTCGATATTGAGCTTGCGCCGACGAATCTCCGCTTGCAAGACGAAGTATGCCGCCACGAAGGCAAGCCACATCAGCAGACCAAAAGTGCCTATGGGCGGCAAGGAGCCAAGATGAATGAAAGGGTACAGGTTTCGCGCCTCTGGTCCTTAGTATATCGACAGGCTAAAAGTATATCGGCAGGCTAGAGGGTTCGGCAGGCGGGGCAGGGGTTACGTTCTTGGGACTCGTCTTCAAATTCTACTTCGCCGAAACTTCACTTCACGAAATTCCACTTCACCAAATTTCACTTCACGAGCTTCATTTCACATTGATTTCGCATTGATTTTTGCGGCGCTTTTGAATTCTCGAAAAAATCAACGGCTTGCCTATCTACCGGCGGTTCAAACGGTTACGCTGTCGATTCCGTTTGATGCCCCTTCAATCCGATGATGGCCGCGTTCGGTCGAAATCAGTGCCCGATTCCGGCAGCGGTCGAAGGTTCCGGCACCGCCCTAGCGCTGGCGCTCACTGCCAGATGCGCGGAAAGAATCAAGAGGCGTGGCAACGAGCCATCCTTGTGACGAAATTTTCTCATATCGGACAGCGCGTGCAAACGTAATTTTTCCGTGAGGGCCTTGTTGCTGGGAATGTCGGACCAGTCGAACAGATCCCGAGGTTTGAATGTCTCATGCGCAGCCACGATAATTTCACGCTCGCTGCGCAGATCGTCGCCCAGTTTCGGATCGAGGATGAAGCACCAGAAGATGTCCCATTCTTGCGCATGCTCGTGCGTGAGCGAATTAACAACGAGGTTATTGTCGTACGAGCGATCGTTGGGAAGATGATTCTGCTTGCCGGGAAGGACGACATAGAGATTGAGGCGCTTGTCCTGCGGCTTGGCCTGGGGTAGAAGCCATCCAAACGTCCAGGGGCCTAATTCAACACGCTGGTGAGTCGCGGCTACCTCGGGAACGAACCACACTGTAGCACTTTCGTAATAGGCGGAAAGCGGTCTGGTTGGATTGTCTGTCGGGGCAATAAAACCAAGCATTGCCGCGAGAATTCCCATTGTCGAGCACTTCTGAAAATTCGAAGTGAGCACGCGCTGCCGATTATGACATCAATTCGTGCGCAACGGGATGTTAAATTGGAAAGACCATGCGAAACATCTTGAAGCACCGTGGGTTGCGGCTGATCTTCGTCGCAAACATGATCTCCATGTTCGGCAGCGGAATGAACTCGGCCGCCGTAACGTGGTTTGTGCTTCAGACCACCCACTCCGAAGCGGCGCTCGGCACACTGCTGATGCTGCAGACGATTCCTCCGCTGTTCATGCTGCCCTTCAGCGGCGTGGTAATCGATCGCGAAGACCGGCGGCGCATGGTCATGCTGCTCGACGCACTGCGCGGCTGCATTATTTTGCTCATGGCATTTCTCGCTTATCGCGGGCTGGCGAAGGTGTGGGAGATCTACCTGATGAGCATCCTGGTGGCCGCCGGTTTCTGGATGTTCTGGCCAACCATCAATGCGCTCATTCAGGAGTTAACGCCGGAATCGGAGATGGTGAGTTCCAACAGCTTTCTGCTGGCCGGATTCCAGGGCGGATGGCTCATTGCCGGTTCCATTGTCGGATTCGCCTATGGATCGATCGGCTTAGGGGGCGTTCTCTTCATCGACTTCGCCACCTACGTGCTCTCGTTTACCTGCTACTTGTTCCTGCGCAAGGGACGGCACACGGTGGCCGTCGCCACCGAGCGGCCTGCGCACCAAGGAGCCATCAGCCAGTTCCTGCACGAGATGAAGGAAGGCATTAACTACGTCCGCCAACATCCCCGCATTCTTTTGTTGGGCAGCGCCTGGGCGTTGTTCCTGGGGGCGATGCAGACCCAGGGTGTGGTGACCGCGCCTTTGAGCGACCGCATTTTGCGCAGCGGAGCTATCGGTTACGGCTGGCTCAACAGCGGATGGGCGGTGGGAGCATTTTCCGGGGCGTTTTATACACCCGCGGTGATTGGCGGCGGAGGGCATCGCAAAGTCGTCGGCATCTCGATGGCCGTGCTGGGGCTCGCGTTGATCGGATTGCCCATTCTAGGATCCCATGTCCACGGCAGCGTGCATTTAACGCCTTCGCTCACGATAAGCCTGGCGCTGATTTTGTGCGTGCTGGTTTACGCCTTGATGGGCACGTGCCGCGCCCTGGGCGGAGTGGCGATTACCAGCAGCATCATGGAGTTTGTTCCCAAGCACTTCATGGGTCGCGTGCAGAATACGTTTCTCTTCGCCGGAATTCTTCTGCAGCTCATGCTGGCGTTTACGGTCGGCACCGTCTCGCACTCTCGGAGCCTGGCGCTTGGTTTTGCGATGATCGGCACGGTCTATTTGCTGGCCTGTGTTACGGGAGGATGGCCGATTCCTCAGCCAAAGAATCAATCTGAACCTGAACCGGCGCCCGCGCCTGCGGATTGAATGATTGCCTTGGCGACGAACGCAGCAGGCGCTAAAGCGCGGTGTTGTTAGGGCATCTTTAACGCATAGCTAAAGCTATGCTCTTCCACGGTCGTGCTCGCATAATTCAGGAATGCAAAAGTGAAGACGCTCGATTGTGCTTTCTCCCGTTGTCCGGGAAATGAAAAGATGGGTGATTGAACCTTTTCGCGACGAATACCACTGGCGCTAAAGCGCGGTGTTGTTAGAACGTCTTAACGCATAGCTAAAGCTATGCTCTTCCACGGTTGTGCTCGCATGATTCACGAATACAAAAATGAAGACGCTCGATTGCGTCTTCTCCTTTTGTCTGGAAAACGCCGGGAAATGAAAGCACTTGCCGGTATAACACGCCGATTCACTCAAGCTCTTCCACGGTTAATCTTGGATTCGCTCCAGCAAAGAAGCTTGTTGCCAGCAAAAAGTATCTTCGACAACAGATTTCTATGGCGCGCCGCTGGCGCTCAACCTTTCCTATACAACCTGTCCCACGACTTCGTCGTGGGCTACCCTATCGTCGCGCCTCCGGCGCTTAGAGCATTGGCACGGAGACGTCCATTCCCGATCCAAATCCCGACCCGGGATTTTCAAAAGCAGACATCCAAAGTGCATTTTTCCACAAGCTCTAAATCCCGTACTCTTCCACCTGCAGCCTTCCATAATCATGCGCCTGCCATCGCATGGATTTATTAACCTTCGGATAGCTTAAGCTGACGATAGCGCCGACACACGTATATGTAATTACTGCACTGCGGTTACCGCCGGTGGGAGCCATTTCCCATCGATGATCGAATCCTCGGGCCAGTACATTCGCAAAACCAGATTGAAACCAGCGCTGGGCGCGGGCAGCCAGTTGCTCTCTTTTTCCGCGCCGGGTGAATCGTGCTGCAGATAAAGATCGAGTGAGCCATCGGGATTGATCTTGAGGGAATCGCGATCGCCGATGGCGAACCGGTTGAGGGAATTTGCGGTGAAGTAACCTTGATCGTCATAGAGCGTGAGCGACCAAAAAGCCTTTACCGGCGGAATCGCGCCTTTCTCAAAGTGCATCACGTAGCGTTTGCTTCCCTGAAACGGCTCGACTCTTTGATCGTGAGAGCTGGGATCGTGAAAGCCGGGAGTATGAAAGCTGGAAAGATAGACGGCGTCTTCCGCCGGAAGCGCTCCGAGAAAGTGTCGCGCAATCAACGCGCGTGACACGTAGTTGGTTCCATAGCGGCCATACTTGCCGGGCTTGCTCCATCCTGTTTTACCGACCGGCATCTTCTCGGGGTCGAAGTGGCCAAGAGAGGAGGCCGCCTTATCTGCGCCTTCCTCAAAGGCTTGCAGTAGCTCGGGCGAGAGCTTGTCGTTCTTTCCTGTCTTATCTGACTTATCTGAAGGAAACGGGCTGCCGGCCACAATTCCAACTTTGGCGAGTTCACGCATGATTGCGTCATCTTCCGAGTGTGCGGGATTTTGGAGCAGAAGCTGCGCGAACAGTTCGAAGAATTTCGAGACACTCAGCTTGGCCACCTGCTCCGGCGGCGCGTCGGTGGAACGAGGCGGGCCGTTGGGACGCCAGATCACTGCAAGGTCCCGGGGCTGCAGCGGCGGCAGCGCAGGCTCTTTAGCTCCTAACGACAATTCATATCCTGCCTGAAGTCCGTGAACAAAGTCGTACTCGGAGGCGTTGTTGGTTTGCGTACGCCCCAGGAGCCAGGCGGTATTGGTAGGACAATCGAGGCGCTCCACATCGGAAGGCAGCGTTCCCTTCCACCCTGGCCCGATAATCGCAAACCATTTTTCACCGGTGCCGGTGGTGCGCTTGCCGGGGACGGAGATGGTTTCGCTCCAGGCATCCATGAGTTGAAAGAGGTAGTAGCGGCCTTTGGTATCGGGCACGTGCAGAAAGACCGGGCCTTTGGACAGATCGAGCCACGCGCTTGAATAAAGAGTATCGGCGTTAGGGCGTATCACGCCGCGAAAGTGGTCGTCGGGAAACGCTCGCGCGTGATTGAAGCGATTGATGAAACGGGGCACGTCACCCATGGTGGCGGTACGCCGCGTCATCTCCATCACCACCAGAGGATAGGCAAACGCATAAGCTTCGCCACCGAGCTTGCGGGCTTCGTCATTGGTAAGCTCGGCATTTGTGGGCGCAGAAGCCCCGGCACCCTGCCGGGCGATAGCCACGGAACTCAGGCTCGTGGCGGCGAATACCACAAGCCAACAAGACGCGAAACGAAGGGCCAATCGACGACGAAGATCATTCATGGGTGAAATCACAGTGCCCAGGATTTTAATCCTTATGTCAATTGGCCCGGTAGCGCGAGACTTTCCGGTGTTACAGTCCGGCGTCTCAGGATCGTTTGTGATCTCGACCGATTGCGTCGAGGACCGCGAGCGATTCAGCCGGAATCTGAAGGGCTGCGGCTTTAAGGTTCTCGCGAAGGTGTGCGACGGAAGATGTTCCCGGAATCAGCAGGATGTTGGGGGAGCGATGCAGAAGCCATGCAAGCGCAAGCTGCATGGGTGTAGCTCCCAACGATTCCGCTGATGAGTCGAGCGTCGACGACTGCAACGGGGAGAAGCCTCCTAGAGGGAAAAACGGAACATAGGCGATGCCTCGCGCGGCCAGATGGTCGATCAGCGCGTCATCATTCCTGTAGGCCACGTTATAGAAATTCTGCACGCAGACGATCTCGGCGATCTTTTCCGCCTCTGCTACCTGTTTGGGAGTGACATTGCTCAGTCCGAGATGGTGGATGAGCCCTTGCCGCTTCAGTTCGGCAAGGACGGTCAACGGCTCTTCAATCGAAGCCTCCGTGGGCCCCATCGGCCCGCCAACGCGAAGGTTCACAACATCAAGAGCCTCGAGGCCGAGATTGTTGAGATTGCCGTGCACGCCGTCGATCAGTTCCTGGCGGGAGAGGGCGGGAATCCACGATTTATCGGGGCCGCGGCGAGCGCCCAGCTTGGTCACAATCGTGAGACCGGCCGGATACGGATGCAGCGCCTGTTTGATCAGCCGATTGGTTACGTACGGGCCATAGTAATCGCTGGTGTCGATGTGGTTCACACCGGAGTCCACCGCCTCGCGCAAGACCGCCAGCGCGGCGTCAGCGTCTCTGGGCGGCCCCCAAACCTCCGGCCCGGCCAGTTGCATGGCTCCGTATCCCATACGGTTCACGGTTACGGCTGTGCCCGGTAAGGTAAAGCTGCCGGCCAAAAGTGTCTGTTCTGTCATTTCTGTCCTCCCTGGTCATTTGTCATTTGTCATTTGCGGTTACAATCATTTTATGAAGGATTCTTCAGGTTTGGAGTTCGCATTGTGACCGGCCATGCACTTGCCACATTTGAGCCAAGAAAGACGCCCATCCAGGCGCGTTCGACGGTCACGGTGGAGGCGATTTCCGAGGCAACCATTCAGGTTTTGCTCAGCCAGGGGCCGGAGCGGTTAACAACCACCAGGGTCGCCGAGCGCGCCGGAGTCTCGGTGGGAACGCTCTATCAGTACTATCCCAACAAGCAGTCTTTGCTGTTTGCGGTGCTGGAACATCACCTGAACAACGTGGCCGAAAAGGTGGAAGCCGCTTGCAGGCGCGCCTGCCACAAGCCGCTGGCGCAGATGATTCAGGAGATGGTGGAAGCCTTCGTGGACGCCAAGATGGAGCGCGCAGACATCTCCGTGGCCCTCTACCGGATCGCGACGGATGTGGGCGGGCCTGCCTTGATCAAACGCATCGGCCAGAGGACGCGCCGAGCCACGGAGGCCATGCTGCAGACCGCGCCGGATATCCAATCGCCGCCCGGCAAAATTGCCATCGACATCATGCTTGCGGCGATGATGGGCGCGATCCGCTCGCTTTTAGAGAAAGAGCCATCGTCCGGAGAGGTCCGCAAATCGAAAGAGCAGATGGTTTTACTCTGCCAGTCGTATATGGCAGCAGTCACGGCGAACGGTGGTTAGATAATTTTCGCCGCAGGCACTTGCCGGCATGGTCGGAAACCCGCCCTTTGCTCCGAACGCAAAGACCAAAAGCGCGCTCTCCACAAAAGGATGGGCACCCTCATTTTCCCGTAAGAACTAGATTTTCGTGTTGCAGGTTGTGACCACTGCGGTCATTGAGCGTAACCCGGAGCGCAACCCATTGGCGTTGGCCTAATTTTAAATATCCCGTGCGACGCCGATGAGCAGAGGACGCCACTTCCCTCTTCCCCCAACCGCAAAAGCTCTGCTACCATCGGCCATACTCACGCGAGACCCTTAACGTACAAGAAAAGGCGTGCAAGAAGAACGGAATGGCTCGCCCGAACGACAACCATCCCCAACTCGGCGTCCCAATCGAACGGACCTATATGAATGCCAAAAGCGTGGCTAGCCGGGACATTGGACCAATACCGAATTCTAGGCGACTTGGATATTCAAACACTGCAGGAAACTGCCCGCAAAGAATTCGGCTATGCCGATAGAAAGCCGGTTTGCGCGCCGTGCGATTTCAGCGTCAACCAAAGATACAAAACGAAGACTCAAGCGGGAACGGAACGAACTATGGCCAACGGAAAAAAGCATGTGTTTCTGTCGTATTGCCACGACAACCAAAAAGAAGTCCAGAAGCTGAGGGCAGATTTGGTTGCTGCCGGCGAAACGGTCTGGTGGGATGAGGATATCCTCCCTGGACAAGACTGGAAACTAGCAATCAAACAGGCCATGCAGGACGCATATGCTGTGATTGTGTGCCTTTCGCCCGAACTCGAGAAACGGGTTAGCTCCGGTGTTTATCCGGAACTGAGAGACGCAATCTCAGCCTATAGGCAATATGCTCCGGGAAGTATCTACCTGGTTCCAGTTCGTCTTTCGGAATGCCGCGTACCTCCCATCTCCATTGATGATACGAGCACTCTCGACAGCCTCCAACGTATCGATCTTTTCCCACCGAACGAGCGGGATACCCGGCTCAAAAAATTGATCCGGGCAATTCAATCGACATTACAGCACCCTTAATAGGCTCGCGGAACGCTGGCACTGCACCAGCGAGCCAAGAATTCAGTGCGCACCCAGAGGCGGATGGCGGTGAATCTCCGAGAGAGCCGGCCTTGCCAAGACCGCCCAGCTCGCCACTATTGCAAGGTTCGCCAATTTCAACCGGATCAGCAGTCGCAGCCGCTCCCCGCATGGCTCCAGAGCAAGCGGCCCTCTGCTACCTGCCTGCGTTCAATCCTGAAGCTTTCGTCGGGCGCATGGAGAACCTGCATCAACTTGAGGAATGGACCGCCCGTTCGGGAATGTCGCTGGTGAGCGGCGAGCCGGGGAGCGGCAAGAGCACTCTCGCGCTCATGTTTGCCTGGCAGGCACAGCAGCAACGAAGATTCGACGCGGTGGTCTATCAGACCTGTGGACGGCGCAGCGTGGAGGCCATTGCCGCCGATTTAGCCGACACCCTGCGCGAGCATCTGGCTCCGGACGTAATGTCCATGCCAGCAGACCAGAAGCTGCGTGCCGCAAAACAATGGCTCAACGGGCGGCACTCTCTGTTCGTGCTCGACGACCTGTGGCTGGAGCCCGTCTCCTCGGCGCAAAATGACAGACTAGGCTGGCGGGATCTGTTGCCGGGGCCACGAGTCACGATTGTCTTTACCTCGCGCCAGAGGAACCTACCCGGCGTCACTGCCGGAAAGACGCTGCACATCGAGGCCTTTACCGAGTCTGAGTGCGAGTTGGCCTTCGAGAAGCACCTGGGTCCAGAGATGGCAGGGCGCTATGGCGAAGCCTTACTGGAATTTGCCCGGCGGGTGGAACGTCTACCCATCGCGGTGGTGGTGGGAGCGGATCTGTTGCGCCGTCAGTTAAAGCCGCTCAACGTAGCCCAGCGCGGGCTGACCCTGGAAAAGCTACGCAATGAAGTTCACAACGTGGCCGATCTGTTTCAGCGCGCCATTGCGTCACAGGGGGAAAACGAACAGAAGCTCCTGGCAGCCGCCGCAGTCTGTGTAGCGGAGGGCTTCTGGCTTCCGTTGGCCGGGCAGATCGCGGGGCTGGAGGTGGAAGAGGCGGAGGCAGCGGCTGAGGCGCTGGTGAACTCTTCTCTGCTACAACTAAAAGATCGGGAGCGCCAGCGCTTTCACCTCCATTCCTTGCTCTATGAGCAACTGCACCGGTCGGCGCCTTCGTTCCGAGACCTGCTGGAAAAACACGCCCAAGCTCTCGGACTACTCTTTCAGCAATGGGAGGCGCGCTGGAAGGATTGCCGCGAATGCCTGGCCGAGATCATTCCGGCGGTCCGGTATCTGCATAGCTTCAAAAAAGGGGATGGAAATTGGCTGAGTTATTACGGATACGCAACTGCGCAGAGAGTTGGCGAACTGGACGCTGCGCTGCGCATTGAGCAGGAGAATGAGAGCTTGTGGAGGAGCGCTGAAGGCAGAGAAAACAAAGACGCACTCCAGCGTAGCTATGGCAACCAGGCGCTCATCCTGAGGGATTGGGGGCGGCTGGAAGAAGCTATGATTCTGCATAAGAAAGAAGAAGCCCTGTGTCTGGAGCTCGGTAACGAAGACGAATTGCAAGCCAGCTATGGCAACCAGGCGATCATCCTGCAGTTATGGGGGCGCTTGGAAGACGCCATGGCACTACACAAAAAACAAGAGGCACTGTCTCTGGAGCTCGGCAACAAGGACGGATTGCAGGCCAGTTATGGGAACCAGGCGATCATTCTGCAGTTATGGGGGCGGCTGGAAGAAGCCATAGCCTTGCAGAAGAAGCAAGAAGACCTGTGTCTGGAGTTGGGTAACAAGGATTCGTTGCAGCGAAGCTATGGCAGCCAAGCAATCGTCCTGAAGCTATGGGGGCGGCCAGAAGAGGCCATGGCCCTGTTCAAGAAGGCCGAAGCCTTATCTGAGGAACTGGGCGACAAAGATTCCTTGCAGCGAAGCTATGGCAACCAAGCGACCATCCTCCAGGCGTGGGGGCGACTGGAAGAGGCCATGGCCTTTCATAAAAAGGAAGAAGACCTATGTGAGGAGTTGGGCAACAAGGACGGATTGCAAGCCAGCTACATAAATCAGGCGCGCATCCTGCGGCATTGGGGGCGGCTGGAGGAGGCCATGACCCTGCTTAAGAGGAGTGAAACCTTGTCGAATGAACTGGGCAATAAGCGCGGCATCGCTCACTGCTCTTGGAGTTGGGGATTGCTGGCGCGCGAAATGAAAGATCAGGAGACCGCAAGAGCAAGACTCCACGCCGCTCTTGAGATTTTTACGGAGTTGAAAATGCCGAGAGAACGAGACGCTGTCCAGGACGCGTTAGATGAAGCCGATCAAGAAGGGTGAGAGCCGCAAAGCTTTCGCCCTTCTCGCAGGTTAATGCCGCCAATGACACATACCTTTGTCGATCCGGAATCGAAGTACCCAATTGATTCAACGCACCTGTAGCGATGCGACTCCGAAGGCATGAATCTTGATCCAAGCGAGTCAAGATCCATGCAATGAAAGGAGCATCTACGTGCTTACGCAATTCGCATTGGCAAGGGCAAATTAACTATTCCGTGCCGCTGGCACTAGATCCTTCTTTTTATCCACGTTCCCACGACTTCGTCATGGGCTACCCTCTTGTCGCGCCGCTGGCGCTTGAAGCTAGGATAGCTAACGCATTTCCGCTCTTCGATTGATTTTCGTACATCCCGTGTTCGATTCAACATCGATAAAGCACTCACCACACGTATTCCGAGTATAGCCACCAATATTTCTGAGCAACGACCAAGGGAGTCCCGAGAATACCGCGTATTAGGTTCATTGGCATCCACGGCCTAACCTGCTACGACGGGAAACTATTGGGCTTCGCAAATTATTGCTCTGTTGGAAACTGGGCCTGCCAGGCGAGCCTTTGGTCGGCATCGGCGGCCAGTTCTTGCAAGATGTCATCCAGGATTGAAAAAACCAGCCAAGCGTCTTTGTCTTTGTCCTTACCGGTCGCGCGCGAGATCGCATTCACCACCTCAGTTTCGAGATCGGGAACCCGCTTGCCTTTCCAACAGTTGTCCGCTAGGGCAACTAGCAGGTCTTCAAGGGTTATCTTTTTTAGATCTCTTGCCAGATCTCTTGTCTTTGAGTTGCCGGGCTTTGAATTCTCGGGCTCTGGATTCCCGGTCTTTAGATTCCCGGGCTTTAGATTCACCAGCTCTGGATTCTCTGGACTCCCGAAATTCCCGCGCCAATTCCCATGTGTGAGCGCAAATCTGGCCCTGTGCTCCGATATTCCCAGCTCTCGCAGCAGATCGACGCCGCGCAACTCGTGCAATTTCCCCGGAGCCGTCAACTCTTCGCGGTGGATGGCCTTGCCGATGTCATGGGTGGCTGCGCCAAACAAGATGCTGTCGGTATCCATTTCCAAATTGGGGAAAGCGTTATGAAGGCTGGAGATGAGCCGGTCGGCAACGTCGTGAACCAACGTCAAGTGGGCGATCAATCGCGGCGGAGCATCGACCGCTCGGCAGAGTCGCATGGCTTCTTCCGGCAGCGGCTTATAGGGTGAGGTCATTAATATGGGCAACCAGGACAGAGTCAACCGAGTAAAGAGTCAACCAGAAAAGAAACAAAAATCGGGCAGGGACAAACAAAATCATAAGCTTCACAATCAAGGCAGAGGCACCAGATTCCATTTGGCGGCCAGCAGATCTTGCAGAGCACTCCTGGCTGCCTGCATAAAGGCGTACACGCTGCTGCCAATTGCATCGTAGCCCACTTCTACCAGCGCGAGCGCGCAACCAGAGTGCGGGTACGGTCCATCGAGGAGCATGTCGCCAATGCTCTCCGCAATCGCTCGCTCGCACTCCATCCGCTCTTCTTTGGACACGGTTAGAGGCCATAAGGCGCGAACCTCGAAGCTGAGATCGTCGGCGGGGACACACTCCAACCGCACAAAGGCATAGCTTGAGGGATGACCGAACTGCCTGCAGAATTCGTGTTGCACGGCCATCGGCGACACCAGACGGAAGAAGTGTGACGATTGCTTATCACCACGAAATTTTTCCAGATCCAGTCTGTCGAAGCGCATGGTCCCTTGTTCCTTTGGTTTTGTTGGGCTCTTCCACGATAGAACAGGCGTTGCGGAAAATGCAGGGGAGTTGCTATTTGAATCGACAAGCGGAACCCAAGAAATCAATCTGCGGGCATGACAAAATGCTGTACCCGGAAAACCCCGGCTACTGCATTCGGCGTTACCATGTCCTTATCCTGCGGTTGTATCTTCAATATGCCGCTCTTTATATGCGGCTTTTTTGCAAAACAGTTTTGAGCAAGAACCATTTTGGGAACAAGGACAAAAAAAAGCCTTAGGCAAAAGGTTTCAGCAAACCAGTTTCAAGCGAACTTTTTTCAAGCGAACTTTGTTTAAGCAAGCGTGTCTCAAGAAAACGTGTTTCAAGCAAGCGTATTTCAAGAAAGCGTGTTTCAAGAAAACCAGGGCGGAAAAGCGAGCGGCGTACGCCTGGGATTGCTGAGGACCGTGTACCTTTGTTCATTGGCGCAAGTGACCCGCCGGAATTACTTTAGACACTGGCAACAGACGACAACCTGGCTCGTTTTATGCGATTCTTAAGGGATATTAAGTAACTCCCCTTCGTCTAAATATGGCTTAGGCTCCCCGGAGCCCCCTCCAAGGAGAACACAAGTGGCAGCGCTTCGCTTCAATTACGAGTTGTCCCCCGCACGCAAGGACAGGCACGTGATCAGCCTCGTCATCCATGTTGTGGCGATCGTGGCTCTATGGCTGATCCTGCCGCTGCTGCCGACTCCACAAATCATCCGTCAAAGCACGCAGGTTTCTCAACTGATCGCACCGCCCCCGGAATTGAAGCCACCGGCCCCGGTCGTGAAGATTCTGCCGCCGCCTCCCAAGGTTTTGGCGATGCTCAAGCCGCCCAAACTCATCCTGAACCGGCCCGATCCCAAGATCGAACCGCCGAAGATTGAAGTTCAGCCGAAGATGACCGAATTTAAAGCTCCTGTGCCGGTAGCACCGAAGCTGGAGCCGAAAAAAGAGATCGTGACCGGAGCTTTCGTTACGCCCGAGGCGCAGAAGCCGGTAGAGAACAAGAAGGAGATTGTCGCCAGCTCGTTCGCCACGGGAAGCTCGGAACCGGCGACCCTGCACAAGCCCGCGCGCGATGTACAGACCGGAGGCTTTGGAGACCCCAATGGCATCCGCGGGACCTCGGAGCGCAAAGGGCCGGTGACCGTAGCCGCACTGGGAGGCTTCAATCTGCCTTCGGGACCAGGTAACGGAAATGGTACGGGCGGAGCGCGTGGAGCCTCCGGAACCATCGCCAGCGCAGGGTTTGGCGACGTGGCAGCCGTTGGCGTCGGCGACCACGCCCGCAGGGGCAGCGTAGAACAAACCGGCTTTGGACAAGCGGCCGCACCCGCCCAGGCACCCAAGGCCCACGCCGCCACCGACGAAAAGGTCACCACCAAGCCGGTAGAAGTGCTTTTCAAGCCACGCCCGATCTACACCGACGAGGCCAAGCAGCTCCATATTGAAGGTGAAGTCCTGGTGCAGGTGGTATTTGCCGCAACCGGCCAGATGCAGGTACAGAAGGTGGTCAAAGGACTGGGACACGGGCTGGACGAAGCGGCCCTGCGAGCGGCCCAACAGATCAAGTTCCATCCGGCGCAACGGGATGGATCACCCTACGACTACGCGGCCCTTGTTCATATCGTTTTCGCACTGGCAGAATAGAGGACGGGCGTTTCTACGGGGGTTTCCAGCGTCCTCCGTCTTCTGTTGGCCTGTGTTTCTGCGCGGTTTTTCTTTCATCGAAAAACCAAGCATCGAAAAACCAGCATCGAAGACCAGGCGGGAAGCCGCTTTGACGCCAGAAATCGCTGGGGCTGCGAATTGTTGAAGCTGCAAATCTGTGCGCACTTATCACTTATCCGATAGCCCACCGGCGGTATCCGATAGCGCACCAGCGGCAACGAAATCCGATGCGAGGGTGTACATCGGAAGTCATATAATTTTCATCTGGGAATAATAAACTAGGGGATAGCTTGGATAGCCACAGGACTGAGGTCACAGTAGGCTGGAGGACATGATGCGTTTTGCATATCGAGTTTCAGTTTTTCTCATGGTGATGTGCCTGGGAATGGCCGCGCAAACGGAGAGCACCAATACGCCTCCAGCCGCCGAGACCGCACCCGCGACCGCTGCGCCCGCCAAGGAAGCAGCCCCGCAGGAAGCCCCGAAGCAGGTAAGCGCGGTGGCAGACCGCATCTTTGCGCAAGAAGCCAAGCTGACAGAGAGCATGCATCATTTCACGCCCCTGGTAGAGACCTACATCCAGAACCTGCGGCCCGATCCCGACCTGGTTACGGTGCCGGGCAGCGACCGCTATTTCCTGGGCCGGTTTTCCATGGACCCCAAGGGCCTGAAGAACCGGGCGTTCAAAGATCACAGCCGTTCGTTCTTCATGTTCTCAGTGCTCGACCGGCTCAACAGCTTCTACCGGATGACGTATCAGCACCTGAGCTTTATGCAAATGGTGTTCCTCAGCGACCATTTCGACAAAGACCACTATGAGCTGAAATTCCTGCGCCACCAGTTCCTGGGCGAAGTGCGCACCATGGTCTTCGATGTGGTGCCGAAATCCCGGGCCATGCAGCCTTACTTCATGGGCCGAATCTGGGTGGAAGACCAGGATTACAACATCGTCCGCTTCAACGGCACCTATGGCCCGCGCACCGAGGCCAAGTTCTATTTCCATTTCGATAGCTGGCGCACCAACATGCAGCCGGGCCTGTGGCTGCCCGCCTATATTTACACCGAAGAGTCGGACGCGCAGTATTCAACCTTCGAACGAGTGGCGATGAAGGGCCAGACGCGCCTGTGGGCCTACGATCTCAAACATTCAGGCCAGCAGTCGGAGTTCACCGACCTGCAGATCGATTCCAAGGACGCCAGCGACGACAGCGGACGGGGCACCAACGAGATCACTCCGGTACAGAGCCAGCATCTGTGGGAGCGTGAAGCCGAAGACAACGTTCTCGACCGCATGGAGCGCGCCGGAATTCTGGCTCCCGATGGAGCCGTCTCCAAGGTGCTGCAAACCGTGGTGACGAACCTAGAAATCACCAACAACCTCACGGTTGAGCCCGAGGTACGTTGCCGGGTGCTGCTCACCACACCTCTGGAGTCGTTCACCATCGGCCATACCATCGTCTTGAGCCGCGGCCTGCTCGACGTGATGCCCGACGAAGCGACGCTGGCCATGGTGCTGGCGGAAGAGCTGGGCCATATCGCCCTTGGGCACCGCATCGATACCAAGTACAGCTTTAGCGACCGCATGCTCTTCCCCGACGAAAACGTCTTCAAACAGATCGGCTTGGCTCCCAACGACGAAGACGACCACGCCGCCGACGTGAAGGCGGTTGAGCTTCTGCAGAAATCGCCCTACAAGGACAAACTGACCACCGCCGGCCTCTTCTTGCGCGCCCTGGAGAGCCGCATGCACGATGTGCCGTGGCTCATCAGCCCGCACTTCGGCAATCGCTTCACCCGCAGCAACGTTGTCCATACGACCGCCGAGTCGGGCGCTCCGCAGCTTGAGGTACGGAACGCGGCGCAGTTACCTGCCCTTCCGCTAGGCAGCCGCATCAAGCTCGATCCGTGGGACGACCATGTGGAGATGCAAAAAGGAAAGCCGGTTCCTCTGGTCTCGGCGCGCGATAAGATGTCGTTCGAGGTAACTCCGATGTTCCCGAACCTCGTGCGCTATAGCCCCCCGAGCAGCGAAGCCGCCGCCAGACCGGCGGCACAGTAGGCGACGAGTACGACAAGCGGACAGCTTCAGACCCACCCTTTGCGACGAGCGCAAAAACCAAGAACGCGTTCTCCGCAAAGGATGGGGCACCCTCAGCATGGTGAAGCACGAAAAAGCCTAAGAACGCATCGAAACCCACCCTTTGCTTCAAACGCAAAAACCAAGAACGCGCTCTTCGCAAAGGATGGGGCACCCTCAGCATGGTGAGGCACGGAAAAAGCCTAAGAACGCATCGAAACCCACCCTTTGCTTCAAACGCAAAAACCAAGAACGCGTTCTCAACAAAGGATGGGGCACCCTCGGCATGGTGAGGCACGAAAAAGGCGAAGAACGGGGCCATCTTTGGGGCACCCAAAAATTAGCTTCTTTCAATAAAGCTGTGGATGTTGCTATACTTTTTGCGCGAATTCCGCTTATCAATAAACGGAGCGTAACATGCCTCCAGCAGCACGCCTAACAGACATGCACACGTGCCCGGCAGCCACTGGGCCTGTACCTCATGTGGGCGGCCCGATCAGCGGACCGTGTGCTCCGAACGTTATCATTGGCGGACTTCCCGCAGCCCGCGTCTCCGATATGGCTGTGTGCGTGGGACCACCAGACGCTATCTCCAAGGGCTCACCAACGGTTGTCATCAACGGGTTGTCCGCGGCCCGGATCGGCGATTCGACCGTTCACGGCGGAGTCATCGTACTTGGCTGTCCAACGGTGATCATCGGCGAAACAGGACAAGGCAGCGTACTACGCCTGGCGGCGGAAACCGGTGCTCCCTTCTGCAAGCATTGACACGAGTAATTTCAGGCCTCGGTCGAGGTCTTTGCCGACAACATGACTGCTTTCGAAAGCTCTGATGAAAGAGCTCCTGCGAGAGGCTGGTTTCTGGAGACAGTCTCAGGCCCTACGGTAGGTCGAATCAACGATCTGCGGCTGGGGCAAACCGTATATTTCGGCCGGCAACCCGACCTGGACGGGGCATTTCCGAACGACGCGCACATGTCCCGGCGCCACTTTTCCGTGGAATTCGATGGCGCTTGCTGCCGGCTCACGGATCTGAACAGCCAGAATGGCACCTTTGTTAATGGCAGCCGCGTGCAGGACGCGATTCTCGTACACAACGATGTGGTGGCGGCGGGAGAAACAAGCTTCGTCTTAGGGTTTGGTGGTCTCGGTGGTCTCGGCGATGGAGCCTCGAAGGCCGCTGGTGCGCCGGAGGCAGCGATCGGAGACCCACAAGGCCGGCTCCTTTCCCTGCTGCAACACAACTTTCAACCTCTTTACGCGATTCTCGACGCTGCGCGCGACCCGCAGGCACTGACGCTGTTGTTGCAATCGCAGGCTCAGTATCAATCGCTTTATGAGGGCCCTAAAGGCGAATCGTTGAGCGACGTAGCTCCTTACCTGGTACAGCTTCCAAAGGATTCTCCGTTGCTCCCGATCCTCGTTCAAGAAGGATGGGGCAAAAGTTGGGGCGTGTATCTCAAATGTCCGGCGGAATTTCAAGCGGTAAGACGGCACCTGCGTCATTTTCTGGAAGTGCGGCAGCCTAACGGGGAGCAGGTCTATTTTCGTTTTTACGATCCCCGAGTCTTGCGCGTCTACCTGGCAAATCTGGGGCCGGGTGAGGCTGGACCATTCATGGGGCCGCTCCATTGCTACCTCATGGAGGACCAGAAGCCGGACACGCTGCTGCAGTTCATCCATGCCGCACAGGGATTGGCGAAGGCGAAGATTCCCTTGACCGCAACGACGACCGTTCAAGCCATACCGGGAGGCATGGCGCCGGAAACTTACACTGCCGGATAACTTATGTGGACCATTCGCCAACAACAATTGGATGCTTTTCACCGTCAGCATCTTCTCCAATTTGAGGACTCCATGGCGCTGCATCTCAGTCAATTTGCTCCGAAGCATTGGCGAGTGATCGGGGACCAGACTGGCCGTGAAGTTATCCGTTTCGGCATTGACCAAGCGAAGCGATATGGGTTCACGAATCGAGGCCCAGTTCGCTTCTATCTTGAGCTCATGTTTATTTTTGGAAGCTACTTTGACACGGACCCGCAACTGCCATGGATCCGTCCGCTGTTGAATCCGGCGGAGAACGCAAACCAAATGGTGCGTGCGGACCGGTTGTTTGCGGCGTTCAATCAATACATTGCGCGGGTGCGCGGTCTCAAGCATGAATACTTCATTGCGGCACTCAAGAGGCTGCTTACGGTGCCCCTTGAAAGCCTTCTTATAGCCGGCACTCCCCTGGAAGACTGCGCTGTTCGAGCCTTTGAGGCAATCTATCCGGAGCCGCTCGAGTATCTAGGAGAGGCCGCACTTAGAACGGTTATTCGGCGGAATTTTGCTACGGGACAGAGCTATGGGCTTACTGATGACAAGGCCCTTCTTCTCATGGTAGGGTTTGGGTGCTTCATGGGACATGGATTCGCAAACGACCCACTATGCGGTTGGATTGGTCGAAGGCTGGATAGCAAACAAGTTTTGAGCGAAGCGCACAGAACTGAAGAACTTTACAACAGAGGCATGTTGTATTTGAAACAGGTTCTGGCGCGAGACTCCAGGGAGAATACATGACCGGATGCGGCACAGGCCCCGTGGGCTCACCCAGCGACGCCGGCGCGGTTGCCGGCGCAGGCGAGGTAAAAGACTCCAGCACGGCCGGAGACCAAAGTGCATCGAGCGCGGCCGCACCGGTCGATGGCTCGCCCGCGCCATGCCCATGTTCGGTCACAGCTACTTTGGACTCGTTGAGCTTCGACACTTCCGTTGTAGTCTGCCGGTCAAAAACCACGATTGCCGCACCCCATTGGAAAAACGGCGAAGACGTAAGCGATGGCGCCGGATCCAAGAAAGCGACGGTTTATCTCATTGCGGGTAAGGGCGTCGATCAATGCACCGCACAGGTCAATATTACGAGCGTGGTCAACTGCGGCGGCACGGCAAAGCTGACCGGCACCATTGGGGACCTGACCATTGAGGGCCAGTGCCCGGTAGCGCCCGGAACACATACAGTGAATTGCCAAATCAAGAAAAAACCGGATGCAATCAAGCAGTATCAGGGCGATATTTCCTGGAAGCTCGAAGTACCTACCTGCCAAACGTATAGCTTGAGTTCGACCCGGGTGGAGCTGTATTTTGTGCTCGATACTCCCATAGCGCCGTATCAGAGCGACAAAGGCGTATGGGTTGAGGTGCTGCGTTTCCTCTGTTCAAAGGTTGGAGTTCCAGGAAAAAGCGATAAGAAAGAGGTAGTCTCCGCAGTGACCTCTTATTGCCACAGCTCACACTCGCTCCACTATGACACCCTGCAAGGGGCTCCGCATTATGGCGTTTCTAACGATGGAGGGACGTTTGACCTTGAACGGTATTTGGCCGTTGGGTCTACGCGATGCAATTGCTACGATCAGGCTGCCGCAGTGCAATCCTTCAGCGGTGCAGTCGGTGTCGGGTTAACCTGGCTCTACTTACGACCGTTTGGGTATCTGAAATTAACCAACCTGATTGGCGTTGGAAATTGCAATAACCCTTTCTACGAATCTAATGGAAGCGCCGCGGTGGTTGCGGCGAACGATCCTGATCGCACGGCTTTTGGCAACCACTCCTTTTGCGAATATACGACTCTGGCCGCGGATGCGTGCGCGGGACCACACCTAGCGACCGAAGCGCTTCAGCAATATATTGACGCATCGATCGAAAAGACGACCGATACTACGTTGTATGCCAGGGGCTTTCGTCCTGGTACCACCGCAGATTTGAGTCCTAAGAGTGGGGTTACCAGTGTGCAATGAGCTTGGAATGGGGAAACGCTGATGGCTCTGCAATCGGCTATTTTGCTCCTACTATTTTTTGGCGGAGTATTGGGGGGACAAAAACCCATGCAAGACGAAGATCTCAAAACCAAAGAGCTTGCTGCCGAGATCGGCTATTCGGAAATGCCTCTCGGAGCCGATCCTAATGAAGGCGTGGCGTTTGACTGGAGCCAATGGACACTGCTTCCCGGTAGCGGGTCGGAATGGAAATCGATCTACTCGGGAGTGCAGTATTTGCCGCCGGCCGTGAGACGCAAATTCGATTACCGGCGCGGGCAGGAAGAACTGGCATTGGAAGTGTTTGTCGCCAGCAGTGGACCACAGCCGGCAAGACGGCGTCTGCTGGAGATCGGAGCCACGACCATGATGCCATCGAGCCCATACAAGAAAGGCCCGGAAGACCTCGGAGACCTTTCCATCGTTCCGCGAAGCGGCCGAACGAATAGCATTGCGTGGACGTACCACAATCTCTGTTTTCATCTGGAAACCCAGAATACGCAGTTCAACCTGATGACGCTGGCCTATGAACTGCAGAAGGAAGCGGCGCGGGGCCTGGTTAAGAATATCCATCAACATGCGCCGGTGGCGGTCTCAGCCATTGCAAGGCCACAACCAGCGTCCGTTGGAGATATCGTCACAATCGAGTTGTATGGATCCGGGCATCCGGATCCACAAAAGGTCGACACTTACTTCAAGATTGAGGGCGATGGACTGCGAGCTGTATCGCAAGATAAAAGTAATCTGACGTTAAAATTCATGGCCGTGAAGCCGGGCATCACGCGCATCGGAGTGCAGGTGGCCGACAAGCAAACCCTGCTTTCCACTACGGGAGCCGTAGCTGTAAAGGTGGTTGAGCGGCACGGATCTTGACGCTTGTTCGGCTCTGCCGGAGCTGGTTCTCTGTGAATTTTGAACGTTCACCGCTGAGCGTTGGTCGTTCACCCTTGGTCGTTGATTCTTGATTCTTGATCTTTGATCAAAGACAATCCGTGAAATCTTAGATCCGTTCAGGCCGCTCTTCGTAAAGTTCGATCTTGTTGCCATCCGGGTCCACTACCCACGCAAATTTTCCGAATTCGCAGTCTTCCGTCTTATCGATCGCCACGCCCTTCGACCGAAGATGAGAAAGTGTTTCCACCATGCTTTTTACACGATAGTTGATCTGGCCCGTGCGCGGCTTACCACTGATATCGCTATCGGAAGCCATGATGGCCCAGGTTGTCGATCTCTTGAGCGAGATATCATTCAAGTCCCGATACTCAAACGATTTATAGATCGAGCTGCAGTCTGGGCTTTCCTCATAACTGATGCCGAGGTTATCGCGATACCACTCAGCCAATCGCTTGGGATTATTTGAAAACAAAAACGCTCCGCCAATGCCATCGATCAAGCTCATATTTTTCCTCCCCATAGAGTCACTTCGTTGCCGTCCGGATCGTGAAAGTGCGCAAATTGGCCCTGATCCGGATCTTTTTCAACCGAGTCGGGCGTGAGTCCTTTACTTTTCAGGGCCGACATGCTGTTTTCAAAGTTTTCGACACGGAATACTACAGAAACGCTTGCTGTACATTTCTTCGGAGCATCGGCTTTCTTAGGATGGATGCCAAAGAACAATGGACCGGCGGCGGTATCGAGTTGGCGATAGTATCCGCCATGGTATTCCTTAGTCTCGATTCCAAACCGCGAATACCAGTCGGCAAGAACTTTCGCATCCTGGCATGGATTGATCGAAACCGAGCCGACATACAGGATTTTCGACGGAGGCGATTGGGCGGGCGCCGATTGGACAGACGTTGATTGGGCAGGCAGTGACACCGAGAGAGCAGCAAGGACAAGCACAAGGCAGGTTCTTCGAATCATTGCAGCCGGACTCATCACTACGAATTTCATGTTAACTCCTGATCTCTTCTATTTTCCAAACCCGGCATTTTCCGAACCTGCATTTTCTGAACCGGGATGCATAGGTCCAATTCGAAGTGAGACCAATCCATCGCTTTTTCCTTATCTAAGAAGATCTCAAGTCCGGGCGCATGCTCGGGCTCGTAGTCGCTGTTGATCAGCCAGCCTCTGAAAAGGTAATCCCAGGCCGTAGCTATCTTACGGATATCGCCGGAGACCCTGGTAGTGGCGTATCGCATGGCAGGCATTGCCAATTTCGACATTCCCTCCATGCACTTAAAGGGAACGGACGATGCAAAGCAGACCTCATATCGATAGAGCGGCTTGGGGGTCACGTGCGGATCGTCCACCGACATTCCGAAAAGAGTTCCTTGCGAAAAGATATCCTGGGATTGAGCCCATTCGATCAGCGTCTTGAGAGCGGCAAGTACCCTGTCCATTTCAAAGGCATTCGTAACCCGAATATAGGCTACTTGCCTTTCGGGAACGTCGATCAATCTCACGGGAAAAGCAGCCCGCTTTTCTTCCGCACTCATGGGCAGAAGATATTCTTCTCCCGAGTAGAGTTCTTTGCAAATCTTGCTTTTCTTAATCTTGCCGCTTTTTCGAAACTCGCTGGGCGAAGTGTCGTAGCCCGACCGGAAGGCGCGCGAAAAGGTGGCCGATGACGAAAAGCCGCAATTCAAGGCGATCTCCGTCAAACTCTGCCGGGTATAACGAAGAAGACGAGCGGCCTTTTCGAGACGGAGACGGTTCGTAAAATTGTTCAGGGTTTCGCCCGAAAACGCGCCAAAGATCCGATGGAAATGAAATTCCGAGAAGCAGGCGACTTTAGCCAGTTCCCCCAATTTCACCTGGCGATCCAGATTCCGGCGAAGATAATCGATGACCCGATTCATTCTTTGAGCATATTCGCCGTTCGCCGATGTCTTTGGGGACTCTGATTGGGCGCACGTTTCCGGCGTGTTCACATCAGCCTCGCCGCGCCGCCTCAATAGCGGCGATATCGATCTTCTTCATCGTCATCATCGCTTCGAACGCACGCTTGGCCTCGCCGCCGCCGGCCGCCAGCGCATCGGTTAACGCGCGCGGGGTGATCTGCCAGGAGATGCCCCAACGGTCCTTGCACCAGCCGCACGCACTTTCCGTGCCGCCATTGCCCAAGATCGCGTTCCAGTAACGGTCCGTCTCTTCCTGATTTTCCGTTGCGATCTGGAAGGAAAAGGCTTCGCTGTGCCTGAACGCCGCGCCGCCATTGAGACCGAGACAGGGAATGCCAACAACGGTGAACTCCACGGTCAGCACATCACCTTCTTTGCCGCTCGGATAATCACCGGGCGCTTTGCGAACAGTGATTACTTTGCTATCTGGGAAGGTGGCAGCGTAGAAGCGCGCCGCCTCAAGCGCCTCCTTGTCGTACCAGAGGCAGAGTGTGTTCTTGGGCTTCATGTTCTATACTCCTTATACTCGGTCAAGGCGAGCGCAAGTGGGGTTGTCAAAGTCCGTCATCTGGGTCCGTTCATCTGGGGTATGGGGCCGGACTACAGGACGAATTGATGCGAACGGTCTTTATGCAAACGATCTTTATTTAAGCGATCTTTATTTAAACGATCTTTGATTTAAACGATCTGCTACGGTTGCTGCTCCGCATTGTTTCATATTTTAGCTGCCCAGAGAGCGCGATGATCGCAAGGTAATTTTCCGTTCCAGATTCCAGGTCTCAGGTGAGAACTGCTTCGTTCCTCTACTCGGTTTTAGGACGGCAGCCAGGATTGCCCGTGACCGGAAACGCAAATCATGTTCCTCACGGGCCGTGCTTCGTTTTAAGAAGAAACTCCCGCCGGCTCTCAGGCCCAAGGATTTGCTGAGCGTTGGGATCATCATTCTGGGAGGGCGAGCCCAGGGCAATCGCACGAAAACTTTTGATAGCCTTTGATGTGAGGGGGAAGGTTCGAGGCAAGCCTGGGTGGAAACGACGAGTGAAAGGCCTTGGCATGAACTTTATGGCGCGCACTTCACTGGGCACTGACTGGACCTGGCTTCACTCTTGCACAGTTGCGCCAACTTCGTCGCCAACCTGATTTATCGAGGAGCCGAAGGAGCAGGCGAACGGAGCCTATTACAGGAAAATAAATGGTAGAAGCGATCTTATGGGACAACGACGGTGTGCTCGTCGATACGGAATATCTTTTTTTCGAAAGCACGCAACGAACCTTGGCCAGAATCGGCATTGAATTCAGCCTGCAACAGTTCCTGGAGCTATCGATGCGACAGGGGCGCAGCGCGTTTAGCCTCGCCGCCGAGCGTGGATGGAAAGAAAATCAACTCGCCGATTTGAGACAAGAACGCGACATCCATTATTCCGAAGTGTTGCGAACCAAGGCGCGAGTGCTGCCGGGAGTGCCGGAGACTTTAAAAATGCTGCAGGGCCGCATGCGGATGGCAGTCGTAACCAGCTCACAGAGGCAGCATTTCGAGGCTGCGCATGCAGATAGCGGCCTGGTTGGGTACTTTGAGTTTGTGCTGGCGCGGGAGGATTACAAGGAGACGAAGCCGAATCCAGAACCCTATCTGCTGGCATTGCAACGACTCGGCATGAATGCTTCCACCTGTCTTGCCATCGAGGACTCCGAGCGCGGGTTAGCCGCTGCCCGCGCCGCCGGCCTGCGCTGCCTGGTGATCCCCAATGAGATCACGCGCAATTGCAGCTTTCATGGAGCCACTGCCATATTGCCTGGAGCAGCGGCCGTTCCCGATGCCTTAGCGAAGTTATAGCGAGGGACTTGCTTTCCGCTCACGCTTCCGTAACGCAGGCCGAAGCCCCGGAGTTCAAGTTGATGCTTGAAATCCGGGGCTGATTGGCTATGCGCACACGCAAGCCTAACAGGCTTTGGTTAACCTAAAGGGCCTTGGTTAGAAGGCGGCGCGCAGCGATATCTGCAAAATCCGTGGGTCGCGTGCGCCATTGACCGTGCCAAAGCCATTTGCATTGACCAAGGCTCCGCTGGAATTAAACGGCAGGTTTTGCGGCACGCCGGCTTGATTGAACGACAGGTTACTGTTGATGCCGCTGAACTGCGTATGGTTGAAAACATTGAATGCATCGAGTCGCATCCGCAGGCTTACTTTCTCTTGAACCGCGATGGTCTTCTGAACCGACATATCCCAATTGTTGACCCCGGGATTCGTAAGATAGTTCACGCCCGACTCCAAACCCCGGCTTCCGGCCACCGGCGGGGCAAAAGCAAGCCCGTTGAGACGTTGGAATGGATTATTGGAACCGGTGCGGGGATTTCCGACAACAGCAATCCGCGCGGGTTCCGTAAAGGATCCGGTGAGGTTCTGGTTGCCTTCCCCATTGATATTAAACGAGGGCGTGAAGGGGCTCCCCGACAGTAACTGGAGAAAACCCGATGTTTGCCATCCGCGGGTAAGAGTCCGCAAGAAGAAATTGTTTGAGGACAATCCCGGGAACTCGTAAAAATAGTTCACATTGAAATTCTGGCGGCGATCGTCGGAAGTAGGACCATAGTTGGCGAGACGATCCAGGCCGTCGATTCGAAAGAAGTTGCCATCGTTCGAGGCCGTTCCCAGGGCCTTACTCCAGGAGTAGACCGCACCCAGGAAAAGCCCCTTGGAAACGCGGTGGTTCGCCGTTACCTGTAGCGCATTGTAGTTCGCCGTGGCCTCATTTTCGTGCAAGATGATGTCCCCATACCCTGGAAACGGCCTTAGGAGATTTACGGTCTTCGCGGCACATCCCGGCAAGGAACAGGCGGGATGCGTGGGATCTTGGTTCTGTGGAAGAAAGGTGGCCCCATACGGAATGGCGTTCAGGTTCAGTTGATTCGCCTGGTGATTGGAGACCGACCCGACATAGGCGGTTTCGAGAACCGTATGGAACGGCAGGGTGGTTTGCAACCCCGTGGTGAATTGATAGGTGGTGGGAATTTTCCCATCGGGCGCAAGCGCCTGTAGCCCGGGTGGATTGAGGATAGGGTTGGTACTGGACGACAGGTTATTGACGAAATCGTTGGTGAGCGTGGGCACACTGGTTGCCGGGGGATTTTGAATCTCAAAAAACGCGGTATTGTTGCCCTGCGTGCGGTCATAGTAGACTCCGCCAGCCGCATGGAATACCACCTGTTGCTTTCCGGTAACGTCCCACGCAAGCCCTATGCGAGGAGCCCATTGCGGCGCCCGGTTATCGGTGAGATATTTCGAGACTCCATGTCCGGCTTGAACGATGCCATTGAGCGGGTCGCCCGTACCGGGAACGATCCTTCCATTCAACAGCAGTTGCGGCGCATTCGCGGCATTGAAATGGCTGGGCATGAACGTTGAACCCTGGAGCGACGAATCATACTGGGGCTGGTACCAGGCGAGCCGCAAACCATAGTCAAGTGTGAGCCGCCGCGTGAGCCGCCAGGTATCTTGAACATAACCCTCTACGTTCCAATAGCGGTAGGCACCCACGACGTAACCGGAAGCCTGATCGAACGTATTAAAGACTCCGACGGCCGCATTGGCGAACCCAAAGCCTGTATCCAGGGGATTGTTGGAGTTGTCGCCGAAGTTGTAGTTCCCATTGTTGTCCGCAAACGAGCTTTGATTCTTTCGGCTGCGATGAATATAGGCGCCGGTCTTGAGAGTGTGGCGACCGAGAACCTTGCTGAGATTGTCGGTCAGGTCAATCGTTGTATTGTAGTTGCGGAATGGACCGCAGGCCCCGCAGGATACGCCTCCGATGCTCGGGCTGTTCGCAATGCGGGAGCCCCCGAATGTTGCATTGGGAATCAAGCCAAGTTGAACGGCGTTCGGAAACAGAACGGGCAGGTTTATCCCCGTAGCTGCGGATGTATAGGCATTGGTGCTGGGTGCAATCAGAAAACTGTTGTTGCTCCAACCCAAGGTCAATTCGTTGATGAGCGTGGAGCTAAACGAATACGTATTTCCGAACGCATAACCATAACCTGGATTTGCCACTGAAATAGGAGTCACAGGCACGTTGGGTCCAAGAACAAACGACCCGTATTGCGATGTAAATGTGTTGGAGTTGACGACGCGGTGCATGAAAAAGCGCGACTTCTCAGAAAAATTGTAGTCGAGCCTCAACAAATCTTCTCTTCTCGGATAGCTATCCGATATTTGCGACTGAAAATTGAAGCCCAATTGGCCGGTCGTGTTCGGCTTCGGATAAAAATTCAGCAATGCAAGTCCCGGAGCGTAGAGCCGATTCTGCGGAATCCGCCCCAACACCCCTCCATCGGCAAAGCACCCGCCGGTCTGTGCCGCGGTGCACGGCAATGAGGAAAGTGGATCCTTAATCAGGTTCACTGGCTTGCCGTTCTTATCCACACTTTGGGAGAAATCGCCTTGTCTTTCGAGGGCGGTGGGCACGGTTACATCGCGAACACCCTCCGGCCGCAACTGCTCCTGAAATTCCTGGCTCCAGAAGAAGAACAGCTTATCTTTTTTCTCGAGGATTTTTGAGTGGGGAATGTAGACTGGGCCGCCAATGGTGTAGTCAAAATCATTGAAGCGAAACAGTTGCCGGGGCAGTCCGCGAAAATTGTTTTCCCAATTGTTTGCGTTCAGGCTGTCGTTGCGATGGTACCAAGCCCCGGTCCCGTGAAACTCCGATGTTCCGCTCTTGGTTACGACGGAAATCTGCGCCCCGGAGGATCGGCCATATTCGGCTTGATAGGAGTTGGTGAGAATCTTAAATTCCTGAACTGAATCAAGGCTCAAGGTCACATTTTGCGTGCCATTCGATCCTGTATCCACATCTCCGATGCCATTGATGGTTAGCTGGTTCTGATTGGCGCGAGAACCATTCACGGAGATATTGCCGAGCCCGCCGGTGCCCGCAGTCTGCAAATTCACGGTGCTCACTACTCCGGGAGTCAACTTCACCAGGTCAAGATAGCTTCGGCTGTTTACCGCGATGTTCTCTATCTGCTGATGCACCAGGGAATCGGAGCGCTCGGCGCTCTCAAGCTGCATGGGCGGCGCCGTCGACGTTACCTCCACGACCTGCTCCACTTGTCCAAGAGGCATTTGCAGATCTCCTATGGAGCGATTGTCATTTCCGTGGATGACCACTCCTCTACGCTCCACGGTCTCGAATCCCTTACTTTTGACAACAACCGTGTAGGTTCCCGGAGGAACTTGAGGAAAAACAAAGTGCCCGAGGCTGTCGGTCTTGGCCGTCAGTTGCACCTTCTGTTCCTGCTCTGTGGCGGTAACATCTGCATTCGGGATGACCGCACGTTGGATATCGACAACGTTACCGGTCAGGGAGCCGGCCGTCGTTTGGGAATATCCGGTCAAGCTGGATATCATGATCGCCACGAGAATTAGTGTCGATTGCACGAAGCTAAGAAAAGTTCTCGTCATGTGGTTGAGCCAACCAGTCATCCAGCCTTTTGAAGTGGAAACTGATTTCCTTTCATATTCTTTTTTTTGAAAAAGCGTTTCGTCGGCCAGAGCCGGGCCCACACGAATTCAATCGTGAATTTCGGAGCGGGATTGTAGAGCCGTATTTTGTGAAAATCTACTGTGCGGACGTTGAGCTTGCGAGTCATACTTCCGTATAGCTATCGAGGACGCTCAACCATTTGGTACAAACCCAACCGATGCTTTTCGCCGGCCCTTCCACCTACTGCTACGCACATTCCAGGCACATCCGCGGACGGCCTTTTGATGAAACGGCGATCGTTTGATTAGCAAGCTTTGATAGGCGGTCGTTTGATAGACGATCGTTTGACAGGCGATCTATAGATTCGGAGACTAGGCCTGTTGCCGAGAGCAACGGCGGATCATATCGGCTTTCTTAGAAACATTTAAAAATCATCGAAGTAAAAGCGTCAGCTTAAAATGCGTCAACTTAAAAAGCATCGGAGCGCGTTCTTTTCCATGACGATGGCAAACAAATCCCGTCGAGATTGTCTTAAAGGGCTGATGGCTGTTTCGGCATCAGCTCTTCCTTTCCCCAAAATATTTGCAAATGGTCCATCGCCCTTGGGATCTTCGGGTGGAGCTATTTCCTTGTACGTGACAGCCGGAGATCAACGCTATGCGCCTTCCACTCCTCCCGTGTGGCAGAACGCCGATCTAGCCCGTGCCGCAACAACCATTTCTCTTAGGGCCGGTTCCGGCGCCGATCCGATCCTTGGGTTTGGCGCGGCCTTTACCGATGCGGCTTCGTACATCTTGAGCCGGATGCCGGACAGCGAGCGGGAGGCCTTGCTGCAGGAACTCTTCCAGCCTTCGCAAATGGCGCTCAACGTATGCCGATTGAACGTGGGCTCCTCCGACTACTCCACAAGCCTCTACAGCTATGACGAAGGTGGGCCCGATCCCGAGCTAGCGCGATTTTCCATCGACCGCGACCGCGCCTATATGCTGCCCATGATTCGGCGCGCACGCCAGATCAACCCAGGCCTGTTTCTGCTTGCATCGCCCTGGAGCCCGCCTTCCTGGATGAAGGACAACAACTCCATGATGGGCGGCACTCTGCGCCGCCGCTATTTACATGCGTACGCCAACTATCTCGTGAAGTTCTTGCAGGCATTCCAGGCCGAGGGTGTCGAAATCGACGCTATCACTCCCCAAAACGAAGTCGACACGGACCAGGACAGCCGGATGCCCGCTTGCCTTCTACCCCAGGAAATTGAAATTGAATTTGTAGGACAGCATCTGGGCCCTGCCATCGAAAAGGCGGGATTAAAGACTAAGATTTGGCTGATCGATCACAACTATAATCTTTGGGGCCGGGCCATCTGTGAGCTCGATGACGACAAAGTGCGGCGATATACAAAGTCGGTCGCCTGGCATGGATACCTTGGAGAACCGGAGTTGGTGCAGAAGGTACTAGCGGCGCATCCCGATGCTGAGATGTTCTGGACCGAGGGCGGTCCCGATATTAACGACCCAGCGTATCTGACCAACTGGCCCAAGTGGAGTTCCACATTTTCAAGAATTCTGCGCAACCGCCTTCGTTGTATCATAGGCTGGAATTTAGCTTTGGATGAGGCTGGAAAGCCTAACATTGGCCCTTTTTCGTGCGGTGGCTTGGTGACCGTTCATTCGCAAACAAGAGAAATCGTGCGTAGTGGCCAATACTGGGCCTTTGCCCATTATTCCCGCGCTCTTCAACGGGGCTCCAGGGTAGTGGGGTCTGAAGGCGATATTCAGAACGTGGAGCATTTAGCAATGCTGAATCCTGACGGCAGCTACGCTGCCGTTCTGACCAATAGTGGCGCGACATCTTCGACAGTTTGGATCAGGAAGGAGAACCGTGCGGCACGGCTATCGTTACCATCCAATTCCGTTGCAACGCTGGTTTGGAAGTAACTTCGGCAGGTGACACAGCCTCTGCCAATGCGTAGGCAGCGGTCTGCCGTTCTCTTTTATTGCATTCTAGCGGCCTGTCTGCAGCTGGCGATGGCATTCTCCGCGTTTGCACAATCTCCGGCGCTTCCGCTACTGACCCACCTTGAACAAATCAAGAGGCTCACCCCTGCCGAAGCCAAGCTGGGGTATCCAGTACGAATTCGTGGCGTCATCACCGGTGACGTTCCGGCTCCGGATTTCTTCGTTCAGGACGGCCCCACTGGCATCTACGTCGAAGGAAATCACTCTTACTCCTACACTCATCGTCTGGGCGACCGGGTGGAAGTGGAGGGCGTGAGCGGCCCGGGTCGATTTGCGCCAGTCGTGCTCGAGCAAAAGCTGCGAATTCTTGGCCCGGGGAAACTGCCAAAGGCGCGCCCGTATACATTGAACGAATTGGCCAACGGACGGCACGACGGCGAATGGGTGCGGGTGCGGGGGACCGTATTGTCGGCCTCGATTGACCGCCTCTCATGGCCAGAACCGGCGCTGGTCATGATCGTTGCTTCCAGCGGGGGAAGATTCAAGCTTCGTGTTCCGATCGTTCCCGGACTCGAAGCATCGAGTTGGATCGACCGCCAGATCGTTGCAGAAGGAGTCTCTGGGGTTCTATTTAACTTCGATCGCCAACTCGTGGGAATCCTTCTCTATGTGCCACGATTGAAGTTCGTTCGAGAGGCGGAACAGGCTAGAGAGGTTGCCCTGGATGAACTCCTGCGCTTTTCACCTGATCAGAACACTTTCCAGCGGGTTCGTGTGCGAGGCGTTCTCGTCTATCAGCAGCCGGGAAACTCCCTTTTCCTTGAAACCAACGGAAAAGGATTGCGAATCCTGAGCCAGCAGAAGGGACTCCTCGAACCTGGAGACGTGGTCGAGGCCTCGGGCTTTCCCGCTGTTGGAGAATCAACGCCGATCCTGGAAGACGCTCTCTTTCGCAAGATTGCCCACACATCGCCTTCGCCCGCAGTAATGCTGGAACTCCAGGGCCCCATGGAGCGGTTCGATGGCCGCCTGGTCACAATTAACGCAGAGGTTTTGCAGCGTGAAGGGCCGCCGGACAGTTCGAGCTTCTTGCTTCGAAGCGGCGACAAAATTTTCACGGTGAGCGCGCAGACGGACGCCACGCTGGAACATTTGCACTCTATCTCGGCGGGCAGCGCAGTGCGGGTGACTGGTATCTGCCTGGTGCAGAGCGGCGGAATATGGGGGACGCCGCAATCGCTGCGTTTGCTGGTGCGTGAACCTTCTGACATCAGTGTCTTGCGGGCGCCCTCGTGGTGGAATTTGCGCCATGCTTTTTGGCTCCTGGTTCTATGCACCATCGTCCTTTTTGCGGTCACCGCTCTTTTGGTAATTGTCGGCAAGCGCTTGCGCATCCAGATGGCGCTGGTGGGCGAGAAAAAACGCATGGTCGTGATCCACGAAGAACGGGACCGAATTGCGCGCGAGTTGCACGATACGCTGGAACAGGAACTCGCGGGCATTACGCTGCACCTGGACTTGGCGGTCGACTGTTTCCATCAGGCGCCGCAGACAGCGCGGGAGGCGGTTGAGACGGCCCGCAACATGAGCCGCCGCAGCATGACCGAAGCGCGCCGGTCGGTGTGGGATTTGCGCTGCCGCATGCTGGAAGATGGCGACTTGGTCTCGGCACTGGCCCAGACAGTCGAATCGATTTCCAATGGAGAACTTGCGCGCATCCAGGTGAAAGTGGAAGGAGAGCCGCGCAGGTTGCCCGCAACCACGGAATTGAATCTTCTGCGTATTGGGCAGGAAGCAGCGGTGAATGCCGTGAAACATGCGCGGCCAAGCCGCGTTACCCTGCTCCTGCAGTTTCATCCCCGCTTTGTGCGGCTCTGCATCCAGGATGACGGCTGCGGCTTTGAGCCCACCCATGCGGTTCTCAACGGATCGGGCCATTTTGGCCTGCTGGATATGCGGGAACGCGCACAGTCGCTGGGTTCCCATCTTGAGATCCACAGTAAGCCGGGCGGCGGTACCCGCATTGAATTAGAAGTGCCACAAACACAGGCGGTATCTGAATGGCAACCGATTCGAAGCTGATTCGTATTCTAGTGGTCGACGATCACTTTATGGTCCGCATGGGGCTTTGTGCTTCGCTGAATGTGGAACCTGATGTAAAGGTTGTGGCGGAAGCCGCCAATAGCGAGGAGGCGCTCCAGGCATATCGTCAGCATCGCCCGTCGCTTGTGCTCATGGACGTCCGGTTGCCGGGCGTGAGCGGTATCGAAACGACCGCCGCCATGCTCGGCGAATTTCCCGGCGCACGTATCCTCATGTTATCGACTCACTCGGGAGAAGAAGAGATTTACCGGTCCCTGCAGACAGGTGCGGCGGGGTACATCGTAAAAAGCGCATTGCGGGAAAACTTGCTCGCCGCCATTCGCGTTGTATCCCGGGGCGAAAGGTACGTAGATCCCAGTGTGGCGTCCCTTCTGGCAGCCAGACTGTCTCACCGCTCCCTCACCGCAAGGGAATTAGAAGTTCTTCAGCTCGTGGCAAAAGGCATGAGCAACAAAGAAATCGCGGTGGCGCTGAACATAACCGAGGTAACGGTAAAGCTACACGTGAGCCACATTCTTGAGAAGCTGAACGTAAAAGACCGCGCACAAGCTGTTGCGGAGGCGCTGAAGCGCGGGGTCATCGCGTCCTAAGGGAAGCAAGTCTGCTCTGAAGAATTTCCGATCCATTCCAGCTATCCAATCTATCTGTACGAACGCCCTATATATTTCCTATCCAATCGTATAGTAGTTAAAATCCCACTTCCCACCTAGGATTATGTGGCGATTGTTTGGGAGTCCAGCTCCCATGGAACATTTGTCCTCACCTATCACCCGGTAAATCCCTGCAAGGAGTAATTCATGAAAGCAGTTTCTATTGGTCTATATCGATTTCCCCAAATGCGCCAGTATGCTGTCGCGGCAATGACGTTGTTCCTCTTGTCGATGTGCGGCTTGAAAGCCGCGCAGGCACAGTCTCTCAGCCTGCTCCATACCAGCGGACAAAATCTCGTGGACGCCAACGGCAATAAGGTATCGCTGCGCGGCGTGAATCTCGGCGGATGGCTGACCATCGAAACCTGGATGACCCCGGCGGACTCTTCCGGCTTGCCCGATAACTTCAGCATCATCCAAACGCTGGATAACCGGTTTGGAGTAGCTACCGAGCAAAGCCTCATCAAAACCTATGAACAAAGCTGGATAACCGCCGCCGACCTGGACAACATTAAAGCGGAAGGCATGAATGTAATACGCGTGCCGATCTGGTGGGCGAATTTCGAAACACTCAATGGCCAGTGGCGATCCGATGCGTTCACGATGTTGGACTGGGTCGTCAGCCAGGCAGCGGCGCGCGGTATTTACACGATCATCGACATGCACGGTGTCGTCGGGGCACAATCCAGCAGTCAGGACACCGGACAGCAAAACACAAATGCTTACTGGACCAACAGCGCGGACCAGACGGCAACCAACCAGTTGATGGAAAAGATTGCGGCCCACTACAACGGAAATCCGAATGTTGCGGCTTATGACCTATTGAATGAACCGATGAATGCGCCCAGCAATCAGGCGGCGGTTACGGCGCAAAACAATCTCTACAATGCCGTGCGCAGCCAAGACCCAACCCATATTTGCATTCTTGAGGGGACGTTCGGTAGCTGGGATTGGGACATGCTTCCTCCTCCTTCTACCTTTGGCTGGACCAACGTGATGTATGAAATGCACGAATACCAGTGGAGCGGGACAAGCGGCGCGGTAGAAAACGGCGCAGTCAATCAGGTAAATCAGTTTCAAAGCCATGCGTCCTTCAATGTTCCGGCCTATGTTGGCGAATTCAACGACTTCGCAAACGGCACGGACGTATGGCAATTTTCCGCCAGCCAATATAACAACAACAATATCAATTGGACTGTATGGTCCTATAAATCGACTCAGGGAAACTGGGGCCTCTATCAGACGAACAGCAACCAGCCTCCAATTCCCAATATTCAAACCGACTCGGCGGCTACCATCTCCAACGATTGGTCGCAGTGGACAACGGCCAATGCCTTCTCCCTTAACCCAACCCTTGCTCCCGCGCTCGTAGGTGGCGTGAATGGAGGCGTCAATCCTAACGCCTGGTACAACCTAGTCAATCAAAACAGCGGAGCATGCGTGGACGCAACCGGACGCGGGACCACGAACGGGACTGGGGTACAGCAATGGGCCTGCGGCAGCGCCCAGTCAAACCAGGAATGGCAGTTCCAACCCACGGATAGCGGCTTCTTCAGCATCGTCAATCGCAACGCACCTTCCGAGGCCTGGGACGTTCTCAACGTCGGCACCGCCAATGGCAGCCTGATCCAGCTTTGGAACCCTTCGGGAGGAAGCAACCAACAATGGCAGCCCGTTCCCCTCGGCAACGGCACTTTCAAGTTCGTAGGACGCGGCAGTGGCAGATGCCTGGATGTACCGGGCGCTTCCACGGCAAACGGTGTGCAGCTACAGATCTTCGACTGCAATGGGACTGGAGCCCAAGCCTGGCGGCTCGTACAGCAGCCTTAATCAAACGTCAATCGTCCCACCAAACCTCAATCGTCCCAAGATCCGATCACCAAGTGTTGCCGCTAAGTTCAGGGCAACCGGACTAACTAAGGAGACAATGTGATGTACGCTAATTCTCACGATAGTGCGACTCTCGTCGCAGGTCAGCCGAAACCCGCTTTCTTCCCTCGCCCCAAAAATCTGAAGGTTCCAGCCTTCTTTTTATTGGCAGCCATGTTTTTTGCCGTTCACGCCAGCGCCCAAACCAATTGGACCCTGGTTTGGAGCGATGAATTCAATGGAGCAAAGGGCGCCCTTCCCGACCCATCCAAATGGACTTACGACACCGGAGGAGGGGGTTTTGGCAACGGTGAAATCGAGAACTACTGCGCAGCCGGCTCCAATGCGTCCCCTTGCGATCCCAACAACCCGAACACCTTTCAGGACGGCAACGGCAATCTAGTGATTCGAGCAAGAAACTCCGGCGGAAATTGGACATCGGGCCGCATGAAGACCCAGGGCCTGGAGCAATTTCAGTTTGGGCGCATCGAAGCCCGCATGAAACTCCCCGTGGCTGATGGCCTATGGCCGGCTTTCTGGATGCTGGGCGCGGATATCGGCAGTGTCGGTTGGCCCCAGAGCGGCGAGCAGGACATCATGGAGTGGGTGCAGTCTTACGGCCCCAACGTCACTTCCTCTCATATTCACGGACCGGGATACTCCGGAGCCAACGGTGTGGGAACCAACACGGGTTTTCCTAACGGCGGAAGAGTCGATGATGGCGGATTCCACGTCTATGGCGTGGTCTGGTCGCAAAATCAGATCCAGTTTTACCGCGACAACGTCAACCAGCCTTTCCTCACGATTACCCCCTCTACTCCGGGCGTCAACGGTCAATGGGTCTTTAATCAACCTTTCTTCATCCTGATGAATCTTGCCGTCGGAGGAGGAGGATTCCCTGGATTTACCGACGGCTCGACGCCGACGCAGGTGGACATGCTTGTCGACTATGTGCGAGTTTACACAGCAAGCAATGCCATTAACAGCAATGCCTGGTACAACGTCGTCAACCAAAATAGCGGCTCTTGTGTCGACGCCACTGGATTCGGCACCACGAACGGCACGGCGGTACAACAGTGGGCTTGCGGCAACGCCCAGGTCAATCAGGAATGGCAGTTCCAACCGACGGATAGCGGCTTCTTCCGCGTTGTGAACCGCAATGCCCCCTCTGAAGTATGGGACGTCACCAATGTAGGTACGGCCAATAACAGCCTGATTCAGCTATGGCAGAATGGTGGCGGCACGAATCAGCAATGGCAGCCGGTTTCTCTTGGCAATGGCGCTTTCAAGTTTGTTGGACGCGGAAGCGGACGATGCTTAGACGTGCCGGCGGCTTCGACTGCGAATGGCGTTCACCTGCAAATCTTCGATTGCAACGGAACGGGTGCGCAGGCTTGGACGTTGCAACAGCAGCCGTAGGTTATCAACCCTCAACCAGATTTTTCCGATCTCTGATTTTTCCGATCTAGAGAATAGTTTCCCAAAGCGGCGGGAACTCAGGCAAGCCTGAGTTCCCGTTTCTACACCCTGCTTGGCGATTTCTAAAACCCTGCTTGGCGATCAATAGATGCTCAACGACTGGCTGTGGTCTTCGGAAGATTGATCACGCCGTTCAATTCAGTTTGTTCAGCAGAGCGCCCAACAAGCACATCGAACCGGCCTTGTTCGGCCTTCCATTGCTTGGAAGTCACGTCGTAATGAGAGAGCGCACGCTCATCCAGAGTCACGGTAACTCGCTGCTTCTCCCCGGGTTTCAATGTCACCCTGGCAAACCCCTTCAATTCCTTCGCCGGAGAAGCCGAACCATGACTCTTATCCGCTACATAGACCTGTGCAATCTCAGCCCCATCGCGCGTTCCAGTATTCGTAACGTCGAAACTGACCTGGAAATGTTGCCCCTGATCTGCACTGCTGCTTTGCTTTGACTCGGCAATCGACAGATTGCCATAGGCGAAGCTCGTATAGGACAAGCCGTGGCCAAACGGAAAAAGCGGCTTTACGCCGTTGCGTTCGTATCCCCGATAGCCCACGAAAACACCTTCTTTATAGACAACCCGCTTCCCGTCAGAGCCGGGATAGTAGTTACCAAATGCGGGGTTATCGTTCTCACGCCGCTCAAAGGAAACTGGAAGCCGCCCCGACGGGTTGACCTGTCCAAATACAATCTCTGCCAGCGCGGTTCCACCCTCTTGCCCCGGATACCAGGCTTGCAAAACCGCAGGAGTCCGGTCGATCCATTGGTCCATATCGACCGCGCCCCCGGATGTAACGACGATGATCGCGTTCTTATTGACGGCCGTTATCTCCTGGATAAGCTCTTCCTGCCCCAGAGGTAGCCGGAAGGTGCGATCGGCGCCCTCGCTCTCGCTTTCGGGGTCAAATCCCACGGCCAGGATGACCGCATCCGCATTGGCGGCCAGTTTCTTAGCTCCGTCGTCAACCACGCCATCATGGCGAACGATTCCCATCCGGAGCCTTCTTCCCAACCACTCCGACCTTCCATGGTGCTCCATCACGATCTTGTGAGTCCCCTTTTCAAACGAAAGGCTCTTCCAGTTTTCCATGGCCTTGGCCGCATTCCAGTTGTCGAAGACAAGGTTTCCATCGACATAGAGTCGATAGTAGCCACCGTCTTCTCCTGTCGAGCCCACAAAAACATCAAATAGGCCGGCACTCTGGGCTGCATAGTAACCTGTCCATCGCTCGGCCACCCCACCCCTGGGCAGCGTGGATCGAGACTGCTGGCTGAAATTGATGTGCAAATCTGAGCCGGTCGAAATCGGCGCTCCCTGAAGTTCGGGATTGTCAAAGTACTCGACGCTCAGTCCCGGCTTTCCATCCGTGGCCGCGGTAAGAAAATGAGTCGATTCGGCCAGTTCACTTGGAGTGGGCAGGCCCCGTGCGTAGTATGTTGGAGCACCGGCGCCCAGATATCTGCTCAAACCTTCTGTAATGCTGACCGCTGCGAAAGGCTGCACCCTGGCGCTGCCTCCACCCACCGGAACCGCGGGATAGGCATCCGGGCCGATGACTGCGATCGACTTTGTGCGGTCTTTGTTAAGAGGCAGCAGAGAAGAATCGTTTTTCAGCAGGACAATGCCCTCGCGCGCCGCCCGCAAAGCCACCTGGCTACCTTGCTCGTTATAGCGAGATATGGACAAATCCGTTTGCTCGCGGTCGAGCCACCCGAATTCGATTGCCTTTCGAAGAATTCTCCTTACCTTGTCGTCGATGGTTGAAGCCGAAACCTGGCCGTCTTGAACCGCGCGCAGCAGCGTCTGCCGGTTCATGAATCGGCCTGAAGGCATTTCCAGATCCAGGCCGCTATTCGCGGCAGCCACTCCGTCATAAGTCGACGACCAATCGGACATGAGGATGCCATCGAATCCCCATTCATTCTTGAGAACCCCGGTATTGAGATACTTGTTCTCCGACATGTGGCTACCATTCGTCAAATTGTAGGAGTCCATGACCGCGCCAACATGCGCCTCTTTCACGGCGGCTTCGAAGACCGGAAGGTAAATCTCCCTCATGGTGCGTTCATCGATCACCGAATCGCTATTATGGCGATCGAATTCCGAATTGTTCCCCATGAAGTGTTTGATCGTGGCGCTTACCCCCTGGCTCTGAACACCCTCGATATAGTTCACGGCAATGCGGGAAGCGAGGAATGGATCTTCGCCAAGGTATTCAAAGTTTCTTCCGTTCATTGGCGAGCGGTAAATATTCACGCCCGGTCCGAGCAGAAAATGTACTCCTTTGGCTCGCGCGTCCCTGCCTAACTCGCTCCCTACATGTTTGGCGAGATCGGGGTCCCAGGTGGCAGCCAATGCAATTCCCCCCGCCATGGCTGTCGCCGGTCCATCGTTGCGCACGCCGATCGGTCCATCGGCCATCTTGAGGCGAGGCAATCCCAGCCGGGGAACAGCACGAATGTAAAAGCCGTCGACTCCTCCCAGCATGTCAATCTTCTCTTCCAGAGTCATCCGGCTCAAGATCGACTCCACACGCTGCTCGACCGCGGGAACGGCGGCTTGAACAGAGGGCAAGGAGGCTTGTGTCACCAGGCAAAAGAGAACAAGAGCGGAAAATAATTTGCGGAAAACGGAGTTTACTTTAAAAGCAATGAGGATGTGCCCTATATTGACTGCGGACAAATCCCCCAACTGCCGTGGTAGCGACCAATCTCGTACAATCGCTTCTCGAACATCATTTTGTTGTGCAAGTTGTGAGCGCATAGATCCTCTCCCTTCGTTCCCTTCCCGGTTTTAAATGATTTCTCGAGCAACTCGGAACAATGACGGAGCGATTATAGACGTGAGCAAAGAATTTACGTCAAGAAGGATGTAAGGCAATACGATGGATGTAGATCGCGATAATACTATTGGATAGTACTGCGTCTTTCCCTGAATCTATCCCGCATTGAAATCTATCCGGCCTTTAGGTGGCCCAGCGGCCTACCTTCCCGAAGGTTAGGGCCCCAACAAAAAAGATCGCGGGTGCTCAACATCTCCTATTGGAATATTGCCTTCACGGATGGAGCCGCCGATAGCCATAAGGCCTAACCTCCATCGCAAAAAAGGAGCGACGGGGGATGATATCGCTTTCTTCAAGGACGGATGGCAATCTAGGGCAATCAAAGACACCCGATTTTGCGCTGGGGTATCATGGGATTATCTATGTGTAGTTTTTTCCGTGCCCTTGCTGGATCTTCAGATATTGCCCTCTTGAATCGAACCTTTTTGAAGTGCCTCGCATTTCTTCTGATAGCCCTTGCCCCCGGCATGCCTGTTGCAAAAATGTTTGCCCAGAGCACAGACGCATCGCAATTCTGTGCGCGAGCCACCGCTCAGCCGCTTACACCGCCTACCTTCGCGCACAACGCAGCCGAAACCGAGCTACAGAAATGCGACGCTGCTGCCCTCTATTATGGTTTCGATCGTCCGCCGCAACCGGAAGCCGCCCTCCAATGCGGCTACTATCGGCGCGCCCATCCCGATCCTCAATCCGGCGATCCTTTCGCCGGGCCTGGCGTACTCGCCATGCTCTATGCCAATGGCATGGGAGTCGCACGGAATTACGACCTTGCTCTGCGCTTTGTCTGTGAAAACACCTGGGCCGCACCGGCCGAAACCGAAGGCCGAATCGAACACCTCGGGCACTTGCGCGACACCCACGCCACAACTTCCAAGTTCGATCTCTGCGACGACACCACAAGTGGCGCAATGCAAGGCTGGTGCGCCTCCATCGACGAGAAATTTGCCGACGCAAAGCGCGGGAAGGAGTTGGATCTGATCAAGGGCCAGTGGCCCACGCCGCTCCAGGAAGCATTTCAGTCTGTGCAGAAAGCCGAAAGCGCTTTCGAGGAAGCGCGCTCGGCCAACGAGATTGACCTCAGCGGCAGCGGCGGGAGCGCCTTTACAATTGTCGAGCGCAACCGGCTTCGAGATCAGTTCCTCATCAATCTGCAACGCTTCGCGAAAAACGATGTTCCACACGCCACCGCGGCCACCGCACAAGACGTAGATCGCAACCTCAACCTTGTTTACCAGCAGATCCAACACAGCCCGGCCGGCGCCTGGCAAGATTCAACCATCAAGCCTTCGGGTATCCGTGATACCCAGCGCGCCTGGCTCAAGCTGCGGGACGCGTGGCTCCAGTTTGCCCGCCTCGCTTACCCCGGAATGGATGCCAACACTCTCACGACGCAACTCACGCGCCTCCGCCTCCATCAACTCCGTTCCCTGGCTCGCTCCATCGCGCCGGGATAATCGCACCAGGATGGAAGATAAGAGATAGGAGATGTTGCGAACCGTTCTGTATATGAACCGGGAAGTTATTCCGCTGCAGCAGCCGATTCGTGCGTTTGCTTGATGTGGAGGACTAAATCTGCGACGGTATCGTCGCCGAGCGCCGTATTGATCATGGCATGATAAACGGATCGATCTGGCCATTCCACCGAAAAGCTCTTCTGAATAAACTCGGCGCGTTCCTTGTCTATGGTATCCACCAGATTTTGTGCGTCCTCTTCGGTCTTGCCGCGCGCAATGAGGCGGTGCACCTTGTCTTCCCGAGGAGCATAAAGAAAAAAGCGCAGCGTGTCTTCCCGGTCCTTCAGAAACTGCTGCGATCCACGCCCCACGATCACGCAATTCCCTCGGTCCGCCGTGTGCTCGATCACGCGCCTGGTAAGTCTCACGATCGTCTCGCTGTCCACAAGATTCAGCTTGTGCGCATTGATGCTGCCTTCATAGCTTCCGCGCAGGAAGGATTTAAACAGCCGGTAATACAGAGGATCTCTTCTCTCTTCGCGCACTTCGACCACGGATTCGGGGCAATTGGCCAGCCGGGCAACTTCTTCCGTAAGCCGCTGGTCCCACAATTTCCAGCCGAGACGCGCCGCAACTTTTTGCGCGATTTCACCGCCCCCGCATCCGTATTCGCGTTCGATCGTAATGGTCTTGATCATATGATCCGGCTCCTACGCGCCCTAACATGGCCTTTCAGTGCCTCCGCCTGCCGCCCGAGACACAGACTGACGTGGCTTGAGAGCTTTATGCTGAGAACTTTTGTTCTCAACATAAAGCTCTCAAGCCCCAAAATTATCTGCGCACTTTACGGGGTCCTAAAGGACCCCTCTTCCACAGTTGTGCCAGCTTCATCGCCGAACCTGAATATCAGGGCTGGCCAGGCCGCGTGGATGATCCGCGCTCTTGTTAAGTTCGTGAGCATAATAGGTTGTGTCCGGAAACCTAGCTCTCACTTAGCTACTACCCCACCACCAAGATTACTCCATCATTAAGCCCTCTATCACCCAGGCTACTCCATCACCGTTGGCCCTCCGCCACCCGGATCGTTTTTCCTCAAGATGAAGCTCAAGCAAAACATGATCGCGGCGGCCACGCAAAGAATCATAAATGTGTCGATATATGCCAGAGTCGCAGCCTGGGCCAGCAGCGATTGATAAATGCGCGCGTACGCGGATAACTGAGCGTCGTGCGATGCAAGCCCCGACTTCACAAACCGCTGCGTTAGCCCCTGCGCGGCATTCACAAAGTTGGGATTATCGACACGCGCCTTCTCCACCAGCCGCAACTGGTGCATTTGCGAGCGGCGTGCAATCGATGTGGTTACAATCGACGTTCCGACGCTGCTCCCCATGTTGCGCATGAAATTGACGATCCCGGCGACCGCATTATTTTTCTCCGGGGGAATTCCAAGGTAAGCGACCAGGGTGATCGGCACGAACAAGAAGCCCATGCCCACGACCTGCGCGATTCGCAGCCATACTGCGGATTTGAAGCTCATCTGCAAATCGAGCCGCTGGGTGGAATAGAACATGGCAGCCGCCAAGGCAAACCAGCCAAAGGCGATCAGGCGGCGGGCCTGCACCTTGGTCGTGAGCTGCCCAATCATGGGCATCTCCATCAGCAAGACGAACCCTCCCGCAGAAAGAGCCAGGCCCGCGAGCTGCGAGGTATATCCTAGCTGTGTCTGAAGGAACTGCGGCATCAAAACCGTGCTGCTGAACAAAAGAATGCCCAGCATGAACATCATCAGGCTGGCACTCGAAAAATTGAAGCTTCGAAACATTCGGACATCGATGATCGGTGTCTTCTGAAACCACTCCCAGATCACCAGCGCGACCAGGCATACATCGGCAACAATCGCCAGGGTCGTGATGAAGCGGGAGCCAAACCAATCGTCTTCCTGGCCTTTGTCGAGCAGAATCTGCAGCGATCCGATTCCGAGCGTCAAGAGGGCGATGCCGACGTAGTCCAGTTTCATGCCGCCATCCTTGCGCCGAGACAAATAAGGTGGATCTTCAACAAACCGCCTCACGAGAAGCCATGTCGCCACGCCGACGGGCAGATTGATAAAGAAAATCCAGCGCCAGGAGTAGTTGAATGTGATCCATCCACCCAGAGTTGGGCCGATGGTCGGCGCCATGATGGCGGTAATGCCAAACAGGGCGAACGCCAGCCCGCGTTTCTCCGGTGGAAATGTGTCGGCCAGGATTGCCTGGGCCATCGGCTGCAGGCCGCCACCTCCCGCGCCCTGCAGTATCCGAAAGAGAAGAAGAAGACCAAGGCTGGGAGCCACTCCACAGAGCAGCGAACTAACCGTAAACATCGCGAGGCAGCTCATGAAAAAGCGCTTCCGGCCAATCGTGCCGGCCAGCCAGCCGCTGAGCGGCAGCACGATCGCGTTGGAAACCAGATACGAGGTCAACACCCAGGTGCTCTGGTCGTTGCTTGCCCCCAAGTTCCCCGCCATGTAAGGCAGCGCGACGTTGGCGATACTGGTATCCAGCACCTCCATGAACGCCGCGAGCGCGACCACCACAGCGATTAACCATGGGTTGTATTTCGGCCGCCAGGCCGCGTCGAGGGCCGCAATATTTTCCGGCGCATCGCTCATCGCAGATATACCTTGGGCTCTACGTTCATTCCCGGACGAAGCTTTCGGTCGCGATTTTCGCCGGGATCCAGAACGATCTTCACCGGAACTCGCTGCACGATCTTGACATAATTGCCGGTCGCATTCTCAGGCGGCAGCAAGCTGAAGAGAGGCCCGGTAGCGCCGGCAATGCTATCCACGCGTCCGTTGTACATGTGCCCGTCGGAATCGGCCTCAATCTTCACGCGTTGGCCGGTTTTCATCTCTTTTAATTGCGTTTCCTTGAAGTTCGCGGTGATCCAAACATCGTCCAGCGGAACGACTGTCAACAACTGCTGGCCCGGCTGGATATTCAATCCCACCACAACCGTCTTGTTCACTTGGCCGCTCACGGGAGCGGCAATTTTCGTATATTGCAGGTTCAGCTCCGCCTGCTCAACGGCGGCGCGCTTCTGCTGGACATCCGCTATAGCAGCCTGAGCACGCGCCTGCGTGGACGCCACCTGCTGCGGTCCCGTCTGGGCGGCGCGATGGCCTGCCTGTGCCTGCACCAGTTTGTCTCGCGCCTGCGAAACGGCTTGTTGAGCCGCAGCCTCGGTAGCCTTGGCCGCCGCCACACTCGCAGTGCTCGCCTTGGCCGCCGCCAGCGCCTGATCGTATGTCTGCTGGGAGGTATTCTGCTTGGCCACCAGACGCTTGTACCGCTCCAGATCGTCTTGCGCCTTTACATCGTTTGCTTCGGCCTGCTCCACCTGTGCATGGGCGGCGGCAAGCTGGCTTTCCGCAGCGGAGATCCCAACGGTAGCAGTGGCCACGTCGGACGCGGACGAGGTCAACTGGGTGGCGGTATTGGTAGAGGTGATGGGGACGGTAATGTTCAGCGATCGAGCCGTCGCATCCGCGCCCGCGAGATCGGCTTTGGCCTTGGCGAGCGCGATCTCGTAGTCTCTCGGATCGATCTCGACCAGCACCGTACCCTCCTTCACGTACTCGTTGTCGCCGACGTTGACTTTCGTGACGTAGCCCGAGATGCGAGCGCTGACCGGATACAGGTGTGCATCGACCTGCGCATCGTCTGTCGATTCGTAGCTGCTGAAATAACGCCACAGTAGAGCCGCGGCCACAAGGAGAAGGAGCGCCAACGGCACCAGCAAAATGCGGCGGAATCTGGCACGCGGACGGCGCTGGGGTGGCGTCCGCTCGGACGTAGTTCGGTCTTTCCTGGTACCTGCCGGTGTCTCCGGCGCTTCAACTACAGGATCGGAATGTGTGGAATCAGCCATAAAATGCCTCTCGTCAGTGCGTCGCCAGATATTGGCCGTAGTTGGTACGCGCAACGCCCAGCGCTCGGGCTAGCTGCAATTTGGAAAGGTTGTGACCGTACAAGGCGGCAATATACTGATCGTTCGCGCTTGCGAGCGCCTGTTCGGCCTGCACGACTTCAACGCTGTCCGTGACCCCGGCGGAGAAGCGCTCCTGGGACCGGGAAAGATTCTCGTTCGCAAGATCGACATTCTGGCGAGCTACCGTAATCTGTTCTTTTGCGGCCTGCAGGTTCAGAAACGCGGTTCGAACGTCATAGTCGATCTGGCCGCGCAGGTTCTCGGCCTCCGCCTTCCGCTGCCGGAGCGCAGCTTCCGCTTCCGTTACATCGCCCTTGATCCGCCCGCCGGTGAACAACGGAACGCTCACGCCCGCCTGGAACTCAAACGAGCCATGCAGACGGCCAAAGTTGGGCCCCTGGACACCGTAGTCGCCGCTGGTGGCCACCACGGGGTACCGCTCTGCCCGAGCCGCCGATACCTGCTGTTGAGCCGTCTTGACCGAATCCGCCGCTGCGCGGAAATCGCTGCGGGTCTTGGAGGCGGCGCTCAATGCGTCTTCCACGCTCGGTGGATTCAGATCTGCATACGGCAGCTCGTCCACAAGGTCGAATCGTTGGCCGAGGGGCAGCCCAACCGCCCGCGCAAGATTGAGCTTTGCGATCTCGAAATTATTCCTCGCAATGCTGAGGTTGTACTGCTCTGTGTGAAGTTGCACGCCACTGCGGGTGACGTCGATCCTGGGGCTGGTGCCGGCCTGAAGCTGCTCCACGGCCTGATCATACGAAGCTTGTGCGTTGCGCACCTGCGCCTCGGCCGCGGCAATCCGGGAATTTGCTTCGATCACCGCGAGGTAACCACTGCCTACCGTGAGCGTGATGACATCCAGCGTGTCGTTATAGCTCAACTGCGCAGCCTGCTCCGCAGTGCGCGCCGAACGAAACCGCTGGATCGATTCGTAGCTGAACAGAATTTGGGAGACGCTCGCCTGGGCGGTGCTAAAGCTAAAGGGACCGATCACTTGCGGTATTTGAGGAACGTTGATTCCCAGCGTTGCCGCGCTTACCTGCTCTACGTTCTCAGCAGCGCCCGCGGTGATGGTTGGCAATAGGGCGCTCAAGGCGCGAAGCCGCTGCCCCCTGGCAATACGGGTGTTTTCTCCCGCTTCGATCTGGCCAAGGTTGTACTGCAACGCCATATTGATGGCGTCGCGCAGAGTGAGATGGAGCAATTCATTGGTGGCAGTGCCGCTGGGAACGCTGCCTAGGGTCGCCGCCGATTGAGATGATTGAATGGTCTGCGCGCCGGCAACGCCGAGCGTCAACGTCATCCAAAGCACCGTGCATTTCAGGAACAAACGATCGGCAAGCCATCGCGGGCCGCCGCCGTGAAACAGGAAACATCTGAGGTTCATAGTTTTCATCGCTGTTCTTCTATGCGAAATTCCATGCAAAATCTCATGCAAAACTCCATGCAGAATCTCATGCAAAATCCTTGAGCCTTGTGCAACCTTCGGAGTATAGATGCAGCGGAACATGGCAACGGTGCTGCCTCTTTGCTTTTCGACGATGATGCTCGTCGACGATGCTTTTCGCCGACGATGAACCCACCTTGTCCAATGATTGCGAGGCGCGCTGTGGGATATGGTGTTGGCATCTCCGTTTCGATCGCAAAAACCGGAGCAAGCGCCTTCCGCAGTTCCAAACCTGTTCATCACTCGAGAGACGCCTCAATTGCGTGTTGGCCCTATCGCGGCCGACCAGCCCCTCCATCAAGATGTCAAATCTCAAGAGGCCAAATATCAGAAGTTTAAAGCAGAGTATGCGGCCTTACCCAAACGATACAGTAGCGTTCGCCGCCCTTGGCAGTCAACGAAAGGGACGAAAGAAAACAAATATTGACGATTGAACCGGGCTTATTTTTACGAGCTTGTTTTACGAGCCGGGGCTATTTTCCGAGCCGAGTTTATTTTCCCAACCGCGCTTATTTTCCCAACCGACCTGGTCGCACAAACTGTATCGATCGATGTAACTCCGCCACTCGTTCCGCGGAGATCAAGCCCGCGCGCTGCAATTGTTGAGCGTAGACGTGGGTCGCTTCTGTGATCACGTTCTTGATGGAAGAATTCTGTAAGCCGGTAATATAGTGCAGGTTCGCCAATACATTTGCGACTTCGGGCGCGGCCTGAAACGGAACCGTGTGATCTACCGTGAGGCGCTGCCCATTTTCGAGAATGGCGCTACCTCCGACACGTAGTCTATCCATATTGTCCGGGGTGAAGGCGTTGAGTTGCCGCGCCACCTTCCAGTTTTGTAGTAAGGCTTGCTCGGTAAGCGCTAGTTTCGTTCCGGTAAAGCCCTGTCTTACTAACTCGGTGTTAAGCGTCTGCGCCGGGTTCCCTCCCGCTCGGGCAATCGTCTCCAAGTTATAGACGATCTCATTGACCAGACCATTCACCGCTCTTTTATCGGTGACCGTCTCTCTGGCTACCGCCTTGGCAATGCTTGCCGCCAATGCCGGATCGCTTTGCGCCACGGCTTTGGAAACCGCCTGGGCAACGGCAGTATCTTCCTGGATTTCTATTTGAGCCGCCTGTGTCGCCAACTGGGTTGCGGCTTCGCTTTTGGCTGCGCCGGAAGCGGCTCCGGCAGCCAACGCACCTGCCAGCCGTTGCGTGCTGAGGGAGACGATCGCGCGAGCGCCCGCATTGGCCGCCGCCCCCACCGCTTCGCCTAGCAAAGCATCCCGAATCAGGCGCACACCGGCGTAGGGTGAAGCCGTAAAACTATAGGAATTCTTGAGGTCGTTTGCCATCTTCTGCGAGATGGCCGACCCGGTCTGCAGCGCATTGCTCAATCCGGGAACGCTTCCCAATGCGTTGTTCAGGGCCCGCGCATAGCCCATTAACACGCTTTGCCGCGCGTTTCGAATCGCCTGTATTTCAGCCGCTCTGGATGCGGGTGTAGCGTTCTTGTTCTGCGCGGGAGGCACAATCCGCAAGGGCGGCGCTCCTCGCGGCGTTACCTGGGTTCCGTTGCTTCGAACCAGCGAGGTCACCATCAAGAATTTACTGCCGTCAGGGGCGGTCACGAGCCGCCCTGTGCCCGAGCGGAATGAAAAAGGCGATCCTTTGGGATGAGACAAAGCAAACTTGAAGGGTTGGCCACTCTGTGCCCGCGCCGCTGCTCCGCCGCCGCTTGAAATCCGTATTCTGTAGGTTTCCGGCGCACGACCATTTCCGGCGGCCACGCTCATCGCCACTTGGGAGCGCAGGGGCGCGGTGCTTGTGGGTGGAACGCCATCCGCGGCATCGGTGCATCCGGAGCCCTTCGCCATTTGCTGGTCAAACTGTGCCTGATACGTGGACTGCACCTGCTTCAAAGCGTTCTGCGCCTGGGACCGCGCATTGGCGTCGCCAATCTGAGCGTAGTTGGCGACGGTTTGCGCCGTTTGCTGCATCTGCTCCGCCGAGAAGGACGCTTGCAGGAGCTGCTGGTAACAATCGATGTAAGCTCCGGTTTTTGGAGTCATCGGGACGCCTTGCCATTGTTGTACGGAGTTATGAACGGCGGCCAGATGCGCGGCGTCCGGACTGTTCCGGAACGCCTGCAGCGTCGCTCGCATCTGGTGCACGACAGAAGCCGCACGCTCGTTGCCGGGTGGCGCGCAGGAGGGCATGATCGCGTTCATGGCCATGAAGCAATCGCGATTGGGTCCACTGCAGCAATAGGAGTTTCCGGAAGGAGTCTTGTAGATCGTGACGCGCCCTTGCAGCACCGTGTTTCCTGAATTGGATGAGCCGCCCGCACCCGTAGCGCCATTGTTAAAGAACCCAGTGCTCACGCCTCCGTTGAGCGTTTGCCCCCCAGAGTTGGGTTGGAAGTCTGCAGGGTCGTCCGACTCCGAGGGCGGAGTGTTGGGATCGGTCTCCCAATTCGATGAGTCGAAATTATCTTCGAGCGCCGGAGTTGCTTCCTCGTCGGGCATCGAGGAAAAGGTATCCACGGTGTTGGTGGCGAAGACATCGCCCCCTCCGCCACTGTCATCCTGCCCGGAGATTCGATTCCAGGGCGCGCGCGGAAAAAGAAATGGCAAGAGAAGCGGTAAAAGGAGAAGGAGTCCAGCCATCAACGCCGTAGATCGCAGTCTTTTCATGACGTCACCTGGTCAGAGTATATAAAGAAGACTATCGTTTCGTCGCTCGTGAAAGGCGTTTAGTCTTCAACATGATCCGGAATACTGTGGAAATGTAAGTGGATGAGCCAAGGCTTCGCTGAAGCGAACGCCAGCCGCCTGAAAACAGTGGCTTATCCGTAAGGGCCGCGTTCCTCCGTTAGAACAAGCACGACTATGAATCACTACTTCTCGATCATGGCAGGGCGTCTTCAGGTAGACTTCCGCCACTCCATGACGAAAAACCAAGGCACCCGGCGATAGTTCACAGCCTTTTCTATAGGTGCGTCGGCGATGGGCGTCGGCTCATCGAAGTAGACCAGGCGTAAGCCCTCATCAAGGAGAGCCCGCATGTAAGCACTCATCGGACGATGATGATTCAGAATGCGGATGCCCCGATATTCGATCCACATGGCGCGCTCCTGAAGATAATGGTCGATCGGGTAAAAGAGGCGTTTGCCGCTGCTGTCCTTAACCCAGCCGGTATCGCCACAGGCCGTATTAAAACTGTTGAGGCTGGCAATGAGTAGAGCGCCCTCGGGACGAAGTACGCGCACCATTTCCTGAATGGCCGTTTGAAAATCGGGAATGTCGATCAGGGACAGATAACTGACGACTAGATCGAAAGACTCGTCTCTGAAGGGCAGAAGTTGAGCCTCTGCTTCGAGATAGACACCATCGGGATCGCGCCTGCGGGCCGTGGCAATCAGCGCAGGTGTTGGGTCAAGGCCGGTGGCGGCTACACCGTGATTTCTTAACATGCGGCAGAATCGGCCCTCTCCGCAGCCCACATCGAGCACTTCCTTTGGGGATCGGGTGAGCACACGCGGAAGCATCACCGGATCCAAAACGTAGCGCCGGCTGAAATCGCCGTGCTCACCTATGTCCGCGATCCATGCGTCAGCGGATGCCTGCCAGCCATTCTCCATGCTAGCTATGGTATCGAAGGAAGGCTCAGACGGGTGGCGTAGAACGCTTAGGATGTTTTGCAGCTCGTTCAACCCAATTCTGCTGATTCCATACCTGAAGGGAGACAGGCCCGGTTGATATGGGCAATATAGCAACCGGGCCCGCTAATCTGCTGCCTCAATGATTGGCTCGGAACTAAAATCATCCGAGGTAAGTTGCTCCATCGCTTCGCTCAGGCCGCCACTTTCTCGAACTTCGACTGCACTACAGATTCCCGGTCCTGCTGAATCATGTGAGCGCCTTTCTCGCTAATCATATACACGGATGCCTGCAAGTTTCCGCTCACCACCGAGGGCATGATGGATGCATCCACCACGCGCAGATTGTCAATGCCATACACCCTGAGGCGCGGGTCCACAACCGCCATCGCATCCAGCCCCATTTTGCAAGTGCCGGATGGGTGCCAGTCGGTGATGCAGGTGTCTTTGGTATATTTGCGAAGCTTTTGTACGTCTTCGCCAACTTCAGGCCCAGGAAGCAACTCTTGTCCCACCATGTCTGCAAAAGGGGCGGTATGAACGATCTCGCGCCCAAGCTTAAGTCCAGCCAACAGCACCGACATATCGTACTCACATGACAGGTAGTTGGTCTGAATGTTGAGGGGTTCAAACGGATCGGCAGAGCGGAGCCATACTCGTCCCACACTTTGAGGACGGCAGACGACGGGCACCAAGGCGAAGCCGCGATTAAAATCCACTCCCAGGCCGGGGAATGCAAAGCCACCAAAGAAAAGCTGCAGATCGGGCGAGGCCTTGGATAGGAATGCACGGGTGTGAAGAAACATCGAGGCTTCACAAATAATCATAGGGATCTTCTGCTCCACCTTCGATTCCCAGCACATGCGCACATTCAGGTGGTCCTGAAGGTTTCGGCCAACGCCGGGCAGATCAACGACTACCGGCAACCCAAACTTACTTAGGTCAGCCGCTGGCCCAATTCCAGAAAGCATGAGAATCTTGGGTGTGTTCAAAGGCCCCATGCTGAGAATCACCTCAGTCGCCGCCTTGGCTTGCCGGAGCACGCCATTGTGAGAGAATTCGACCCCAACTACACGCTGCTTCTCCAGTAGCAGCCGTGTGGCCTGGGCATGATAGACAATAGTAAGGTTGTTACGTTGTCCCTTAATAGGATCGATGTAGGCGGTAAAGGCGCTGGCGCGCTTGAAGTCTACGGTGGTAGTCGATTGAATAAAACCCGCTCCACCTTCCTGTTTTGGCCCATTGAAGTCCCAATCGGTTGCGAATCCCAGCTCGCCGACACCGGCGACAAAGGCCTCCGCAGCCGTACTCCTACGGTCCTTGGGCAGGTCCATCACCGGCACTGGGCCGCCCTTGCCACGGTGTTCCGATGCCGGGCCGAAGTAATTTTCGGATTGCTTAAAGTAAGGCAGGACATCGTCGAAAGCCCATCCTTGGTTTCCAGCGTAATCCCAGGCATCAAAATCGAGGCGATGTCCGCGAATGAAGATGCGCCCGTGGACGGAGCTCCCCCCACCGGCCACCTTGCCTTGCAGCATCGGCATTTTTCTGCCATCGAGACCGGGCTCCTCCAGCGTAGAAAAGCCCCAGTCAAGCTGCGGCTTCTGCCAGACGGAAAATAATGAATTTAATTCAACGTGGTGGATATCACTGTCGTCATCGGGCGGGCCAGCCTCCAGCAACAGGACCTTGGCCGCGGGATTCGCGGAAAGCCGGTTTGCAACGACACTTCCGCCGATGCCACTACCAATTACTATGTAGTCGAATTCCTTATTTAACATATAGTCGAGCTCTTTATTAAGAAGATCAGGCATTTTCAATCCCCTGGTAGCTACTGAAACTTGCATATAGCTCCACGCGGGAGGTTTTGCTTTAGTAGCTTAACTTCACAGTGGATCGGCGCTGGAAATCTAACCACGCTTGCTGGATGCCTAATCATTCTTGCTGGAAACCTAATGGTTCTTGCTAGAAAGCTAATCATTCTTAAAGATTCTCCTATCGGGAACAACGATAGATTTCGCAAGCAGAGCCACGGAAATGTTAAGGACTTCAAATAGAAAGTAGTATGACTGGAGAGAATCTTTATGATTAGATTATGTCCATATCCATGGATTTTCCGGGGTATTTTGGCCTTGCTCCTACTGGGCTCAGCGGCAAGCGTTTCTGCCCAGACAGGCTTTCCGCTTGCCAGGCAAGAGGTTGTGGCAACGCGCTTTGGCACGATTCCGGAGAATTTTCCGCAGCATCCAGAAGGGTTGACGGCGGATGACGATGGAAACGTCTATGCCGCATCGTTTGAGTTGACACAGTTTCTCGCCTCGTCGACGAGTGGCAGCGGCACAGAAACGCATCCCCTCCGCAGGCTACTTCCAGCCGTCGGTAAAGACGCAGATGGCAAGCCGCGCGTGCCATTTGCATTTAACTACATCTATGTGTTCGGGCAGGATGGCGAGCTCAAAACCGCAATGCCGATGCCATCCTTTTCCGTGCCTCTAGGTATCTGGGTAGTTAAAGATAACCTGTATATAAATGATGTAATCAATGGCAATGAACTGAGATATAAGCTGCCTTTGTCGCCCACCAGCGTGCCAGCCCAGACTTACAGCATTTGCGGGGGGTTCAAGCAATCGTTTCCGGGCGGGGATCCGGCAACTTTTTGCGCACTGAATGGGAATTACAATGGCCCCGACGGCAGGATCTACATGGCGGATAATGGCGCCGGCCCCGACGTCGCCCCGCCCGGCTTCTTGAAAGGACGGATTTTTGCGCTTGATCCGGTGACCGGCGTGTCTAGTCAATTCTTTCCGCCCCCAGGCGGCAGCTCACCTTCCCAAACACCCAATGCTTGCGGCTCCACGCCCGTCTCCCAGCCCGATCCTCGCACCGATCCTAGCACCGCACTCGATATTGTGGTGGGTGGATTCCCGGAGTTTGGGGTGAATGGCATCGCCTTCAACCGCGCCGGAACGGCATTGTTCATGGACAACATGAGCGATGGAGGGATTTTCAAACTGACGTTGACCAACTGTGACACGCAATGCCAGGCCGGGGAATTCTCTACATTCGTTGCCCCGTGTAACGGCATCATCGTGGGTCCCGATAACATGGACTTCGATGATGCCGACAACCTGTGGGTCGCCTCTGGGCAGAATATGACGGTGGTAGCCCTTGATCCACAGGGCCACGTGATCAGGCAAGTTGGATCGTTCATGGGATTCTCCCAGGGAGGTTCACCCTTAAGCCTGCTGCAGCCGTCGGGCATTGTGTTCAAACACGGGACCATCTTTGTAGGCAATGAGGCCAATTCAGGCCTGATTCCCGCAACGACGCCCATTAACCTAAACGAGTTGAAAGCCACAACCATTGCTAACTTTCATCCATAGGACGCATCGATTGATCTAGATTTGAGTTTCCGGGCGAGGTTCTGCATCTCCGCACTTAAGTTACTGGCGGCCATGCAAGCCAGCGTAGATTGTGAAACCTCGCCCTTTTTGGCGGTGTTGCTCAACCGCGGGGTTGTTGGATTTCAGTTATTCTTGATCAGGCTGCAGACGCACACGCATTTTAGATATGGTGTAACTGTTGACCAGCTTAGTCCAGGGTGTATCTACCGCTGGAGTCAGTCCCAGGATCTCCACGTTCAGAGAGAGATTGCTGATATAGGCGGTGTTGCCATCTGGACTGAAGGCAATACTCGCCGGAAAGAGCAAGCCTCGTGGCTGTCCGCTGGCGCTCATTCCCTCAAATTCTCCCGAGCGCGCGATGACTTTGCCGCCAGGATTGACAACAATGATCTCATCAGCCTGGTTAGCAACTATCCAGAGATTTTCATGGCTGTCGATGGCGAGACCATCTGCAGTTATGGCACCGTTGACGAAGACCGAAGGCTTGCCCGGATTCCCGTTGGCGACTGGGATTTCAATAACCGTACCGTTGCCGGTGTTGGTTACAAATAGCGTATCTTGAGCATGGTTGAATCTAAGGCCGTTGGCTCCAAACGGCGGGAAGCCAGTGCTCGTAAGCAAAGGATCACTGATCCATGCTACGCCTGGACCTCCTTGCGGACCTGCCTTCCAGATAATGCCTTGAACGGAATCCGATACATATACATTCCCCGCCCGGTCAAAGGTAAGGTCGTTCAGAAATGCATTGCCGGACACGGTCATGAAGACCGAGGAAGCTCCGGTCACGGGATCGACCTTGAGCGCCGCTTTATTGGGAAAATCAACGATAAGAAGGTCCCCAGTGACAGGGTTAAAGTTCAAGCCAATAAGATGTGGACTTGCTCCTGATACGACTACGTCTCGGATCAGCGCTCCGTTATCCCGGAAAGCAATCAGATGGCCGGGGCTGGAAGAAGCGACATCCTTGGTGAATCCAAACGTGCTCACATAAACTGTGCCGTCGGGACCAACGGTAAGTCCCTCAGGCCCCGTGGATCCTGCAGGTAGAGCCGCAAAAAATTCCGCAGTCCCCTCGGTCAAGCGGCTCTGCGCGCTCAAGGAAGTGATGCCACAAATTACTAAAAGCATGGACAGCATGAGGAAGCTGATCCACTTCGAAGCTTTTTCTCTATTGCGTTTCATTATAGCTTTCCTTTCATTGGGTGCTAGAAGCATGTATCACCAAAGCCGATTGCCCGGCTGGCAAATTCCCCATTGCTGCCAGCTGGATAAGAAGAATGAGTGGTTGCGGGGATAGCTAAATAACCAACACCCCGATAACGGTTATAAGATTGCGCTGCTAATGCGTGAACATCGCCGGATACCGGTATGGGTAATGGCGAGGAATCTGTTTCTACCAGCGCGCCGTCGGGCTGTATCTGCCATATTTGGCCTATATTCCTGCCGTGGATAGGGGTACACGCCAGCGCATGGCCCATCCCATAGAGAAAGTGGCAAAGGGAAGATATCCTATCTCACGAGTATAGAATTCTTCACAAAACTATCCTATGGGGATGGACCGAAAGCGGAAAATTGACAGGTGCAGACTCAGTCAGCGGAAGCGTAGGAGGAGAGGATTTTTACCAAAGCACATTGATACTTCTAAATATATATACTGCCTATTCTTCCCAAAAATAAGAATTTATCAAGACTTGGCAGAGGGGTTAGCAACAACCTAGCTAAATGTGTCCAGCATTTCTGCAGTGCTTAGTATGATTCATCAATATTTTATATATTCTTCTAATTTGAGACAATTCTAATTGTGCCCTGATCACCTTCTGGTCCATTCGCTCATAATAATTAGATATTTAGTCCTGGTATTTAATGGATTGGGTCAAGAGTAAATCGATCGGGGTCTTTTGCCAGGATTTACAGAGGAATTCATAAGGGGTAAGGCCAGCGAGCGTTTTGAGTCTTCGGACGAAGTTGTAAGCCGCCACGAAATCAGCCAAGTGCGGCCGCAGCTGGGCATGGCTGCCATCGTGGAAGCGGTGAAGGGTAGCCTCTTTGATGGTGCGATTCATGCGTTTGACCTGTCCGTTGGTCCAAGGGTGATTGGGTTTGGTCAGGCGATGATCGATTTCGTGCGAAAGGCAAACCCTATCAAAAAGGTGCCCACAGAAACGAGCGGTTGGTCCACTGGAATTTCTTCTTGCTGGGCTTCCTTGCTGCCCTCCACTTCTTGCAATCGGCTAACCCCTGCCGTTGCAGGCAACCATGCAGCGAAGAGCGCGTTAGATGCGGGCTGGCTACCTGCAAAGCATAGAGACACGTCTGCCGCCGGCACGGAGTGACAAGGTATCTTGAATGCGAAACGGTTTGCTCATGGCGAATCGCTGGGCCAGAGGTCGAAAAAATGCCTTGCCACGAACGAAGAGCCAAAATAAAACTTCGCAGAAGGGAGCCCATGAACAGCATCTATGCCCTCGTATTGTTGGTAGTATTTTCGGGGCTCGCGCCGCGAGCCAAGGTCACGGAGCCGGCAGTTCCGGGCGACAAGAACTGCCAAGGAAGTGCATGCCTGGCAATCTACAACGTGCAGACGGGCACGCGATGCAGGACAACCGACAGCATCCAGGTGGACATTGCCAATGAATCGAGCACGCTTTACCTTCGGGGATATGTGGTGTTCGACACGCCCACAGGCAAAGTGTACTCGCCCACCGGAGAACTGGCTCCGGGGCAGAAGATGGAGGGAGTGAAATATGTGTGCCACGGTTCCGGTACTCCCACGGCGCTGGCCAACACCAGCAGCGACCGAAACAACCTCAAGTATCCCGCCCACAATTGACCAACTGATTGGGTGATTCCTCACAAATGGCTTTATTTCTCTAGGCTCGAAGCCAACGCGGCCAACCTGTAACCCCTAAGTCCTTAGCGCCATTGTATTTGAGATAAACGTGAATATTGGCACGCTGCCGGTCAGCAGCAGAGGTCATTTTGTTTTACTCGCTGTCTTAGAGGGTCGTCCACATTTCTTTGCCTCACGAATGTTCACGCGCCGTTCGTCTTGTGTTCGTAGCCTAATCAGAACCAACCAATCAAAAATGCCAACAACCAAGAATGGAGCACCGGCAATCAGCCAGCGGACGCCGCTAGCCCAAGCAAAATCGTTAATTGCAAAGACAAGCGCTAACAAAGCCTCTACAACGGAGATTGCGAGACAAGAAAGGCCGACCTTGTACCGGTACCACAGGCTCCAGGAATTGCCGAAATCGAGCCCCTCTGTAATCGAATATGAATCCCGAGGCGTTCGCAGGTCCCGCATCTCACAGGTGGTCGCGAAACTGATGATGCCGTGAAGCCACGCCAGATCCGAGCGTTGCAGATAGAAAAAAAGCGCCGCTCCCATGAGGCTAGCGATGGCGGCTAAGACATAGGAACTGGAAGCGCATCGAAGATGTTCGACCAAATCGGAAGCCCCTGAGCCTGCGCCCAGGATTCTATCGAATGCCGCCGCGCCGGCCGCGACGCAAAATGCAGACAGAATTCCCTGGATGGTCATTTCCTTGTCGAGGTAATCCAGATAGGGTTTGGTGGTCTCGGCTATTGAGGGGTCAGCCATTTTTATCCTCCGATTCTCATCTAGCGCTCTTGTGGGGTTGGTCCTCCAGTTCCACGGTTCTGTATCGCGGTGAACAGTCTTTCGTGTCTCAAGAGCCTCTATTGTGACATGCACGCAATTTATGCGAGAAGGAAACCAATTTCAATATCGTTAGTGGACGACAAGTGCTCGCACTGTAAGGAGAAAGCGGGCTATGAGTATATCTCAGCCCGTGCTTTATACGCCTAAAACCGAGCCTGTATACACACTTCAATGACAATAGTGTTGACAGGGTTGGTACCAACAGCATCGTCAACCGTATCGAAACTTTTTTTCAGAATAGACTGCGCAGGGATTACTCGATTTAGAAATATCCTGACGCGAGAGGACGAACTTACTCATCAAATTTCAAATTCACCGTTGATACCAAATAATAAACAATTGAAATTGAAGCCATTGAAGAAAGAAGACTCTGGTGCTTCCTGAAAGGCTCGAACTCCCAACCTTCTAATTCGTAGTTAATGCGTCGCAAATAACCCAGCTTATTTGCTGATATTTTGGACGGCCCGCGGATCGAAAACGCATGCCTTAAGAGTTCCGTTATAAACCGCAAAGTAATTGACGCAGTACACTGGAGGGTGAGTGAAGGTTCTTTGGCGAATCAGGGCTGGAGACGGGTCGCGCAAAGGCGAGGCCTTGCGAACGAGAAAGAAACGATCGGAAAGAGCCTCTCAAAATGTTTTGTGAGGATTCGAGGACTTCCGATAAATGCCCGAGCAGCAAACCTAGACAGTCGCTTCTATCGCCTATTGCGCCTCTCGCTTAGCCGAAGCTGCGGCAGCTTTTCCCCCTTCGCTTTCCTCTTCGGCAGACTCACTTCGGAACGTTCGCTTTCGACGGTGATAAATCCGCCGAACTGCGGTTGCTGCTTCGTGGCTTCATCATTGGCCTGTTGCCGTGTCGCAAAAGGTCCTGCCACCGGATACGTTCGGTAGGGATTATGTTCCCCCACCCATTCCTCAATAACAAAACCCATGTAACGATTCTACCATCGTCCTGTAAGCAACCCAATCATCTCCACACTACTCGGTACTGGGCACATGCTGCGGTGCTGGAACCAAGGACTCGGGAAGAAGGAGCGGACATGTGATTGCTAGCAACTGGCGGAAGCGTGAGCGGACTGGCGGGAGAAATGAGAACGGCGAATCAATCCAGACATTCTTGCAGAGCGAAGAAGACTGGAAGAGAGCAGAGGGTAACTTGGGGAGATCCCATGGGAGATGTGCGGATGTGGGCGGAATTCGGAGGGCGCAACGGCGCTTGCTGGCGGATTGATGGTGGGCAGAATGGTCCTCACGGAGTCGTGGAGAGAGGTCAGAAGCATGAGAAATGCTTGTAAGGCCAATAAGAGAAGTCAATGACAATCATAGCGCGATACAACTCATGCAGAGGGGAGCCAGCTTCCGTTCTCTGTTGCAAGGTCGCAGAAGGCTATAAAAGAGTCGTTCTTGGGGCAGGAAAATATTTTCGCCGCCACGGTCTGGTGAGAATCCGCGAGAGTCGATAAATCACGTATTCGTTAAGTTTTATTGTAAACGTACGGGTCACTTCAATGACGTAAGGCATCGTCGGCTGAAGAGAACCTTCCGCATTGCGATGTTGAACTTGGAGTTGGGTTCCTTGGACTGCTGGGATACTAGATCCACCCGGCGGGGATTGGCTGCATGGACTGAACCTTTGCATCCCTAAAAATTGCCCGCAAAATTTTCGCTTTTTACAACACGACCGACATTTTTCCAACAATCTCTCTCGGGTCAACAAGGTACTCATCTTCCCCCAAATATGACGTATGTTGGGAGTGCTGAGTCAATGCAGCAATAATCATGGTGGGTGCAGCGTCCATCTTCAATGTAACTCCTTGACCTTCATCTGGCTGTCGCCTATTGGCAAACATCCTTGCTACATCGACTTTGGGCGTCCATGAGATGCCATATGTACTGGTCTTGTGCCGTGCTTCCAATTCTCCGCGATACAGTGTTAATCCAGGTCCTGTGTAGGGAGGCAAGAGAAATTTGAATGTGTCAATAAGATGCACCAAATCCTCTTTCAATGCCCTCGGAATGCTATACGACCCGTACGTGATCCAAAATGAAAGGAGAGCATTTCCCAATTGACCGTTTCGATTTTGAACTGTTCTAAGTTGCGCCAGGCTCTCACGCCAATAGTTGTGTCGATTCAAGGCCCGAATTGCGGCCTCCAAGCCATCTTTGTCTCGACTTTGAAGGGATTCAATAAACCGCTTGAGAGTCTGGGGTTTGTCCCATTTTGCATCATTAAGCGCACGGATCTTCCTATAGTTTGAGGATAGTGTAAGCAACGAGCCATTGGATTTCGTGCCCTGCGGATCAACGAATATGACCTGAATCGCTGGTGGCTTTCTGCTCATATTTGGTCAAAAAAGTGCTGGAAATGAGTGCGGCTTCATTATACTTACGTACATGTCTAGCGATCTTCAGAATCTTGACCGCATTTTCAATAGTTGCGTTCTCCGCATTCCTGATTATCAACGTGGCTTTTCATGGGGATCACGCCAGTTGACGGACTTCTGGCAGGACCTTGACCGATTAGGAAACAACCGGAACCACTATACCGGACAATTAACCTTGGAGAAGGTACGTGAGGATGCCTGGAGGCAGTGGGACGAGGATACCTGGCTCATTGCGGGAAGGTCGTTCAAGCCCTTTTATGTTGTGGACGGGCAACAACGCCTCACGACAGCCATCATCCTAATCAAATGTTTGCTCGATCAGATTAAGCCGGGCGCTAGCTTAGCATATGCGGAGAAACGTGATCACGAGCAGAAATACTTAAAGCAAGCGTCTACAGTGAGCCGATCATATATTTTTGGATATCAGAAAGACAATCCAAGCTACGAATTCTTGAAGACGCGTATATTGGGAGACTCTTCGAATCAATTCCAGGGAACCGAAACGACGTATACCGTAAATCTTATGAATGCTTTGAATTTTTTTCTGAAAAAGGTCAAGGATGCTCCGAATGAAGACATCGAGCGATGGTTCAAGGGCCTGACTCAGCGATTCCTTTTCAATGTTTATGAGTTGCAAGAGCAGCTCGACGTATTTGTTGTCTTTGAAACGATGAATAATCGAGGTAAATCTCTTTCAAAGCTGGAATTATTAAAAAACCGATTTATTTATCTCTCAACACTTCTCCCTGACTCCATTGAAGATGGGGATCGTCAGGCATTGCGGCGGAACATAAATGATGCGTGGAAGACGGTTTACGAATTCCTTGGACGTGAAAATGATTGTGTCCTCGATGATGACGAATTTCTTCGTGCTCATTGGATCATGTACTTTAGCTATGCTCGTGAAGAAGCTGGACAGTTTGCCTCATTCTTGTTAGATGAGCATTTTACTGCTGATCGTGTGAGCAGTGGAACGCTTACGATTACTGATCTACAACGTTACGTCACGAGTATTCAAGATTCTGTCCGAACCTGGCACGTTATTAATTTCCCTGATCGAGCAGGTGGGTTAGGCGATCAAGTGCGAGGCCGATTGGAACGTTTGGAGAGATTGGGCCGGGGCGCATTTGGCCCACTCATTATGGCCGCTATGCAGAAAGGCACAAATTTGGATCAATTGGCTGATCTTCTCGATGCCGCTGAACGGTTTGTATTTTGCATAAGTAGACTTTGTCAGCGCCGAGCCGACACAGGTGACAGCAAATTCTATAGGCTTGCAGGAGAGATTTACCGAGACGACACTACACTAAAGGGTGCTATTGCGACCATCACAGAGAGAACCGAAGAGTTCTTCTCTTTGGAAAAAATGATACCAGACTTGCGTGACCTGTTCGCGCGCGGCGAGGAGGGATTTTACGGTTGGCAGGGTCTCAAGTACTTTCTGTTTGAATACGAACAATACCTAAAGGACAAAGCTGGAATGAAATCGGCGAAAGTGAATTGGCAGGATTTCACAGCTTCCAAAAAGGACCATGTAACCATAGAGCATATTTATCCTCAATCGCCAATAAATCGAGAATGGCCAAGCTTCGAGAAGAGGCCAAGAAAAGAACGACAGATTCTTCTGAATTCGCTGGGTAACCTGTTGGCATTGTCCCAAAGTAAAAATTCGCGGTTGTCTAACAGGGGCTTTGAAAGCAAAAAACAGGATACGGCCGGTCTTGCGGGCTATTCCAATGGTTCATATAGCGAAATCCAAATATCTAAGAATGCAGATTGGACACCAGAAGCCATCATGGAACGTGGTTTGACAATGTTAACGTTTCTCGAAAACCGGTGGTCCGTGTCACTTGGTTCGAATGAAGAAAAGTTAAAGATGCTGCATCTTGAGTTTATGACAGCAGACAAAAACGATAAAAAGGCAGCAAAGGCCAAAGCATAAAATTTCGGTGTTTTGCCGAGGCGCAAAGCTGGGCCAATGAATGCCGTGGCGGCAAGAATTTCTCGACGCGCCACAGCTCAGCGGCTCTGTATCGATACGCCGATTGGTCCCAAGAATCCTATCTTCCCTGGCGGAACGTTGGCGTTGGGGCGTTCGATTTCGTCCAGCTTTGTTCCTACGTCGTCACTCACGGTAATACGGAAGGCAGAGACGGCGAAGGTGAAACGGTAGGCATCTGAATTCTTTTGGCTTAGGGGGATTTGGGCATCGGCAAGCGACAGTTTCCCTCCGCGCAAAATGGTCCGGCGCAGCACGTTGTTTTGGATCGAGTAAACGATTTTGTCGCCCTCACCGCGATTGTCGATCGTCCATTCAATGCGCTTTTTACCCAAAATATTTTTAGGTTTCCGGATGGCCACGTTCAGCACGCCCTGGTTCGAGAGCAGGAATCCATAGCGTTCGCTCTTCAGCACCCACCAGTTCCCTTCCGTCGCCCAAAGAGACATATCTTCAAAGAGGTTTCGCGGACCGGCAGCGGGAGCCGCTTGCTGATTCGCCGCGGCGGCGGTGGAGCCAGAAGCTTGCAGGGTGAACTTCACTTCGGTGCGCTGTCCAGCGGTTACGGAGAAAGTCTGCGACGAACCGGCGTATCCGGGCGCATCGATCTTTGCCTGATACGAACCGGGACGTACGAATACGGGTTCCCCAGATCGCACTCCTTGCGGCTTTTCCGTTTTCGGCGCATGCACTCGGGCAAATTTGACGGTCGCGGTTGAAGGCGTGACATTGAATAGCAGAGAGCCTTGCTTTACCAGCAGCATCTGCTTGCCCGAAATCCGCTGTGTCTTGCCCGGCAGTGCCCGTATCGTAAGAGGATGAGAATTTTCAAACTGAAACTTGGACAGCACGACTTGATGCCGTCCCGGCTTGACCGATCCTTCCAGAAAGCCACTCTCGGTCGCCTTTCCCCAATGTTCGCCGTCGATATAGATATCGGCCCCGGGCTCCACCGATTCAAAACGCAACAGGGAACCATTCCCTTTCCCAGCGACTGATGTGGCGGGCTCCGAAGCGGAAGCGGCGGAAACTAAGGAGACTAGGAGATGACGCTGGGCCGAAGGTTGAATCGCAAGGGTCTGGCCATTGCCCCAGACAAAGTCCCGGCCGCCTTTGGAAAGATCGATCTGAAGCCCATCCGCCGGAATCGGCTGCAGAGCAAGATTGTCCACGTTGCCGGCAAGCCCAGAACTCGCAAACACCGTGGCATTCGCGGCCCCCACGCTCACAATCACCGCCGAGGCATCCTGGGTGTTGAGCGGGCCGGTAATGGCAATGGCCTGACCGTTTTCGATGCGCAACGGAACCTCAAGAACTTTATGCTGCTCGCGGTCGGAGACCGTGAGCTGCTGCGCGCCTTGCGGCAAAACCTTCAGATCGAATTTCCCCGCTTCCAGCGGGATCGGTTGCCCCTCACCCAAAGTCGCGGAGCCACCAGCGAGATTTGACGAAAAGCTTAGTTGCGGCGGCAGCGGAGCAAGCTGAAATTCCACCGTTTGCGGCGACTGACCAACGGTAACGGTTTGAACTACCGTCTCGTAGCCATCGCGGGAGACCTCAATGCGATGCTCCTTGCCTTGCGACAGAAACAACTGATTGCCTTCCACGGGCTTGCCATCGGCGGCGACGCTGACTCCCTCGATGTTGGCGTGGACGTCGATGCGCGTCTGCCGGGGCCGGAGTTGCAGAGCCAGGAAAACAGCGACAACAAGAAGCGGCGCACCAATCGCGATCCAACGCCACGGCGACGACGATGACGATCTTTTAGCCGTGGCCGTGGCCGGCACCGGCGCACGACGCGCCTGCGGCTGCGCTACCGGAGCTTGAGCGAGAGCGGCCGCAGGCTCGGCCACGGTGTTCACGGGCGGAGAGAGCCTGGACGAACTTGATCTTCCCGAGACCCTGCCACTCCCGGACGATCCCGTGGGGGCGTCAGCAGGGCTCAAGCGGCGATTGCGATGGGGAGCACCGGGCGGAGTGGGAGTCGTGTCCCGCTCTTTGTCCTTGTCTTTGTCCTTGTCTTTGTCTTTGTCCTTGCCTTGATTCAGCCCTTTTCGGAGAGTATTTTCCAGTTGAGAGAGCCTGGTTTCATTCGGGTACTTTTCCAATCCCGAACGAACCGTTGAAAGGGCTTGCTGAAGTTCACCCGAGCTTTGCAGCTCGCGGGCGCTGTAGATGCAGCCTTCGACGAACGCCAACCGCTCCTGGTCCTGCACGCGGGAAAGAAGGCTGCGGGCAATCGGGTGATTCTGATGCAACGCAAGCGCCTCTTCAAGAAGCACTTTGGCTGCCTTCCAGTCGCTACCGATCAGAGCCTGCCCACGCTCCACCAGGGCATTTACCAACGCGCTCCGCGCAGAACGGCTGCGCTCGTTGAGTTCAACGGCTTTTCTGAGCCGCTGGATGCCCTCGTCGAATGATCCCTGGGTGCAAAGCGCCGCGCCTTCTTCGAGAAGCTGTTTGGCCTGGCTTTCTTTTTCCGCACCCTGCTGCACAAGCTTCTCAAGACTGAGAAGTTCGCGATCGCCGGGAAACTCTGCGAGCGCTTCGGACAGAACGGCCTGGGCCTTATCGTACTCGGCGATCTCCAGATGCTGGTCGATTTTTTCCACCCAGCGGGACTTTGTCTCTTCCTTGGCGCGCTCGTTGCGCTTACGCACGAGCCTTTCCGCTTCGATTTCGAGGCCCGGGTATTGAGGATAGATGTTGCGCAGGATATCCCATTGCCCCAAAGCCTCGTTGATCTGATTCTTTTGCTCGTACTGCCGTGCGCGAGCGAGGATCGAGTTCACCAGATCGCGGCGCTCGCGCATGAGCTTGAGCGCATCTTTAAAATACGGCTCGTTGGCATACTGCTCGGAGGCTTCTTTCAGGACGTTAATCTTGCGGTCGAGATCCGATTCCGCTTCCAACCGCAGGCCAACGGCAGCCACCGCCGCGGAGCGATCCTGGCGCTCGCGCTCCCCGGCTTCAAGCTTCAACGCCTGGAACATGGGATCGAGAGGGCTTTTCTTCAAAAACTCGGCACAGAGTTCGAGCGTCCGCTCAAAATTCTTGTTTTCAAGATGCTTGCGCGCTTCAGCATAAGCATTGCGAAATGCCTCACGCTCCGAACGAATCTGGTTATAGAGCCCCTGGTACTGGGCCTCGCGCTCCTGACTACTCGAGCTAGAGGCACCGCGAGACAACGAAAGGAGATGCTCGAGCTTGTCCAAGGCCGTACTGACTTCGCCACCTTGATAGCAGCGAAGGGC